>CAYQTA010000016.1:0-56603 GCA_964420365.1 uncultured Acidobacteriota bacterium | reverse complement strand
CTCCCCGAAGCGAAGGATCGCCATCGGTCGCCTCCCGGCCGCCCGCCGGCGGACTCAGTCCGCGGCCTTGCGGGTGACGATGGTGACGATGTCGTCTCCACTGGCCGTGCCGGCGATCAGGTTGGCGGTGGACGTGTCGGTCCTGCCGTTCTTGCCGCGGGAGTAGAGGACGATGGTCCCGTAGTTCGCCCCGGAGGTCGAGACGTTGGCCTCGAAGACGCGGTAGGGGCGGCCCCAGGGATCGACGACGCCGTGCCATTCGCCGTTCCGGCGCACGGCGGCGCGGTAGTGCCCGGCCACGCGGCCGGCGGACTCGTTGAGGTACGGTCCGTCCCAGCCGTGCAGGTCGTCGTCCTCGTACAGGCAGCGGAAGGCGGTGAAGTCACCGTGGACGTTGCGGCTGGTCGAGGCATCCCAGCGGCAGGGCCAGTACTGGGTGTCGGCGTAGTACTGGGGGAAGGCCGCCTTGATGGCGTCCAGGTCCTGGCGGGCCCGCGCGGCGCGGGACCGCTCGATCTGCTTGAAGATCAGGGGCGTCATCGCGCCGGCGAGGATGGCGATCACCGCCACCGCCACGATGATCTCGGTCAGGGTGTAGCCACGGCTGTTCCGCATGCCCTTCTCCTGCCCGGGGCCCCGGTCACGTCGCGCCCCCCCGCACTTCTTTTCGGTCGAGAGACCGCACCATTGAGGCCGAAACCGTTTCGTGTTGAACCGGTGTTCAGCACGGGCCTGTCGGGCGATCAGGTGAAGGCCTGGGCGATCTCGCGTCCTTCCTCCCGCGCACGGTCCAGGAGCTCCCGTGCGAGCTCCTCGTCGAGGAGCAGGAGCCCGGCCGCCGGGTGACTTCCCAGGTGCCGGACCAGCTCTTCCACCGGTTCCCCGGCCACGGACCCGCGTCCCGCGAGGGAGGCGAGGGTGACCAGGGCTGCCGCCTTCCGGAACGGTTCCGGGGCCGCTCCCGGCGCCTGCTGGTACTCGATCGCCCGGACGATCGTCTCCGGGAGGCCCCACTTGGAGAGCAGCCGCACGGCCGCCCGGGGCGCGAGGAGCCGGAGCAGTTCCCGCATCGTCTCGACGGAGGGGCGCTCGATCCGCCCCTGGTGGACCAGGTCCTCGACCAGTTGGACCAGGATCGGGTCACCGGACGCGTGGAGCAGGCCGGCGAGCATCCCCTCCTCCCGGGGCATGCTCGCCCGGTCGGCCAGCAGCCGGGCCACCGCGGCCGCGTGGACGGACGCCTCCCAGGAGTCGCGGAGGAGGCCCCGGAACGCGGGGTCCTTCGTCCGGAAGACCTCCTTGCCGGCCGCGCCCACGACGACGGCGACGACCATCGCGGCCCCCAGCCGGACGATCGCGTGGGAGAGATCCCGGATCTCGGAGAGCCCGGCGTACATCGCCGAGTTGGCCATCTTGAGGATCCGGGCGGCCAGGGCGGGGTCCGCTTCGAGGATCTGGGCGAGGTCCCTGGCGCTCGAGGCGGCGCTGGCGGCCGCTTCCCGTGCCCGGAGGGCCACGTCCGGCATCACCGGGAGCGTCAGCCGCCCGGCCTGGATCTCCTCCTCGAGCAGCACGCGCAGCTCGTGGAGGGTCCCGTCCGTCGTCGCCTGGTTCACGGATGTCCTCCATGGCCGGGGCCATGTTCCACGTGGCGAATCTAGGGACCGATTCACCGGCCGTCCAGTTTCGCTCGCCGTGGACCGGGGGAGTACCATGGGCTCGGCCGGGTGCGGGCCCGACCGGGCCCGGCCGGACAGGAAGGAGACCTCGCCGATGCGCCACGAGACCAGTCTGCTGATCGTCCTCGCCGTCCTGCTCGCCGCCGTGGTTCCCGCGCCGGCAGCGGGGCTCGTCGCCGCAAGGACCGTCCCGTTCGCCCTGGACAAGGCGACGCGGCTCGACCTGACGGTCGGGGACCTGCGGGTGACGACGATCCAGGTCGTGCGGGACCGGAAGCCCCTGATCCGGGAGCTGCTCCCGCCCCCCGGGGGAGAGTCCCGGTTCTCCTGGGTCCGGTACACGGTGTTTGCCGAGAACCCGGGCGACCAGGCCTGGACCCTGAACGTGCAGGTGACCCTCCTCGACGAGAACGACGCGGTGATCGACGAGTTCGTCTTCCGCAAGCGGATCTGGCGGGGACGGGCGGGACAGGCGCAGATCCGGAGGATCACCCTGAACTACGCGATCCCGCTGGTCAAGAAGATGAAGGTCACGGTGAGCGCCCAGCACTAGCTTCTCCACGTGGGCCGGATCGATCCGGCCGGAAGGGAGGCCGACCATGGACGGGCACCGGGCGATTCCCGATCTCCTCGGGACGGTCCGCGAGCTGGCGATCCCCCGGGCGGCCGGCAGCCCGGGGGACGAGCGCGTCCGGGCCCGGCTGCGGGAGCTGCTCCGCGAGGCCGGGCTCGAGGTGGACGAGGACGAGGTCCGCTACCGCCGGGGTGGGCCGATCCTGGCCTACCGCCTCGCGATGAGCGCGCTGGCGGGGGCCTGCGCCCTCGGCTGGATGGGACGGAAGAAGCCGCCGGAGATCGTCGCCACCGGCACGGCCGCCGCCGCGGGATTCGCGCTCCTGCGGTCGCTCCTCCGCGTCGACCGCCTCTTCGAGCACGGGCAGCGGGAGACGGAGACGGCGAACCTCGTCGCGCGGTTCCCGGTAGAAGAGCCGGAACGGCGGGTCGTCCTGGTCGCCCACCACGACAGCAAGTCCCAGAACATTCCCCTGGCAGCCCGGGGAGCGCTGGTCGCGGCCGGGACCGCCGGGCTGGCCGGGGTCGTTCTTTCCTGGCTCTCCCCCGACGAGAGCACGGGAGACGGCCTGGGCCGCCTTCTCGCCGGGACCGGGGCGCTCTCCTTCCTCGGCCTTGCCGCCCTGTCGTTCGGGAACGAGTCGCCCGGGGCGCTCGACAACGCCGGTTCGCTCGCCGTCGCCCTCGAGGTGGCCCGCCGGTTCGCGGCGGACCCGCCCCCGTGGACCGAGTTGGTCGTCGTCTTCACCGGCGGGGAGGAGGACATGCTCGCCGGCGCGCGGGAGCTCGCCCGCGGCGAGGCCCTCGGGTGGGACCTGGAACCGACCCTCGTGATCAACCTGGACGGGGTCGGAGGTCCGGGGCCCGTCGGCGTCGTCGGCCGCGACCCGGCAGTCGGCTGGGTCCTCGACCGGGCCTCCGAGGCCGGGGTCGCGGCGCGGCGGGTCTGCCTGCCGCCGGGCACCGCGACCGACGCGACGGTCCTCGAGCGGGTGTGCCGCCGGGTCGTCACGCTGACCTCCGGGAAGCTCTCCCGGGCAGTGCTGGCGGTCCACTCCCGGCGGGACGTGCCCGAGAACCTGGATGCCGGCGCCCTGGTCGACGCGGCGGACCTGCTCGAGGCCCTCGCCCGGGCCTGGGCCGAGGGCCGCGCCTGAGCCGGCCGGTGGCGCCCCGGGACCCGGACTCCTGGGACGATCCGCGGGCCGCCGAGTCGTACGCGGAGATCGTCGCCGGGGGCGTCCTGTACCGTGCGCTCGCCGGGATCCTCGTCGACCTCCTCGAACCGCGTCCCGCGGAGCGGATCCTCGACCTGGCCGCCGGCACCGGGATCGTGGCCGAGCGCCTCCTCGCCCGCGCGGGGCCGGAGATCTCGCTGGTCCTGGCGGACGGGGCGGCCGCGATGCTGCGGGTCGCGGCGTCCCGTTTTCCCCCGGGCATCGCGGGGACGGCCGTCGTCACACCAGCGGCGCTTCCGTTTCGCGAGGCGGTTTTCGATGCGGGGGCGTGCTCCGCCGCCCTCTGGCACTTCGTGCCCCTCGCCCGCTGCCTTGCCGAGATCGCCCGCGTGCTCCGGCCCGGTGGGCGCTTCGCCTGGAACGTTCCCGCCGCCCAGCTCGCGGACGTGCCCGACCTGCCGCCGGCGCCGCTCCAGGTCGCCCTCGCCCGGGAAGGCGAGCGCCGGTTCGGCCGGGAGCCCGCACCGGCGGGGCCGGTTCGCCGCCGGGAGGACCTGCTGGCCCAGGCGGACGAGGCGGGGCTGGAACTCGTGGCGGAGCGCCTCGACGACGTTCCGGTCCCGGTCGTGGAACTGGCCGCCCTCGTGCGCCTCCCGCCGTTCGGCGGGCGCCTCTACCCGGGAGTTCCCGTTTCCGCGCGGGACGCCTGGGTCGATGCTTCCCTCGCCCGGGTCGACGCCCGGGAGGCCAGCCCCGTGCGCTGGTGGAGCTGCGTCGTGCGCAGGCGCCCGGGAACCTAGCGGGTGTCGGTGCGGTGGAGATTCTCCACGGTACCGGGCGGCTCCTCCTGGCCGCCGCCCTCCTCCCGGACGAGGATCTCGGCGCGGCCGGGCGCCAGCGTGACCTCCGTGACCAGGTCCCCGTCCGCCGTCCGCATCGGTTCGTCCAGTGGAACGGTCCGGGTCGTCGACGTGGGATTCACCAGCACGAGGCCGTTGCTCCACTTCCGCCGGGCGATCCCGTTCTCGTCGGTCGCGTACTCTCCGCGGGGTGTCCCGAGGTCGATCGACGCCTCGGGGAAGGTGTCGTGGAACCTCCCGGCAATCGCCTCGATGGCGGTCCCCTTCCAGAAGTTCATCGCGTTCCTCGGTCCCTTCCAGATGAGGAGCGCCGAGGCGATCGCGTAGCGGTTGACCCCGGCTTCGTGGACGCCGCTGCCCATCAGCGGTGTCGACCACTTGCCCCGGTCGTTCACGCCGGCGAACAGGTCGATGTCGCGGCGCCATGCGTCCCCGGTCTTCGGCCGCGCATCGCGGTCCTTCCCCTCGACGATCCAGTCCTCCATCGTGCAGCCGTCCGCGTGCTCGAGGAAGCGGTAGGAATTCGGTTGCCACGTCGGGTAGTTGGCGCTGGTCATGCAGCCGTTGAAGAGCAGCACCTTGTCGGGGCCGATCGCTTCCTTCATGGCGGCGACGAAACCGTCCTGGTCCTCGACCCACATCGCCTCGGTCTGCTCGGTTCCGTCCTCGTAGACGGGCACGCCGCTGACCGTACCGTTGGCCACCTTGACGGGACGATAGGGCCAGGCCGGTGACGTGTTGTCGAGGAAGATCCCGTCGAAGGCCCGGCGGGCCGCCCACTCGCCCCCCGCCGTCACCAGGTCCCGAAGACGCTCCGCCACGAAGCGACGCAATCCCTCGTTGCGCAGGTTGAGCCCGAACCGACAGTTGCAGAAGCCGGGTTCCGCGGGGCACCGGGCCGGGTCACAGTCGGGTCGGCTCGCCGTCCGGTAGGTGGCGATCCGGTGGCCATCCCGGTCGTGGTAGAACCAGTCCTCGTGGTTCTCGGAGATGTACTCGTAGTCCGGGGCGCCCGGGCCCGTGTCGAACCACGACTGGTACTCGAGGGCGACGATCCGCGGGTTCACCCGGTAGTACTCGTCCGGAGGCCCCGAGTCTCCCCAGCCGGTTCCGAGGACGACCAGGTCGTGGGTCTCCGCGATCGCGCGCTGTTCGTCCCGGGTGGCTCCCCCGGGGTGGTAGTTGGCCGCCACGCGGATCGTCCCGCCGTTCACGGCGTCGGTGGCTGCCATGGCCGACGGGCGAGCGGCGACCACGAGCATCGCGAGCAGCACCACGAGTACGGCGGGCGGCGTGTCGGGGTGCACGGATCTCATGGAGGACCCTCCTCTCCAGCGGGGCCTTCTTGCAAGGAGGGTGCCGCGCCTCTCGAACGAATTCGGACATGTTCGGATCGCCCTGCGCCGGGCCGGATTCAGGATTGAAATCCGGGCGTCAGGCACGCAGGCGGAGACGGGCGATCCGGCTGCGAAGGGTTCCGGGCGGGAGCCCGAGCCTCTCGGCGGCCCCACCGGGCCCGGCGATCCTGCCTCCCGCCTCGTCGATCGCCCGGAGGATTTCCATCGCCTGGGCCCGGTCGAGGCGCCCGAGGTCGGGCGGAAGGCGGTACCCCGGGGGCAGCGGGACCCGTGCCTCCCCCGCGAGGGCCGGGGACGCGGGGGAAGGGTCCCTCCGCCGGCCGAGGTCGAGGTGGCGGGCCCGGATCGTCCCGCCCCCCGAGAGGATCGCCGCCCGCTCGAGGACGTTGGCCAGTTCCCGGACGTTTCCCGGCCAGTCGTGGACCTCGAGCCGGCGCAGGGCTTCCTCGGAGAGCGTGAGCGCGGGCATCGCCAGCTTGTCCCGCAGCCGCGCCAGGAAGTGGGCGGCGAGGAGGGGGATGTCGCCCGCCCGTTCCCGGAGCGGGGGCAGGCGCACGGGAAAGACGCCGACCCGGAAGAGCAGGTCCTCGCGGAAGCGTCCCCGGCGGACCTCCTCCTCGAGGTCCCGGTGGGTCGCGGCGACGATCCGCACGTCCGCCCGGAGCGTGACCGACCCGCCGACACGCTCGAAGGTGCCCTCCTGGAGCACGCGCAGGAGCTGGGCCTGGGCACCGGCCGGGAGTTCCGCGACCTCGTCGAGGAAGAGCGTGCCGCCGTCGGCGAGCTCGAACCGGCCCGCTCGCTGGCGATGGGCCCCGGTGAAGGCCCCCTTCTCGTGGCCGAACAGCTCGGAGAGGGCGAGTTCCGGCTGGAGGGCGGAGCAGTTCAGGGCGATGAAGGGCCCCTTCGCGCGGGGAGACCACTGGTGGACCGCCCGCGCCGCCTGTTCCTTGCCCGTCCCCGTCTCCCCGGTGATCAGCACGGTGGCGGGTGTCGGCGCGACCAGGCGGAGCCGCTCCACGGCCGCCCGGAAGGCGGGACTCGTTCCGACCAGCGTGGCCCCGGCGGGCCCCTCCGGGTCCAGGGCCGCTCGTTCCGCCGCGAGGGAGGCCGCCCGGCGGGCGAGACGATCGCTCCGTTCCTCCTCGGCGAGGACGCGCGCGGCGAGCAGGGCGAACGCTCCCACGGCCCGGACCTCGACCTCCGAGAACACCCCGCAGGCCGCCGCGTCGAGGGTCATCGCACCGAGGAGGCGGCCGTCGTCCCGGAGCGGCGCCACCAGGCACGAGTGGTCCCCGGGCAGGGGTACGACGTCCTCGAAGGTGTCGGGTTCCCTGCCGCCGTGGTGCTCGGAGACCAGGGTCGGTTCCTCCCGCCGCAGCGCGTCGGCGAGGGTCGGGCGGGTCCCCAGGTCCACCCGGAGACCCTCGAGCCGCGGGGTCGCCAGCCTGCCGTGGGCGGCGACGGCGACGAGCCGGCCCGGCGTGTCGAGCAGGAGAATCGCCGCCAGGTCGGCGTCGATCACCCGGGTGACCGCCTCGAGGATTGCCTGGAGGGTTTCCCGTCGCACTCCGGCTCCTTCCGCGCGAAATGTCGCGCAGCGTGAAGTATCGCACATCCAGGAGCGATATTTCGCGACCTCCCGGGATCGCGTCCGGGCGGGGGGGCTCGTAACCACCTTGCCTGCAGTTCGTTGCGGAAGATCCGGGCCGTTGGCACGGGTCGTGCTCTTCAAGGGGATGACCGGGAGGATCCCGGAAGCAAGGAGACGAAGCGATGACGAACCCGAAGCTGACCGATGCCCTGAACCGCCACGCCGCCGACCTGGCGGTCCTCGCCCAGCGCCTGCGGGCGTTTCACTGGATGGTGGCCGGTCCCCAGTTCTTCCAGCTCCACGCCCTGTTCGAAAAGGAATACGAGCGCTGGGCCGATGCCGCCGACGAGTTCGCCGAGCGCTCCCTTGCCCTCGGCGGGACCCCGCCGCTGACCCTCGCCGACGTGCTGGAGTCGGCCCGGCTCGAGGAGTTGCCGGGCACCCTTCCCGCCCCGGGGATGGTCGATCGTTACCGGCAGGACCTCGAGGCGCTCCGCGAGGGCCTCGCGGCCACGCTGGCGGTGGCGGAGGAAGCCGGTGATCGCACGACCGCCAACCTGCTCGACGGCCACCTGGACGGCATCGAGAAGACCCTCTGGATGCTCCGGGCCTGGCTGACCAGGTCCTGACGAGCGCCTTCCTTTCCGCGGCGCGGCGCCGGGCCCGGGGGCCCGCGCCGCGCCACCGGGCGCGCCAGGCGCGACCGGAAAGCGGTTGCGGGCCCGTCCGGCTCGACGTACCTGCGGGGGAACCGACCGGGCTGCCGCCCGGTGAAACGAGGTTTCCATGCCCCCCGCTTCCCGCCGTGCGCGGCGCCAGGCCGCTCGTCCGCTCCCGGTCATCTTCATCGCGCTCCTCCTCGTCCTCACCGGCCTGCCGGTGGTCGCCGAGGTCGGGTTCCACGCGGCGCCGGTACTCCCGCGCGTGGACCTGGTCCCCCCGCTGCCGCCGGCGGCGGCGGCCAAGGTGGACCCTGCCCTCGGGCGGTTGCCCTGGCTGGTGCCGGACGACCGTGCCGGGGGCCTGCTCCTCGATCCCGTGGTCTACCGCCGCGTGACGGTGGTCCGTGTCGGTGGCCGGGAGGAGGCCCGGGTCCCGGTGATCCGGGTGGCCGTCAAGCTCGACCGGCGGACCGATCCGCGGAAGGTGCTGGACGCGCTCGCGGCGGCGGGCCTGCGGATCGACCCGGCGGGCGCCGTGGTCTCGAGCCCGAGCCTCCGGATGGTCCTCGGGACGATCGACCTCGAGCGCGACCCGGGCTCCCTCGCGCGGTTGGCGCTGCTGCGGGACGTGGTCTCGATCCGCGAGGTGCTGCCGTTCGCCTTCCTTCACTCCGCCGAGAGCCAGGAGGTGCTCCAGTCGGGCGACGTAGACCTGGGCCGGCCCTACTGGGATGCCGGCGTGCGGGGGGAGAGCCAGCTCGTGGCGATCATGGACTCGGGCCTCGACGTCGACACCCGCCCGATGGCCCAGTCCTCGTCCGACGCCGGGACGCCGGGGCCGTCCCATCGGAAGGTCCGCTCGTACCGCGCCTACGGCGGCGGGCACGTCGGGACCTGTGCCGGGTATTCCCACGGCACGAACACGAGCCAGAACGCGCTGGGGAACCGGCAGGACCTCGGACTGCCCGACGACACCGACGGGATCGCGCCGGACGCGCGGGTCGTCTTCCAGGACATCGGGCCGGACAACTCGTTCTCGTGCCTCGTCGGATCGATCAGCCCGCCGTCCAACCTGACCCAGGCGTTCAGCGACGCGTTGAACGCCGGCGCGTACATCCACTCCAACAGCTGGGGCGGTTCGGGGGACCATACGTACAGCGCCCGCGCCGAGCAGGCGGACGCCTTCCTGTGGGACCACCGGGAGTTCATGATCTTCTGGGCCGCGGGGAACCGCGGGACCTCCGGCGTGGACTCGCCCGCGAACCTGAAGAACGGGGT
Organism: uncultured Acidobacteriota bacterium; assembly: GCA_964420365.1. GTDB lineage: Bacteria > Acidobacteriota > Polarisedimenticolia > J045 > J045 > JAMOQA01. Next base: position 47,421 of record CAYQTA010000016.1, on the reverse strand, counting down.
CGGGGTCGGCGGTGTCCTCCAGGACCCCGACCAGGCGACGCGGTGGTCCTCCTCCGGTGCGACGCAGGTCCCGGGCGGCCGCAGCCAGCCGACGGTCATGGCCCCGTCGGCCGACGCGAAGGGGGTGGGCGGCAACCCGGCGCCCGACGACTACGACACCAGTGCCTACTGGAAGAACCAGGACTCGGACATCACCGGGCCGCCGGACGACACCCTGAGCCAGGGGCACAACGGGACGTCCTTCGCCTGCCCGATGGCGGCGGGTGCAGCCGCCCTGGTGCGCGACTACTTCGTCCAGGGGTTCTACCCGTCGGGCGCGAAGACCCCCGCGGACGCGATTCCGAACGACCGGGTCTCGGGTGCCCTGGTCAAGGCGGTGCTGATCGCGTCGGCCGACTGGCTGCCCTGCGACGCGTGCGGGGGCAGCCGGCCGAACCAGTACCAGGGCGCCGGCCGGATCAACCTGTCGAACGTGCTGCCGATCGCGGGCGACGACCGGACCGTGCCCGACCTGGTCATCGAGGACCGCGGCCTCTCCGCGGGGATCGCGGACGGCGGGCACTGGGAGACGACCGTCGACGTGATCGCCGGGGAGCATCCGCTGCGGGTGGTCCTCGCCTGGGTCGACCGGCCGGGCAGCGCCCTCGTCAACGACCTCGGGCTCGTCGTCACGTCCCCCGCCGGGAAGACATACAGGGGGAACAACCTCGACGGCGCGTGGTCGGTTTCCACCGACGCGGGCGGGACGGTCGACGATCACACCGATCCCTTCGAGATGGTGATGATCGCGCCGGCCGACGTGGAGAGCGGGACCTGGACGGTGCGGATCGAGGGAACGAACGTGCCCGATCCGGACGAGCGCTACGGAAACACCCAGCCGTTCGCGCTGGTGATCGCCGGCGAGCTCGGAGTCGTCGCGCCCGGCGAGGTCCACGGGCTGGTCCAGGAAAAGGTCTCGTCCACGTCCCAGCGGCTCTCCTGGCAGGCGGTGAGCGGCGACGGCGTCACCTACGACGTCTACCGGGGCACGCTCGCCACCCTGCGGAGCGGCGGGTGGGACCACGCGCCGGTCTCCGGCGCCTGCGGCCTCGGGGCGACCAGCCTCGACGTCGACGACCTGGACGATCCCGCCGGGGCCTACTACCTGGTCGCCGCGAGGAACTCCGCCGGCGAGGGAACGCTGGGAGCGGGCAGCGACGGCGCCGAGCGCCCGCCCAGCACGTCTCCGTGCCCGTGACGCCGCCCGGCGGTCCGTCGCTCAGGCATCGGCCGGATCGAGGAGGATCGCGCCTTCCTCGTCCTCGCGGAGCTCGGTGATTCCCGGGTGCCGTTCCTCCAGCTCCCGCAGGACGCGGTCCCGTTCCTCCAGCTCCGCGGCGAGGCGCCGGTTCTCGGCCAGCAGCTCCCGGAGCTCGAGCGCCTGCCGGATGCTGAACCGGAGGTCGACAGGGTTGGCCGGCTTGACGAAGAAGCGCCAGATCCGGCCCTCGTTGATCGCGCGGATCGCCGCCTCGAGGGTCGCCTGCCCGGAGAGGATCATCCCGACGACCTCGGGTCGCCGCCGGCGGACCGCGGCGAGCAGCTCGGAGCCGCGCATCCCGGGCATCTGCTCGTCGGTGACGATCACGTCCACCTCCTCGCGGCCGAGGATGTCGAGCGCCTCCTCGCCCGAGTGGGCGACGAGGATGCGCCACGGCTCGCGGCGCAGGAGGCGGGCGAGGGCGGCGGGAACGCCCGGATCGTCGTCGACGAGCAGCACGGTCGGCTTGCGGTCCATCGCTACACCTTCTCCGCCGCGGCGCTGCTGCCCGCGGCGACCTTGACGCGTACCGGTTCCTCGATGCCGACCCCGCGGGCGAAGGCCCGCAGGCGCTCGAGGACCGCGAACGTGATCTCCTGGCCCTGCCGCAGCAGGACGAGCCCGTTCCGTGCCCGCAGGTCCTGGTCGAGGACCATTCCCATCGCGAGCTCGTCGGCGTGGACGGTGCGCAGGACCATCCGCTCGCCGGGCAGGGCGGCGTCCGACAGGGCCTCGACGAGGTCGGGCAGGTACTCCCCCGGCCGGGCGCGCAGCTCGTCGAGCGCCTGGCGACGGGGCTTCCCGCGCAGGATCTCGAGGTCGAAGGCGACCGCCGTTCGCAGGATCTGGCCCCCGAGCGCGACGGGGGACAGCGCGCCCGGGTCCCCGGGGGTCCCGGGTGGCGGGGGCTCCGCCTGGGCGCCGAGGATCGCCGCCACGTCCCCGAGGCGCGGGATCTTCGCGATCAGCTCGGCCGCCGTCCGGGGGGCGCCCTCGACGAGGTCGCGCTCCTCCGGATCGAGGTCCTGTCCCGCCAACCAGCGCTCGAGCACGTCGCCGGGAATCGTCACGCACCCGAGCAGCGCGAGCCGGCCGGCGACGTCGAGCTGCCAGGGGGAGGGGAACCCGAACCGTTCGCCGAGGTGCTGCACGAAGGCGTGGACCGACGTCACGCGACTGAATGCCGTCGGGCTGACGATCGAGAGGATCTCGGTCAGCACCCGGATGCTGCCCGCGAGGGTCTCCTCGAGCAGCTCCTTCTCGGCGCGCTCCAGCTCGTGCTGCCGCACGGCCGCCGCGACCGCCTCGAGGAGAACCTCCGGCAGGACCGGCTTGGTCAGGAACCGGAAGACGCTTCCCTCGTTGACCGCGGCCGCGGCATCCCGCAGGTCGGCCTGCCCGGTCAGCATGATCCGGATCGTCCGCGGCGAGACCTCCCGGACCCGCCGCAGGAAGGTCACGCCGTCCATGCCCGGCATCCGCTGGTCAGAGACGACGACCTCGAAGGGACCCTCCTTCTCGAGGATCTCCAGCCCTTCCTCCCCGCCGACGGCCGTGGCCACCTCGTACTCCTTCCGGAGGTGTCGTCGCAGGCCGTGCAGGATGTTCGGCTCGTCGTCGACGCAGAGCACCCGGGGCTTCATGCCGGCGCCTCCTCGGGCTCGTGCTCCGCGAGCTTCGCGGCACACGCCTCCTTCCAGGCCTCGAGCCGGTCCTCGAGGCCGACCTCCCGCAGCAGGTCGAGGTCGAGTCTCGGGGCCGCGAACGCCTCCTCGCGGGGACACAGGATTCGGTCGATCACGTTGACGACGTGGATGGCGAGCACCGGCGAGAAGCCGGACGGCTCGGCCTCGCGGGGAATGTCGTGCCAGGCGACCGCCTCGACGATGTCGTTGGGCAGGCCCCAGATCCCGAGCAGGTAGGCCCCCACTTCCGGGTGGCCGGCGCCGAAGGTCTCCCGCTCGGCGTCGGCGAGTGGCCGATCGTCCGCCTCGCGGACCATCCGTTCGTACTCCTCGGGGAAGTTGAAGGCCAGCACGAGCCGCCCGACGTCGTGGAGCAGCCCCGCGGTGAACAGCTCGTCGCGCAGTTGGGCCGGTGCCTGCTCGAGGGTCGCCAGCTCGCGCGCGAAGATCGCGCAGCGCAGGGAGTGCTGCCACAGGTGGCCGAGGCCGGTCTTCTTGAGCAGTCCCTCCGGCGCCTGCTGGAAGACGTGGACCGTCAGCACCAGCGACGTCACGGTCGACAGGCCGAGCAGGTTCACCGCCTGCGCCGGGCTCGTCACGTTGCTGACCAGGCCGAAGAAGGCCGAGTTGACGATCCGCAGGATCTGGGCGGTCATCACCGGGTCCCTCGCGATGATCTCGCCGATCTTCCTGAGGGAGGCGTTCGGGTTCCGCAGCTCGTCCATCAGGGCCGCGAACAGGTCCGGCATGCTCGGAAGGCGCTGGGCCCGGGAGACGAGCTTCTGGACCGCCTCCTGGTGCACCATGGCGCGCAGCCGCTCGGTACGGCGGATCGCATCCTTGAGTTCCGCCGGCTCGCATGGCTTCGCGAGAAACTGGTGCGTCGTCCCGATCGACCGGAGGATCATCTCCTGGTCGGAGTGGCCGGAGAGGATGATCCGCGTGATCTTCGGCCACCGGTCCCGGACGTGGCCGAGCAACTGGGCGCCGTCCATGCCCGGCATCCGCATGTCCGAGACGACCACGTCGAACGGCTCCGCCGCCAGGCGCTCGAGCGCCTGGTCGCCTCCCTCCACGAACTCCATCTCCCAGTTCCCGCGCTCGCTGCGCAGCATCCGGCGAAGGCCGGACAGCACGTTCGGATCGTCGTCGACGAACAGGACCCGCAGTTTCCTCATCGCTGTTCCCCTTCGGGTGGCTCGATCGGCAGCCGGACGATGAAGGTCGTTCCTTCCCCGGGGACGGTCTCGAAGGTCAGCTCGCCGCCGTGCCCCTTGACGATCGTGCTCCTCGCGATCGCCAGGCCCTGGCCGGTTCCCGCGCCGACCTCCTTGGTCGTGAAGAACGGATCGAAGATCCGGGGCTGGATCTCCGGGGGGATCCCCGTCCCGTCGTCGGAGACGCGCACCTCGACGGTGTCCCCGTGCCGCCTCGTCGAGACCCGGATCGTTCCCTTTTTTCCCGAATCGCCTACCTTGTCCGCGATCGCGTGGGCGGCGTTGACGATCAGGTTGAGAAAGACCTGGTTGAGCTCCCCCACCCGGCAGAGGACCGGTGGCAGCGAGGGGTCGAGGTCCGTTTCGACCTCGGCGACGTACTTCCACTCGTTGCGCGAGACCGTGATCGTGGAGCGGAGGGCGGCATTGATGTCGGCCGGCGCCTTCTCCCTGCCGCCCGGGTGCGAGAACTCCTTCATCGACCGGACGATCTCGCTGATCCTGGCGATTCCGTCGAGGGACTGCCGGATCGCGGCCGGGACCTCGTCCCGGAGGTAGGCGAGGTCGATCTCCCGGGCGATCTCGGCCAGCGGGGCGAGCGGCGGCGGGACACCCTCCTCGAACATGTCCAGCAGCGGCCCGAGGATCCGGTCGAGGTCACGGAACGCCTCCTCGAGGAAGCGGAGGTTGTCCCCGACGTACTGGGCGGGCGTGTTGATCTCGTGGGCGACGCCGGCGGCGAGCTGCCCGATCGACTCGAGCTTGAGCGCGTGGGCAAGCTGTCCCTCGAGGTGCTTCCGGTCCGTGATGTCGCGCGCGAGGAGGAGGAGCCCCTCGAGCTCGCCGTCGTCGCCGATGACCGGGTTGACCGTCAGGCCCAGGTACCCGTGACCCCCGTCCCGCTTCCGGTACCGGACCTCCCGCATCCGGAAAGGCTTCTCCCACCGGGAGCGGTCGAGAAGAAACCGTCGCTGGCCATCGTCCAGGAAGCGCTCCGCGAGCTCGGACAGGTGGGGCCGTTCGCCGCCGTGGCAGAGATCGAAGGCCTCCCGCGCGGCGCGGTTGCACCGCTGGATCCGGCCGTCGCGGTCGATCACGACGAGGATCGACGAGATCGCGTCGAGCAGGCGCGCCTGGTCGAGGTCCGGAAAGGTGGTCGGATCGGCCGGAGCGTTCATGGTTCTCCCGCCTCCTCCCCGTTTCCCCCGTGCCCGAGGGGCAGGCGGATGATGAAGGTCGTGCCCCTGCCCACCGTCGACTGGCAGTCGATCGTGCCGCCATGCTTCTTCACGACGACGTTGTGGGCGATCGCCAGGCCCTGGCCGGTGCCGCGCCCGACCTCCTTCGTGGTGAAGAAGGGATCGAAGATCCGGTCGCGGATTTCCTCGGGAATGCCGCAGCCGGTGTCGCTGATCCGGATCTCGACGTGGTCGCCGTCCCGGCGCGTCGCGATCCGGATCCTGCCCTTCTCGCCGCTGTCGCCGACGACGTCCCCGATCGCGTGGGCGGCGTTGACGACCATGTTGAGGATCACCTGGTTGATGTCTCCCCCGATGCACTGCACGGCGGGCAGGTCCGGGTCCAGGTCGAGCTCCAGGTCGGCCACGTACTTCCACTCGTTGCGGGCGACCGTCACGGTGCTCTCGATGGCGTGGTTGAGGTCGACCGGGGCCATCCCCCGGGAAGGATGGGAGAACTCCTTCATCGCCCGGACGATGCGCGTCACCCGCTCGACCCCGTCGAGGGCCTGGCTGATCGCGCCAGGAACCTCGTCGGCGAGGAACTCGATGTCGAGCTCCAGGAAGGCCCGGCGGAGATCATCGTCGATCCGGACGTCCCCCCTGTCGATCGCCTCCCGCAGGCGCGACACGGCTTCCATCAGGGCGGGGAGCTCGGCCTCGAGGAAGCGGAGGTTGTCCCCGATGAACTGGGTCGGCGTGTTGATCTCGTGGGCGATCCCGGCGGCGAGCTGGCCGATCGATTCGAGCTTGTGGGCCTGCGCCAGCTCCATCTCGAGCTGCTTGCGCTGGGTGATGTCGATGAACGTCTCGAGGATCAGCTCCTCGCCGTCGATGACGATCGGCATCGCGCTCTTGAGGATCGGGGTCTCGGCGCCGTCCGCGCGCCGGAGGCGCTCCTCCGCGTTCTCGATCCGCACCTCCCGGCGCGCCTCCGTGGCGAGGAACGGGCAGTCGTCGCGGGCATGGCCGCAGACCAGCTCGTGGCAGTACCGGCCGACGATTTCCTCGGGGTGCTCGACGCCGGCCATCCGGCAGGCGTTCTCGTTGACCCAGCGGAACCGCTGCTCGAGGTCGATCAGGGCGACGCCGATCGGCGCATGGGTGAGGATCTGGTGCAGGGTCTTGCGGCTGCGCTCGAGGGCGCGCGCCTGCTCCTCGAGCTGTCGGTTGCGAACGTCGAGCTGGGCGACGGCCCGCCGCGACGCGTCGAGCAGCGTGTTGACCAGGACGAGGAGCTTCTGGACGCTCTCGTCGTCGGTGTCGATGCTGACCGGCTGGTCGAACCGTCCGTCGACCGTGTAGCAGAGACGGTCAGCGATCTCCTCGATGTCCCGCCGGAGCCGTTGCGCGGTCTCCGGCGCCTGTTCGAGCCGCATCGTCATGGGTCGGGACCTTCCTCCGGAAGGAGACCCGGAACGTGCACTCCGGGTCTCCACGATGCATGCAGCGCTCGTGGCGAATCTCCCCCTCTTCGCCGTAGAGCTGGAAGACGCGTTGCGCCATGTGCTCGTAGAGGTGGCAGAGCCGGTTGGGAGACCGGTAGACGATCACGATCTCGTCCTCCTCCTCGCGGAGCTCGAACTTGTCCTGGAGGGCACGTCGTTCGGACGGGCTCGCGATCCCCGTGTAGAAGCTGTTGTGGATGGCCGGCTGGCGGAGAAAGAACTCCCGCGCGCTGCGGTTCATCCGGAACCACTCGGGAAAGCGGCGCCGGGCGTCCTCGAGGAACCAGTCGCCGAACACCTCCATCGCTGCCCGCGGTGCGAGCCCGAGCGCCCGGCAGGTGGCGTCGAAGAGGCGGTTCCACTCCTCGTCCGGGTAGACCTGGTGGATCCGGTACCGTCGATCGGCCGGGACGCCGGCATCGCGGAGGATCCGCGTCACGGCATCCGGCCCCGCCTTCGTGGCCACCATGTCGAGAAGCACCTTTGGGACCAGTCCGACCATCGTCGGTCCTCCCGCGGCCACTCCGTTCCCCCGGAGAGACTCATCGACCCGGGAGGGGGACTGCTTGACGGGTTATTCGGCCGGAACTTCCTGACAGGGAAGGGGAAAGGCCAGCAGGCGGGTCTCGTTGCCGTCCGGGACGAAGTGCCGAAAGAGCAGCCAGCGCCCGTCGCTCGCGGAAAGGACCCGGGCCGGGCCCGCCGGGCTCGCCCTCCGGCCGGGGGCCTTCCAGCGGACGTCCGGGGCGCCGCTCCAGGGGAGCTTCCCCGGCCGGGTTGGCCGCCCCCGCCACAGGAGCACCGTGCCCCTCGCGGTGGCGAGCAGGTCGCGCCGCCCGTCGCCGTCGACGTCCCGGACGACCTGGAGCGCCGCGTCCTTTCCGGCGCGCCCCCGGAAGACCAGGGGTTCTTCCGCGAACCGTCCCGTCCCGGTGCCCCGGAGGACGACGACCGACACCTTGCGTCCCCCCGGGGCGACCCCCGCGACCAGGATGTCCACCGTCCCGTCGCCGTCGACGTCCCTCGTGGTCAGCAGCGGCGGCTGCTTGCCGGGATCGAGCGGGACCTCGAGGGCCCTCTCCGGTTCGGCGGGCGGTCCCTCGTCCCCGGGGACCAGCGGGAAGACGAGCAGGAGCGGCCGGCCCCGGGGCCCCTTCCACCCGACCTCGTAGTCGAGGCGGATCGCCCGGTCGGGATCTCCCGGCAGGAGGATCGTGTTTCCGCCGCCGCCCGGCTCGCGGGGCAGGCGGACCCGCGCCACCAGGGGGGGGCGGGTGACCGGCGGCTCCGGCCGGACCGCGTCGACGGGCGTTCCCCGGAAGGAGAGCACGCGCGCGGTCTCCCGCTCGAGGGCCCACAGGCGCCGCGCGGGCCCCTTCCTCGGCGGGGCGAGGCACGGCCACGACCGGACGAAGACGCCCGCCGGGGAGAGGGCCCCGAGCCGCGGCAGCGGGAGCCAGCCGAGGGGGGACCAGCGCGGTCCGCCGAGGCCCCGCAGGACCAGGGCCCCGGCCCAGCTCGTCGCGACGAGGTCGCCGGTCCCGTCCCCGTCCAGGTCGGCGTGGAGCACTCCGCGGGGCGCGATCCGGCGGTCCTCGACGACCGGGGCGAGGTCCTCCGGGTGCCACGTTCCGTCGTCCCGCTCGGCGAGGAGCCCGAGCCGGCCGCGCTCGGAGACGAGGAGCACGGGACGCGCCCCGTCGCCCCGCGGGCGGACCAGCTCGACGAGGAGCGCCCGGGGCGGGACGTGTCCCGCGGGCGTCACCTCGAGCCGGCTCCCCGCGACCCGGACGCGGAACAGTGGGGACGGCGCGAGCGGCCGGTCGCCGTCGGCCTGGAGGAGGGCGAAGGGAGCCGCGGCCCACCGGGCCTCGACCGGGACGGCCCGGCCGGGGATCCTCGCGGTCAGCGGGGCACCGCCGGGGGCCGTGGCCCGGGCGAGCGGGAACACGAGGGCCGCGAGAACCGCGAGCGCGGGCATCCACCCGGGCCGCATCATCGCGCCTCCTCCCGCCGGCCCGCCGGCGTCACGATCTCGAGAAGCACCGGCTCCGCGAGCTCCTCGTCGTCCTTCTTCCCGGTCGCACCGGGGACGTCCTCGAGCAGGAGCAGCTCGCGGGGAGGCGCGCCGTCCAGCTCGACGAGCCGGAGCCCGAGCCACCGGCGGAGCGGTCCCGCGAGGCGGACCCGCTCGTCGGGTCGCTCCGGCCAGCGGGGACCGGGACGGCCGTAGCGGATCCGCAGCTCGTCGTCGACGACCTCGATGAGCTCCCGGATGCCGTCCCCGTCTAGGTCGCCGGGCCAGCGGGCGAAGCGGCGCAGCTCTCCCGCCCGGATGTCCATCTTCCCGACGAGCTGGGGCACGGCCGAGGCAACCTCCCGGAAGCCGTCACCGGCGAAGCGGAAGACATGCGGCCGGACGAAGGCCTTCCCCTTGCCGGTGACCAGGGCGCGGCCGACGCCGAACCACCCGATGCCGAGGTCGATCGTGACCAGCTCGGGGACGCCGTCGCCGTCGAGGTCCGCGAACGGGGACTGCGGTCCCGCCTCGAGGAACGGGTAGTCGAGGCCGGTCGTCTCGAGGGTCCACTCGGGCACGGTCTCGACGGGCCCGCCGGCCGGGAGCCGGTGGAAGGTGAAGCGCACGGGACCGCCGCGCAGCATCCGGAGGGCTTCCCGGGCGGACGACACCAGCATCCTGCGGTGAGCGATCGCCACCTCGAGCGTTCCGTCCCGGTCCCAGTCCGCGACGCCCGCCAGCACGAGGCCGGAGTCCTCGTGGCCCTCTCGTCCTTCCCCGAACAGGAGCGGGACGAGGAGGGGATCGAGGTCCCAGGTGCGTGCTTCCTCCCGGTCGAGGGCGGCCGGGAGGCGAAGGAGGGCGACCCGCCCGAGGACGGGGGCCCGCTCCCACCGCGTCACGATCCCGGGGAGCCAGGCGACCAGGTTGCCGGTCGCCTCGTCCCCGAGGGGGACCGGGAAGGGGACCGCAAGGCGACCGGTATCGCCGTCGGTGCGGACGACCGGGGCCGGCATCCGCGCGCGGCTCCCGTCGGGGTGGACCAGGACGAAGCCGTCGGCCGCCGGGACGATCGCCTCCGCCGGGGGGTGACCGTCCATCTCGCGGACCAGCGGGAACAGGGAGTGGACGCTGCCGGTCCCGGCGAGGAGGTGCGGCACTTTCGCCACCGGCGCGAGGCGCAGGGCGGCCTCCCCGCCCTCCCCGGCCGGGGGCACCAGGGCGAGCCGCGCGACCCCCTCGTCGACCAGGGCGAGCACCGGCTCCGCGGGCCCCCCGGCCCCGAGGGCGAGGACCTCGGGCCCGACCCGGAGGGGCCGGGCCGCCGGCACGAGCCGGTTCCCTTCCCGGCGGAACGCCCGGATCTCGCGGCGCTCCTCGACGGCGGGCACCACCTCGAACTCGGCCATCCCGGGCTCGGTGGCGACGTCGCGCATCGCCGAGCCCCAGCGGGGCCAGGCGAGGAGCACGACGATCTCCGGGGAGCCGTCCCCCTCGAGGTCACCGACCGCGACCGCCCGCGGCGCGGCGGGCAGGAGGACCGAGGCCGCGAGGGCCAGGGGAAGCAGCACGCCTGCCATCGGCACGCCTCCGCGGGAAGGCCCGCGCCGTCCCGTGCGCCCAGCTTACCGCAGCCGTGGCCGTCACCGCGGGGCCCTCGGCGCGGCGCGTTGCGCCGCCCGGGCCGCCGACGAGGCGCCCCCGGACACCCCGGAGGGACGGGCTCCCGCGAAACGAGGGGGATAACGGGCCCTCGTACAACAGGGGTGTTCGATAACCGGGGGAAATACAACATTCCGGGGGTTCCGAGGGAGGTCTTGTTGTATTTTCCGGCGTTATCCCGCCGGCGTGTTGTGAATTCCGGGGTTATCGAACACCCCTGTTGTAGAGACGGGGGTTATCCCGCTCTTCCACGGGAGGGGCGCCCGCGGGGGGCTACCGGCCCAGGAGCTTCGCCGCTTCCTCCTCCGCCCGCGCGAGGTTCTGCTCGAGGGCCGAGAGGCGGGCGAGCTGGCCCGGGGAGGGCCGGCCGCGGTACCCCTGGATCGCCGCGTAGAGGTCGCCGAGCCGCTCCCGGAGCCGTTCCTTGCCGGCGAGCAGGCCGCCGCCCTCCGGCGCCACCAGGGTCTCCCGGAGGGCGAGCAGCTCCTCCCGCGCCCGCTTCCGTGCCCCGGACAGCCCCGCGTCGATCCGGGCGACCAGCTCCTTCAGCCGCCCGAGGTCGCGGTAGAGCCTCATCAGCGCCTCGTGGCGCGCCCGGCGGTCGGCCGCGGAGTGACGGAGGCGCGGGTCCGCGACGACGCGGATCGTTCCCTCGGCGGCGACCCGGTCGCCCAGGCGAACGCGCACGGTGTAGCTCCCCTCGGGAACCAGCGGCCCGAGCACCGTCGGCAGCAGCCCGTTCCCGGGCGGGACCTCCGGTGGCGGCAGGCGCATCGGCCAGGCCACGCGGTTGAGCCCCCGGCGGCGGGTTCCCGCGAGCGTCGCGACCACTTCGCCGTCGGCGTCGAGCACCTCGACGCGGAATCGCCCGACCAGGTGGCGTTTCTTCAGCCAGTAGTGGATCCACGCCGTTTCCGGGACGTCGGTGCCCCGGAACTCCGCGTCCCCCGGAAACCCGGCATCCGGGGGGGTGACGAGCTGCACCTGGTCCCGCGAGGGAAGGACCACCGCGTCCCGGGCGACCGTCTCCTCGTCGAGGGAGCGCAGCGGGGTGACGTCGTCGATGATCCAGATGCCCCGGCCGTGGGTCGCGAGAACCACGTCCGCCTCCCGGGGCTGGATCGCGATGTCGCGCACCGCGACCCGCGGGAGCCCGCCGGAGAAGCGGGCCCAGTGGACGCCCCCGTCCAGGGTGACGAAGAGGCCGCTCTCGGAACCCAGCCAGAGGAGTTCCGGGTTCACCGGGTCCTGCCGGATCACGTGCAGGTAGCCCTCGAGATCGTCGGTGGCGAGCGACGTCCAGCGTTGCCCGTGGTCGTCTCCCCGGTAGACACGGGGCTCCATGTCGCCGGACCGGTGGCCGTCGAAGGTGACGAAGACGCGTCCCGCTTCCCGGGCGTCCGCCTCGATCGACGAGACCCAGGTGTGGTCGGGCAGCCCGGGGACGTTTCCCACGATGTTCTTCCAGGTCTTCCCGCCGTCGCGGGTCACCTGGAGGTTGCCGTCGTCCGTGCCGACCCAGATCACCCGCGGATCGACCGGGGACGTGGCGATCGCCGTGATCGTGCAGTGGTTCTCGGCCGTGGAGTTGTCGACGGTCAGGCCCCCGGACTCCTCCTGGCGCTGCTTGCCGGGATCGTTCGTCGTCAGGTCGGGAGAGATCCGCTGCCAGGTCTCCCCGTGGTCGGCGCTGCGGAACAGGAACTGGGCTCCCAGGTAGAGGACTCCCGGTTCCGCGCGGGACGGGTGGAGCGGGGTGTTCCAGTTGAACCGGAACTCCGGGTCGCCGGGACCGGGCAGGGGACGAACGTCCCTCACCTCGCCGGTCTCGAGGTCGAGTCGCTGGAGGTGTCCCCCCTGGTACTCGGAGAAGACGAAGCGAGGCTCGGTGGGGTCCCGCAGCACGCAGAACCCGTCGCCCCAGCCCACCAGGCGCCAGTCCCGCGGCCCGATCCCGTGGCCCGTCCGGGAAGGCCCCGTCCACGAGCCGTTGTCCTGGAGCCCGCCGTACACGTTGTAGGGGACGTCGTCGTCCACGGAGACCCGGTAGAACTGGCTGACCGGCAGCGTCCGGACGTGGCGCCAGTGGATCCCGTCGTCCTCGGAGACGTAGACGCCGCCGTCGGTCCCGATCACCTGGAACGAGGGATGCTCCGGGTCGAACCACCAGGCATGGACATCCGGGTGGATCCCCCCGCCCGCGCCCGGTCCGAGCCCGGCCAGCGCACCCTGCCATGTCCGGCCCCCGTCCCGGCTGGTCGCCGGCAGGAACCCGGCCTTGACCAGGCGCCGGTGGTCCCGGGGATGGACCGCGAGGAAGCTGAAGTAGAACGGCCGGGCCTGCACCGGGAACGCGGTGGAGACCCGCTCCCAGTGCCGGCCGGAGTCGTCGCTGGCCCACAGCCCGGTCTCGGCGGCCTCCACCGTCGCGTAGACCCGGTTCGGCCGGGACGGGGCGACCGCGACGGCGATGCGGCCGAGGGGACCTTCCGGCAGGCCGGTCTCCGGCCCGAGGCGCCGCCACGTCTTCCCGCCGTCCGTGCTCTTCCACAGGCCCGAGCCCGGGCCGCCGGAGGAGAAGCTCCAGGGGGTGCGCCGGAACGTCCAGGTCGCCGCGTAGACCGTCCGGGGCTCTCCCGGGTCGACGGCCAGGTCGGCGCACCCGGTGTCGTCGTCGACGAACAGCACCCGTTCCCAGGTCTTCCCCCCGTCCTCGCTGCGGTAGACCCCCCGCTCCCCGCCGGAGTTCCACAGCGGGCCGAGGGCGCAGGCGAGGACCACCCGCGGGTTTCCCGGCAGCAGCTCGATGTCGGCGATCCTCTCCGAGTGCTCGAGGCCGAGGTGTTCCCACGTGGTGCCCCCGTCCGTCGTTCGCCAGATCCCGTTCCCGACGCCGACGGAGTTCCGGGTCCACGACTCGCCCGTACCGACCCAGGCGACCCGCGGGTCGTCCGGGTCGAGGCGGACGATCCCGATCGAGGATGCCCGGTCGTCGAAGACCGGCTCGAAGGTGATGCCGCCGTCCGTCGACTTCCAGGCGCCGCCTCCCGCCGTGCCGACCCAGATCTCCGGCGGCGTTCCCGGGCGACCGTCGATGCTGGTCACCCGGCCGCTCATCAGGGCCGGGCCCAGGGGCCGGGCCGCCAGGGCGCCGAGCGTCGCCTCGTCGACGGCGACGCCGGCGGCCGCGGGGAGGGCCGGGAGCAGGGCGAGGGCGAGGAACAGCGTGGGGAGCGACGACGGGCGCATCGGGGCCTCCGGGTCAGTCCGCGGGCTTCGCGGCGGGCGGCTGCGGGGCCTCGGGCTTGCCGAAGAGGCCCGCCGGGATCTCCGGGTTGACCTCCAGGGTCTCGATCGTCAGGGACTGGCCCCCGGGCATCCCCGGGATGCTGGTGCGCATGACGAACGGGAACACGAGCCCGTCGACCTCCTGGTAGTCGCCGTAGTCGACCCGGACCTCCAGGTCACGGCCCCCCTGCTCCACGTGGCGCACCTCGCGGAGCTCGAGGAAGGTCTCCCCGTCCAGGTAGACCTCCGTCCGCTTGCCGTCCTTGTCGACGGCGTCGATGCGCCAGGCCGGCGAGCCGTCGACCTCGGCCGGGCCCTTCCACTCGAGGGTGATCCCCTTGTCCTTCGCGTGGACCAGGATGCCCATCCAGTCGGACTGGGTCTTCGCCTGCTCGACCTGCTCTTCCGGCATTCGTTCCGGCTCGTTCTTCCCGGTGAAGGGCATCAGTGACCAGCCCTCCTTGCCGTCGAACGTCCGTACGGCGGTCATTCCCTGGAACGAGAACTCGACCCGGAAGTGGTTCGGCGCCTCCCACCAGGTCTCGAGGGGCGCCTCCATTCCCTGGGGGAGCCCCATCTTCCCCCGGATGTGCAGGGCGTGGACGGCCTCCATCTTCTCGAGGCCGCCGCGGGCCTCGTAGTGCTTCGCGAGGGCCTGCTCGAGGGTCATCTCGCCGGCGAGGGCCGGCAGGGAGGCGAGCAGGAGACCAAGGGAGAGGGCGAGCGAAACGATGCGGTTCATGCGTCGTGTCTCCATGCGGGGAACGGGTTCCCGCGGAAGGGGGGCACGCGGTAGAGCATGCCCCGGGAAGGGGGATGCGTGGCCCGTGGCGCGGCCGGTTTCCGGCGAGCGGACATCAGGAGATGCCCAGGCGGTCGCGCAGCCAGGCGAGGGCCCCCTCGCGGTCGGAGAACTCCCCGTCGAGCTGGGCTTCCCAGGCCTCGCGGAGGACGCGCCCGACCCGGGGGCCGGCGGGGACGCCGAGGGCCAGCACGTCCCGCCCCCGGAGGAGAGGGCGGGGGGCGGCCGCCTCGGCCTCGAGCTCCCGGGCGACCGCCAGGAGGGCGTCGAGGTTCGGTGGACGGTCGGCGGGGAGGGGAGGCCGGGCCGCGTGGTCGGCCTCGACCAGCAGGGCGAGCCGGGCGATCGTCTCGCCGGCCTCCCCGAGGGCCGCGGCCAGGCGCCGGACGTGCCGCCGGCTTCCCCGGAAGTGGAGGTGGGCCAGGTGGTGCCGGCAGAGCGCAACGACCCGGCGGGCGATCGCGGCGGGACAGCCGATCCGTCCGAGGAACCGCTCCATCGTCTCCGTGCGGGTCTCGTGGCCGATGGAGCGGATCCGGCCCCGGTCCCGGCGCGTCGTCTCCGGCTTGCCCAGGTCGTGGGCCAGGGCGGCGAGCTGCAGGACGATCCGGTCCTCGCCCGCGATCCCCTCGCGCCGCGCGATCCGGGCCATCGCGTCGCAGGCGAGGAGCGTGTGGGCGAAGACGTCCCCTTCCGGGTGCCACTCCGGTTCCTGGGGACAACCGACGAGGGCGGCGAGCTCCGGGTAGGGGGAGAGCCACCCGGTGACGCGGAGCAGCTCGAGCCCCTTCGAGGGGGTTTCCGAGAGCTCGGCCCACTTCCGCCATTCCCACCAGACCCGCTCGATGGCCAGGTCGCCGTAGTCGGCGAGCATCTCGCGGGCGAGGGGAGGCAACCCCGGTGCCGGGTCGAGGGTGAACCGGCCCGCGAACTGGAAGCCGCGCAGGACCCGGAGGGCGTCCTCGCGGAACGCCGGGGAGACGGGTCGGAGGAGCCGGGCGCGGACGTCGTCCATGCCCCCGAAGAAGTCGAGGAGTTCCTCCGCGAGCGGGTCGTACGCCATCGCGTTGATCGTGAAGTCCCGCCGCGCGGCCGCCTCCCGCGGGGAGAGGGAGGGATCGGGCTCGACCAGGAAGCCCCGGTGCCCGCGCCCGACGCGGTTCTCCCGACGCGGCAGGGCGATGTCCAGCTCCCGGCCGCCGGGAAGACGGAGCTTGAGGACGCCGAACGACTTCCCGACGCGGTGCACCGTCCCGAGGGGGGCGAGCAGCTCCTCGAGGCGCGGGACGGAAAGCCCGTAGACCTCGAGGTCGAAGTCCTTGGGGACGAGGCCGAAGGCGGCGTCCCGGACGGCCCCGCCGACGACGAGGGCCCGTCCACCGGCCCCGCGCACCCGGCGGCAGACGTCGAGGATCGGTTCCGGGACGGGGATCCGCATGGCGGGGGCATGATAGCCGGGCCGGGGCGTTCGTCGCGGCCGCTAAATGGTACTTAGTTGCAATACGGGACCGCGGTGGTACCCTAGCGTTCCACCGGAAGTGACCGACCGATCCCCCGGCCCGGCGGGCCGGCCGGAAGAGAAGAGGAGAACGACCCGATGCTGAAGATCAACATGCCCCAGGAGATCACGGCCGACATGAAGGAGGCCAAGAAGGACTATATCGACCGCCACACCCCCCACGTGATCGCGCCGGCGAAGGTGAAGAAGGGGGAGGCGTTCGACGTGACCGTCAAGCTGGGCAACGAGTACGTCCACCCCGACGTCATCGACCACCACATCCAGTGGGTCCAGCTCTACGACGGGAACACGATGTTGGCGATGGCGATGTACCAGCCGGGCGTCACCGTCGCCGGGAAGGAGGAAGCCTCGGGGTTCACGCAGGTGACCTTCCACGTCTCCCTGGCGAAGACCGGCAGGCTGAGCGCCATGTCGTACTGCACGAAGCACGGGGTATGGATGAGCGAGGAGACCGTCGTCGAGGTCGAGTAACCCCGAGCCACGGTTCCCTCCACGGGGCGGGCGGGCGCGGGCCCGCCCGTTTCCGTGCAAGGGTAGAATCGCGGGGGCGGGGCGACCCGGGGTCCCCCGCCGACGGCAGGAACGGCAGGACAGGAGGAGCGACGAATGACGAGGAACGACCTGGTCGCGGCAGCCCTCGCGATCCTCGCGCTGGCGGGCGCGGGGTGCCGGGGCGGAGAGGCTCCCCCCCCGGCGGCGGAGAACGCGGGAGGGAATCCCCACGCCGGAACGGCCATGGATCCGCACGGCGGCATGGGAATGCCGCCGGGCCACGCGATGCCGGCGCGCATGCTCGACCTGGGCAACCTGGTCTGCCGGATCCCGGAAGCCTGGGTGCCGGAGGTCCCGGAGTCCCGGATGCGGGCCGGCCAGGCCCGGATCCCCGGGCCTGGAGGAGATGCCCTGCTGGTCGTCTTCTGGTTCGGCCCGGGCCAGGGGGGTGGCGTCGAGGCCAACCTCCAGCGCTGGATCTCCCAGGTCGACCCGGAACCGGGCGTGGAGCCGCGGCGGGAGGACTTCCCGGTGGGGCCGTACCGCGTCCACGTCGTCGAGGTCGCCGGGGCGTACAGGGCCGCCCGGGAAGAGGGTGGACCGGGCCGGCCCGTCGCGCAGGCGGCCCTCCTCGGGGCGGTGGTCGAGGGGGACGGGGGCCCCTGGTTCTTCAAGGTCACGGGGCCACGGGCGACCGTCGAGGCGAACCGCGGGACGTTCCTCGAGATGCTGCGGGCGCTGCGGCCCGCGGCGGACGGACTCCCGCAGGATGCCCCGGCCGAGACGGCGCCGGGAGGGCAGGCCTGAGGCCCGGGCCCGGGCATGGAGGAGGACGAGAGCATGGCGGCATCGATCCGGCGAACGGTCGTCGTCGGGCTTCTCGCCGCGGCGCTCGCCGCGGTCCCGGCGGCGGCGAGAAATCCCGATCGCCCGGGGGACAAGCTGAAGGACCAGGCGCGGAAGCTGTACTTCGCCACGGTGCGCTGCACGAAGCGGGTCCTCGGGGGCTACGAGCTGCGCACGAACTCCGACGGGTCGCTGCAGGTGCCCGTCGTTCGCCGGGAGGGGTGGTTCTCCGCGAAGGACGCCCTCGCGTGCCGGGACATGGAGAGCGCCGCCCTCGTCTTCTGGGAACTCGCCCAGCGGGCGGAGTCGAAGGCGGCCCTCCGGGACTTCCTCCCGGTCCTCGACCAGCGCTTCGAGGCGCTGCCGAAGGTGCGGGAGCGGGAGAAGGTCCGCGAGCGCCTCGAGAAACTGCGTGCCCGGCTCGCGCCCGCTTCCCCGCCGCGCAAGCGGCACCCCCCGCGGCCCCGGAAGAACCGTCCCTTCGGTCGTTCCTGACGGGGACGCCGGTCTTTCCTAGGGCGTCGGCGTTGCCGCGCGCGGGAGCGGGTCCGGGGCCTCTGCGACCAGCCAGGCCATCGCGGCGAAGACTCCCAGGGACTCCCGGAGATCCCCGTCCGGCACGGCCTCCGGCATGTCGGCCGGCGAGTGGTGAACGTCGAAGTAGTGGGTCGTGTCGGTGCGCAGGCCGATGACGGGGACCCCTTCCCGCCCGAGCGGGGAGACGTCCGGGCCGCCTCCTCCCTCTCGGAGGACGAGCCCGTCGCCGCCGGCGATCAGCCGCACGTAGCGGGCGAGCCGCTCCCGGGCCTCTTCCCCGGCTCCCACCGAGAACCCGGTCGGCCGGAACGTCCCCGCGTCGGACTCCAGCGCCGCCACGTGCCGGTCGAGCTCCTCCCGGTGGGTTTCCACGTAGGCATGTCCTCCGGGCAGGCCGCCGATCTCCTCGCCGGCGAAGAGGACGACCCGGATCGTTCGCCGCGGGACGAGACCGGTTTCCCGCAGGAGGCGCGCCGTCTCCAGCGCCAGGATCACGCCCCCGCCGTCGTCCATCGCCCCGTTCCCGAGGTCCCAGGAATCGAGGTGGGCACCGACGACGACGACCTCGTCCGGCAGCTCCCGCCCGGGCAGCTCGGCCACCACGTTGGGACACGGGCGGCGGCCGACCCCGTGGGCCCCGAGCCGGAGGAGCACCCGGAGGGGAACCCCGCGGGCCGCGAGCCGGGAGAGCATCGCGCTGTCCTCGATCGTGATCGCCGCGGCGGGGATGCGGGGGACGCCGTCGTCGTACCCCATCTGCCCGGTGTGAGGGGTCCGGAGGCTCCGCGTCGTCAGCGACCGGACCAGGACCGCCCGGGCCCCGTGGCGGGCGGCCCGGGAGGCCCCCGACCAGCGGTACTTCACGGCATCGCCGTACGCCCGGAACATGTCGTCCCGCGTTTCCATCGGGTGGTCGAACAGGACGACCTTCCCCCGCACCTCCTCGGCCCGGCGCTCCAGCTCGTCGAAGTCGTGGACGACGACGAGGTCGGCCTCGATCCCGCCGGGAGGCGTCCCGACGCTTCCCCCGAGGGCCGTGACCGGCAGGGGACGCGGGCCGTTGGGAGCGAGGAGCACCAGGGACTCCTCGCCGCGTTCCCAGGCGTCGATCTCCACCGGCTCGAGGCGGACGCGGTCGAGCCCGTCGGCCCGCATCGTGTCCGCCGCCCAGCGGGCGGCGGCCAGGTAGGCGGTGGAGCCGGCGAGGCGAGGACCGAAGGTGTCGCACAGCTCGGCGAGGCGGGGCCAGGCCCGGTCGTCGGCCCGCGCGGCGGCGAGGATCCGCTCGACACCGCCCCGCGCCCCGGGGAACGGCTCGGGGACGCCCGGCCGAACGGGGGCCTGCGAGGACCGGCCACAGGACAGGACCAGCACCAGGAGGAACAGGCAGGAAACCGGGGCGAGCAGGCGGCGGAGCACGCGCTGGGGCATTTCTCTCCTCTCGGGCCGCGCCCTTCCGGTGCTGTCGCCTATTGTCCCGCCGATTCCCCGCCCGGGCGAACCGGGGGCAGGAGCGAGCGGGGCAGCTCGGGGACCAGCCGGCCGTTCTCGACGAAGCCCGCGCCGACCACCCGGCCCTCGACCGAGAGGGCGACCAGCCCGGTCGGTGCGCCCGGGGGGGCGGGAAGCTCCCGCCGGGCCAGCAGCTCGTCGCCGCCTCGCCGGTCCAGGTGGACGACGCGCTCCCGCAGGGCAGGACCGAGCAGTCGAAGGAACCCGGTGGTGGGTCGCCACCCCCGCCCGGTGCGCCGGAGGGCACGGAGCCCGGGGGCGACCACGTGGAGCGGCCCGAGGTCCAGGTCGGCCCCCGCAGGACGGCGCAGGACCCACAGGTCTCGCCCCCGGGGAATCACGAGGTACGGGTCCAGCGCCTCTCGCGGCACGCCGAACCGCTCCGCCATGAAGCCGCAGAGCGTCTCCCGGGCCGCGGGATCCTCGACGGGCGGCGCGGGGGGGGCCGGGGCCCGGCGCGGGCGGGCGACCCTGGCCCCTTCCGTCGCCTTGCGGAGCAGGGCGACGAAGAATCCCCAGGAGCCGGTGTGGTGGGGAAAGATCCTGCGCGTCCGCGCCAGCTCCGCCGGCCACCGTTCCCCGCGCCAGGACGTGAGACCGGGGAGACCGGGGAGCTCGTCGGGCAGGGACAGGAGCGCGACGTCGTCCCGGGTCGCCAGGGCTTCCGCCACGATCGCCTCGTCTTCCTCCGGGGCGAGGGAGCAGGTCGAGTAGACGAGCAGGCCGCCCGGGGCCAGCAGGTCGAGGGCCCGGGCGAGGATCCGCCGCTGGTGGACGCGGGCCCGCGCCAGTCCCTCCTCGCCGGAGGGGGCGTAGCGTGGCGCCGGCACCCGGAAGGTGCCCTCGCCGGTGCAGGGGGCATCGACCAGCACCCGGTCGAAGAGGGCGGTCCGCGGCAGCCCGCCGGCGTCCCCGAGGGCGATCACCGTGCCGGCGACACCGTGCCGCGCGAGGGACTGGACGATCAGCCCGGCCCTTCCCCTCGAGGGATCGACCGCGAGGATCCGGGCGCGGCCGCCGGCCAGGGAGTCGAGGAGGAGGGTCTTGCCGCCGGGTGCCGAGCAGGCGTCCAGGACGAGGTGGCCCGCGAGCGGCGCCAGCGGCAGCGGTGCCGCCGCGCTCGAGAGTCCCTGGGCGTAGGCCCGGCCGAGGATCACCTCGGGAAGCAGGCCCGCCCCGGGGGGCGGTCCACCGGAGGGGGCGTGAACCCTGATGTGCCGGGGTGCCCACGGGAACCGTTCCACCCGGAAGCCGCGGGCCTCGAGGCTCCCGGCCACGTCGCCGGGATCTTCCCGGGGGACCAGCAGGTCGACCGGGGGCGGCTCCTCGAGGACCGCCCGGAACGCGGCCGGGTCGTCGACGATCTCCCGGTACCGCTCGAGCCAGGCGAGGGCCTCCCGCACCCGCTCCTCCCGGGAGGCGCGCCCCGTGTGCCGGCGTTCCGCCACGCTACCAGTCCTTCTCCGGCACGCCCATGCCGCTCCGGTCCGGGTAGGGAGGCCGCCGTGGTGGCACGAAGGGATGCTCCTCGAGCTCCTTCAGCATCTCCTCGATCGCCGCGTCGAGCTGCGGGTCGCCCCCGTCCATCATCTTCGCCGGGTCGTCGATCACCTCGATGTCCGGGTCGACGCCGTGACCCTCGATGCCCCAGGTGCCGTCCAGGTCGAAGTAGGCGAACCGGGGCACGGCGAGGCGGCTCCCGTCGATCATCCCCGGGTTCCCGGAGATCCCGACGAGACCGCCCCAGGTGCGCGTCCCGATCAGCTTCCCCAGGCCCCGCTTCCGGAAGTAGGCCGGGAAGGCATCCCCCCCGGACCCGGCCAGTCCGTTGATCAGCATGCACTTCGGGCCGGTGTGGCCGTCCGGCGGCCACGGCCAGTCCAGGCCGTCCCGGCGGGCCCAGTAGTTGACGACCGGGCGGTCGAGGATCTCGATGAACCGGTTCGGGATCTGGCCTCCCCCGTTCCAGCGCTCGTCGATGATCAGCGCCGGCTTCCGGACCTGGGGGAAGAACTGGCGGACCAGCTCGTTCTGCCCGTCGATGCCGGTGTTCGGGACGTAGACGTAGCCGACCCTGCCCCCCGTCCTCTCCTCGACGTAGCGCCGGTTGTCCTCCACCCACGCCCGGAAACGGAGCTGCTGTTCCGAGCCGAGCAGCTTCACGGTGACGTCCCGGGCGTCGTCATCGAGCACCGGCTTCCGCGAGACCGTGATCGTCACGGTCCTGCCGGCGAGGCCGGCGAACGCGGCCCAGGGAGCCTTCGCGGGGTCGACCGGCGCCCCGTTGACCGCGAGGAGCCAGTCTCCCTCGTGGACGTCGACGCCGGGGCGGGAGAGGGGGCCCCGGGCGTCCGCGTCCCAGGAGGCTCCCTCGTAGATCCTGGTGATCCGGTAGGCGCCGTCGACGAGCTCGAAGTCGCACCCGAGCATCCCGACGGACATCTGGTCCCCGGCGCCCCGTTCCTCCGGGGAGGGGAAGTAGTAGGCGTGGCCGACGTTCAGCTCCGCGATCATCTCCCGGATCACGTAGCCGACGTCCCGGCGGCTGACGCAGTCCTCGAGCATCGCCTCGTAGTGCTCCCGCACGGCGTCCCAGTCGACGCCGTGCATGTGCGGGTCGTAGAAGAAGTCCCGCATGATCCGCCAGGCGTCGAGGAAGACCTGGCGCCACTCCTCCCGCGGATCGATCCAGGTGACCATCCCGTCGGTGACCACCGGCTCCGCGTCCTTGCCGGGGACGGCGTCCCGGATGCGTGGCGGCCCGCCGCCGAGAACCAGCATCTTCTTGCCGTCGGCGCTGAGCACGAAGACGGACGCCTTCTTCTCGAGGACCTTCTCCTCGTGCTTCTCGTCCGCGAGGTCGAGGAGAACGATCCTCGAGGGCTCGTCCTGTCCCCGGACGGGACGGCGGACGTAGAGCAGGTTCCCCTTGTCGTTGACCCCCAGGACTCCGAAGTCGCCCGGGGGCACCGGCACGATCACGGCACGCTCCGCGATGCCGTCGAAGTCGATCCGGACGTCCTTCTTGTCGTTCTTGCCGGCCTTCCCGTCGTCCGCCTTTCCGGCCTCGTTCTTCCCGTCGTCCTTGCCCTTCTTCCCGTCCTTGCCGTGCCGGTCACCCTTGTCGGCCTTCTTCTCGTCCTCCTTCGCCGGCTTCTCCTCGTCGCTCTTCGGCGCGAACGGGTCCGGGACGTCGGCCCGCAGCGGCACCGCGATCAGCCGCTCCGTGCGCGGGTAGATGAAGGTCGTGTCGAGGCTGGAGTACCACGGGGAGAAGTGCAGGGTGCGGCGGTAGAAGAGGTACTTCCCTTCCCGGTCGAAGACCGGCGCCACCGCGTCGAAGAACCCGCGGGTCGCGCGGTGATCCCGCCCCTCGCGGACGTCGTAGACGTGGACCACGTGGATGCCGTCCTCTTCCTGGAGCGCGTAGGCGAACCAGCGCGAATCGGGGGACCAGGAGAGCCCCTTGTCGATCGGACCGGTGAGGTTCCAGGGGTCCTTCGCGATCGTTCGCAGCTCCTCCTCCTTCGTGTCCCAGAGGAGGATCGCGCCGGTCTTGTCGAGGAAGGCGATGTACCGGGAGTCCGGGGACCAGGTGGCGTTCGACCGGTAGCCCGGGCCCAGGTCGGTGAGCCGGCGGGGCTTGCCCCTTCCATCGGAGGGAGCCAGCCACAGCTCGACCTCGCCGCTGGCGTCGGAGAACCAGGCGATCCAGCGGCCGTCGGGGCTCCAGGAGGGATCGCGCTCCGCCACCCCGCTGGTGCGGGTCAGGTTCCGGGGCGTCCCGTGCTTCGCCGGCAGGGTCCAGGCGTCCCCCCGGGCCGAGACGATCGCCCGGGCGCCGGTGGGCGAGAGGTCCCACGACTGGATGAACTCAGCGGCGTCCACCGGGCGCGGCATCAGCGTCGGGCGGTCGCCGGGGATCGTGACCTCGAGCCGCCGGACGCGGCCCGAGCCGAGGTCCAGCACGTGCAGGCCGCTGCCGAGCTGGAACACGATCCGGCCCCTGCCATCGGGACCGGGCCCGATGCCGGGGAAGCGGACGTCGTCGTCCGTGAAGTGCGTCACCTGGCGGTGCTCGCCGGTCGCCGGGTCCCAGGACCAGACGTTCAGGCGGTGGGCCGGCCCGGCGTCGGAGAGGTAGTAGACGAGGTCGCCGAACCACATCGGCTGGGTGTCGGTTCCTTCCCAGTCGGTGATGCGGCGGGAGGTTCTCTTCTCGAGGTCGACCAGCCACAGGTCGGTGGCCATCCCGCCCACGTACCGCTTCCAGGTGCGGAAGTCGCGCGTGTGCGGCGTGTAGAGCAGCCGCGTCCCGTCCGGGCTCAGCGTGGCGAACGCCCCGTAGGGAACGGGCAGTGGTTCCGGCATGCCCCCCCGGGGGCTCACGGTGAAGAGCCGGGTCTGGCGGGCGAGGCCGGTGAGCCCGTTCTGGAAGAAGAGGATCTTCCCGTCCGGCGTCCAGTCGCAGAGGATCTCGGTCGCCGGGTGCCACGTGACGCGGCGGGGCACGCCCCCGTCGGCGGGGACGACGTAGATCTCGGAGTTCCCCTCGTAGTTCGCCATGTACGCGATCCACTTTCCGTCCGGGCTGAATCGCGGCAGCGCCTCCAACCCGGGCGGGCTCGAGAGCGGCGCGGCACGACCGCCCTCGAGGGGGACCGTCCAGAGGTCGTCGGCGAAGGAGAAGACGACCCGGTCCGTGCCGACATCCGGGTACCGGAGCATGCCTCCGTGGGGCGTGATCGCCGCCCGGGCGAAGGGCGCGACGGCGAGGAACGCGACGACCAGGGAAACTGCGGCGAGACGGGCGCGCATGGAAGCTCCTCCGTGGTTTCGAGGGCCCCCAGCATAGACCGGCCCGGCGCGTGTCGCGGGGCCGCTCGTCACGCCCGGAGAACCGCCCGGAGCGCGCCGCCCGCGCGCCCGCGTTGCCGCCGGGGCGGTCCGGGATGTACCGTTTTCTCCGTGCCCGGCCGGGTGGGTCGGGCAGCAGCGAACCGAGAAGGGAGGACGGCCGATGCGTGGAACCCGGGAACTGGTCCTGGTCCTGGCCCTGCTCGCCGTGGTGGTGCCGCCCGCCCCGGCGGCGGACGGCGGGTTCACCTGGGCGCGGGTGCGCTGCGAGACCGTCCCGTCGCCGGGGGTCCCCGCTGCCTCCTACACGCTCCTCGAGAACATCTCCCGGGGCGCCAAGCACCGGGTGCGGGTGCTGTTCACCGCGCCGGACGGCACGCCGCTGGACGCGGAGATCCTGGTCAAGGAGAAGCCGGGGGGCGGCGGCAGCCGGTGGTTCAGCTTCGCGCCGGTGCCCGGGCGCCCGCTCGTCGACTTTGCCGTCACGGGGAACGTCGTGGAGGTTCACGCCCGGAAGGGCGAGCTGGTCGCGACCTTCGAGATGGGACCGGTCGAGCCCCGGATGAACGCCGCGGCGCGGGCGGCGCTCGACGCCCTGGCGGGCGAGCTGCCGGAGAAGATGCAGGATGCCCTCGAGGCGTTCGTGCGGGTGGGCCTCGGGCGCGAACCGACGTTCTACGAGGAGGCCCGGATCGTCCGGGCGGCGTTCTTCCCGTGGCTCTCCCCGCCGCCCCTCGACGAGGCGAAGCGCCGCGAGGTGCTCCACGTGGTCGACTGGGACCCGGCGAAGCACCCGCCGCTGCCGGGCGAGAAGGCGTTCGGGGAACTGTACGACTGGCCCGTGCGGGAGCGCCCGGCCCCGCGGCCGGCCGCCCGGCGACCCTAGCCGGCCCCCGCACGAGGGGAAGAGGAGGGGCGCGGCACGCCGCGCCCCTCGCGTGTCCGTTCCCCGCTCGACGCTCGGTTCAGGGGCAGGCCCCTTCCCGCGGCAGCCCGCAGGTGTCCGAGGCGTGGGGGCGCGGGGCACCGTCCGAGCCGGTGCCGAGCCCGCCCTCCTTTCCATCGAGGTGGGCGGCGACCAGGTAGTACCGGCTGCCGTCCCCGGGGGTGAACGTGTCCGGTGACGTCCGGTCGCACCGGCCGTCGATCGGCGCGTGGGTCCAGCTCGCCGCGTCGTGGAGCGCGCCGAGGTCGCCGGCCTGGATCGAGTAGGTCTGCCCGGGAACCTCCGCCGCGTTGCAGGCGTCGTCCCAGGTCGCCCGGATCGTGCCGTCTCCGAGCTTCTCGAAGGTCGCCGTTCCCGGGACGGTTCCCGGCCACGCGGTCTGCTGGCAGACCGACGCGCCCTGCTCGGTCCACTCGATCGTCACGCTGTCGATCCACCAGCCTTCCATCCCGTTGTCCGAGGAACTGTCCGAGCCGAAGACGAACGCCAGCCAGAAGGTCTTCCCGGCGTACTTTCCCAGGTCGAACGTGGTCGTGACCCAGCCGCCCGAGTCACCGGTGAACGCCTCCTTGCCCTCGAGCCCGTTGCAGCGGCCCGTCTGCAGCTCTCCGTCGTACCCGCCATCCGGCTCGAGGGGTTCGTAGACGTCGCTGCCGTCCGGCGACGCGTCGATCACGACCTGGCCACCGTCCAGCTCGAACGCGGTCCGGTAGCGGTGGACGATGGTCAGGCGTGCCCCGATGGCCTCCGCGGGGATCGTGAAGCCCGGCCCGCCGCCGGAGTCGCGGCCCCCCAGGTAGAGCCAGGCGTAGTTCGTCTTCGCGTAGCCCGCCCCGTTGCCGCACTGCCAGCTCTGCCCGTGCTCGGCGTCCTTCTGGTCGAGGTGCCACTCGTCGACGTAGGGCATCTGGCACCACCAGAACCCGGGGTTGATCGCCTCGTGGGACCAGTCGAGCTCGGTGTCCGGGTCCATGTCGTCCTCGGCGATCGTGTGGTCGATCGGGTCGAGGTAGTGGTCGACCACGGTGACGGTGAACGCGCCCGGCGCGTCCTTGTAGGTGCCGGGGTCGTTCGTCGAGTGGATGTCGACGACATCGAAGACGATCTCCTCGCCGCAGGGGAAGTCCGGATCGACCACGAACCGGTACCGGCTCTCCGCCCCGGCCCGGGCGCCGGCGGCGATGTCCCCGTAGGCCCGGACGTCGTCCCCCTCGATCGTCACGCGAGGCGTGGCGGTGGCGAGCCGCGCGGTCACGCCGTTCGCCGTCTCCGAGCCGACGTTGCGCAGGAACGGGCGGACCTCCCAGGTCTCGCCCGGCTCGACGCTGCCGTCGCCGTCCCCGTCGACCTCGACCAGCGGCTGCTCGATCGAGTCGTACTGGACGATCGGCCCGAGGGGGTCGACCTGGATCTGCCAGGCGCCCCGCCCGAAGGTGCCGGCGGTCAGGAGGTCGAGGTCCTGGTTGTACTTCAGGTCATCGATGACCGTGCCCCGGGGCAGGCCGTTCATGAACGGCTGGAAGTTCCGGCCGCCGTCGATACTGCGGAAGACACCGGTATCCGTCCCGACGAAGACCCGCTGGTCATCGAGCATCACCACCGTGTTGGCGGGGACGTTCGGCAGCCCGTCGCCGATCGGCTGCCAGGTGCCTCCCCTGGTCCATTCCCACAGGTGGGCGGTGTTGAAGCCCGAGACGACGGCGAGGGCGTGGTCCGGGTCGGTCGGATCCGAGGCGACGTCGTTGATCTCCCGGCTCGGCAGGCCGTCGGTGATCTCCTCCCAGTTCGCGCCACCGTCCCGCGTGATCCAGGCCTTCCCGCTGGTCGTGCCGGCGAGCACGGTCTCGGGGAAGTTCCGGTTGACGTCCAGCGTCTTGATGTTGCCGGAGCCCCCGGTCAGGTCGTCGGAGACCGGGTCCCAGTGGTCACCGTGGTTCGTCGACTTGTAGACCCGGTGCGTGCCCAGGTAGAGGATGTTCGGGCTGTGCGGGTCGAGGACGTAGGGCGTCACCCAGTTGATCCGGTCCCCCCCGATGATGCCGTTCTCCGCGCCGGTGATCCCGTGGAAGGAACCGAGGATCCCGTTGTCGGAGCGCGAGATGTGCGGGTACCCCCCCGAGGGGTAGGACGAGATGTAGTTGATGTCCGGGTTCACCGGGTCGACGTGGCAGACGAAGCCGTCGCCGGTCACCGCCTGCAGGTCCCAGACGTTGCTCGTCGTCCGGGCGAGGGAGCTGTTGTCCTGGGCGCCGCCGCAGATCGTCCCGCCGTCGGTCGGATGCACTCCCACCGCGTAGAACTGGGTGAGGTTCATGTTGCCGTTCCGGTTCTCGAACGTCTCGCCCCGGTCGGTCGTCTTCCAGACGCCGCCGTCGCAGCCGACCCAGAACGTCCCCGGGTGGTCGGGATCGACGAGGATGAAGTGGGTGTCCTGGTGGACCTTCTGGTTGGATCCCCAGTTGTTCGAGAGGTCGGTCCAGGTGGCGCCCCCGTCGGTCGAGCGGAAGACGTGGATCGTGCCGCGGTAGACCTCGTCCGGGTCGGTCGGGTGGACCGCGAGCGTCATGTTGTACCAGCACTGGCCGTCGCAGGCGTCGGAGCCGTCGCTCATCAGCTCCCAGGAGGCGCCCCCGTTGGTCGTCCGCCAGAACTCCGGGTCCCCGCTGTTGCCCCTGGCGAACAGCGCGTAGACGACGTTCCCGTCGGAGGGCGCGATCGCGAGCTCGGTGCGGTCGGTGTTGGCCGACGGCAGGTTCGAGGCGGTCTGCTTCGTCCAGGTGACCGCGTTGTCGGTCGACTTCCAGATTCCCTGGTTCGTCGCGGCCCACCAGGTGTCCCGAACCTGCGGGTCCTGCTGGATCTCGTAGACGCTCACGTCCGCCAGGCGCTTCGTCCAGTGCAGGCCGGCATCGTCCGTGGTGTAGATCCCGGAGAACCAGGAGTTCCCCGTGGAACAGCCCCGGTGACGTCCGCCGGTGACGACGTGGTTCGAGTCCCGGGGATCGACGACGATCGAGGCGAACGAGGCGATGTCCTCGAGGTCCTGGCCCTCGGTCCCGTTGCGCTCTTCCCAGGTCAGGCCGCCGTCGGTGCTCCGGAGGATCCCGATCCCGAAGTACCCCTCGCACCCCTGCGTGTTCTCGCCGGTGCCGACCCAGATCACGTCCGGGTCGTTCGGGTCGACGGCGACGGCCCCCACCGTCTGGGTGCCGGTGTCGTGGATCATCTCCTCCCAGGTCGCCCCGTCGTTGGTCGTCTTCCACAGGCCGCCGCTCGCGGTGCCGGCCCAGATCGTTCCCGAGTCCCAGTCCGCGGCGAGCGCGGGAACCCGCCCCGCGACGTCACCGAACCTCCAGGTGCCGAAGTGGGATGGGGAGGGGCCCATCTCCACCCACCAGTTCTCCGTCTCGTCGTAACCGGCGTCGGTCCGCGCGCGCTTCGCCAGGATCCGCTCCCGGGTGAAGTCGATGGCGATCTGCCGGAGGATCGCCATGTCCCCGGGGCCCAGGGTTCCCTGGCGGCGCGGTGCGAAGAACCACTCGTGCCGGGCCCGGATTTCCTCCTCCTCGCCGAGGTCCCTCTCGACGATCCGCGGCTGGATCGACGCGTCCGGCCGCGGGCCGTCGCCGGCCCGGGCGGGCAGGAGCGGAAGGCAGAGACACGCGAGACACAGGAACGAAAGGGGCGCGGCGAGACGGCGCATGACATCTCCTTCGGTCCAGGGAAGATCGGACCGCGGTCGGCCCAAGAGGTACGGGGAAAGGGAGTGGGGCGCAAGGGAGGCGACGGGAAGCCCCGCGGTGTCAGGTCCGCCTGCCCACCAGCACCCGGGCGCCGATCACCTGGTGGTCGAGGCGGGCGGCCCGGTCCATCTCGCGGACGAAACGGGGCCGGTGGATGGCGACCCGGACCGTCTCTTCCCGGACCCCGACCGGGGCGAGCCGCTCGGTCCACTCGTTCCACCAGGTGACCCCCGCCTTCCGGGAGATCGGCTCGAGGACCAGGAGACCGCCCCCCTTCTTCGCGTGGGCCACTGCCCGGGCGAGCAGCCGTTCCCGCGGCGCCGGGTCCAGGCGGCTCGCGGACCAGCCGAGGACGAGCAGCCGGCCCCGCGAGGGGAAGGGCAGCCCCGACGGGAGCTCGTCGCGGACCGTCCTTCCCGGGAGCCCGAAGGCCTCCCAGGTGCGGCGGGCCTCGTCGAGCGCCCACCCCGAGCGGTCGATGCCGACGATCCGGGCCCCGGGGGCGATGGTCCGGGCCACGGCCGCCCCGACGGCGCCCGTTCCGCACCCGGCGTCGACGATCTCGCGCGGTGCCCCGAGGACCTCCCCGACCATCTGGAGGGCGTGGTGGGTGGCGAGGAACCGCAGGGCGGCGAAGTACGTCGCAAGCGCGGCCCGCTTCCCCAGCCCCTCCGTCACCCGCTGCGCGAGGGCGGCGCCCGACCCGGCCCGGTTCCACAGCTCGTTGAGGGCGCGAACGCCCTTGCGGAGCTCGGTGAAGGTCAGCGGCGGCACGTACCGGGCGAGGGTCGCCTCGAGCCAGGCGTCGAAGGCCTCGCGGAGCTCGCCGGAGAGGTAGGGAAGCTGCATCTGCCGTCCGTGGCGGGGCGGGCAGGTGCGCCCGGGCCCCGGGTGAGAGGACAGAGGATACCCGGGAACCGGCCCGCTGGGATAGAATCGCGGCTCCCCGCACCGGAGGAGGACGGCTGATGAAGACCGGACACGTGCTGGTGGCCCTCGACGGTTCCCCGGAGTCCCGCGCGGCCCTCGCCGGGGCGATCTTCCTCGCCCGGCTCGCCGGCGGCGTCCTGCACCTGCTCCACGTGGTCGATGCCGGTCGCCTCGTCGGCGGCACCCTGGCCAAGCTGCCGACCTTCTTCGAGATCGGGACGATCGACGAGATCGGGGACAAGCTGGCCGCGGCCTTCAAGAGCGAGGGGCGGGAGATCCTCGACGAGGCGGAGAAGGCCGCCCGCGAGGCGGGCCTGCCGGTCGACCGGCTGATCGAGGTCGGACGGCCGGCCGGGTGGATCCTCTCCCACGGGCGCGACGCCGACCTGCTGGCGCTCGGCAAGCGCGGTCGGAACGAGGCCCCTCGCGGCGAGCTGGGTCACGTCGTCGAGAAGGTCCTCCGCCGGTTGCCGGCCCCGGTCCTGGTCACCGGTGCCTCGTTCCCGGAGCGGATCGAGAAGCCGGTCCTGGCCTACGACGGGCGCGCGGCGTCCCACGGGGCGCTCGACCCGGCGCTCGACCTCGCCCACCTGCTCGGCGTTCCGCTGACGATCGTCAAGGTTCCGGGATACCATCCGCGCGAGCAGTGGAACCACGTCCGGCGCCACGTCGAGGAGCACCGGGCGGAGGTGCGCTGGGTCGAGCTCGAGGACCTCCCCGAGGAGGGGCCCCACGACGAGGCGATCCTCGAGGCGGTCCACCGGCACGGTCACGACCTGCTGATCGTCGGCTCCTGGGGCTACCGGGCCGAGGAGTGCGCGGTGGGCGTCTCCCCGGTCGAGAAAATGATCGCCGGGACCGACCTCCCGGTCCTCGTCCTCTACTGACGGTCCCCGCGCCGGCCGGCGGCGACGAGGAGCCAGGCGAACTCGAGGAGCAGGAGCGGGAACGCGATCGCGAAGCTCCAGGTGGCGAGGGCGGGGTTCTCGTTCGAGCGCATCGAGCGCATCAGCCGCCAGAACGGCGCGTTGGTCCACTCGTCGGGGGCGGCCTCCATCACGAAGACGTAGCCGAGGAGCGCGAGCGCGGTCGCCCCGCCGAGCAGCCAGAGGAAGGCGCGCCGCGCGCCGCCGGGCTCCGAGACGTCGCGGGTCAGCTTGATGACCAGGGCCGCCCCGGTCAGCACCGTCGCGAACGGCACGAACGGTACGGCGAGCTTGATGTCCGCCATGATGTCGAGGTTCAGGAGCAGGAGCCCGGCGACGAACGAGGCGAACAGCGAGCCGTCCCGGAACACCAGGAAGACGATCCCCCAGTTCTCGCCCGAGAGCTTCAGCCGGAACGACGCGAACGTCCGCCGGTAGTAGTCGTCGGCCAGGTGCAGCAGGAACCCGACGACCAGCAGCGCCAGGGCGAGCTGGAAGAAGCTCACCAGGCTCCAGAGCTCGAGGGACTTGGCGATCGGCGGCATCGAGGCGAGGAGCGGACCGTTCATCGGGACCTCCCGGGGGACGCGGCGCCGTCCCCGTCGTGCGGCGGAACCGGGGGAAGCCTGCCACCCTTCCGCGCCCGGCTCCACCGCCGCCGGGCGCGGCGCTCCCCCGGCACGCCCGGGCCGCGGATCTCGCGGGATTCTCTCCCGGGAAGGGCTGCAGCCCGTCGCGCACGGAGAACCGGCCGGAATGCAATGCCCGGAGCAGAGAGCAGGGGTTCCTGCAAGACGTTCGGGGGAATCATCGCCGGGCATTCGTCGGATGTCTGTCGGCTCTTCGTTTCTCGTGGCCTTCCCGGGGGCCGGAATCGCGTGAAACCCGGTTCTCTGTCGGCAACATTGCAGAAAGGTGCCTTCCCTGTCGAGATTCGTGCGTTTTCCCCCGTTCCCTGTCGGCGGGGCGTCTCCGGCCGGGTCCGACATCGGGTCCCGGGAGCGGGAGGGGGAGGGGTGCGCCGGGCGGGAGGGCCGGGCATGATCGGCGGGGAGGGCCGGGCGCGGGGGAGGAACGGGGCGCCGGGCGGGGTGACGCGGTGCGCGAGTTCGTCGACAGGCTGGTGCGGGAGGAGCGGATCGCTCCCCACGTCCGCTTCCGGGGCGTCGCGGGGGCGGAGCCCGCCCGCCACGCCGAGCCGCGGGCCTGGCCGCCGGGGGCGCGGGAGGCGCTGGCCGCCCTGGGCGTCGAGCGGCTCTACGTCCACCAGGCCGAGGCGCTCGACCGGGTCGCGGCCGGCGAGAACGTCCTCCTCGCGACGCCGACCGCCTCGGGGAAGACCCTCGCGTACCTGCTCGCGTTCCTGGCGCGCCGGGCCGAGGACCCGGAGGCCCGGGCGATCTTCCTTTACCCGCTGAAGGCCCTCGCCCGGGACCAGCTCGCCGCGATCCGGAGGATGCTCGCCCCCCTCGGCCTCGCGCCCGGGGAGGCCGCCGAGGTCTACGACGGCGACACGCCGGACGC
The DNA here is from genome assembly GCA_964420365.1 of uncultured Acidobacteriota bacterium. Classification (GTDB taxonomy): domain Bacteria; phylum Acidobacteriota; class Polarisedimenticolia; order J045; family J045; genus JAMOQA01. The sequence goes on along the minus strand of CAYQTA010000016.1, from coordinate 14,929 downwards.
CCTGCGCCGGAAGATCCGCCGGAAGCCGCCCGCGGTCATCGTCACGAACCCCGACATGCTGCACCTGGCGATCCTGCCGTGGCACGACTCGTGGCGGGAGTTCCTCGGGAGGCTCTCCCTCGTCGTCCTCGACGAGGCCCACGTCTACCGTGGAATCTTCGGCGCCCACGTCCACCACGTGCTCCGGCGGCTCCTGCGGATCGCCCGCCGGGCCGGGGCCCGGCCACGGCTCGTCGCCGGCTCCGCGACGATCGGCGCGCCCGGCGAGTTCATCGAGACGCTCTGCGGCGAGCCGTTCGCCGTCGTCGACCGGTCCGGCGCACCCCGGTCCGCCCGGCACGTCGTCTTCCTCGAGCCGGACATGGTCAGCCCCTACACCGTCGCCGTCCGGGCCCTCGCCCTCGCCATCGAGGCGGGCCACCGGACGATCGCGTTCACCAGGGCCCGGCGCGTCACCGAGCTCATGCACCAGTGGCTCGCCCGGGGCTGGCCGCGGCTCGCCCCCCGGGTGGCGAGCTACCGGGCCGGGTACCTCCCGGAGGAGCGGCGCGAGATCGAGCGGCGCCTGTTCGGCGGGGAGCTGGCCGGCGTGATCAGCACCTCGGCCCTCGAGGCGGGGATCGACGTCGGCGGCCTCGACGCCTGCATCCTCGTCGGCTACCCCGGCTCCCTCGCCACCGCCTGGCAGCGGATCGGGCGGGCGGGCCGCCAGGACCGGGAGTCCCTCGCGGTGCTGGTCGCCCTGCCGGACGCCCTCGACCGGTACGTCGTCCGTCACCCGGAGCAGTTCTTCTCGGGTTCGTTCGAGCGGGTGGTCCTCGACCCGGGCAACGACGCGATCGCCGACGCCCACCTGGTCTGCGCCGCGGCGGAGGCGCCCCTCGCCCCGGCGGACCTCGCGGCCCTCGGCGGGGAGGCGGCGGTCCGGCGGGCCGAGCGGCTGGCCGCCGAGGGGCGGCTGCTGCGCCTCGACGAGCGGGAGGCGTACGCGACGCTCCGCCGGCGCCCCCAGCGGGAGGTCTCCCTGCGCAGCACCGGGACGACCTGGCAGCTCGTCGAGGCGGGCTCCGGCCGGACCCTCGGCACCCTCGACGACGCGCGGGCCTGGTTCGAGGGGCATCCCGGGGCGGTCTACCTCCACGCCGGGCAGACGTACGTCTCGCGCGAGCTCGATCCCGACCGCCACGTGATCGTCCTCGAGCGGGACGAGGTCGATCACTTCACCCAGGTCTACGCCCGCAAGGAGACCGAGATCCTCGAGCGGTTCGCCGAGCGGCCCCTCGGCCCGGGGCGCCTCGCCCACGGGCGGCTGCGGGTGACGACCTTCATCGAGGGGTACGCGAAGAAGCGGCTGTTCACCCAGGAGGAGATCTCCCGCCACCCCCTCGAGGCGCCGCCCCAGGTGCTGGAGACCACCGGCGCGTGGCTCGAGCTGCCGGAGGACCTGCTCGCCTGGCTGGTCGCCGAGGGGTACGACCCGGCCGGCAGCCTGCACGCCGTCGAGCACGCGGAGATCGGCCTGTTCCCGCTCCTCGCGATCTGCGACCGGTGGGACCTCGGGGGGATCTCCTACGCCCGGCACCCCCGGGTCGGGGGGCCGGCGATCTTCGTCTACGACGGGGTGCCCGGCGGGGTCGGCCTTGCCCGCACCGGGTACGAGCGGGCGGAGGAGCTGCTCGAGCGGACCCTGCGCCTCGTGACGGAATGCCCGTGCGAGGACGGGTGCCCGGCCTGCATCCACTCGCCGAAGTGCGGCTCGGGGAACCGTCCCCTCGACAAGGCGGGGGCGGCGGCGGTCCTCCGGGTGGCCCTCGGCGAGGTGGAGCTTCCCCGGCGGCCCGCGGCGGGGAAGGACGAGGTCGCGGCGGCCCTCTCCCGGCACCGGCGCGGGGTGCACGGGGGGGTCCGCGGCGGGGGGCCGCTGCCGGAGGGGTTCCTCGGGCCGGGCGAGGAGGCGACGGGCCGCACCGCGCCGGGCGTTCGGGTCGGCCCTGCCCGGGAGCCTGCGGCGCGAGGCGGGCCGCCGGGCGGCGGCCCTGCCGCCCCCCCGGGAACCCGTTCCCCCGGGGCCGCGCGCGCGTCCACCGGGGCCGCGGCGCCGGCCGTCGTCCTCCTCGAGGACGAGCCCTGGCCGGAGGGGCTCGCCCGGCCCGCGGAGCTGCTCCACCCGGAGGAGGGCCGCTGGCTCTTCTTCGACCTCGAGACCCTGCGCGGGGCCCGGGACGTCGGCGGGTGGGGGAACGTCCGGGAGATGGGCCTCGCCCTCGGGGTGGTGCTGGACGGCGAGACCGGCGCCTTCCGGACCTACTTCGAGGAGGACGCCGAGGAACTCGTCGAGGACCTGCTCGCCGCCGACCGGGTCGTCGGGTTCAACGTCGACCGGTTCGACCTCGCCGTCCTCGAGGCGTACGCCGGTGACCGCGTCCGGCGGGTCCGCACCCTCGACCTGCTCTCCGAGGTCCGGGCGCGCCTCGGCTTTCGCCTGTCGCTCGCCCACCTGGCGAAGGAGACGATCGGGGAGGGGAAGTCCGCCGACGGGCTCCAGTCCCTCGCCTGGGTGGCGGAGGGCCGGTTCGACCTGGTCGAGCGGTACTGCCGGGACGACGTCCGGATCACGGCGGCCCTCTGGGCCCACGGGCGCCAGGAGGGGTACGTCGTCTTCCGCTCGAAACGGACCGGCCAGCGGGCCCGGCTGCCGGTCGCCTGGTAGCGGCGACGGGGCCGCCCCGGCTTCCCGGGGGGGCGCGGGGATGGGGTATCCTCTTCCCTTTCCGGGGAGAGACGTCCTCCCGAGAGGTGCCCGATGAACGACCGGAAGCGACCCGACGAGACCCCCTTCCACAAGGAGGTTCGGGAGGGGAACTACAACCTGCGCTCGTTCCTCGTCCACGGCCGGCACCGGACCGGCCAGTGGGACTACGACCACCACGTCGTCCCGCCCCTCTCCAGCTCGGTGACCTACCGGCTGGACAGCGCCGAGCGTGGCGCGATGGGGTTCCAGGAGTTCGCCGACCCGGAGGAGCGGGAGTACCGCCGCCACCCGGTCTACATCTACGACCGGCTGGACGAGCCGACCCGGGCGATGCTCGAGGACCACCTGGCGATGGCCGAGGGGGCCGAGATGGCCCTCTGCTTCGCCACCGGCATGGCGGCGATCTCGGCGGCGTTCGGCGTGCTGCTCCGCCAGGGCGAGCACTTCGTCGCCCATCGCACCCTCTACGGTTGCACCTACAGCCTTCTGACCGGGTGGCTTCCCCGCTACGGGATCGAGGGGAGCTACGTCGACCTGACCGACCCCGCGGTCCTCGACGAGGTGATCCGGCCGGAGACCCGGGTCGTCTACTTCGAGACCCCGACGAACCCGATCCTCGAGGTGATCGACATCGAGGCCGTCGCGAGGGTCGTCGCGCGGCACAACGAGAACCGGTCGCCGGAGGAGAGGATCTGGACCGTCGTGGACAACACGTTCGCGACGCCCGCCGGCCAGCGGCCCCTCCGGCACGGGGCCGACCTGGTGGCCTATTCCCTCACCAAGAACGTCGGCGGCTTCGGCACCGACATGGGCGGCGTCGTCGCCGGGCCGGCCTCCCTCGAGAGCCAGCTGATCCTCTACCGCAAGGACTTCGGCGGCGTCCTCGCCCCCAAGTCGGCCTGGCCGACGCTGGTCTACGGCCTGCCTACCCTGAACATGCGGATCCATCGCCAGGCCGGGGTGGCGCGAAAGGTCGCCGACTTCCTCGCGGACCACCCGATGGTCGGCCGCGTCCACTACCCGGGCCGCGAGGACTTTCCCTGGAAGGAGATCGCCCGGAAGCAGATGCTCGACTTCGACGGCGAGTTCATGCCGGGGTTCATGATCTACTTCGAGCTCGCGGGAGAGCCGCGGGAGCGGTTCGAGCTGGCGAAGCGGTTCGTCGACGACGTGGCGGAGAACGCCTACACGATCACCCTCGCGGTCAGCCTGGGCCAGCTCCGGACCCTGATCGAGATGCCGGCGGCGATGACCCACGCGGTCGTCCCCGAGGACGCCAAGCTCGGCGCCGGGATCGATCCCGGCGGGATCCGGCTCTCGATCGGCATCGAGCACCCGGACGACATCATCCGCGACCTGGCGGCCTCGTTCGACCGCGTCGCCGGGAAGTGATCGATGCGCACCGCGTTCCCCGGGCCGAGCCTCGCCTTCGCCCTCGCCCTGGCGATTCCGGGCCTCGCGGGTTGCGGCCCGTCGGCCCCGCCGGCGGAGACGCCGCCGCCCGCGGAAGAGATGCCGTTCCTCTCGCCGGAGGAGGTCGCGGCGCGCCGCGCCGCGAAGGACGAGGAGTTCCGGACCGACCCGGACTCGCCGATCCGCGAGGACCTGCGGGCGTCGTTCCGGGGGCTCCGGTACTGGCCCTACGACCCGGCATGGCGGTTCGTCGTCAAGCTGCACCGGTGGCCCGAGGAGGTCCCGTTCATCGTGGTGACCACCTCGGGCAGGGAGCGGCCGGCGGCGAAGGTCGGCTACGTCGAGTTCGACCACGACGGGAAGCGCTGGCGGCTCCAGGTCTACCGGCTCAAGGACCTGCCGCCCGGCCACGAGGACGACCTGTTTCTCCCCTTCCGGGACGCCACGTCCGGGAAGGAGACCTACGTCGTCGGCCGCTACGTCGATCTGGCCCCCGGGCCGGACGACTGGTATGTTCTCGACTTCAACCTGGCCTACCATCCCCTCTGCGCCTACGGCAGGAAGATCTACGTCTGCCCGCGCACCCCGGAAGAGAACACGTTGCCCTTTCCCGTGCGCGCCGGGGAGAAGGGATGGGTGCATGCCGGGGATCCCTCGATTCCCGGCGCTGACGGGAGCGGCCGGCCCGGGCCGGCGGCCCCGGGAGGTGAGTGAGGCATGATTCCCGATCGACTGTTCGTCCTCGGGTACGAGGGCTCCCCGCGGGCCGAGGTCGGCCGCGTCCTCGCGGACCGGCTCGACCGCCCGTTCTTCGTGCTGGACGAGGTGATCGAGGCCTCGGCCCGGATGCCCCTCGTCGAGGTCCTGCGCAAGGAGGGGGACAGCGGCTTCCGGCAGCGCCAGCGCCGGGCCCTGGTCGCCGTCGCCACCGGCCCGCCGTCGATCTGCGTCCTCGGCACGCGGACGTTCCTCGACCGCGGCAACCGGCGGACGATGGAGCAGGCGGGGGTGACCGTCTTCGTCGACGCGTCCCTCGAGGAGTGCATCGCCGGCGCGATCGAGAAGGGCTCGCTCCGGGCCGACCCGGAGGGGCACGAGACCTTCATCAACCGGTACGAGACGTTCCGGCAGGAGTACGAGAAGGCGGACGTCGTCGTCGAGACCCTGGGCCGGACCCCGGACGAGATCGCCGACGAGATCCTCCAGCGCCTGGAGGACCGGGTCTGGACCGAGAAGCTCCGCTGACGGGGCCGGGAGGACCGCTGATGGCCCCGGGAGCGCGGCAGGGCTGGTTCGAGGCGGAGAGCTGGGGCCGCGTGCTCGGCCTGCTGACGGTCTTCACCGGCGTCCTGGTCGGGGGCCTGTGGATCGTCGCGCGCGTGGCGCCCGGGGCGATCCCGGTGGGGGCGATCCCGTTCTTCGACTACCTGGTGCCCTGGCGGCGGCCCCCCGGGGCGGACTTCCGGCAGATCGTCCGCCTCTGGAAGGTCTTCACGTGGACCCACCTGGCGGTGGCCGTGCTCCTGCTCCTGTCGGGCGGCCTCCTGCTGGCGCGGCGGCGGATGGCGCGCCTGCTGTGGCCGCTGACCGGCTGGGGCGGTCTCGTGCTGGCGATCGCGGCCCTCTGGCCCCGGGAGCACCTGCTGGGCATGATGAGCTTCGGCCTCGCCGCCCTGAAGAAGCAGGGGGCCGCGCCGGCCGACGCCACCCTGTGGGACCTGGTCGCGGCGACGGTGCCCTGGTGGGCGTTCGCCGGGGCGGTCGTCTTCTTCGTGCTGTGGGTCTTCCTGCTGGTGGCCGGGACGGTGCACCTGTTCCGCCGGGTCGACCTGTACGTTCGCTGAGCCCAGGAAAGGAGGCGTCATGTACGGCAAGCTGCGCGATTTCCTCCGGCAGGAGCTCGACGGGATCCGCGAGTCGGGCCTGTGGAAGACCGAGCGGATCATCGCGAGCCCCCAGGGGGCGGAGATCACCCTGGCCGACGGCCGGAAGGTGATCAACTTCTGCGCCAACAACTACCTCGGCCTTTCCGGGGCCTCCTGGCTGATCGAGGCGGCCCACCGCGTCCTCGACGAGCGGGGCTACGGGATGTCCTCCGTCCGCTTCATCTGCGGGACGCTCGACATCCACCGGGAGCTCGAGGAGAAGATCGCGAGGTTCCTGGGGCTGGACGACTCGATCCTCTACGCCGCCGCCTTCGACGCCAACGGCGGTGTCTTCGAGCCGCTGCTCGGCGAGCAGGACGCGATCATCACCGACCGGCTCAACCACGCGTCGATCATCGACGGCATCCGCCTGTGCAAGGCGAAGCGGTACATCTTCCAGCACGGCGACATGAACGACCTGGAGGCGAAGCTGAAGGAGGCGCAGGGAGCCCGCTTCCGGATGATCGCGACGGACGGCGTCTTCTCGATGGACGGCGACGTCGCCCCGCTCCCGGAGATCTGCGACCTCGCCGAGAAGTACGACGCCCTGGTCATGGTCGACGACTCCCATGCCACCGGCTTCGTCGGGAAGACCGGCCGCGGTACGCCGGAGTACTGGGGGGTCCAGGACCGGGTCGACATCGTGACCAGCACGCTCGGGAAGGCGCTCGGCGGGGCCTCCGGCGGCTTCATCGCCAGCCACCGGGAGATCGTCGACCTGATGCGGCAGCGTTCGCGGCCCTACCTGTTCTCGAACGCCCTCGCGCCGGTCGTCGTCGGCGCGTCGATCGCCGTGCTCGACCGGCTCTCCGAGACGACGGAGCTGCGGGACCGGCTGGAGAGCAACACGAAGTACTTCCGCGAGCAGATGACCGCCGCCGGCTTCGACATCAAGCCGGGGTGGCACCCGATCGTGCCGATCATGCTCTACGACGCGGTCCTCGCCCAGAAGATGGCCGACGACCTGCTCGAGGAGGGGATCTACGTGATCGGCTTCTTCTACCCGGTCGTGCCGAAGGGAGAGGCCCGGATCCGCGTCCAGGTCTCCGCCGCCCACGAGAAGGAGCACCTCGACCGGGCGATCGAGGCCTTCACGAAGGTCGGGAAGAAGCACGGCGTCGTCTCCTGACCGGCGCCGCGCCGGGAAGCGCGCGGGGGCGGCCGCTCGCGGCCGCCCCGTCCCTTCCGGAGGAAGCATGGACCTGCCGGGCCTCTACGGGGCGGCCCGCGAGGCGGGCCTCGCACCGGCGCTCCTCGAGTCCCTGGGACCGCGGGTACCCTTCGGCCGACGGTCGATCCTGGGCATCGATCCCGCCCGGGAACTCGTCGTTCACGGGGGGATCCTCTACGAGGACGGTCGGCGCGCGGGGCGGGCGGGGGACCTGTTCGACCGGTTGCGGGCGCCGGCGGGGCGCGGTTTCTTCCCCGCCTGGATCGGCTGGATCGCCTACGAGTTCGCGAGGCACCTGGGACTGCCGACCCGGGATCCCGTCCCGGGAATGCCCGAGGCCGTCTTCCGGCTCTACCCGAGGGGGTGGGTGGTCGAGGACGGGGTCCCGGTCGAGCTCCCCGGGGATCGGCTCCGGCCCCTGCCCGTCCGGGGAAGCTCGCCGGCGGAGAGTCCCCGCGCGACCTGGCGCCGGGACGCGTTTCTCGCCGCTGTGCGCGAGGTGCAGCGGAGGATCCGTGCGGGGGACGTCTACCAGGTGAACCTGTCCCACCGGTTCGAGTTTTCCGCGGCGTCGCTCGACCCGTTGCGCTACTACGTCGCCCTGCGGCGGGCCAACCCCGGCCCCTTCCTCGGGCTCGTCGAGGGGGTGGCCCCCGGTGGCCTGCCGTGGGCGGTCGTTTCCGGCAGCCCGGAGCGGCTCGTCGCGTGGGACGACGAGCACGTGACCTCCCGGCCGATCGCCGGCACCCGGCCCCGGGGAAGGACGCCGGACGAGGATGCGCGCCTGGCCGGGGAGCTGCTGGCCGACCCGAAGGAGCGGGCGGAACACGCGATGCTCGTCGACCTGCTGCGCAACGACGTGGCCCGGGTGTGCCGACCCGGCAGCGTCACCGTCACCGAGGCGTTCACCGTCGAGCGCTACTCCCGGGTGATGCACCTGGTCTCGGAGGTCCGCGGGCGGCGCGGGGCGTCGCCCGACGGGATCCTCCGCTCCCTGTTCCCGGGGGGCACGATCACCGGGGCGCCCAAGCCGAGCGTCATGCGGGCGATCGCCGAGCTGGAGCCGGCGGCGAGGGGCCCGTACACGGGCTCCCTCGGGTGGCTGAACGCGCGCGGGGGCGACTTCAACATCCTGATCCGGACCCTGTGGCGGCTCGGTGACACCTCCGCCATCCCCGTCGGTGCCGGGATCGTCATCGACTCGGACCCGGTGCGGGAACACGAGGAGACCCTGCACAAGGCGGCCGCGCTGCTCGCGGCGTCCCGGGGCGAGGCGGGGGGCGCCCCCCCGGGGCCCCCGGAGCGCCGGGCGGCATGGGCGCCGCCCGTTCCGGCCGCCCGTCACCCCGTGCGGGTCCTGTTCGTCGAGTGCCGCGACTCGTTCTCGTGGAACGTCGTCGACTACCTCGTCTCCCTCGGGGCGGAGGTGCGGGTGGTCGACGTGGAGGAGGACCCGCCGGCCGGCACGTGGGACGCGGTCGTCGTCGGGCCGGGTCCCGGGCGTCCCCGGCCCGGGGATCCCGTGTGCCGCGTCGTCAGCCGGTTCCTGGGGCGCGGCGTTCCCCTGCTCGGCATCTGCCTCGGCCACCAGGCGCTCGGCGTCGTGCTGGGGGCACGCCTCGGCGAGTCCCCCGGGGGGCCCGTCCACGGCGAGGCGGCGGCCGTCCGCCACCGGGGACGGGGGCTCTTCGCGGGCCTGCCCGACCCCGCCTCCTTCGGCCGCTACCACTCCCTCGCCCTCGCGGAGCTGCCGCCCTGCCTCGAGGTGGACGCGTGGACGGTCGACGGGATCCCGATGGCGATCCGGCACCGGGACCTTCCCGCCTGGGGGGTCCAGTTCCACCCGGAGAGCCTCCTTTCCGGGAACGGCATGGACCTTCTCTCGCGGTTCCTCGGGCTGGCCCGGGCCGCGCGCCGGGAGGCCGCGGGATGAGACCGGGAACGGTGCTCGTCGCCGGCCGTCCGCCGGAACCGGGGGAGGACCCGGGGCGGGTGCTCGTCTTCACGACCGTCCGGCTGCTCCCGGGCGGCCCTCGCTGGTGGAGCGACCATGCCAGGCGGCTCTCCCGGGACGCGGAAGCGTTCGGGTTGGCGGCCCCCCCGTGGGCCGAGGTGGAGCGCCACCTCGCGGACGGCTCCGTCCCGGTCCGGGGGCTGCTCGTGCGGATCGGGCTGACGGCGCGCACGTGGGTGCTCGCGGCGCGGCCCGTCCCGGCGCCGGACAGGGATCCCCACCGCCATGGGCTTCCCGCCATCGTGACGGGACACCGGGTTCCCACCCCGCTGGCGCGGCACAAGGTCGGCGCGCGGGCTCCCTGGGACGCCGCCCTCCGGGAGGCGCGGCGAAGGGGGGCGTGGGAGGCGCTGGTCATGGACGAGGAAGGGCGCCTGGTCGACGGCAGCCGGACGAGCCCGCTGCTGTGGGCCGGGAAACGGCTCGTGGTCCCGGAAGGCGGGCTTCCCGGGATCACGCGTCGCCACGTGATCGACCGCGCACGGACGCTGGGGATCCCCGTCGAGACACGTCCCGTCGCCCCGGGAGAGCTGGCGGGAGCCGAGCTGCTCCTCGCGGGAACGGGCGTGGGCCTGGTCCCCGCGGCGCCTCCCCGGTCCCCCGAGGTGCGGGCGCTGCTCCGCGCCTTCCGGGAGTTCACGCCGGGAGCGGGCGAGGGTTCCTCAGGGACCTGACGAGCCCGGCGGCTCGATGCCGAGGCGGGCGACCAGGTCCGGGAGGGCGCGGCGGCTCACCCGGGCCTCCTGGCCGTCCTCGAGGGTGACGATCGCGCCGTCCCCCTCCCGCCGGAGCCGGCGGATCGCGTCGAGGCGCACCAGCTCGGAGCGGTGCACCCGGACGAAACCGAGCGGCGCGAGCCGCTCCCCGAGCGCGGCGAGGGAATCCTCGAGCAGGAACTCCCGCCCGCCGACGCGGGCCGCCACGTAGCCGCCCCGGGCGACGAGGCGCGTGATGCGCCGCGGGTCCAGCAGGTGGATCGCGCCCCCGTGGCGGGCGGCGAGGCGGGCAGGCGCCGGGGGGGACGCCCCGCTGCCCAGGCGCTCGAGCAGCGCGGCGAGCGCGGCCGGGTCGACCCTGCGCGCGAGCCGCTCCCGCACGCGCTCGACGGCGACGCGCAGCCGGTCCTCCTCGACCGGCTTCAGCAGGTAGTCGACCGCCGCCGCCTCGAAGGCGGCCACCGCGTGCCGGTCGTAGGCCGTCGTGAAGACGATCGCCGGCAGGTCCTTCCCCGAGCGCGCCACGGCCAGGCCGTCGAGTTCCGGCATCCGGATGTCGAGGAAGACGACGTCGGGCCGGAGGGAGGCGATCCGCTCGAGCGCCTCCCTCCCGTCCCGGGCCTCGCCGACCACCTCGACGCCGCCGACCTTCCCGAGCAGGCGGCGCAGGCGGCGGCGGGCCACCGCCTCGTCGTCGACCACCAGCGCACGCAGGGTCACCGGGGGTCCTCCTTCCGGTCGACCGGCAGGCGCACGACGGCGCGGAAACCCTTCTCTCCCGCCGGTCCCGTTTCCAGTACGCCGCCGAGCAGCGTGACGCGGGCCCGCAGGTCCGCGAGGGACGTGCCGGTTCCGCCGGCAGCCGAGCCTCCGGGTCCCGGCCCGTCGTCCTCGACGACGAGGGCCAGGGTGCCGTCGTCCCGCCGGGCCGCGATCCGGACACGTCCCCCGCCGGCCCGCGGGGCGATCCCGTGGCGCACCGCGTTCTCGACGAGGGGCAGCAGCACGAGCGGGGGCACCGCCAGCGTGTCGAGGCCGTCCTCCACGTCGATCTCCGCCCGGAGGCGGTCTCCCAGCCGGGCGCGCTCGAGCTCGAGGTAGCGGCGGACCACCGCCAGCTCGTCGCCGAGGGCGACGCGCTCGGCGCGGCCGGCCTCGAGGGTGAAGCGGAGCAGCGCCGCCAGTTGCTCGACGGCCTGCTCGGCCGCTTCCGGGTCCTCGTGGACGAGCCCGGCGATCGTGTTCAGGGCATTGAAGAGGAAGTGGGGATTCGTCCTCGCCCGCAGGGCCTCGAGCCTGGCCTCCACCTCGCGGCGCCGGGCCTCCTCCGCCTCGAGGCTCCGGGCATGGGCCTCGGCCAGCAGGCGGTGCGCGACGACCAGCACCGCCGAGACCGCGACGGAGACGACGAGGCCGATGCGGACCACGGTTCCGAGGAAGCCGGGCCCGACCGGCAGCCCGAGCGCCCGGAGCAGGAACCGGCTCGCGAGGGCCCCGGCGCCGACCCCGACCACGATCACGCCGCCGCCGGCGAGGGCGAGGGTGAGTGCCGTCGGGCGAGCCCCGACGATCCGGGGAACCAGGTAGCGCCAGCCGGCCCAGACGGGCAGCCCGACGCACAGGGAGACGACGGCGCTGTAGGCGAAGGCCCGGGGGAGGGCGGCGGGGGCACTCGCGAGGAAGACGGCGAGCGCCGCCGCCACCGCGAGCAGCGTGCCGACGATCGCGAGGAGGCCCGCCCGGGGCGGGCGGGAGCCGCGGCCCCCGCCCGCCGTCCCGGCCGCGCTCGAGCGCGTCACCGGTTCTCCTCCCGCGCCACCGGCCGGTGGGGACGACGCCCCATCTGCTCGAGCTGTGCGCGGAGGCCCGGGACCTCCTCCTCCGGGAGGCGCCGCAGGGTGCCGTGGACGTGCCGCCGGCCGTTCACCCAGACCGTGATCTCCATCGCCTCCTCCGCGACCGCCAGGTCGACCGCCAGCACGTCCGGGTCGGCCGCGTCGACGAAGCGTCGCGTGCTCCCGGCGAGCCCCGCCGGCACGAGAATCCTCTGCTGCTCGCCGGCCTCGGGCAACCGGGCGTGCTCGACGAGAAGCCAGCGGCCGTCACCGGCCCGGGTGAAGGTCACGTCGACGAACGTCTCCGCGTCCCACGGGGTGTGGGCCGACAGCGAGCCATCCGGGCGACGCTCGAAGAGGAGGGCGAAGGGCATCTCGCCCAGGGGGGTCTCGACCGCCCGGGCCGCCCACGCACCCTCGAGGGACGCGACGAAGGCATCGAGGCCGTTCCCGGCGAGCGCCGGCGGCGCCAGCGAGACGAGGAGGAGGGCCGCCAGCGCGGCCGCGAGGTTGTTCCGCATCCGGTTCGACATCGTGGAATCCTCCCGGCGATCCCGTTCCCGCCCCGCGCGGGAACCTCGTCGCCGTTCGCGGGGGACGCTACGCGGGAGCGGGCGCGGGATCCGGGGGAGATCCACGGGAGGCGGAACCCGGGGGCCGGGGAACGGATCCGGGGTGCCGAGCGGCGGCGCCCCCGGGGAGGGCCCCGGCCGGGTGCACCTCGAGCGGTACCGGCTGGCGGCCGCCGCGCGGGGCGCGTGCAGCGGCGAGGCGGAGGCGTCTTGACGGGGCTACGACAAATGTCGTAGTGTTACTACAGGAGGTGACACGGATGGCGGCGACCGGCGACAGGACGAGACGGGTTCCCCTCTCCCGGGGCGAGTGGTCCCTGATGAACGTCTGCTGGCGCCTCGGGAAGGCGACCGCCCGGGAGGTCCACGAGGCGTCCGAGGAGGGGGCGCGCCGGGACTACCGCACGACCAAGACGATGCTCGACCGGATGGCGGACAAGGGCTGGCTCCGGGTGAGCCGGGTCGGGCCGGTGCGGGTCTACGCGCCGGCGGTCTCCCGGGCCCGGGCGATCGGCCCGGCGATCCGCGAGTTCCTCGGGCAGGTGCTCGGCGGTTCCCTCGAGCCGCTCTTCGCCCACCTGGTCGACGAGGACCTCTCCGAGGAAGAGCTCGCCGCCCTGCGGCGCCTCGTCGAGCGGAAGGAACGGGGCCGGCGCGGCGGCCCGGGCCGTCGCGGGAGGAAGGACCGGTGACCGCGCGCCTCGTGGAGCTCGCGGCCCGGCACGCCGGCGGCGCGGGCCTCCTGCTCGTCCAGGTCACCCTCGCCCTCGCGGCGGCGCTGCTGTTCGACGCGTGGGCCCGCCGGCGCCGTTGGCCGGCCCGGGTGCGCCAGGCCGCCTGGCTCGTCGCCCTCGCCCGGATGCTCTGGCTGCTGCCGTTCCGGGGAGTGCCGGTCCCCGCCCCGGCCCGGTGGGCACCGGTCCCGGGGGCCGTCCCGGCGGACGCCGCGTCCGGCGTGACGGCCGGCGCCACGGCGGCCTCCGCGGCGCCCGGTGCCGGGGCCCTGCTGCTCCTCGCGTGGGCCGGGAGCGCGGCGCTGCTCCTCGTCCTCCTCGGTGCGCGCCTCCTGCTGGCGCATCGGCGGATCCTGCGCGGTACCCGCGAGCCCTCGCCGGGGGTGCTGGCGGCGGCCGCCGCGGAGGCGCGGCGGGCGGGCCTGCGGCGGGTGCCCCGGGTGCTCCTGGTGCGCCGGAACGCCGGGCTCCCGGCGCCCGCGGTCCTCGGCATCCTCCGGCCGGTCGTGCTGCTGCCGGAGGCGGCGGGGGCCTGGCCCGCCGCGATCCTCGGGCCGGTGCTGCTCCACGAGTTCGTTCACGTGCGCCGGCGCGACCCGCTGGTCGTGCTCCTCGCGGCGGTCGCCCGGTGCGCCTGGTTCTTTCATCCCCTCGCGTGGCTGGCGGCGGCGCGCCTCGCGGAGACGCGGGAGCTGCTCTGCGACGGGGAGGTGCTCCGCCGGCTCGGAGACGGGAACCGCTACCTGGAGGCCCTGGTCCGGGTGGCGGAGGAAACGACGGCGCGGCGGCGGGCGGTGGCCTTCGCCGGGATGGCGGAGACCGCCCGCGGCCTGCGCGGGAGGATCGAGACGATGAGACGACATGGTGCGGACGGCAGGTGGGGGCGGGCGGCGCTCGCGGCGGCGCTCGTCCTGGCGGTGGCGATCCCCCTCGTGGCCGGTGTCCTCGGACCGGCCCGGGCGGAAGGGAGCGGGACGGGGAGAGCCTGCGAGAACCCGCAGATACCCGGCACCAACGGCGTCACGGCCCCGGAGCTGGTTCCCGGGAGCCGGGTGCCGCCGACCTACCCGGAAAAGGCCCGCGAGGAAGGCGTGGAGGGGAAGGCCATCCTGCAGGTCGTGATCTGCGGCGACGGGACGGTCTCGGACCTCCGCGTCCTCAGGGAGACGCCGGCGGGATACGGCTTCGGCAGGGCCGCGGTCGAGGCGGTCCGGCGGTGGCGCTACCGGCCCGCGACGAGGAACGGCGAGCCGGTGGCCGTCTACTTCACCGTCGTCGTGAACTTCGGCAAGGACGACTAGCCCCCGGGCGCGGGGAGGCGGCGGGCGCCCGATCCCCCGCCGCCCCCTCCCGCCCGGGCCTCGCGGCGCGGGGCGCCCCGCGCGGGCCGCGGGGTGCGGCGCGAGGGCCCGAGGGGAGTCGAACGTTCGGCGGGAATGCGACAAGCGGGGGGACGTTCCCCCGGAAATGCAACAGGTCCGGGCATCGTTCCCTGAGAATGCGACCGCGGGGCCGTTCGGGAGGCACGTTCCCCCGGATCTGCAACACGACCTGTTGCAACCCGGCGGAACGTCGGGCCCGGTGTTGCAGGACGCCGGAACGTTGGTCGTGACCGCCCCGGGGCTGCCCGCCCGCTCCCCGGGCAGGGCGCGCGGACCGGGAGAGGCCGTCGCCGCGCGCGGCCCGCGGAATCAGGGGTCGAGGACGTGCATCCGGATGCGGGCCCGGGCGCGGTCGCGGGCGACCGGCTCGGACTCGCCGGTGTCACCGCCCCAGGAGTACGGCTCGTACGCGGAC
>CAYQTA010000015.1:0-86162 GCA_964420365.1 uncultured Acidobacteriota bacterium | reverse complement strand
GAGATTTCCCGATGACGCCTTCTCTAGGCTTGCCAGACACCATCCGGCAGCCGACGGCGCGGGGGGCCGGCGGCGTCCTACACGTGAGGCCAGACCAGGACGCGTTGTCCTCGTGTACTTGCCGACACCAGCACACGCCTGTAGAGGCTGGGGCCGCCGGGCAGGAAGCCCTCGAGGTGGTCGATGGCCGGGAGGCGGGTCTCGGGATCGTCGAAGGTCAGAAGTTCGCCGTACACGGGGCCCCAGCGGCCGCCCGGGGCGCGGTTCCCCCCGGGCTCGGGGTGTGCGGCGCATGGGGCGAATTCCTTGGCCAAGCGGGCCTGTGCGGCTACGTCGGCGAGCGGGCCTGGGGTACCGTGGGCCAGGATGTTCGCCTCGGGCACCGCCAGGAGCCGGATACCGGGCGGCAACGGACGACCGCCTTCCCCCGGGAGAGGACGCCCCCGGCCGGACCGTTCATGCTCGAGGCCTCGTGAAACGAGGCCTCGAGTCGTGGCCGATGAGCCCGCGATGCAGGCGGTAGACCCGGCTGTCGTACCGGGCGCTTCGCCAGGCGAGGGGCCGGTAGGGGCTGGAGGTCGGCCGGCCTTCGGGGAAGAACTGGGGGACGGAAGAATCGCCCCGCGAGCGGGGTCGCGGGGCGATCGTGGGCTGGATGGTGTTGGTTGGTTGTTGGTTGATTGCTTGATTGATTGAGATTGGTGGTTGGTTGGTCCGACTGGTGTCGACCCGGTTGGGGTCGAGCGGGCCTGGTGGTGGGAAGGCCCGCGGGGCTGGCTCCGGAGGAGGGACTCGAACCCCCGACCCGGTGGTTAACAGCCACCTGCTCTACCAGCTGAGCTACTCCGGAGCACCGGGCAAGGCGGAAGGATAGGGTCGCCCCCGGGGACTGTCAAATCGGGCGTGGTTCGCCGGAAAGGCGGGCCCGGCGCGAGGACGGGCGGGCCGCGAGGCGGGTTCCGGGGGGCCCTCGCGAGGGTGCCCTTCGAGGCGCCCGGCAACGCGTCCGTCCGGGAAGCGCCACCGGCGCCAGCGCTGGCGCCGGCACCCGCAGAGAAACGAAAAAACGAAGGCGCGGAGGGGGGATCCGCGCCTTCAGGGGGGGAGTAGTGTCGAGGAGGACACCCCGGGGCCGGCCCTCTCCCGGGTGTGCGGTCGGCAGGGGGGGGAGTGCGCCGACGGTTTTTGGTTGGGGTGCAGAGTCCCGGGGGAGTGGCCCCGATCCGGCCCCGTTCGGCGTCCTCCTCGACTTCCTTGGGCTTCGCAGGACCGCGCCCTCGAGCGGCGACCCTGGCAACCCGATTTCCTGTTGCTTTCTCCTCCCGGGTTGAACAACTGACCAACCCGGGCCCTGCCGCAGGTGATACTACGCCAAGCCCCACCGGGATGCAACTTTTTCTGCTCTGCCCCCGGATTGCCGGATTCTTTCGCAAGCTATTGAAGCGTAACGACAAAGATGTTTGACCTTCGTCCAACACGTCTCATTTTTCCCGCCGCGGGCCCGCCGCCCCCCCCCGTTCCAGCAGGTCGACCAGCCAGCCGACGGCCCGATCGAGCGCCTGCCCCCGGTGGCTCACCGAGTCCTTCTCCGCCGGCGTCATTTCCGCAAAGGTACGGTTCATCTGGGGATAGAAGAAGATCGGATCGTAGCCGAACCCGCCGCCCCCCTCCGGCTCGAGGGCGATCTTCCCCTCGACGACGCCGTCGAACGTCGCCAGCACCTCCCCGCGGCGCGCGATGGCGAGCACGCACCGGAAGCGGGCGTTCCGCTGCTCCCAGGGAACGTCCTCCATCCGGGCGAGGACCAGCCTGATGCGGTCCTCGTCGGTGGCGCCCGGCCCGCCGACCCGCGCGGACCGCACGCCCGGCCAGCCGTCCAGGGCGTCGATCTCGAGGCCGGAGTCGTCCGCCAGCACCAGGTGATCGACGAGGCGCGAGTAGTGGATCGCCTTCTTGCGGGCGTTCGCCTCGAAGGTCGCCCCGTCCTCCACCGGGACCGGCAGGTCCTCGATCACCTCCGGGCCCAGCACCCTCCAGGGCGTTCCCTCGAGCCGCGCCGCCAGCTCCCGCACCTTCCCCGGGTTCCGGGTGGCGAGGACCAGGGGCACCCCCCCCGTGCGGGGTGCTTCCCGCTCCCGCTCCTCCTCGTCGCGGGCGGCGAGGGAGCCGGGGATGTTCATCGACCGCGGACCGCGGCGCGGCGCGGGCTGCCTGCTCCTTCCTTCCCCGGGGCGGCCGCCGCTCCCCGGACGCCCGCCCCGGCGGCGATCTCCCCCGCCCCGGCGGTCCCGCTCCCGGGGACTCACCGCTCCCCTCCCGTCGCCCCGGGCCGCAGCAGGCCCGGGAGAACGTCGCCGAGCACCTGCGCCTGGACCGCGCACAGCCGGTCGAGGGCGCCGTCGGCCAGGTCGAGCATCTCGGTCAGCCGGTCGCGGGAAAAGGGATGCTCCTCCGCGGTCCCCTGGATCTCCACGTACCGCCCGCGGCCGGTGCGGACCACGTTCAGGTCCACCTCCGCCGCCGAGTCCTCCTCGTAATCCAGGTCGACCAGCACCTCCCCGGCGACGATGCCGGCGGAGACCGCCGCCACCTGGTCGATCAGCGGGCGGCCGGAGAGCTTCCCCGCCCGGCGCAGGTGATCGAACGCGAGGGCGAGGGCGACGAAGCCGCCGGTGATCGCGGCGCAGCGCGTGCCGCCGTCCGCCTGCAGCACGTCGCAGTCGATCCAGATCGTGCGCTCGCCGAACACCTTCCGATCGACGATCGCCCGGAGCGACCGGCCGATCAGGCGCTGGATCTCGTAGGTCCGGCCCTGGGGCCGGCCCCCGACCCGGTCGCGCTGCATCCGGTCGTGGGTCGCCCGCGGCAGCATCCCGTACTCGGCGGTGACCCATCCCTCGCCCTGCCCCTGGAGGAAGCCGGGCACCCGGTCCTCGATGCTGGCGGTGCAGAGCA
The DNA here is from genome assembly GCA_964420365.1 of uncultured Acidobacteriota bacterium. GTDB lineage: Bacteria > Acidobacteriota > Polarisedimenticolia > J045 > J045 > JAMOQA01. Next base: position 83,207 of record CAYQTA010000015.1, on the reverse strand, counting down.
CCTCGGTCCCCCCGACGCGGACCAGGCACGAGCCCTCCGCGTGGCGGTTCACCCCGGTCTCCAGGACGATCGGCCTCGGCTCCGCCGGGCCGCGACCCTCGGCACGCACGCTCACGGTTCCACCCTTCCCGCGCGGCGGCCTGCCGCGCGCCGAGCAGTCTACCTCCCCCCGTGCGCGGAGTCCCGGGCTCCTCCATGGCGTAGCGCGGCTTTCAGGCGGCGTCGCCAACCGCCGCCAGCCGTCTCGGCAACGGGCACCCTGGTCGGCCCCGCACCCCGCTTCCAGCTTGTCCGCGGGATCCTCGATGGTTGACCCTCGGTCCGCCCCTGCTCCCCGAAGGCTCCGCTGCCACGGAAGATGCCGGAGATGCCGGCGGCGGCCCCGGGTCGGGCCCAAGGGCCCGGACTCGGCCGCTTGGGGGTGCCGGGCGGACGGGCACCGCGTGCACGTCGGGACTGCTCCCCGCTCGTCCAACCCCGCCGCACCACGAACCATCACCTGCCGTCGATTCCCCCCGGGGAACCCGGGCGGCTGCTGCGACCCCGTCGCACTGGAAAGCAGCGAGACGCCCTTGGTGCAAGTCGCCCGACTCGTGGGCCGCCTGGTGCAAGGAAAACGCGGTCCAGGACCCGAAATCGCAAGTTTCAGGCCCGCGGGGGCCGGATTTCTTGCACTGGAGGCCCCTCGCTGCAGGGCCCTTGCAAATTCAGCCCCTGGCCCTCAAAGTGCGCCCTACCTTCGCCCCAGGTGCTAGCATTTCCGGCATGCTCGCGGCACCTCCCGGCAAACTTTCGCCGCGGGGCCCGGCCGGCTGCCTTCCGCGGTGCGGCGACACGGTGTGGCGAGTGCCCGGGGCGAGTCGGACGTTCGAGGTCGTTCGATCGGAGTCCACGAGCCTTCGTCGCCCTGGTTCCCGGAAGGCTCCGGGCCGGCCCGCGCGCCGACCCGAAAGCCTCGCTACGCCTCGGGGGCCCGTCAGGCCGCCGGGCCGAGGTGGACCGTCTCGAGGACCGGGATCTCCCGCCCGAGGAAGCGGGCCGCGACCTCCCGGAAGCTTCCGCCGGCGTCGGTCACGGAGAACCGCTCCCCGCCCCCCGTCTCCCCCGCGCCGATCCCCAGGCGGGCGGCCGCCCGGGCGACGGCCTCGGCCGAGTCGACCAGGCGCACCCCCTCTCCCAGGACCTCCCGCAGCACCGGCTTGAGCAGCGGGTAGTGGGTGCAGCCGAGGACGAGCGTGTCGATCCGCGCCTCGAGCATCGGGGCCAGGTAGCGCTCCGCGACCAGCCGCGGCACCTCTCCCCGGGTCCAGCCCTCCTCCGCGAGGGGCACGAAGAGGGGGCAGGCGACCGAGATCACGCCGACGCCGGGGAGGCGCTCCCGGATCCGCGTGCCGTAGGCGTCGGAGCGGATCGTCGCCGGGGTGCCGATCACCCCGATCGGTCCGCCCCGGGTCGCGGCGACCGCCTCCTCGACCCCGGGCTCGACCACCCCGAGCACCTTGCCCGGGAAGACCTCCTCGAAGACGTCGAGGGCCACCGCCGAGGCGGTGTTGCAGGCGACGACCAGCCCCCGCACGCCGTCCCGGGCGAAGAAGCGGGCCGCCTCGGCGGCGTATCGCCGCACGGTCTCGACCGACCGGATCCCGTAGGGGACCCGGGCCGTGTCACCGAGGTACGCGAGGCGCACGCCGGGCAGCGCCTCCCGCAGCGCCCGGACGACGGTGAGCCCCCCGACTCCCGAGTCGAAGACGCCCCAGCTCACGGCGGTCCTCCCGCGGGGAGCACCGTCCCGGCCGCGGCGGCATCGCCGAGGGAACCGTCCGCGCTCCCGTCCCCGGTCTCCCCGCCGGCCGCGAGGGGCCCCTCCCCCGCCACCTGCCACTCGTTCCCCGTCCAGGTGCGGGAGAGATCGACGTGGCCCGCCAGGGTCCTGCGGGTCTCCCCCTCGACGAGGAACCCGACGCGCTCGACCAGGGGGATCCCCCGGACCAGCGTGCGGGCGAGGCAGGCGAGCAGCGCCTGCTCCTCGTCGGATCCCATCCGCTCCCACGGCCCCTCCGCCCGGAAATCGACCCAGGCGATCCCCCGGGGGTCCAGGTAGACCTCCCGGTACTCGATCCCGGGCGGGGCGGGCCGGACGGCGCCGACGGCGACGGGGGGCGGCCCCTCCAGCACCAGCCGCACGAGCTCCCGGGCCCGGTCCACGGGCGAGGGGAAGTCGACGATCCGCCCGGGGACGGGAACGAGTGCCCGGCCGTCCGCCGCCCGCTGGTAGTACGTGACGTCGATCATCGCGAGGGTCGGGGCGGTCGGGGGCGGGCTCGCCGCCGGGCGCAGGTGGGCGGGCGCGTCCTCGCCCGCCGCGGCCGTTCTCTCCCGCGACGCCAGGCGGGCCACGAGGAGCAGCGCCAGGGAGGCGACCAGGACCCCGGTCGCCAGGCCCAGCAGGATCGCCCGGCGCCGCGTCACGGCGCTCCGGCTCCCCGGCCGCCGGGGACCTCGCCCGCGGACCGGGCCTCGTCCCGGAAGGCGATCACCGCCTCGGCGAGAACCCGGGCGAGCCGGCGGCGGTAGGCCGCCGTCGCCAGCAGGCGTTCCTCCCGGGGATTCGTCAGGAACCCCAGCTCGACGAGCACCGCCGGGCAGGTGGCCCCGAGCAGCACGCGGAAGGGGGCCTGCTTCACCCCCCGGTCGTCCAGCCCGAGCTCGGCGTCGAGCCGGTCCTGGATCGCCTCCGCCAGGCGGGCGCTCTCCTCGAGGTACTCGACCTGGGCCAGGTCCCAGAGGATCAGCCCGACGTCCTGGCGGCCGCCGGCACCGCTGAGGACGCCCCCGGCGTCGTTCTCGAGGGCCGCCGTCGCGCGGGCCGCGTCGTCGGTCGCCTCCCGGGCGAGGATGTAGGTCTCCGCCCCGTGGGCCGAGCGGGCCGGCGAGGCGTTCGCGTGGATCGAGACGAACAGGTCGGCGTGAAGCCGGTTCGCGAGGGCGGCCCGGTCGTCGAGGGAGACGTTCTCGTCGTGGTCGCGGGTCAGCTCCACGTCGAAGCCGGCCGCGCGCAGGAGGGCCGCGGTCCGCCGGGCCACGTCCAGCACCAGGTCCTTCTCCACGACGCCCGTCGGCCCGACCGCGCCCTCCTCCTCGCCCCCGTGGCCCGGGTCGAGGACGACGAGCCACCTCCGCGCGGGGTCCCGGGCGTCCCGCGCCGGCTCCCGGCCGGAGAGGTGCAGGACCGCCCGGCCCGCGGCCTCGTCCCGGTCCAGGGCGATCGACTGGAGCCCCGGACCCGGGCGGACGACCAGCTCGAGCCCCCCGGCCGGGGAGCGCAGGTCCAGCGCCTCGAGGAGATGCCCGCCGATCTCCCGGTGGGTCCAGGGAAGCGGTCCCGGCTCGATTCCCGCCACCTGGAGCCAAGCGCTCCCGTCGGTGCCCCGCCGCAGGAGGATCGACCGGGCCGGCCCCGGGAACTCCACCCGCACGTCGAGCTTCCCCGGGCCGCGGCCCAGCAGGAGCACCCGGACCCCGGGCCCGTCCCCGGGGGCGGGCGCGTCCCCGCCGGCCACCCGCGCCCGCGGCTCGAGGGCGCGCACCAGCCGGTCGAGGCCGGAGACCGGGACCAGGAGGTCCTCCCCCTCCCGCAGGGCGTCCGCCCCGAGGGAGACGATCCGGCTGCCCACCCAGGCCATCCCGGGCAGCGAGGAGGGGAAGCGGACCGTGGTCCCGTCCCCGAGCTCGATGCGCCAGTCACCCCGCTTCGGGTCGTGGCGCGCCTCCCTGCCGAGGGCGAGGGCGAGGGCCCGCAGGGAGACGTAGCGCCGTCCGTCCCGCTCGAGGGCCGGGAGCAGGACCGGCCCCGACGGCCCCTCGAGGCGGACCAGTCGCTCCCCCGGCGCGGCCGGGGCGGCCGCCACCGCGAGGGACAGGGAGAGGCCGAGGACGACGAGGACCACGACGAATGCGCCCGGACGGATCATGGCGAGGATTCTATGCCGGATCCCGGCCGCGGGCGCGCGCCGGCGGCACGGCCCACCGGTCCCACCGCGTTGACACCCCGGGAGAGTCCTCCTACACTCTCGCTCGACACCCCCGGCGACGGGGGTTTCTTCGGTTCCGGGGCGACCCCATCGTCCAGCCAGGTCAGGACACCAGCCTTTCAAGCTGGGAACACGGGTTCAAATCCCGTTGGGGTCGCCAACTCCACCCTTCCTCCGTGCCGCCCGGGAGACACCCGTGGTCCCGTCGCCGCCGGTCCTCGTGATCCGCCACTCCCGCACCGAGGAGGCGGGGACCCTCCTGCCCCACCTCGCCGCGCGGGGCATCGCCGTCCGCCACGTCCGCATCGACGCGGGCGAGGAACCACCCGAGGGGCCGGACGGGCTCGCCGGCCTCGTCCTGATGGGCGGGACGATGAGCGTCAACGACCCGCTCCCGTGGATCGAGCGGGAGTGCGCGCTGGTTCGCCGCGCGATCGACGCCGGGCTCCCCGTGCTCGGGGTCTGCCTCGGCGGGCAGATGATCGCGAGGGCCCTCGGCGCCCGGGTGCACCGGAACCCGGTCCCGGAGATCGGCTGGTACCCGGTGCGACGGGTGCCGGCCCCGGCGGGCGACCGGTGGTTCCGGCCCGGGACCGCCGCCTTCGAGGTCCTCCACTGGCACGGGGAAACCTTCGAGCTGCCGCCGGGAGCGGTCCGGGTCCTCGAGAGCGATCTCTGCTCCAACCAGGGGTTCGTCCTCGGCGACCACGTCCTCGCGCTCCAGTGCCACGTCGAGATGACGGCGGAGATGGTGCGCACCTGGGTGCGGATCCACCGGGAGACCCTCGAGCGGGGCGGGCCCGGCATCCAGTCGCCGGGGGAGATCCTCGACCGGCTCGACGAGCGGGTGGTGGCGCTCCGGGCCGCGGCGGAACCCGCCTGGGAGCGGTTCAGCTCGCTGGTTCGGGCACGGCCGGGCTGAGCCGCCAGGTCGGCGGAAGCTGGCGGACCGGCCGGCCGGCGAGGATCGCCTCCCACCGCCCGGCCACGACCTCCGGGGCGAATCGCGCCGGCAGCAGCTCCCGGGCGAGGACCAGGCGTCGCCGGACCTCGTCGGGGTGTCGCAGGCACCACTCGATGCCGCTCGCCAGGTCCTCGCCGATCCGGACCAGCTCGCCCAGCTCCAGGTAGCTCGGCAGGGGCCAGCAGAGGGGGAACCGGCCCGCGTGGAGCGCCTCCACCGGGCGGTTCGGGCTCTTGGCCAGGCGGTGGGGATGGTGCGACGACGGAAGGAGAACCAGGTCCGCCCGGGCCAGCGCCGCGGGAAGGCCGTCCGGCGTCCAGGGGACGGGCACCAGGTCGATCGCCGGGGCGAGCCGTTCCCGGAGCTTCTCCAGGTAGTGCCAGACATCCCTCGTCCGGGGGGTGAAGACCGACAGGGAGATCGGCCGGCGGCTGCCCGCCCAGGCGTGGAGGCGGGGGAGCTGGGCCTCCAAGGTGGGCAGGTTCAGGTGGTGGCCGAACCAGAGGCAGGCGAGCGGCCCCGCGGGATCCGGGTCGAACCGGGGCTCCCCGGCGGGGCACTCCCACGGGTCGTCGACGACGACCCAGTCGTCCCGCCCCACCCGCTGCTCGATCACCCGCCCGAGGGCGGGTGTCGCCACGGTGACCGCGTCGGCCGCCTCCGCCAGGGCCCGGTGGTGCTCCACCCACTTCGAGTCGTCGAAGTGATGGTCGCAGAAGTCCGCGACCACCCGCGCCCCGGACCGGCGCGCCCGCGCCGCGATCTCCTCGGCGCGCACGTCGAAGCTGCTGCCGATGACGACGGCGTCGACCCCCCCGGCGGGGAACCGCGCCACCGGGTCCGGGTCCCGCACCTCGAACAGCAGGACCTCGTGTCCGCGGCGCACCAGCTCCCGGGCCGGGATCGCCGCCCGGTAGCGGGTCGCGGCGAAGGTCCACACCCAGCGGCGGGCCCACCACTCCCGGTTGTGCGGCACGACGTAGACGATGCGCATCCCGGGGAGGAATCTAGGTCCCGGGCGGGCCCGGGCAAGGACGGACCGTCACGAACCCCCGCCCGGCAGGTCGAGGGCCCCGGCCGGGAGCTCGTCGGAGACCGCCGTCACCTCGGACTCCACCCGGAGGACGAGGCGCCCGCCGGCCGGCCCGTCGTCCTCCTTGGCCTTCTTCTTCCGGCGTCCGAGCCGCCCGAGCATGCCCCCGAGCCCCTTCGGCCGCTCCTCGGCCGCCGCGCCGCCCACGGTCCAGACGCTCATCCGCGTGCGCAGGGCGCTCCCCTTCCAGTCGGCCGCCTGTTCCTCGAAGGCCTTCATCACCCGGACGAGGGCCGCGTCCCGGGCGATCGCGGGGGAGTCCCCCGCGGGGCCGGCGCCCGGCAGGCCGATCGCCGCCGCGTACCGGCGCTGGAACGCCTCGACCTCCTCGATGGGAGCCAGCTCCGGGCCGAGCCAGACGTCGGCCTCGAGCACCGCGCCGCCTCCCTTCTCGAGGGGCACCCCCCGCCTGTGGGCGACGACCCGCACGACCTTCTTCCGCGCCTCGTGGCCGAGGATCTCCGCGGTCTCCCCGCCGTCCTCGACCGACACCTCGATCTCCACGTCCGGGGTCGCGTCCCCGTCGCTCTCCGCCTGCCCGGAGAGGACCTCCCGCACCTCGGCGAACTGGCGCCGGAGCTCGTCGAACGTGGTCTCGGAGACGACGCGGCCCCGCTTGAAGTCCACGTCCCAGGCCTTCTCCTCCCCCAGGTCGACGATCTGCCCGTGGCGCCCCGAGCGGGTCAGCATCCGGTCCCCCGCCACCATCTCGACGGTGACGATCCCCTCCTTCGCCTGCCGACCGGCGAACAGGTTGGCCACGCCCCCGAGGGCGCCGCCGAGGCGGGTGCGCACGCGGGTCTCCACCCGGGCATCGGCGCGGGCCATCGGGACGAGGAGCCCGGCGAGCAGGGCGAGAACGAGGAACGGCGGGGCGAAGCGGCGGGCAGGCATCGAGGATCCTCCTGGCCGGGACGGGCGGGGTCCGGCCGGCCGATCATCCCCCGGCGGGACCGCTCCCGCCAGCGCACCGGCAGGAGCGGGGTGCGCGGAGGATGTGCGTGCGGCGGGAGACGACGTGCCCGCCCCGCGGGTGGGGACGCCACTTCCGGTATCCGAGCAGGTGGAACCAGTCGACCGGGATCCGCTCGAGGACGGTCGGCGCCACGTGCAGCCGTCCCGGCCCGAGGCGGCGCACCCCGGGCAGGAGCGGCAGGAAGCGGTCGAGACGCAGGCGGCGCAGGAGGGCGACCCGGCGATGCCGGCCCTCGGGCAGGTCCCTGCCGAGGAAGAACCCGTCCTCCCCCTGGCCCTGGTAGAGGGGCAGCAGCACGCGGCCGTCCTCCGGCGCACGGACCTCCCCGTGCCGGTCCCGGCCGAGCACCCGGCCCTTCTCGACCTCGTCGAACGTGCGGAAGCCGGGACTCATCTCGAACCGGTCCGCCGGGGTGATGGCGTGGCGGTAGCGGACCTCGACCCACCGGGGCAGCCTGCGGGTCGCCCGGCGGAGGCGCCGGCGGTGGATCACGAGGCCGGGGACCTCGAGCTCCGTGACGAGGCCCGCCGAGGCGAGGGCGAGCCAGAGGGCCGACTCGAGGAAGTGGACCGCCTGCGGGTCGTCGTGGGGGCCGACCTCGACGCCGAGGGTGACGAAGCCGAGCTCCGAGAGGTACTCGAGGAGCGATCCGTCGAGCTGCTCCTCGAGGCCGAGGATCGCCGGCACGGGCAGCCCGGAGGCGAAGCGGCGGTTCGGCAGGGTGTCCCCGACGACGAGGAACGGCGCCCCCTCCGCCGAGCTGGTGTGCAGGTCGACGAAGAAGCAGGGGCCGCGTCCGCCGGACATCGCCGCGCAGAGCGCCCCGTGCAGCTCCCGCAGCTCGGCGTCCTCGGGGTCCTCGCCCGGGGACGCGGGTCGGTGGAGGACGGGAACGATCCGCTCGGGCGTCCACTGGCGGTTCAGGTCCTTCGCCAGGTGGCGCACGCCCCGGGCCAGTGCCGCCCGGTTCCCGGCGAGGGCGACGACCCGCCCCCGGAAGGGGTAGAGGCCCCGGCCCAGCCGGCCGACCACCCGCTCGGCGGCGGTCACGCCGGCCGGCTCGTTGCCATGGAGACCGGCGACGACGACGAGGCTCGGGCCGGGGCGGTCTCCCTCCGCCTCGGCGATCACCCGGGGAGGAGCCCCCACCGGGCCGGGCATCCGCACGTCTTCCGCCACCCGCCTACTCCCGCAGCTTCCGCTCGAGCAGCTCCCGGGCGATCTCCATGAAGTCCCGCCCGGTGATCATCCCGACGAGGCGCCCGTCCTTGACCACCGGCAGGCAGCCGACGCCGGAGCGCCGCATCAGGTCGATCGCGTCGAGGGTGGAGGTCTCGGGCGCGACGGTGACCGGGTTCCTCGTCATCACCTCGGCGACCGCCACCGGTTCCCCGGAGGGATCGACCCCTCCCCGGGCCAGCAGGCGCAGGAGCGCCCGGTAGGAGACGAGGCCGACCAGGCGGCCCGCGTCGTCCTCCACCGGCACGTGTCGCACCCGCTGCCAGTCCATCAACTGGGCGACCAGGTCGACCGGCTCGTCCTCGTCGACGGTGACCAGGTCGGTCGACATGTACTGCTCGACCTTGAGGTAGTGCCGCTTCCAGCCTCCGCCCTCGGCGAGGTCGGCGGGGCTCCAGCGGGCGACCGGCTCCCCCTCCTCCTGGCGGCGGGCCATCGCGGCGACGAGGGCGGCCATCCGCTCGGCACCGGTGCCCTTCTCGCCGAACCCGGCGAGGGAGCGGAGCAACCACTGGGCGCCGGTGCGGTCGTCCTCGACCCGCTCCGCGATCACGCCGAGGTAGCGGTCCGCGTCGGCCGGGTCGACGCCCCCGGCGAGGAGCCCCTCCCGGGCGAGGGGAAGGAGGCGGCGGAGGATCAGCTCCCCGGCCGGCAGCGTCTCGCCGCCGAACCAGGTGAACTGGGCCGCGAGCCCCTGCCGGGCGGCGGCGTTGAAGTTCGCCTTGGCATCGTCGAAGGAAAGCTCGCGGGTGACGTCCCCGACCTCGGCGGCGATCCCGGAGATCAGCCCGAGCCAGAAGGCGGCGTTCGCCACCTCGTCCCGGGGAGTCGGACCGGCGGGAAGGATCCGGTTCTCGATCCGCAGGTGGGGCCGGCCTCCGGTCACCCCGTAGCAGGCCCGGTTCCAGCGGTAGATCGTCCCGTTGTGCAGGCGCAGGGCCTGCAGCCCGGGAGTGCCGCCCTCCGCCAGGACCGCGAAGGGATCCTCGTCGACCCGCCCCGCGAGGAGGGACCGGAAGCGCGCGATGTCCTCCTGGAAGAGCTCGAGGACCGACTCCCGCACCCAGCGCCGCCCGAAGCTGACCCGCGGCAGGGTCTCCCGCAGGTGCTCCGTCGGGCTCCTCGTGTCGATCGCCTGCTGGAAGAGGGCGATCCGGGTCTCCTTCCAGAGACGCCGTCCGAACAGGAGCGGCGAGTTGACCGCGGCGGCGAGGACCGGGGCGGCCACCACCTGGGCGATGTTGTAGAAGCGGGCGAACTCGTCGGCCCCCACCTGGAAGTGGACCTGGAACGAGGCGTTGCACGCCTCGACCATGATCGAGTCGTGCCGCACGTCCAGGTCGTCGATCCCGCGGATGCGGAACTCCCACGTCCCGCCCCGCAGCCGCGCCATCACGTCGTTGAGCGCCCGGTAGCGGGGAACCGGCGTCATGTTCTCGAGGGTGAGGTCCGACTTGCGGATCGTCGGCAGGATCCCGGCGAGGACGACCCCGCCGCCGAGTTCCCGGGCACGCCGCCGGGCGATCCCGAGAACCTCGTGGAGCTCTTCCTCCATCGCGGAAAGGCACCGTCCCCCGAAGACCAGCGGGGAGAGGTTCGCCTCCAGGTTGAACCGGGCCAGCTCCGTCGTGAACCGGGGATCGTCGATCCCGGCGAGCATCTCGGTCGCCAGCGGGGCCGGGTGGCCCGCCTCGTCGACGAGGAACATCTCCTGCTCGGCCCCGATCCGGCGGGTGTCCGCCTCGATCCGCCCCTCCCGCAGCATCTCCTCGAGGGCCCGCAGGTCCCGGAGGAGGGCCTTCGTGAACGAGCGCCGGCCACGCCCCTCGAGCCGGTCGCCTGCCTGCTGGTCGCCCATCCGCCGCTCCTCCCGGGGGTTGCGTCTCCCGGGTCCCGCGGAAGATACCGCGCGCCCCCGGAGGGAGCCACCGGCACCCGGAAACCACCTTGCGGTCCCGGGAGGGGCGGGTTATCTTAGCGCCATAGCAAGTAAGCCTTACTAACTCGGAAGGAGTCAGACATGAAGCGTCTCGGTATCGCCATCGCCCTCGTCGCCCTCTTCGGCCTCGTCTTCGCGCCGGCCGCCCTCGCGTGCGGCAAGGACGGCGCCGGTTGTCCCATCGCGGACAAGAACCTCGAGAAGAAGATCGAGAACACGAAGCAGGGGGTCCGGATCACCCTCGCCGTCGGCTGCCCGAACCACGCGGCCGCGATGGCGAAGGAGATCGCCTCCCACGAGCCTTGTGACGGCGGCTGCCCGGTCGCCGCGAAGGGCGTGACCCGCACGGTCCGGGCCGACGGTCCGAACGTGGTGATCGAGCTGGCCGCCAGGGACGCCAGCGGCGTCCGGGCCCTCCAGGAGCAGGTCGCCAGGGCCGCGTCCGGGAAGGCCTCCCCCTGCGCCGGCTGCGACAAGGGGAAGTGCCCGCACCACGCCTCGATGATGAAGGGCAAGCAGAGCTGAGTTTCCCTCCTTCGTTCCTCTCGACCAGTCGGAGGCGGGTGGTGGCATGGGGCCACCACCCGCCTTCCACGTCCCGGGCTATCATGGCGGGCCTTTCCCCGGGAGTGACCGCCGATGGAGGAGCGCCGCCAGGACGGACCGGCCGCGGGGGACCAGCCCGCCCGCTGGGGGGCGGTCCTCGCCATCTCCTGGGGGCACTTCGTCCACGACGTCTACAGCTCCTTCTTCGCGCCGCTGCTGCCGCTGCTCCAGGAGCGGCTCGGGCTCTCCTATACCGCCGCCGGCGTCCTGACGATCTTCCAGCGGCTTCCCTCCTTCGGGAACGTCCTGCTCGGCTGGATCGCCGACCGGGTGAACCTGCGCCTCCTGCTGGTCGTGGCCCCGACCCTCACCGCCGTCTCCATGTCCCTGATCGGGGTCGCCCCGAGCCGGGAGGCGCTCGCCCTGCTCCTGTTCCTCGGGGGGCTCGGCTCGGCGCTCTGGCACGTCCCGGCCCCGGTCGTCCTCGCCCGGGCCTCGGGGAAGCGGGTCGGGACCGGGATGTCCCTCTTCATGGTCGCCGGGGAAGGGGCCCGGAGCGCGGGGCCGCTCCTCGTGCTCTCGGCGGTCACGCTCTGGGGCCCGGAGGGCATCCCCCGGCTCGTTCCGGCGGCGGTGGCGACCTCGGTGCTGCTCTTCTTCGCCACCCGCGGCCTCGGCTCGAACGCTGCCCGGGCCGCCGCCCGGGCCGACCGGGCGCGGCGGGAGGCGGCCGACCCCGCCGGGGATCACCGGGAGCCCTGGGGGCCGCTCGTGCGGATCCTGGTCGCGGTCTCCGCGGTGATCATGGGGCGCTCGTTCCTGTCGGCGGCGGCCGGGGTGTTCCTCCCCGCCTTCGTCGTCGCCCGGGGCGGCTCGGTCTGGCTCGGCGGGATCGCCCTCGCGGTGATCCAGGGGGCGGGAGCGGTCGGGGCGCTCCTCTCGGGGACGGTCAGCGACCGGTTCGGCCGGCGGCGGGTGCTGCTCTTCGTGACCACCGCCTCCCCGCTGGCGATGCTCGCCATGGTCGTCGCCCCGCCGGTGCTCCTCTTCCCGTGCCTCGTCGCGCTCGGCCTCGTCGCCTTCGCGACGAACCCGGTGCTCCTCGCCCTCGTCCAGGAGCGTGCCGGGAGCCGTCCCGCCCTCGCCAACGGCGTCTACATGACCGTCGGCTTCGCCGCCCGCTCCGTGGTCGTCGTCCTCGTGGGCTGGATGGGCGACCGGTGGGGCCTCGCGACGTCCTTCGTCGTCAGCGCCCTCCTCGCCCTCTCCGGGGCCGCCGCCGCCTGGTTCCTGCCCCGCGACCCCGTCAGTCACCGACGACCTTGACGACGACGCGGCGACGGTGGGGGGCCCGGCGGTGCTCGAAGAGGAAGATCCCCTGCCACGTGCCGAGGGCCAGGCGACCCTCCTCCACCGGGAGCGCCTCCGACGTGCGGGTGAGGGCCATCCGGACGTGGGCGGGCGAATCGTCCGGGCCCTCGAGGGTATGGCGCCAGAGGGGGTCCCCCTCGGGAACCAGCCGCTCGAGGAACGCCTCGAGGTCGGCCCGGGCGGTCGGGTCGGCGTTCTCCATGACGACCAGGCTCGCAGAGGTGTGGCGGGTAAAGACGAGGGCGATCCCCTCGCGGATGCCCGAGGCCCGGACGATCCGTTCCACCTCGCCGGTGATCTCCACCGTCCCCTTCCCCCGGGTCTCCACCGTGAACGTCTCCCCGTGGACCGCCATCGCCTCGCCTCCTTCCCGGCCCGAATGCTACCCTCGCTCCCCCTGGACGTCCCGCCCCCCCGGAGGTCCCATGCCCGTCTTCGGCCCCGTACCCTCCCGCCGCCTCGGGCGCAGCCTCGGGGTCAACAACATTCCCCCGAAGCACTGCACGTACTCGTGCGTCTACTGCCAGGTGGGCAGGACTCCCCGCCACGGGGTGGAACGGCGCGAGTTCCTTGCCCCGGCGGAGATCGCGGCCGAGGTGATCGGCCGGGTGCGCGAGTGCCGGGAGGCGGGCGAACCCCTCGACTGGGTGACGTTCGTGCCGGACGGAGAGCCGACGCTCGACGTCCATCTCGGCGAGGAGATCCGGGCGATCCGCCCCCACGGCGTGCCCGTGGCGGTGATCACGAACGGCTCCCTCCTCCACCGGGAGGACGTGCGGGAGGACGTCGCCGAGGCGAACTGGGTCAGCGTCAAGGTGGATGCCGTCGATCCGCGGACGTTCCGGAAGGTCGACCGCCCGCACCCCTCCCTGGACGCCGAGACGGTGCTCGGCGGCATCGAAACGTTCGCGGCGTCGTACCGCGGCACGCTGGTCACCGAGACGATGCTGGTGCGGGACGTGAACGACTCGCGGGAGGAGGCCGAGCGGATCGCCGCCTTCCTCGCGCGCGTGCGGCCGGCGGTGGCGTACCTCGCCGTGCCGACGCGGCCGCCCGCCGAGGAGTGGGTGGAGCCGCCGCCCGAGGACCGGGTGCTGGCCGCCTTCGAGGCGTTCCGGGAGCGGGGCCTCCGGGTGGAGCTGCTGGTCGGATGGGAGGGGGGCGACGTGGCGATCAGCGGCGACCCGCGGGAGGACATCCTGGCGGTGACGTCGGTGCACCCGCTGCGGGACGACGCGGTGCGGGAACTGCTCGCCAAGGCGGGCCGCGGGCCGGAGCTGCTCGAGCAGATGGTCGAGGCCGGGGAGATCCTGGCGGTGGAGCACGGCGGGCACCGGTTCTGGGTGCGGCGCTTTCCCGGGATCCACGGCCGGTCCTGAGTCGGTTCGGGCATCGACCGCGCCCCTCGCCGGCGGGCGGCCTCCCGGCCGCCCTTACGAGCCCCCACGGAAGCCCTGATGACGCGGATCGCCCAGGCGTCGCTGGAAGGCGACCCGCGGGTCTCGTAGGGGCCGCCGGAAGGCGGCCCGGGCGGCGCAACGCGCCGCGCGGGCTTCAGGGGGCCAGGCGGGCCTGGCGCAGGATCGCCCGGAGGCTCGGCCGCGAACCCGAGAGCAGGATCCCCACCCGGAAGAGACGCGCCCCGAACCGGAGGGCCAGCCACGCGGAGGCCGCGAGCAGCAGCATCGGCCCGGCGATCTCCCACCACGCGATTCCCGCCGGGTCCATCGCCACCCGCAACATCAGCGAGACCGGCGTCGCGAACGGGATCCAGGTCAGCACCCGCGGAATGATCCCGTGGGGATCCGCGATGAACGCACCCATCATCACCATCGGCAGGACCATCAGGATCGACCACAGCATCGAGTACTGCTGGCTCTCCTTCAGCGTGTTGCCGATGGACCCGGTGGCGAGCATCAGGGTGCCGACGAAGAGGTAGGCGAGGACGAACAGCGGCACCGCGAGGGTGATCACGCCCCACGGCACCCGGATCCCGGCCGACGACAGCGCGCCGGCGAAGACGAGCCCCGCAACGACCACCATCCCGAACCAGGTGACCACCTGGATCATCGCCGCCCCGCCGAGGCCGAGGAGCTTGCCCGCGAGGATCTCGTCCGGCTCGGCCGAGGAGAGCAGCACCTCGACCAGCTTGTTCTCCTTCTCGGTGGCGACCGCGTGGAGCAGGTAGCCGGACCCGCTGAGCACCGAGATCATCAGCAGGACGGCGAAGACGATCGGGACGAAGATCTTCGAGAGCTCCTCGGCGACCGAGCCCCGGGTGAGGGAGCCGTCCTTGCGGATCACCAGGTCTTCCAGGTCGGCGATCGGTTCCCGGATGCGTCGCGCCACCTCCTCCGGCACGCGGTCGGCGAGGAGGCGGGAGATGACGAGGCGGCGGAGCTGGGAGCGTGCGCCGTTGACCTCGGTGATCCCCGCCGATTCGCGGCGGACGAAGATCACCTTCCCGGTCTCCATCCAGTCTTCCGGCAGGACGTAGTAGCCCCGGATCTCACCCCCCTCGAGGGCACGCCTCGCCTCCTGCTCGTCCCGGTAGGGACGGAAGATCGCGTTCCCCTGGCGGAGGGCGGCTTCGAGCTCGCCCTCCCGGCCGGTCGCCCGGGCAATCTCCCGCGCCTCCGCCGGGACCTCCGGCAGCTCCGCCTCCACGTCCCCCTCGAGGTGCAGGATGCCGGCCTTGTCGATCACGCCCCAGGTGCGGACCTCGCTCTTCTTCTTCTCGATCATGTAGCCGGGAACGGACACGATCGCCCCGTAGGCGATCATGAACATCGGCATCCCGAGGGTCATGATCAGCCAGCCCTTCCGCCGGACCGTCGAGAGGAACTCGAAGGTCGCCACCGCCTTGACCTTGCGCCAGCGGATCATGCCGCCTCCTCCTCGCCGACGACGCGGACGAAGACCTCCTCCATCGGCGCCAGCACCTTCTCGAAGCGCTCGATCTCCGCGCCGGCCGCGACCAGGGCCGCCAGGGCCCGGGGCGGTTCCACCCCCTCCCGGAGGGTGAGCCGCCAGGCACCGTCCTCCTGCCGCCGGCGGGCGGTGACCTCCGGGACCTCGGGCAGGTCGCCCCGGACCTCGACCAGCACCTCCGGGTCGCTGTAGCGCTCCCGGACCTCCTCGACCGTTCCGCTGACCACGAGGCGGCCCCGGTGGACGAGGCCGACCCGGTCGCAGAGCGCCTCGACCTCGTTCATCTGGTGGGTCGAGAGGATCACCGAGCGACCCTTCTCCTTCTGCTCGAGGATCAGCTCCCGCACCAGCCGGACGTTGACCGGGTCGAGGCCCGAGAACGGCTCGTCGAGGACGCACATCTCCGGGCCGTGGAGCAGCGTCGCGGCGAGCTGGACCTTCTGCCCCATGCCCTTCGAGAGCTGCTCCACCTTCCAGGAGGCCACCTGCGGCAGGCCGATCTTCTGGAGCCAGAGGAACGCCCGGTCCCTCGCCCTCGCGAGGGAGAGCCCCTTGAGCTGGCCGAAGTAGGCGAGGATGTCGAGGACCTTCTGCTTCCTGTACAGGCCGCGCTCCTCGGGAAGGTAGCCGACCCGGTCCAGGTGGTCCCGCCGGAACGGTTCCCCGAACAGGAACACCTCGCCGGCATCGGCCCGGATGATGTCCATCAGGATCCGGATCAGGGTCGTCTTCCCGGCGCCGTTCGGGCCGAGGAGGCCGAAGACCTCCCCCTGCTCGACGGCGAGGGAGACGCCCCGGACCGCGTGGACGTCGCCGTAGCTCTTGTGGACCTCGCGGAACTCGAGGATCGGCATCTCCCGGCCTCCTCCTGGCAACCCGCCGGGCAACGACGGGCGATCCATGCTAGCGCGGGTTCCTACGCGGGAATCCCCCGGCGGACGCGGCATCCCGAACGAACGGCCGCTCCGCGGGGGCGAGCGGTTCAATCTCCCTCGCCGTCGACCTCCGGCGGGGGCGGGGGCTTGATTCCCCCGTGCTTGTCGAACAGTTCCGGGGGCGCCGCGGAGGGCCCGCCCTCCGGGATCCCGGCAACGGTCGCCACCCACTCCGTCTGGTGGAGCATCGCGCGGATCACCCGCACGTCCCGCTCGGACAGGCCGGCCCGCCCGAGGATGCGCCGCCAGCGATGGAGGATGGCGTCGGGGTTCTGCTCCTTCAGGTACCCGATCCGGAGCCAGACCCGGCGGGCGTGGAGAAACATCGCCTCCACCTGCTCGTGGGTCGCCGGCGTGAACTCCCACGGCCGCGGCTCGGTCCCGAGGGCGGCCCGGGCGACCCGGGCGAGGGCGTAGCCGGTGACCGCCACCGCGTGGGAGAGGTTCATCGAGGGGCAGGCCGGGTCGGTCGGGATCCAGAGGATCCGGTGACAGAGGTCCAGCTCGTCCGTGGAGAGCCCGTGGGCCTCCCGCCCGAAGACCAGCGCCGTCTCCCAGGGAACCTCCCAGGGACGGGCCTCCTCGAACAGCTCCTCGGGCATCTCCCCGGGGCCGCGCCGCTTGCCGAGGCGCCGGGACGTGCCGATCACGAGCCGGCAGTCCCGCACGGCCTCGGCGAGGGAGCCCGCCCGGACCGCGGCATCGAGGACCGGCTCTCCCTCGTCCCGGGCGTACCAGCGGGCCTCCTCGTGGTCCGGGTCGGCCCGGCCGCCGGCGAGCACCAGGCGCGAGAGACCGAAGTTGCGCATCGCCCGGGCGACCTGGCCAAGGTTTCCGTGGTAGTGGGGCTCGACCAGGACGACGCGGACGCGGGCGAGGGCGTCCACGAGGGAGACCATCTCCTCCTCGTGTTTCACGGGCGTCCCCTCAGGCGAAGTCGGCGAGGTCCAGGCCGGGGAAGAGACCGTCCCGCGCCTCGCACAGCTCGACGAACTCCAGGTCCACTTCGCCGGTCTCCAGCATGGTGTCCAGGCGGTGGAAGCGGCCGACGTGCTCGAGGAACCGCCGCTTCGCGTAGTCGACCGCCGTCCCGGTGCTCATCAGGAAGGGCCAGTCGCTCCCCTGGGCGAGCATCGCCTCCCGGGTCGCCTGGCGCAGGATTCGCTCCCGGAGGGCCGGCTCGAGGAACGGCGTCCCCCGTCCCTCGTGGTACTCCCGCAGGCGCCGGGCGAGTCGCTCCGAGACGCCGACCTGGTGGGGCATGCACCAGTCGTTGGCCGCCCCGAGCCAGACGTCGAAGTACCCCCCCGCCCCCCACGTGCCGGGCTCCAGGTCGACCGCCTCCTGCACCGGCGCCCGGGCGAGGACGTCCGACGGAGTGACCGTGTCCAGGAGGTCCTGGTCGTAGGCGAACTTCCGCAGCAGGAACCCGAGGAACCAGGGCCCCTCGAACCACCAGTGGCCGAACAGCTCCGCGTCGTAGGGACAGACGATCACCGGCGGCCGGTCCAGCACGCCCGCGAGGTGGCGCACCTGGGCGAGGCGCGAGTCGAAGAAGTGGCCGGCGTGGTCGTCCGCCCGCCGCCGCGCCCACCCCGGGTGGTACGGCTCCCGGTGATCGCTCCGCCGGTCGGTGATCCGGTAGTACTTGAGGCCGGTGAACATCCGGGTGCCGTCCGGGTCGATGTACGGCCGGATGTACTCGAGGGGCAGGTCCCATCCCACGTCCCGGTAGAACTCCCGGTAGAGCGGATCGCCCGGGTAACCCGCCTCGGCGGACCAGACCTGGCGCGACGGCTCCACGTCCCGGGCGAAGGCGGCGACCCCGTGGGAGGTCCAGGCCGGCGCGTGGACCCCGGCCCGGGGCCGGGGGCGCGCCCCCTCGAGGACGTGGGCGTCGACCACGAACCACTCGAGGCCCGCCTCGGCCAGGTACCGCTCCACCGGCGGTGCGTAGGCGCACTCGGGCAGCCACGTGCCGCGGGGGCGGCGGCCGAAGAGACGCTCGTGCTCCCGGACGGCGGTTCGCACCTGGCCCCGGACCAGCTCCGGCCAGTCCATCAGCATCGGGACCAGCGGGTGAGTGGCGACGCAGGTCGCGAGCTCGAGGCACCCGGCGTCCTCGAGGCGGGCCAGCTCGGCCAGGAGGTCGCCCCCGAGCTCGTCCCGCCACAGCGCGAAGAGCCGCCCGAGACGCTCCCGGTAGAACGCGACCACCGGGCCGATCCCCTCGTCGCCGCGGGTCCGCTCCGTTTCCTTCTCCAGGAGCTCGAGCAGCCGCTCGAAGTAGGCCCCGGTCCGGGTCCGCAGGAGCGGGTCGGCGAGCATCGCCGCCAGGGTCGGCGAGACGTCGAGCGTCACGCGGAACGGGACGCCGTCCCGTTCCAGCCCGCGGAACGTCTCGATCAGCGGCAGGTAGGTCTCCGCCACCGCCTCGAACAGCCAGTGCTCCTCGAGGAAGAACGGGAGCTCCGGGTGGCGCACCCAGGGAAGGTGCGCGTGGAGCAGCAGCACCAGGCCGGCCCGGTTCATCGTCCGTCCCCGCTCCCGGCCCCGGGCCGCAGCCGCCCCTCGGAACCTCCGGGGGCGAGCCGCCCTTCCGAGGCGCCGCCCCGCACCGGCCCTGCGGAGGCTCCCGCCCGGGGCAACGCCTCGGACGCGCCGGGAGGCGGAGGCAGGTCCCGCGACGAGAGACCGGCCGGCCGGATCCGGGCCCCGGCGGCGCCCGTGAAACCGCCGTCGGCGCCTCCCGGCGCGGTCACCCCGTCGTCGTCCGCGAGCAGGTCGTCCTCGCCGCCCCAGGGGGAGGCCCAGGGCCCGAACGGCGAGCGCGGTTCCACTTCCGCGCCCGCGACGTCGAGCCCCGCGAACCACTCCCGCGCCCTTTCCGGCGGCACCAGGCGGACGGCGAGGCGAAGCCGCTCGGCCAGGCGCCGGGCGGCGGAAAGCCGCCCCTCTCCGCCCGGGTGATGGCCCGGGAGGGGCGGCCCGTCGACGGCGGCGAGGAGCCGGCGCGGGAACCCGGGAGGCACCAGGACGAAGCCTGCCCGGCCGCCGGCGGCCGCGCGCTCGGGGGGCAGCCGGACCGGGCGGCTGCGGGCGATCGCGTGGAAGAAGCCGTCCCGCCGGTGGAAGCCCAGGTGGACCCGGACGGTGACCCCGCTCTCCGGCAGTTCCAGGTGCCAGGTTCCCGCCCGTTTCCCCGGCGTCGCCCGCGCGAGCTCCCGCCCGTCCTCGGCGAAGACGCGGAGCTCGAGCCGCTCCCAGCCCTCGCGGGCGGCCTCGGCCAGGGCCTCCTCGTCGTTGACGTCCCAGCAGGCGACCAGGTGCCGGGGATCGCGGATCCAGGCGGCGACCAGCGTGAGACCGTACCCGGGGGGCGGCTCCCCGAGGCCCTCGGCGAGGACCTTCCTGTCGCGCCCGAGCTGGAACCGCGCCCGCTCCGAGGCGATCTGCCCCCGGCGGGGCCGCTCGTCCCGCGTCATCGGCTCGCCGCCTCCCCGGATGTCGCCTTCGCCCGGGGCAGCTCGGTGGCCAGCCATCCCTTGATGTCCACCGATCCCCCGGCCTGGACCGCCTTCACGGTGCCGTCCGGCGCCACCAGGAACAGGGCCGGCGTTTCGTGGACCCGGAGTCCCCGGGCGATCTGCCGGTCCACGTCGAGGACGTGCTCGAACGGGTAGCCCGCGATGAAGTCCCGCGCTCCCTTCTGGAGGGCCGGCGCGTCCCCCCGGGAGATGTCGACGACCCGCAGGTCCTCGCGGGGATGCGTCTCCAGCCAGAGCCGCAGTTCCGGCAGCATCTTCACGCAGTGGGGACAGATCGGGGACCAGAAGACGACCAGCACCCAGTGCCGGCCGTCGACGAAGTCGGTCAGCTTGACCCAGGTCTTCCCGTCGAGCCTCGTCCCGGCGAGCGGAGGAAGCTTCTTCCGGAGCAGCCGGAAGACCTGGCGGGTCGGCAGTGCCCCCAGCGTGGGCACCGGCTTCCCGGCGGCGGCCCGGGCCATCGCCTCGGCGATCGAAACGCTTCCCGGCCCGACCTGGGTGATGTCCGACCCGCCGACGACACGGAGGACGCCCCCCGCGTCCAGCAGGACGAAGGACGGGATCGAGCGCACCCCGACGATCCGGGCGAACTGCCCGCCGTCGACCAGCGCCGGGAACCCGGACATCCCCATCGCCCGGAGGCGCGCGCGGACCGCGCCGGGAGACTGGCGGGCTGCCAGCACCGCGACGGGAAAGAAGTGCAGGCGGGTCGTGACCTCCTGGACCATCGCGGCGGCCCGGACCAGCGCCTCCTCGGAGAGGGGGTCGCCGGGTCGCCAGTAGACCGCCAGGACCGGGGCCTTCCCGACCAGCGGGGCGACGGCCCGGCCGACCGGCCCGCCCTCCGCCTCGAGGAGCGGCACGGGGACGGCCTCCCCCGGCGGAACCAGGGCGGCGCGGCGCTGGGCCGCGGCGGGCGGGACCGACACGAGCAGCAGGCAGGCGGCGAGGGCCGCCGGAACGATCGGGTTCCTCATGGTCCCGGATTATAGGCCCGGGTCGGCGCGAAGCGCCGCGTCGGCGGCAGCGCGCGCGCCCGGCACCCTCGGGTGGCCTCCCGGCCGCCCTACGGGACGACCCAGTTTCCGTCGCGCACCTCCAGCCGGACGTCGTCCAGCCAGACCTCCCGGCCGGAGCCGCCCGGCCGGAAGTCGGTGACGATGTCCACGTGCTGCGCCGACCGGTTGACCACCCCCTCGGCGACCAGGCGCTCGACCTCCGCCCTTCCCTCCGGGGAGTTCGGATCCTCGACGTAGCACTGGGGATAGCTGGCCCCGATCGCGATGTGCAGCGTGCCGCCGACCTTCTCGACGTAGAGGGGGTGCCGCAGGACCCGGCGGATTCCCGGGTTCGTCCCGAGGGCGACCTCGCCCAGGCGGTGGGAACCCTCGTCGGTCTCGACGATCTTCGCGAGGGCCGCGCCCCCGACCTTCGCCGAGTAGTCCCGGATCACGCCCCCCTCGAAGCGGAGGTAGATCCCCTCGATCGTCTCGCCGGCGTAGAAGATCGGCATGTCGACGAAGATCTCTCCCTCCGGCGTGCGGGCGTCCGGGCTGGTGAAGACCTCGCCGTCCGGCCAGTTGTGGTAGCCGACGCTCGCCTGGATCCGCCGGTTCTCGATCGACATCGACAGCTCGAGGCGGCGCCCGTCGTCGGGATGCTCCGTCACGATCCGGATCGTCCCCGCCCGGTCCATCGCCGCCCGGATCGGTTCCCCGATCCGCTCGAGCTCCCGGGGATCGGCGGTGGACGCGGCGAGGATGACGTCGACGTACTCGTCGTACGGCATCCCCTCCATCGCGGCGAACCCCTCCGTGGGGAACAGCGTGATCACCCACGGCTTCGACAGGCGGATCTCCTTGTACGGCTCGTCGACCCGCATGATCGCCTGGGCGGTCTCCTCGGGAAGGCCCTGGAACAGCTCCGGCATCTCGGCGCCGAGCAGCTCGACGTACTTCGTCATCGCCTCGTACCGGTCCCGGTGCCAGGCGGGAACCCGCTCGATCTGCTCGAGCGTGCCGTGGCGGGCCATCGCGGCTCCCCAGACCTTGCCCCGGTCGTTGTCCGGCGCGACCACGTTGACGTCCGGGACCGCGCCCGCCTGGATCACCTTGTCCTGGAGGATCGACATGAGCGGCCAGGTGATCCGCTCCCCCTTGATCATGACGACGTCCCCGGGGCCGACGCCGCCGAGGGAGTGGTCGAGCAGCCAGTTCGCCCAGGTCTCCAGGGCTTCGCGGGGCAGGTCCTTCATCGGGTCGTCCTCCTTCTTCCCGGCCACCGGGCCGCGGGAGGCGATTCTACGCCGAAGCCGGGAACGGCGACGGGCCCCCTCCGGGGAGGGGGCCCGCGCCGGTCACCGGGACCCGGTCAGAAACCGAAGTTCACGGTGAAGCCCACCAGGTTCAGCTTGGACTCGTACTTGCCCGCCGGAACGCTGGGGTCCTTGGCGTAGGCCGACAGCGGGACGGTGACGTCGTCGAGCTCGATGTGCATCCAGTAGAAGTCCACCGAGAACTTCTCGGCCACGTATCCGTACCCCACGGTGAACGCCTGGCGATCGGCGTCCGGGATCGACGGGCGGAGGTGGGCCGGCGGGATCGCGGAATCCTCGACGTAGGCGCCGAGGCGGAGCTGGTTCCGCTCGTCCAGGTCCCAGGCGGCGCCGAACCGGTACGAGGTCGTGTCGTCCCAGTTCTCGTGGACCGTGCTGTCGGTCAACAGGGCGGTCTCCTTGCCGATGTTGATGTCGATCCGGTCGAAGTCGGACCAGGTGATCCGGTTGACGTCGAACTCGAACTCCCAGTTCTCGAGACCGGTGTAGGCGACGCCGAGGGTCCAGCTCGCCGGCAGGTTCAGCACGCCGGAGGCGGGGACGGTATGAAGCTGGGTCGAGAGGGGCACGACCATCACGCCGGCGGGACCACCCCCGAGCAGCCCGAGGTCGACGTTGGCGTTCGGCACGCCGTGGACCTCGAGGTTGCCGTCCACGTCGACGGCCCAGCCGTCGCGGTAGTTGAGCCCGATCGCCCACTTGTCGTTCGCCCAGCGGATCGCCGCGTTCCAGCTCCAGTCGGTGCCATCCCCGACCAGGTTGACGTACGGCTCGGCGTAGGCGGCCGTCGCCGGGTCGAGGGCACCGGCGATCGGCAGCAGCGTGGTCACGTGGCCGAAGTCGTAGAGCTCCGCGTCCATGTAGTCGACGCCGAGGGCCGCGGACCAGCCGTGGCCGAGATCGCGGGCGACGTTCACGTTGTAGACGAACGTCGCCAGGTCGGTCTTCCGCGCGGCGAAGCGACCGTCGTAGTGCCGGTCCCACTCGGTCTTGAGGCCGAAGGGCGTGGTCAGGCCCACGCCGATCGCCCAGGGACCGTCACCGAACTTGTGGACGAAGTAGAGGTGGATCGGCGTCCCCGTGTTGTCCTTCATGTCGCTCTTGGCCCCGTCGTAGAAGCCGGGGAACGGGCTGACCGCGTCCATGTGGGAATCGAACCGGGTGTCCCCGATGAACACGGCGGAAACGCCCACGGAGAACAGGTCGTTCCCCTCGAGGAAGACGATCCCCGCCGGGTTGTACCAGTTCGCCGACGGATCGTCGGCCCGGGCGGTGAAGGCCACCGCCTGGCCGGACGCCTTGGCCCCCTGCTCGTAGACGTGGAAACCGGACGCGAGGACCGCCGGAACGGCCATCGCCAGCACGAGGGCCGGGAGGCCCAGGAACCGCACGCAGGAACGCATCTCTCTCCCTCCTTGGATCACGTTCGAGGCTCGTCGCGTTGACCCCTGGTCGAGGGGCCGCGCAAGGATACCCGAAATCCCCGCCGCGTCGCCTAACCCGACGGCATGTTTCGTTAGCTCGACAGGACCGGGAGCGGCGCGCTCCAGCCCCGGAGCAGGTCCGCCGCCAGCCCGAAGACCGACGCGATCGGCCACCCGGCAAGACCGGAGAGCACGGCCACGGGTTCTTCCGCGGAGAACTCCCGCTCCAGGGGGCCCTCGAACACCTCGGCGAGCCGCTGGCGCAACGCGCTCCCGAGAAACGGGAGGAACGCCGGCGGCACCGGGGGCCAGTCGATCTCGCCGCCGGGATCGACCCGGCTGTGCCGGACCAGGATCACCCGGCCGGGCCGGGCCGGATGGGGCGCGACGATGGCCATCCCCCCGGGACCGTGGAGAACCCGGTCGAGCGGTTCCGGGCCCTCCTCCCGCTCCTGCAGGAGGACGATCGACGCCCGCCAGCGTCCCCCGCGGGCCCTGCCGGGCGGGGGCCGGTCGGGGGTCCACGCGAGGCGGGAAAACCGGCGTTCCGCGCCGCCGAGCCGGGCGACGACCGCTCCTCCCGGGTCCACGTGCCATCCCTCGGCCGGGACCCCGAGCAGGATCTCCGCGCCCCGGGCCCGGGCGCGTCGCAGCAGGGCGAACACCAGGCGGCGGGGTACGAGGAGGGCGTCCCGGTCCCGGCGCAGCACGGGAACTCCGCCGGCACCGCGGGCCAGTTCCACCGGGAAGCCGGCGGCCGCGAGGCACGAGGCGAGCTGGACCGGGTCCAGGCGGCCGTCCCGCGCCAGCGGCACCTCGGAGGGAACCGGCCGCACGCCGACCGGGTCGTCGTTCTCGAGGAGGAACCGGTGGAAGAGCCGGCGGCCTTCCCGGGCCCGGCGGCCCGCCGCGGCGAGGGTCCGCCCGGGCAGGCCGGGCCAGTGGACCGGGGGAGAGGGCGGACCGGGCCCGTGGACGAGGCCGGGATGCAGCGCGGTCGCGCGGCCACCGGGACGCCCGAGGGAAGCGACGGTCACCCGGAACCCGGCGAGCGCCGCGACCCAGGCGACGACCGCCCCCGGAAGGCCGGCCCCGACGACGAGCAGCGTCTCCCTGTCCTGCCCGCCATCGTCCATCCGGCAGCCTCCTCCCCGCGCCCGGGGGCGCAGCGGAGAAGATCCGCCGAGGGAACGCCGCCGGCCAGCCGATGTTCGCCGGGAACTTCCACCGCGGTCACTTCACCGGGGCGCCCCGTGCCTCCCGCACCTCGACGACGACCTGCTCCACGGCGGCCGGAACGCGGTAGACGAAGGCAGCCGGGAGCTGGAAGAGCATCGCGCAGGTCTCGCCCGGCGCGGGGTACCGCTCCTCCACGACGAACCTGGCAGTCTCCCCCTCGACCCCGGTCTCCACCACACGGGTCCGGCGGCACCCGTTGCTCCGCGGGCGCCCGGTGACGACGACCAGGCGCTCCCGGGCGGGATCGATCGGGGGAAGGTCCTTGCCCAGCCGCCGGGCGACCCCCGCGACCTGCTCGGGGGTCGTCAACAGGCGGGCCCCGGGAGGCTCGTCCCAGGACGCCTCGAGGACCAGCACGGGACGGGACTCCGCGCGGCGGCCGGTCTCCCGGGCCCCCTCGCAGGGAACGACCACGTCCGTGATCGAGCGGCCCGCCCGCAGAACCGAGCGGGGCACGGCAACCAGCCACGCCAGCGGGGGCAGCGGCCGCCCCGGGCAGTCGCAGCCCGCGGCCGGGACCCGCTCCTCGATGGAGACGCGGGCCTCGCCCCCCCGCACGGAGATCTCCCGGAGCACCGTCGCCCGGCAGGGGTTCTCCCGCTCCCTCCCGATGACGAGCAGCACCCTCTCCCGGCCGAAGTCCGGCATTTCTCCCGCGTAAGCGGGATCCAGGCCGGCGGTCACCCGGTCCCACTCCGTCCGGGAGCGGATCAGCAGCACGCCGGCCGGCCTCCCCGGTGCCGTCCCCGACCAGATCCGCCTGGGCTCCCGCGGCGGCGGCACGAAGGGCAACGCGGCCCGGGACGGAAGCCACGGGCCACCGAGGGCGAAGAGGACGATCGCGGGAAGCCACCACCTGCGCATCCGTTTCCTCCCCGGGGGCCCGGGAGGTAGAGGCCCCCTCGCCTGCCATGGTACCCGCTCCTGTGGCAGAATCCTCGTCCGTTCCCACCGGAGGACACCGATGCAGCTCGCCGCGATCGCTCCGACCCTGCTCGCCCTGGCGCTGCCTCCCGGGGCACCCCTCCCCTCCCGGGGCTGGGTGCTCGCGGTGGCCGCCTGGCTGGTCCTGGTCGTGACGTTCAACCTGTTCTGGGAGCTGCTGAAGGGCCCGCCGAATCCATGACCGGCCCGCTGCGGCGGTTCCTCGAGGACACCCGCGACCTGGTGCTCGACGGGCTCGCCCGTGTCGGCCTCCTGCCCGGGGGCGCGGCGTGGTGGAAGGCCCGGCGGGAACGCAGGCGGGCGCAGCGCGCGGCCGAGCGCGAGAACCTGCGACGCGCGGTCCGGGCCCGCCACCGGATGTGCCGCCAGTGCGGCACGCTGGTCCCCGTCGGGCTCGACACCTGCCCGGCATGCGGCGCCTCGATGCGGGGGATCCCCCGGGGGGGCCTCGGCCGGGCCGCCGGGCTTTTCCTGCCGTCCTTCGGGTCGGCCTCGACGACCCTGCTCGCCGCGATCGCGGTGCTCTACCTGGCGACCGCGATCGGTCCCCCCGGCGGATCGATCTGGAAGCCACCACCCGACGTGCTGTTCGCCCTCGGCATGAAGTGGACCCCGGCGATCCTGGCGGGCCAGTGGTGGCGGCTGGTGACGGCGATCTTCCTCCACGGGAGCCTGCTGCACGTCGCCTTCAACGGGTACGCCCTCGCCAACCTCGGGCCCGCGATCGAGGGGGCGATCGGGTCGCGGCGGTTCCTGGTGGTGTTCGTCGGCACCGGCGTCGCGTCGTTCGCCGTCTCCGCCCTGCTGATGCCCGGGGTCCCGAGCCTCGGGGCCTCGGGGGCGCTCTTCGGCCTGATCGGGTTCGGGATCGGTTACGGGTGGCGCCGGGGCGGGTCCCTCGGGGCCCTCAAGGACGACCTCGTCCGGTGGGCGATCTTCGGCCTGGTGCTGCTGCTCGCCCCGGGGATCGACCACGCCGCCCACGCGGGGGGGTTCGTCGCGGGACTCGTCCTCGGAACGGCGCTGGCCCGGGAACGGGCGACATCCCCCGCGCGGGAACATGCCTGGACGGTGGCCGCGACGATCGCCGCCCTCCTGCCGGTCGCCGCGTTCCTCCTGGCGATCCTCTCGATGGCTTCCGCCGCCTGACGGTCAGCGGGTCGCGGCGGCGAGCAGCTCCGCGGACGTGGTGAACCGGACCCCCTTCTCTTCCCAGGCCGGGCGCACGTCCTTCGGGAACTTCTTCGCGTCGAACGGCCGCATCGCGTCCTCGACCACCGTCACGGCGACGCCGCGCTCGACAAGGCCCTCGATCGCCCGGTCGAGGAACCGGTCGGCGGGGACGCCGTAGAGGAACACCTGCCCCGGCGCGAGGACCTCGAAGATCATCGCCATCGCCGGGTGGTTCCAGGGGTCGAACCCGGGCACTTCCACGGTGATCGCCTCTCCCGCCACGCCTTCCTTGAAGGCCCGGAGGGCCTCCCGGACCAGGCGCTCGGAGCGGGCGTCCCGGGGAAACTCCGTCGCCCGCTCCGCCCGCGCCTCCGGGATCCAGGCCTGGCCCGGGGTCCCGGCGAGGCAGAACGGCGGCCACGTCTCCTTGTAGTCCGGCTTCCCCTCGGTGACGAGGTCCGGGTCGTCCGGCCGGTGGCACACCAGGGTCGCGAGGCGCGGGATGCGCCGCGCCCGGGCGGCCTCGGCGAGACGCCCGAGGGTGGGACGGATGCCGAGGGCGCCGGGACAGTAGAGGGCCCCGTCGACGTCCGCGAGGTCGGCCTGCGCTCCGAGTTCCCAGTAGATCGTGCTCATGGCGGGTATGATACCCCCTCCCATGGACGCGCACAGCGCCAGCTCCCTCCCGATGCCGGTGGCCCTCGCGGCCGCGGTCCTCCTCGTCGTGGCGAACGGGATGTTCGTCGCGGCGGAGTTCGCGATGGTTCGGGCCCGGCCCTCGCGGCTCGAGGCCCTCGCCCGGGAGGGGAACCGCCGCGCGGCGCGCGCCCTCGCCCAGCTTCGCCAGCTCGACGACGGGCTCTCGGTCTGCCAGGTGGGGATCACCCTCGCCAGCCTCGCCCTCGGGTGGCTCGGCGAACCGGCCTTCGGGGCGCTGTTCGCCCTGGCCTTCGACCCCCTCTCCCCCTGGATCGGTCCGGCCTCCCTGTCCCTCTCCCTCGGGGCCGCCTTCCTGTTCATCACGTTCCTGCACGTCGCCTTCGGCGAGACGGCACCGAAGTTCCTCGCCATCGCCCAGCCGGAGCGGATCCTGATGTGGATCTCGTTCCCGCTGCAGGTGTTCTGGTACGTGGCGAAGCCCCTGGTCGTCGTCCTCAACGGCTCGGCGGAGGCGCTGCTGCGCCCCTTCGGCTACCGGAGTCTCGAGGAATCGTCGGGGCACACCCTCGAGGACATCCGGCAGCTCCTGCACGTCAGCGCCCGGCAGGGAAAGATCGGCCCGGTCGTCGTGGATCTCGCCGACAACCTGGTCCGCTTCGCGGGGCGGCGGGCCCGGGACATCATGGTCCCCCGCGCCCGGGTGGTCGCCCTGGACGCCGACCTCCCCTCCGGCGAGGTTCTGCGAACCGTCCGCGAGGAGGGCTACTCGCGCTACCCGGTGGTCGAGGACGGCGACCTGGACCGGATCGTCGGCATCCTCCACGTGAAGGACCTCTTCCACGAGATCCTCGACCGCGGGCACGATTCCCCGGAACTCGACCTCCGGAAGCTCGCCCGCGCCCCCCGGATCGTCCCCGAGACCCTGCCGGTGGGACGCCTGCTCCGCTTCTTCCAGCAGGACCACGGCCACATGGCGGTGGTGGCCGACGAGTACGGGGGCACGGCGGGAATCGTCACCCTCGAGGACGTCCTCGAGGAACTGGTCGGGGAGCTGCGGGACGAGTTCGACGCCGGGGAGACCGACGAGATCGCGGCCCTGCCGGGGGGCGGCTGGCGCCTCGACGCCGTGCTCCCGGTGCGCCGGGCGGCGGAGCTGGTCCCCGCCCCGCCCGAGATCCCCCCGGAGGTCCACACCCTGGCGGGCTACGTCCAGTCGCTCCTCGGCCGCATCCCCCGCGCGGGGGACCGGGTGCCGTTCGGGTCCACCCACGAGCTCGTCGTGGCCGTCGCGGAGGGACCCCGCATCCTGCGCCTCGAGCTGCGGCCGCTGCCGGCCCCGGCGGACGGGGCGGACGACACGGACGGCTGACGGAAGCCCCCGGATCCGCCCGGCCTCCCCGCCGGGTGTCCCGCTCCGGCACACCCGGCAACGGATCCGTCGCCGCCGGTGACGACGCCGCAACCGGCCGGCGCGATCCCGTTCCCAAGTCGTTGTCGCTGCGGAGAAAGCGGTTCGGCGCGGCGCTTGCTCCTCCCTTCCCCGGACCCATATTGCCCCTCGGAGGGTTGAAGAACCGGAAAGGAGAAGGGAAGTGCGCGCAGTCCGAGGCTCGTTGCTCGTTCTCTTGCTGGTCACGGCAATCCCGCTCGCGCTGGCGGCCGATCCGCAGCAGGACGGGAAGCACCGCTCCCCGTTCAACACGGAGATCTTCCGGCCGCAGGTCGTCCTCCACGAGCTGCCGCTCGTCACCGACGCGGCGTTCGTGACGGTCACCGGCGTCGTCTTCTCGCACGCGCCGATCGACCGGGTGACGGTCGGCGAGCGGACGGCGCTCCTGCGGCCGGCCGAGCCCAAGGACCTGGTGAAGCTCGCCCGGGTTCCCGCGGGCGCGACCGACGCCCCGTTCCGCACCTACTTCGAGGTGCCGGACGCCGGGCTGCCGCGCATCGGCGCGAACGACCTGGTCATCCGGGCCGTCGGCACCGACGGGCGCGTGTCGGACCTCCACCGCGTGACGGTGGTGCGCACGACCACGAAGCAGGAGAACGACCAGTAGACGACCCCGCGGTGGCCCCTCCCGCGCGGCGGAGCCGTCGCGCGGGACCGGCCGCGGGACCGTCCTGCAACCGGGAGAGACAGCCATGAACCGTTCCTACCAGCAGGCGGGGAGCGCACGGACGGTGTTCCTGCTCGCCATCACCCTCAGCGCGCTCGCGCTCCTGGGCATCTCCTTCGTCCGCGGCGAGAGCATGATCGACATGATGGCGCGGGTGATCACCCGCTTCGTCGTGCCGATCAACGCCCTGATCATGTTCGCCTTCGCGGTGATCGTCTCGCTGATCACCGGCTTCTTCCTCCACTACTACCTCTTCGAGCTGCGCGACCGGTACGTCTACGACGAGGAGCGGGCGAAGAAGCTCGCCCGGGCGCTGCACGCCAAGGACGTGCCGGCGGAACAGCGGATGGCGACCGTCCAGCAGCTCCTCAAGGACGACGTCACCCTGTTCGGGTCGATCTTCCGCCGGTTCCTGGCGGAGAACGGCTTCGCCGCCCCGCGACCGGGGAAGGTCTGGCAGGCGATCCAGGACGAGGAGTTCGACCGGGTGAAGCGCAACCTGATGTACTTCTCCCTCGCCTCGATCATGGCGCCGGCCCTCGGCTTCCTCGGCACCGCCGTCGGGATGGTCGCCGCGTTCTACGAGATCTCGATCCAGGACACGGTGACGCCGGCCGACCTGGCCACGTCGATCCAGATCGCGCTGATCACGACCGTCATCGGGCTCGTGATCAAGACCTTCGCGATGCTGATGAAGACGTTCGTGATCCAGTCGATCGGCCGGCGCGAGGACCAGGTGGT
This sequence comes from uncultured Acidobacteriota bacterium, assembly GCA_964420365.1. GTDB lineage: Bacteria > Acidobacteriota > Polarisedimenticolia > J045 > J045 > JAMOQA01. Next base: position 53,000 of record CAYQTA010000015.1, on the reverse strand, counting down.
CCTCGCCTGGCAGCGGCTCTTCGAGTCGCGGTGAGGAGGGCTCGCCGTGCGACGGGCCGGCAAGTGGGGATTCGACGCGGAGGATGGCTTCGAGGGGGCGGTCGACGTCGTCTTCCTCCTGATCATCTTCTTCCTCGTCGCGTCCTCCTTCGACAAGACCGTGCGGGAGAAGCTGGCGCTGCCCTCCCGTGACCCGGACAAGGCGGTGGCGACGAGCCCGCAGGAGCGGGAGCGGCTCGACATCACGATCTACCCGGACTCGCGCATCGCCATCGACCACGAGGAGATCCTGGTCGACGACCCGAACTCCGTGGAGGCGTACCGCAAGATCGGCGACGCGATCGAGAACTGGGTCGCGGAGAAGAGGCCGGGACTGCCCTTCGAGCAGGCCATCGAGGGGGTGGACGTCTTCATCACGACCGATCGGCGCTCGTACGCGGGAGCGGCGCTGAACGCGATCATGGCCTGCCTCGACCGGGGGGTGACGCCCCAGGTGATCTTCGAGGAAGAGAGGATCGCGCGGCGATGACCCCGAGGGAACAGCTCGGCCGGGAACGGTTCTACCGCTACGCGAGCATCTGCCTCGCGCTGGCGACGGCGCTGTTCCTGGTGCCCGCGGACTGGATCCCGCGACTGCTCGAGCGCGAGCAGCCGCGGGAGCCCGAGCCGCGGCCGGTGAAGATCGTCCGCGTCCCGCCGGACACGCTTCCCCCGCCGCCGCCCCTGCCGCCGCGGCCGAAGCCGAGGCCGAAGCCGCGACCGCGGCCGGAACCGCCCCCGGAGCCGGAGGTGCGGAAGGTCGTCGAGCTGAAACCGATGCTCGAGGAGCCCGAGATCGAGATCCCCGAGCAGCAGCGCCGGGAGCGCCGGGTGAAGCTCGACGCCGACGCCCGACCGCTCGATCTCCGCGCCCAGGTGGAGGTCCCGGAGGTCGACGTGCCCCGGGAGCGGAAACCCCGTCCCGACCTGCCGAAGGTCGCCGTCGAGAAGCTGCCCGACGAGATCGCGAAGCCGGTCGAGGACGTCGAGGTGACCGTCCCGAGGCTGGTTCCGCGCAAGGCGGACGTCCAGGAGATCCGCGTCGCCGCGGCCACGGTGGAGACGTTCCACGACGTGGACGCTCCCGACGTCGACGTCGCCACCCCGCGGCCGAGCGCCCGCAAGGCCGACCGACCGAACCTGCTCCCGGTCTCCCAGCAGCTTCGGACGGGGGTGGCGGTCAAGCCCGCCCTCGACGCCCCGGCGGTCGACGTGCCGCGGGGCAACACGGCCCGGCCCAACAGGGCGGCCCCGGTGGCGGTCTCCGGGGCGGTCACCGGCACCCGCGTCGTCTACGACGCCAGGCCGGGGAACGCCCCCGAGGTCGCCGTCGCCTCCCCCCGGAAGGCGACCCGCAGGGGGGCCGCGCCCCGCCTCGCCGCCACGAAGGGCGGGGTGCCGGGGCTCAAGTACTCGGTGGCCGCGGCCGATGCGCCGGTGGGGAGCACCGCCCCCGGGAAGGTGCTCTCCCGCCGCGCGGCCCGGATCGAGGGGATCCGGGCGATGCTCGCGCGGAAGTACGGACTGCCGCTGGTCTCGGTCAACGACCTGGGCCAGCGCTCGACCGAGGCCGCCCGCTGGAACCTGCTGCTGCCGGAGATCTCGGACCTGTTCCGGAAGACCCGGAAGCTCGGCTCCTGGCGGGGCGGCCCGAACGACGAGGTGGTCTCGGTGGAGCGGGACGGGAAGAGCCTGATCATCCGCTACCGCGACGGGATCGTCCACGTCATCGTCCCGACCGACGACGGCCTGGTCGCCCTGTTCGTCGCCAGGTCGAAGGGAGCGAGGCCCGTGGTCTCCAAGGTCCAGGAAGCCGAGAGCGCGCGGAGCGCTCTCTACCGCTACGCCCGAGGTGCATCGTGAGAAAGGGAACCTGCCGTCCGACTCTGCCCGTGATCGGGCCGCTGGTGCTCGTCCTCGCCCTCGCCGCGCTCCTGCCGGCGCTGGCCGAGGATGCCCCCGCGGTCGACTTCGAGACGCTGCGCCAGGCGGCGGTCGATGCGTACAACCAGCGCAACTGGACCGCCGCGGCCGAGGCCGCCGACGCCTTCGTCAGCGCCCTCGACGCCCAGGGCCTGCCGCACGCCGGTGCCGACTTCGCCCTCGTCGCCTTCATCGGCGGGCACGCGAAGTTCGAGATCTGGAAGCAGGACCCCGACACGTTCAAGTGGGACTACGACCGGGACGTGCTGGGGGCGATGCAGGCCTCGCTGAAGATCCTGCAGGACGACCCGTTCTTCAAGTACAACATCCTCGGGTCGGCCTACTTCGAGAAGCTCAAGCGCGAGCACTTCCGCGACCCGGCCCTCGAGAACCAGGCGAGCTGGTACCTCTACAAGGCCCTGCTCGCCCGGGCCGAGGAGCTGCAGGACAAGCCGCGGGACAGCGAGGAGTACACGGCATTCGTCAAGTACGTGCTGCTCTACATCAATCGCTGCTTCGAGATGGCCCGCCACTCGCGGGTGCCGCAGGTCTACCTGGTGCGGGTCCGCGAGGCCTGCCGCCTCGGCTTCGGCTCGAAGTACGACGACCGGTTCGCGCAGCTCTACCGGGTCGTCGGCTTCGACGACGGCAACGTCCTCGCCGGTGTCCTGTGGCAGACCGGGCTCGACATGATGAACGCCGGCAAGGCCTCGCCGGACGAGGTGCTGGAGGTGTTCCGGCAGGCGGCCCAGGCGACCCGGGGCTACAAGGAGCGGGCGGAGATCTACCGCCAGATGGCGGACTACGCCTCCCGCCAGGACGGTCACGCCTACAAGCTGAAGGCCGTCGAGTACGGGCGGATGGCCTTCAAGCTCGACCCGGAGAACCCGGACATCCAGGCCCAGTACGGGACGAGCCTCCACGTGATCTCGTACGCCCACTACAACCGGGGCCGGTACGAGGAGGCGCTCAAGGCCGCCAGGGAAGCGACGTCCTTCGAGTGGGACGGCGACGAGGTCGCCTACTTCGACCTCTCCCGGGCCGAGGCGAACTTCGGTGACAAGATCAACGCCCTCCTCCACGCGGAGAAGGCCTACGACAAGGCGCGGCGCAAGTACCAGGGCGCCGAGCTCCAGCCGTTCCGGCAGAACTACGTGAACATCCTCCGCCAGTTCGGGCTCTCGGCCAAGGCGGCCCAGATCGAGGCGGAAGGCCAGGGGAGCTGAGACGATGCGCAGGCACGGGAAGTTCGTCGTCCTCGTCGCGGCGGCCGCGGTGGCGCTCGCGGCCCTGCCCGCGGCCCGGGCCGGGATGGACCCGGTCCAGGCGGAGCTCGAGCGCGTCCATGACCTCTACCGGGCGATCACCAGCTACCACGTCCTGCTGCAGGGCGAGGGGGTGACCCGCGAGCAGGTGGAGGCCGCGCTCTACGACGTGGAGCAGTACGTCCGGGAGCTCGACAACCGGTACGCCACCGACAAGCTCTTCATCGACGACCACCGGGCGCTGGACGAGATCACCAAGGTGGTCGCCAAGGCCCACTTCGAGGCGGCGCTGATGCACGCGCGGGGCGTCGACCTCGAGGGTTCGATCACCCAGTACGAGAAGGTGATCGACCTGCTCGGGTACGACCCCGTCGAGTGGGAGGAGCAGATCGAGCGGTCGGGGCGACCCGGCCTCCTGCCCGAGGCGGGCGAGATGGTCTTCGAGATCGTCACCCCCCGGCAGGCCGTCGAGGACCTCAAGCACTTCTGGGCGGCCGGCGTCGTCACCCGCTTCAAGGTGCGGGAGTACACGCCGGACCAGCGGAAGACCCTCTACCTGAAGCGGATCGGTGGGCGGACCGACGCCTTCTCCCAGGCGGCGTTCGACCTCGCCGCGAAGCGGTTCCAGGAGCGGGTCGCCGGTGGACTCGAGGAGTTCCGGGTCGTCCTGCCCCCGGGCACCTACCGGGTCGAGTCGACCGACCAGACGATCCACCCGCTGGAGTTCCGCCTCCTCAAGGGCGGGGTGCCGGACCCGATCATCCTGAACCCGAACAGCTTCTCCTTCGAGCTGGCTTCCCAGGACGACCGCTGCATCCCGCAGTTCACGCTCAACGGCCTGCCGGTCAAGGAGCTCCAGGCGATCCCCTACGGGACCTACCGCGTCCATCCGCCGCGGACCTGCAACCGGCGGCTCCCGGACAAGATCACCGTGGAGCAGAACTCCGAGGTCACCCTCCGCACCGAGCCGGAGAAGCTCGACTACGTGAAGGAGGGGCAGCCGATCTTCCTGTACATCACGACGCCGCCGGGGAGCACCTACACCCTGCGGTTCTGACCCGCACCTCGTTGAAGACCCCCGGGGTGGAACGAAAGCCCCCCGGGCATACGGGCCGGTCCCCGCCGGGGACCGGCCCTCACCTTCCCCGCGGCCGCCCGCCGGCGGCGCGGCGCGTCAGCGGCCGCCGGCCGCCAGCCTCTTCTCGATCCTGGCCCAGGAGTCCCGGAGGGTGACCGCCCGGTTGAAGACCGGGGCCCCCGGCCGGGAGTCCTTCGTGTCGACGACGAAGTAGCCCTGCCGCTCGAACTGCACGCGGGTCCCCGGCGCGAGCTCCGCCAGCAGCGGCTCGAGCTTGCACCCGGTCAGCACCTCGAGGCTCTCCGGGTTGAGGAAGTCGAGGAACGTCTTCCCCTCCGGGACGTCGTTCGGATCCTCCACCGAGAAGAGCCGGTCGTACAGCCGGACCTCGCCGTCGACGGCGTGCCGCGCGGAGACCCAGTGGAGGGTGCCCCGCACCCGCCGGCCGTCCGGCGCGTTCCCGCCCCGCGACGCGGGGTCGTAGGTGCACCGCAGCTCGACGATCTCCCCGCCCTCGTCCCTGATCACGTCGGTGCAGGTCACCAGGTACGCGTACCGGAGCCGCACCTCGCGCCCCGGCGCGAGGCGGTAGAACTTCCGCGGCGGATCCTCCCGGAAGTCGGCCCGCTCGATCCAGATCTCCCGGGAAAACGGCACCTTCCGGGTACCGGCAGACGGGTCCTCCGGGTTGTTGATCGCGTCGAACCACTCCACCCGGTCCTCCGGGTAGTTCTCGATGACGATCTTCAGCGGGCGGAGGACCGCCATGTACCGCGGAGCCACCCTGTTGAGGTGATCGCGCACCGCGTTCTCGAGCAGCGTCACGTCGACGAGGGAATCCCGCTTTGCCACGCCGATCCGCTCGCAGAACGCCCGGATCGCCTCCGGCGGAAAACCCCGCCGGCGCATCCCGGCGAGGGTCGGCATCCGCGGATCGTCCCAGCCGTCCACGTGCCCCTCCTCCACGAGCTGGCGGAGTTTCCGCTTGCTGAGCACCGTGTAGGAGAGGTTCAGCCGGGCGAACTCGATCTGCTGGGGACGCCAGTCGGCGTCGCACGCCTCGAGGACCCAGTCGTAGAGCGGCCGGTTGTTCTCGAACTCCAGGGTGCAGAGGGAATGGGTGATCCGCTCGATGGCGTCCGACAGGCAGTGGGTGAAGTCGTACATCGGGTAGATGCACCACTTCGTCCCGGTCCGGTGGTGGGCCACCTTGCGGATCCGGTAGAGGGTCGGGTCCCGCATCAGGACGTTGGGGTGGGCCATGTCGATCTTCGCCCGGAGGACGCACTCTCCCTCCTCGAACTCCCCGGCGCGCATCTTCTCGAAGAGCTCGAGGTTCTCCTCGACGGTCCGGTCCCGGTAGGGGCTCTCCCTGCCCGGCTCGGTCAGGGTGCCCCGGTATTCCCGGATCTGCTCCGGCGAGAGGTGGTCGACGTAGGCGAGGCCCTTCCGGATCAGGTGGACGGCGTACTCGTAGAGCCGATCGAAGTAGTCGGAGGCGAAGTACTCCCGGTCGCCCCAGTCGTACCCCAGCCAGCGCACGTCCTCGCGGATCGAGTCGACGTACTCCTGCTCCTCCTTCGCCGGGTTCGTGTCGTCGAAGCGGAGGTTGCAGGTCCCACCGAACTCCTCGGCGACGCCGAAGTTCAGGACGATCGCCTTGGCGTGACCGATGTGGAGGTAGCCGTTCGGCTCCGGCGGGAAGCGGGTCGCCACCCGGCCACCGTACCTGCCGGAGGCCAGGTCGGCCAGGATCCGCTCCCGGATGAAATCCTTCGGCTCCGGGGCCGGGCGCTCCCGGCGCCCCTTGTCGTCGGTGCTCGCCATCGGTCGTCCTCTCCCGTGTTTGCCCGCCCTTCGCCCCGCCGGTGGGCCGGTCACGCCGGCGCGGCGGGAGCGGGCGCGGCGAGGCATTCTCCCCCGGCCGGCGGGGGGCGACAAGACCGCCCCTGCGCTATCGTGGGGCGGCTCCGCCGCGGAGGAGGACACGATGAGCACGAGGCCCGTCAAGACCCGCGTCGCGCCCTCGCCCACGGGCGACCCCCACGTCGGCACGGCCTACCAGGCCCTCTTCAACATGGTCTTCGCCCGGAGCCGGGGCGGGAGGTTCGTCCTCCGGATCGAGGACACCGACCGGGCCCGGTCGACCCGGGAGTCCGAGGAGGCGATCCTCCGCTCCCTCCGGTGGCTGGGGATCGAGTGGGACGAGGGGCCGGACGTCGGCGGTCCCCACGGTCCCTACCGCCAGAGCGAGCGGGCGGAGATCTACCGGGAACACGTCGAGCGGCTCCTCGAGTCGGGCCACGCCTACTACTCCTTCCTCGGCCCGGAAGAGCTCGACGCCCTGCGGGCGGAGCTCCGGGCGAAGGGGGGCACCGAGGCGCTCCGGGACCACGAGGGACGGTCGATGGACCTCGCCGAGGCCCGGCGGCGCGTCGCCGCGGGCGAGCCCCACGTGGTGCGCCTGCGGGTACCGACCGAGGGGGAATGCGTCTTCGAGGACCTGCTCCGCGGCGAGATCCGCAAGGACTGGGCCTCGGTCGACGACCAGGTGCTCCTCAAGTCGGACGGCTTCCCGACCTACCACCTGGCGAACGTGGTCGACGACCACCTGATGGGAATCACCCACGTGATCCGGGGCGAGGAGTGGATCAACTCCGTCCCGAAGCACGTGCTCCTGTACGACGCCCTCGGCTGGGAGCGGCCGGTCTTCTGCCACCTGCCGCTGCTGCGGAACCCCGACCGCTCGAAGCTCTCGAAGCGCAGGAACCCGACCTCGATCGAGTACTACCGCCGGGCCGGGTTCCTCCCGGAGGCGCTGCTGAACTTCCTCGGGATGCTCGGCTGGTCGATGCCCGGGGGCGAGGAGAAGTTCACCGTCGAGCAGATGGTCGAGCACTTCCGCCTCGAGGACATCCGGCTCGGCGGCCCCGTCTTCGACGTCGAGAAGCTGAAGTGGCTGAACGGCCGCTACATCCGGGAGGACCACGACCCGGCGCGGCTCCTCGCCCGCCTGCGGGAATGGCGGCTCGACGACGGGACCCTCCTCGCGATCCTCGCGCTCGTCCAGCCCCGCCTCGAGACCCTGGCCGACTGGGGCTACAAGACCGCGTTCTTCTTCGCCGACGAGGTCCCGGTCGACCCGGCGGACCTGGCGATCCGGGGGAAGGAGCCGGGGGAGGTGGCGAAGATCCTCCAGCTCGCCCTCTGGCGGCTCGAGCAGCTCCGGGAGTTCACCGCGGAGAGGCTCGAGGAGACGTTCCGGGAGCTCGGCGAGAAGCTGGAGCTGAAGACCCGGGACCTCACGCGGCCCTTCTACGTCGCCCTCACCGGGATGAAGGCGGCGACGCCCCTCTACCAGTCGATGGAGATCCTCGGGGCGGACATGGTCCGGATGCGCCTCCGCCGCGCGATCGCGGCCCTCGGCGGCCTCTCGGCGAAGAAGCTCAAGGCCCTCGACAGGGAGTACGCCGCCCTCTTCGGCCCGCGTTCCTGACCCCGCAGCGCGGTGCCCAGAGGGTCGAGGCCCCGGGCACTCGGCTCACGGAGATGATTGGGGACGGACGGAACCGAGCAGGGTGAGAACCACAATGTGCTTCGCGGGTCAGGCAGTCTTCCGGCACGGCTGGCTGCCCAGGATCTGCAGATGGTGCTCCACGAGGGCCCGAGTCTCGTCCTTCCCGATCCGGCGGGCGGTGGTCTCCGGGTACGTATTGCCCAGCAGGCGCCGGAGATTGTCCTGAACCGGGCGGGGGAAGGACCGGTACAGGTAACCTTCGTAACGCGGGATGACGACGCGGTAGAAGAGCGCCTCCACCAGATTCCGCGGACGCCGGGGAACCGTCGGGCAGGCCTCCCACTGAAAGCCGAGGTGCTCGGCCAGCGTCTCCCAGAAAATGGTCCCCAGAAATCGTTCCGGGTTGACCGTATTGTAGACGTGGCCGGTCCCCGTTCCCGACCGTACGACGTCCACGATCATGCGCGCAAGGTCTTGGCGGTAGATGAAGTTCGTCAAGGTCCTGGCATGCGTGGGGATCCGGACGTGGAGTCGGGTGGTTCCCCTCTTACGCTCCTTCGCGACCGCTACCGCAACGACGTCGAGGATCCCGTAGATCGTCTCCGCGCTGAGTTCGTCGCTGTCCAGGTCCTCGCAGATGATCGGGGGCCGGAAGATCCGCCAGGGAAACCCAGATGAGCGGACGATCGTCTCGCCGATCCACTTGGAGTGCTCGTAGAAGTTGCACCAGCTCGACGGACACAGATCGTCCTCCTCGAGGGCCGCCGGCGCGGCTAGCGTCCCATGGACGAAGGCGGTCGACACGTAATCGAAACAGATCAGGGGACGGTGAAACCGCCGGACAAGAGAAAGCAGCCGTGTCGTGCCGCCGACGTTGACCTCGAAAAGCCGGCGCCGCTCATCCTCGCGGTCGAGGAAGCTCAGGTAGGCACCGACGTGCAGCACGCCGTTGCAACATGCGAGCAGTTCCTCTACCGCCTCCGGGCCGTTGGCGCGTACCAGGTCGAGATCCGAGCCGAAGCCTCGGCCAGAGTCGACGTCACCGGGAACCAGGTCGCCCTGCAGGACCCGCAGGCGACCGCTGTCGCACCCCCGAAACGCCGCCTCGACGCGGCCCTGGGGAGACATACCGTCCCGCGGACGAACGAGCAGCCAGAGCGTGGCCTCCGTCGACGCCAGGAGGCGCCGCACGAGCGCCTTTCCCAGGAAGCCGAGTCCCCCGGTGACCAGGATGTTGTCCGGTATCTCGGCGCACGGGAGGTCCCTGAAGGGACCCCATTCTTCGAGCAACGGTACGACGTCATCGAAGCACTGGACCACCCGGTACCATGATCCCCCCACGGCTGCCGGGGGTGGGGCTGACCCGTCGGCGACGAAGACGACTCGAGCCTGGGGACGAGTCCGGTGCACCAGCATCGGCAGGTACTCGGGGGACCCACCCGGAACTGTTGCCGGCACGAGGAAGACAAGGTGAACGTCGTGCTCATGAAGCCCTGAAACCAGGGAGACAGGATCCTCGAAAAGGGACACATTGTATCCCTGCCCGCCGATCGTTCGCCCGAGCCGTGACGCGAACCTCTGGACCCGGCTGCCACTGCCGAGAATCGCGACGTTTGCACCCTTCATCTGCTGTCACTCCCTTCCAGTTGCGGGAACGGTACGACGCGTTCTCGCGACCACGACCGATGTCATTCCCCCGCACCGGGCACGGCCCGGCCACGCGCATTCGGCTACCACCGTACGATCGCCGCCCCCCAGGTGAACCCGGCCCCGAAGGTGGCAACGAGGAGCAGGTTTCCCGGGCGAAGCCGGCCCTCCGCGACGGCGTCCGCCATGGCAACCGGGATCGAAGCCGCCGAGTTGTTCCCGTACCGCTGGATCGTGACGTAAACCTTGTCCAGCGGGATCCCCGCCCGGCGAGCAGTCGCCTCCATGATCCGAGTGTTCGCCTGGTGCGGAATGAAGAGATCGATTTCACCTGGGTGAATCCCGGCCTTCTCGATGACTTCGAGCACCGCTTCCTGCATCGCTCGAACAGCGTGGCGGAACACCTCGTTTCCGTTCATGTGGAGCGTGTGGAGGTTTTTCTCCACGGTCTCGTGAGAGGCAGGCATCCGTGACCCGCCGGCAGGCTGCTCCAGCAGGTGGGCGAGCGAACCGTCCGCACCCCAGGTCCATGCCAGCAGGCCGCTCTTTCCCCGAGGAACCCCCACGATGACGGCTCCCGCACCGTCCCCGAAGAGAACGCAGGTTGATCGATCCTTCCAGTTGACGATCTTCGAGAGGATCTCGGCTCCGACGACCAGGACATGCCGGGCCTCCCCCGAATGCACGAGGCTCCGCGCCAGGACCATGCCGTACAGGAAGCCGGGGCAGGCTGCCGAGATATCGAACGACGGGACATGGTGCAGACCGAGACGGGCCTGCACCCGGCATGCGGTGGAAGGAAACGGCGTATCGGGTGTCACGGTGCCGACGATTACGGCGTCGATGTCGTCCGGCCCCAGGCCAGCGCTCTCCAGCGCCTTCCATGAGGCTTCCGTGGCGAGGTCGGAGCACGCGACTTCCGGCGGGACGATGCGCCGCTCGACGATACCCGTACGGCTCCTGATCCATTCGTCGCTGGTGTCCACCATCTGTTCGAGGTCGTGGTTGGTCAGCACCCGGTCGGGAACCGCCCTTCCCACCCCGAGGATCCCGACTTCACGTCGCGTACCACCGCGGTCGGCCACCTGCTCCGATAGCGCAACCAGCCTGTCCGTCGTGGTCACCCCTTCCGCCCTCCTTGTCCCTGGGCCAGACTTCCAGGTCCACCCGTGGGCGGACACCGGCCTTGACTCGCCGGGTCGTTCAGCAACCCGTGTGCCAGTCGTTTGCTGCCGACAAGAGGCATCGATTCAAGACGTTGGGCCTTTTTGCCCGAACTTCGCTGTCCGCTTCGGGGACAACTCCAAGCCGGGACGGTTTCGGTGGTGTTCTCGAATGGCGACACTTTCCCTGGCCGCGGTGGCCCGGGCGATGAGCAAGACATCACTCTCGACGGCGCGGTTGAAACGGGGGGGGCGGGGCGCGTACCTTGGCGGTCGCGCGCGCACGACCGGAGGAGGACCGCGATGAACGCCGCCCTGCTCGTCCTCGTCGCCCTCGTCGTCTTCGCCGCCGGGTACGTCCTCTACGGGGGGTTCCTCGCGCGGCGGCTGGGAATCCGCCCGGAGCGACCGACGCCGGCCCACACGATGACCGACGGGGTCGACTACGTCCCCGCGAAGCCCCAGGTGCTGATGGGGCACCACTTCTCGTCGATCGCCGGGGCCGCCCCGATCATCGGTCCGATCGTCGCCGCCACCTGGGGCTGGCTGCCGGTCTACCTCTGGATCCTGGTCGGCGGGCTCTTCATGGGGGCGGTCCACGACCTCTCCTCGCTGGTCGTCTCGGTGCGCCACCAGGGCCGCTCGATCGGCGAGGTGATCGAGAAGCGGGTCGGGCGGCCGGCGAAGATCCTCTTCCTGCTCTTCGCCTGGTCGGCCCTGCTGCTGGTGATCGCCGTCTTCGTCAGCGCCGTCGCCCAGACGTTCCACAAGGTGCCCGCCGCCGGGACGGCGTCGTCCCTGCTGATCGGCACGGCCGTCCTCTTCGGCCTCGCGGTCTACCGCCTGCGGATCCCCCTGCTCCCGGCGACCGTCGGCGGGATCGTGCTGATCGCCCTCACGCTGGTCGCCGGCCACGCCGCACCCCTCGCCCTGCCGATCGTCACCTGGAAGGCGATCCTCCTCGGGTACATCTTCGTCGCCTCGGTCGCCCCCGTCTGGATCCTGCTCCAGCCCCGCGACTTCCTGAACTCGTTCCTGCTCTACGCCCTGATGCTCGCCGCGATCCTCGGGGTCCTGCTGGTCCACCCGCGGATGGAACTGCCCGCCTACGCGGGCTTCGCGACCGACCTGGGGCCGCTCTTCCCGATCCTGTTCGTCACCGTCGCCTGCGGGGCGCTCTCCGGCTTCCACTCCCTGGTCTCGTCGGGGACGACGGCGAAGCAGCTGGCGAGCGAGGCCCACGCCCGGCCGGTGGCGATGGGCTCGATGCTGATCGAGTCGCTCCTCGCGATCACCGCCCTGGTGACCGCCGCGATCCTCGCCCGGGGCGACTACCACGCCCAGGTGGCCCACGGCGCGATCCCGGTCTTCGCCGGCGGCATCGGCGGCTTCCTCGAGACGATCTCCGGCGGCAGGATCCCCCTCGCCGCCGGGATCACGTTCGCGTCGGTGGCCGTCGCCGAGTTCGCGCTGACCAGCCTGGACACGGCGACCCGGATCGCCCGCTTCGCCTTCCAGGAGCTGGTGACGCCCCCCGCGGAGGCCGAGGGGCCCGCGGCGGAGGCCCGGAGGAAGATCGCCGGGAACCGCTACCTGGCGACGACGGTCACGGTGATCCTGGGCGGGGCGTTCGCCCTCTCGGGCAGCGAGCGGACGATCTGGCCCCTCTTCGGCGCGGCGAACCAGCTCCTCGCGGCCCTCGCCTTCCTCGCCGTCCTCGCCTGGATGACCCACCGGGCCCGGCCGGTCGGCTTCGTGCTGGTGCCGACCGGGTTCATGTACGTGGTCACGCTCTCCGCCCTCGCGTGGAAGACGTGGGAGTTCGCCGGGAAGGGGAACTGGCTCCTCGCCGGGCTGGCGCTGCTGCTCGCGCTGCTCGCGCTGGTGCTGCTGCGGGACGCGGTGCGCTCGATCCTCGCCGCCCGGCGCGCGATCGCGGCCGCGGGCGGCCGGCCCCTGGTCACCGAGGACTGAGGCGGTGTCGCTTCTCCGGCGGCTTCGCGATCTCCTCCGGGAACTGGGCCGCGCGACGCGCGCCTCGTCGGTCGAGCTGATCGCCTGGGAACACCGCGAGCTCGAGAACCTGTTCGCCCTGCTGGTGCTCGGACCGGCGGCGGGGATCCCCTCCCCCGCTTCCCTCGCCACCCTCGACCTCCTGCCGGAGCTGGAGCGGGAGCTGGTCGTCCTGCTCTCGCGGGCCCGGGAGTCGGGCGATCCGCTGGCGGAGCTGGTCTCCACCTTCGACGTGACCTGAGGACCGGGGATGGACGGGCCGGCGCTGGTACTGCTGACGGGCAAGGGCGGGACGGGCAAGACCACCGCCGCGGCCGCCCTCGCCCTGGGGCTCGCCGCCCGCGGCACGCCGGTCCTGGTCGCCTCCCTCGACCCGGCCCACAACCTCGGGGACGTGCTCGGCGTGCCGCTCGGGGACGAGCCCCGGGAGGTCGCCCCCGGCGTCGCCGCGCGCGAGGTGGACCTCGCCGGGATGCTCCGGCGGCGCCTCGCGGCGACCCGCCAGGCCCTGGGAGAACGCTACCGCTACCTCTCCGCCGCGAGCCTCGACCCGCTCCTCCGGCTCCTCGGGGACGCGCCCGGCGCGGAGGAACAGGCCGCGGCGGAGGCCCTCGCCGGGCTCTCCCGGGAGGCCGCCCGGGAGCGGCGCGTCCTCGTCGTCGACCTGCCCCCCTCGGGCCAGGCCTGGCGGATCCTCGGCCTCCCGCGCGCCACCGCGGACTGGCTCGCCTCCCTCGCGGCGCTGCGCCGGAAGATCCTCGACCGGCGGGCGACCCTCCGCCACGTGCTCGGGGAGGAGACGCCGGCCCGCCACCCGGCGGACGGCGAGCCGGTCCCCGCCGACGCCGGGGACGACCCGGTGAGCGCGCGGCTCGGGGGGAGCCTCGCGCTCCACCGGGACCTGGCGGACGCCCTCGCCGACCCCGCGCGGGCGCGGATCCTCGCCGTGGCGACGCCGGCCCGGCTCGCCCTCGTCGAGGCGGAGCGGCTCGCCGACCGGCTCGGGGCGCAGGGCATCTCCCTCGCGGCGCTCGTGGTCAACCGGGTGCGGGACGGAGCGGCGCCGCCGGTGGACGGGGAACTCCCCGCCGCGCTCCGCGGTCTCCCGCGGGCGGTGCTCCCGGAGCTTCCCGGCGAACCCCGGGGGCCCGACGCCCTCGCCCCCCTCGCCGCGCCGCTCCTCGCCCTCTTCTGAAGGCACCGTCGGGCGGCCCGCCGGCCGCCCCTACACGAACCCTTGAAACGCGCGACGTGAGTTTCGTAGGGGTCGCAGGCAGGCGACCCGAGGGGTTTGTAGGGGTCGCCGGCAGGCGACCCGTCAGAACAGGAAGCGGGCCGAGGCGACCACGTGCCGGCCCGGCTGGGGGACCGCGGAGAACGGCTCCTCGTACCAGCGGTCGAGGAGATTGTTGCCGCGGAGGGTCCAGACCGCGACGACCCGCCCCCCGAGGGGCGTCCGCAGGCCGATCGCCAGGTCCACGGTCGCGAACTCGTGGGAGACGAGCAGCGCCTCCTCCGCCCGGTCCCGGGTCCCGTCCGGGTTCCAGACGTACGGCACCCGGTCCTGCCCGTCGACCCAGCGCAGGTCGACCTGCACCCAGGCCGGCCACCGGCCGCCGGCCAGGTGCCCGTCCCATCGCAGGTTCGTCACGACGGAGAGCGGCGGCACGAAGACCGGGTCACCCTCCACCCGGTCGACCCCGTGGGACCAGGAAACGGTGACGACGCCCGTGCAGTGGGGAGCGAAGTGGCCCTCGAGACGCCCCTCGAGGCCCAGGATCCGGGCCTTGCCGACGTTGTCGTAGACGTAGTCCCAGCCGCCGGGGACGAGCCGGCTCGGCACCCGCCGGAACTCGATCATGTCCCGCAGCCAGGTCCCGTAGACCGAGCCCTGCCAGACCCAGTGCCGTCTCCGGCCGCGGAAGCCGATCTCCGCCTCGTACGACCGCTCGGGGTCCAGGTCCGGGTTCCCGTAGGCGATGCCGGCCTCGGACCAGGCCGGGCTCTCGTAGTACAGCTCGAGGAGGGACGGCACGCGGAACCCGGACGACAGGTGCCCGTAGAGGGACCAGCCGCCCCGGAGGTTCCACGTGCCGCCGAACGCCCCGGTGAAGGCCGCGTCCGTCGTCTCGCCGGGCTCCCGGTAGTCCCCGAACGCGTTGTTCTTCGTGCGCACCTGCTCCCACCGGAGACCGATGTCCAGGTCACCCCGCGACCAGCCGCGCACCAGGTCCGCGAAGGCGCCGAAGGTGGTCTGGCGGGCGTCGACGGGGACGTACTCCTCGGTGCTCGGGAACGGGAAGTTCGTCGTGCGCGTCGCCGGGCCCCGGGCGACGTCGGTCCGGAGCTCGGCGCCCGTCGTCATCTCCCAGGGACCCAGGTCGAGCACGAACTGGCCGGCGAACCCGTCCTCCGTGGTCTCGGACTCCGATCGGCTCGTCAACACCATCGTTCCCATCGGGCCCATCGGGATGCGAATCGTGCTGGCCAGGGCCTTGTCGATCGTCGCGTGGGAGACCCGGAATCGGGCGACCTTCACCGGGCCCCGCCGCCCCACGTGTTCCAGCCGCAGGCTGACCCGGTCCCGGTCCCACCAGGGAAGCGTGAACAGGAAGTCCGGGTCGCCGGTGTAGATCCCGAGGTCGTCGGACCGGTACCGCTCCGCGCGAAGTTCCAGCCGATCCCCGGGAGCGAGGTCCGCGCCGAACCGCGCCGCCAGCTCGCTGGACTGGTACTGGGTGTTCGGGAGGGTGCCCCGGGGGGTCTCCCGTTCCTCGGCATCGGTGTCCGCCCAGGAAACCCGGTAGTCGAAGCGGCCGACCTTCCCGGCCAGGGCGACGGCCCGCTGGACCAGGTCGTTGGCCCCGGAGACGCGCACGCCGACCTCGCCTCCGAACGGCACCTGCTCCTCCCTGCCGGAGCGGGTGACGATGTTGACGACGCCGCCGATCGCGTCCGACCCGTAGATCACCGAGCCGGATCCCTTCAGCACCTCGACCCGCTCGATGTCGTCCGGCTCGACCAGCAGCGGCGCTCCCCGCCGGTCCCGCTGGGAGCTGACCCGCTCCCCGTCGATCAGCACGAGGACCCGCTGGTTGCCGAGGCCGCGGATGAAGACCCGCTGCTGGCCGGCGATTCCCGTGTCCGCGAGGCTGACGCCGGGGGTCTCCCTGAGCAGGTCGCCCGCGGTAGTCGCCTGGGTCGCCTCCACGTCTTCCTCGTCGACCACGTCGACGCTGGACGGCAGCTCGGCGATCGTCGTCTCGACGCGTCGTCCAACGACGACGACCTCGTCCTGGAATCCGAGGTGCCGGGGCCCCCCGGCGGCGAGCCGGAGGCAGGCCGAGCGGGCCTCGTCGGCGAGCCAGGCGAGGGCGCCCGGTCCGCGGAGACGCGCCGGGTCGTCGACGCGCAGTTCCGCGGGGCGCACCGCGTCCATCTCGCGCACGTCGCGCCGGGCCTCCGCGACGGACAGACCGCCCGGGTGACCGTCGGCGCCGTCCTCGAAGGCGACGACGACCGGCACGCCGATCCGGGCGGCGAGGGCGAGGCCCTGGACGTGGCGGACCCAGTCGGCAGGGCCGTCCGGGACGACCACGATCACCGCGTCGCAGGCGGCGGTCTTCGGGACGCGCGGAACGGCGGGAGTCCCGGCAGGGACCGGGGGAACGAGCAGGGAGGCAACGGCGAGGAAAAGGGCGGCGAACAGGGGGGCACGGGTCATGGCGGACCCTCCGGCGCGGGCGGGACCGCGGGAGAATACCGCCGCCTCCGGCCGGAGACCAGCGTCCGACCGATGGTCAACGCCACCCCGGGCGCGGGCCCGGGAAACGCCGGATCAGGGCTCGGGCCAGACCCGGAGGTCCTTCGGCCAGCGCACCGCGTATTCCAGCGAGACCTCCCGCGAGGCGCCCGGCGCCAGCTCGAACTCCCAGCGAAGGATCCCCTCCCGGTCCGGGTCCTTCTCGTACCCTGCCGTCGTTCCCTCGAGCACGGTGACGACGATCCGCTCGTCGGACGAGACCGGCACGGCGCCCAGCAGCCGCACCCGTACCGTCTCGTCGGCGTGGTTCGTCACCCGGGCGGTCCAGGCGCGGACCCGCTGCCGCTTCCGACCGAAGAACCCCTCGGTCGATCCCTTCGGCACGCGGGCCTTCCAGTCGACCTCGACCCGGGGGTCGCGCCCGAAGGGGAGGGTCAGCTCGGCCCCGGGTGCGAGCGCGCTGATCCGGGTCGTACCCGCGTAGTCGTCGCCGAGGAAGAGGCGCGCATCGCCGGCGAGGAGCGGAAGGTCGCTCGGAACCTCGCCCTTCGCCACCAGCCAGGCAGCCCGGGACCGTTCCGGGACGACGATCCAGGTCCGCTCCACCTGGAGATCCCGCTCCCACAGCAGGAAACGATGTTCCTTCCCGTCGGCCGGGACCTCGACCGTCCCCGGAACCTCGTAGACGACGTTCCAGGCGGCCCGGGTCGCCCGGGCCGTCCGCCGGGTGGCGGTCCGATCCATCTCGAGCGTCTTCTCCACCGGGGCCGCGGGCTGGGGCGCCGCCATCACCTCCGCCCTGCCCCCCATGGCCTTCCGGTAAGGCGGCGTCTCGCCGACGTGGAGCACCGGCGGGCGAAGCCGGGGAGGCTCGATCCCCCGGCTCGCCGGGGCGGTGGAGAAGGAAAGCTCCACCCCGCGCCAGTCGAGGCCGGTGTCCTGGCGCACCACGCCCTCTCCCGCCAGCCGGACGGTCCCCCGGGCAGGGTCGTAGATCGCCCGGTAGGCGGGCCGCCAGGAGACCCCCCGCAGGGTAACCGTCGCCTCTACCTCCAGCGCTCCCGCCTTCCGGGCGACCACGTCCACCGCCGCCGCCAGGGTTCGAATCGGCTTCTCCTTCCCGAGGGCCTCGAGCTTCGCCCGGGCCACCGCGAGCTCCCGGTCCACCTCGCGCGCCTCGGCCCGCAGCTTCTCCCGCTGCTCGCGCAGGGCGGCGAGCCGCTCCGCGAGAAAGGACGCGGTGGCACCGAGGCGCTGGGGCGCGAGGCCGGTGCCATCCTTGCCGGCCAGGTCCGACGGATCGAGCCGGCCGAGGAAACCCCGGACCATCTGCAGGTCGGTGAGCGCATGCTCGAGGGTCTCGGCCCGCGCCTCGAGGCGCTCCACCTCGGCCCGCGCCTCCCGGTACGCGGGGGTGTCCTCCGGCTCGCGGGCCTCCTCGACGAGGGCCGCCGAGACGATCTCCGCCGGCACGCCGCGGGCCCGCACGCGCAGGGAATCCCGTTCCGCCCGCCGGGAGATCCCGGGAACCCGGACCGTCGTCGCCCCTGCGGGGACCTCGACCCGGACCACGTACGTGACGTCCGCCCGGTCGAGGTAGACCCGGGCGCGGGTCACCCGGACGGCGGGGCCGCCGGCGAGGGCCGGGACGGCCAGGGCCGCGGCGAGGACGGGGAGCAGGACACGGAACACGCGGGCACGGACCGTCATCGGCACACCTCCGGGGGCGGCGCGGCCCGGGACGGCACCCGGGCCGCCTGCCCGTCAGGCCATCTCGAGGAGCGTCGCCACCGTCTTGTCGATTCCCTCGGCGGCTTCCGCGATCCCCCGGGCCAGCATGTACGCGGGCGTCGTGATCAGCTTCTTTTCCTCGTCGACCACCCGGTCGGTCACCGGGCACGAGAGGTGCTTCGCCCCCATCTTCTCGAGGGCCGCCGCGGTCTCGGCGTCGTTGCCGATCGTCAGGGCCGGGGACTCCCCGCCGAGGATCCGGGCGAGGAGTGCCGGGGCGATGCAGACGGCGGCCACCGGCTTCCCCTGGGAGTGGACCTCGCGGACCAGCCGCTCGACCTCCGGGTGAACCGAGCAGTCGGGCCCCTTGACCGCGAAGTCGCAGAGGTTCTTGGCGGCGCCGAACCCGCCGGGGATGATCAGCCCGTCGAGCTCGTCTCCCTTCACCTCGGCGATGTCACGGATGGCCCCCCGGGCGATCCGCGCGGACTCGACGAGGACGTTGCGGGTCTCCCCCTCGGCAACCTCGCCGGTCAGGTGGTTGACGACGTGCATCTGGGGCACGTTCGGCGCGCAGATCACCGTCTCGGCGCCCCGCTTGTCGAGGGCGAGGAGGGTGAGGACGGCCTCGTGGATCTCGGAGCCGTCGTAGACGCCGCAACCGGACAGGATCACGCCGATCTTCTTCGCCATCGCCTGGCCTCCTTCGCGTGGTCGTCGTGCACGACGGATTGCGGTGGGACGGATCGATTCTACCCCCCGGAACCGTTTGCGTCGGGGACCGGCGGGCGACCCGGGGGTTTCGTAGGGGTCGCCGGCAGGCGACCCGGGCGGCGCGAAGCGCCGCGCATCATCCAGCGAACGCGCACCGCGCGGCCACGACCGACGGTTCCCACGGCGCGGTCAGGGCGGATCCAGCAGCTCCTCGGCGACGGGGCGCAGGGACTTCCCGGCGAGGACGTGGAACGTCCGCACCCGGCGCAGCTTCTCCCGGGAGACCGCCCCGAGGGGAACGTGGACGATCTTCTTACCGAGGCGGCGGGAGATGCCCTTGAGCGCCGCGCGGGGAGGGCGCGGCGCGACGACGACGACCAGCGGTTCCTGCGAGTAGTCGAGGGCCCCGAGGATCAACCGCTCCGGCTTGTTCCGGGCGATCGGTCGGTAGGCCGGGTCGTGCCAGACGTCCCCGAGCCGCCAGGGCGGCCAGACCAGCAGGAACCCGCCGTACTCCGCCCGGTGGATCCCCGGCGCCACCATCCCGGGGAGCGGGTCGGTGGCGTAGTACGCCATGTCCGACTCCTCCTCGTGCTCCCCGTGCCAGACCTCGCACCAGGGGTAGCGCTCCCGGCGGGGATCGTCGTCCTCGTCGAAGACGATCACGACCGCCCCGACCTTTCCCCGCACCGGCAGGGTCTCCCGGATCCAGACCCGGCCGTCGACCGGCATCCGTCGCAGCGTCTCCCGGGCGTCGATCCCGTCCCCCAGGCCGGTCTCGAACGGCACCGACCGTTCGCCGGCCCGGGACGCCCGGACGGCGCCCCGTTCGCGCAGCTCCGCCCCCAGGGCCTCGATGACCACGTCTTCCGGGCGGTGGGAACAGATCCCCCGGCCGATCCCGCGCCGCAGGTCCTCGAGGGCGTCGCGCAACCGGGACGCGAGCCCGGGCCGGGCGGCAAGCCGGTCGAGCCGCGGCCGCAGGCGGACCAGCCGCGAGGGGACCCCGAGGTTCCCGGGGGTGAGCCGGACGCCCCCCTCTTCCGGCGCCGCGTGGGGCCAGTACCCCGCGAGGTGCAGGAGGTCCCGGGCGAAGGCATCGTCCACCGCCCCCCGGGCGGCGACGACCAGCTCGTAGAGGTCCGGCGCGAGGCCGCCGCGCAGGAGCGCCATCCGCCCGGCGAACCGGTGGAGCAGGCGCCGCTCCCGCGGCTCCGGCTCGGTGCCGGAGGTCTCGCGGGCGAACCGGGCCGCCTGCGCGACCAGCCGGTAGAGGAGCCTCGGCCGGGCCAGGAGATCCTCCCCCCGCTCCCGGGCGGCCCGCTCCTCGGCGTCGTCCGGGTCCTCCTCCCCCGGCGGCGCGTGGGGCCCCGGCACGCGCACCCCGGGGAACGCGAGGACGATCGCCTCCCGGGGATTCTCCGGGGGAGCGTACCGGCAGGGCAGGTCGCCGGCCCGGGCGCGCTCCCAGGCGGCCGCGACGAAGGGAGGTTCCCGCCAGGTCTCGACCGGGCTGTCCGGGTGGAGCGGGAGGACGGCGACGCCGAGGCGCGCCCGGCGGAGCAGCGGCGTCACCGGGGGATCGTCGAGGGCGGCGAGGATCCCCGGCAGGTGGGCGAGGCCCGTGACCAGCAGGACACGCTCCCCCCGGTCGGCCGCCTCCCGGGCCGCCGCCGCCAGGCTCCGCTCCCGGAGCCGGTCCTCCGGGCCACCCCCCCGCGCCCCGACGAGGGGCAGCACCTGCTCGACCCACCGGGCGTACCCGAGGACCGGGATCGCGGCCGGCTCCGGCCAGGCCTCCCGCCGGGCCGGGTAGCCGGGCGCCCAGGCGTCCGCGCACGCGACCGGGATGCCCAGCTCGAGGGCCCGGCGGGTCGCCTCCGCCAGCGGATCCGCCGGCTCGACGAGCAGCCAGGAGACCTCGCCGGTCCGGGGGCCCTCCTGCTCCTCGACCCGGACGACGCGGGGCCGGGGCAGCTCTCCCACCGCCCGGAGCCACGCGGACTCGACCGGCGCGGGGATCTCGACGATCACGCGCCCGGGCCGCCACCCGTCGAGGTGCGCGCGCACCGCCCGGGCGAACTCGAGCACGCCGTGGAGCACCGGAAGCACCCGCACCCCCCGCCGCTCGTGGGGCCAGGCCTCGACGTCCCAGGGATCGCGCATGGCGCCGGTCAGGGCTCGCGGTCGTCGCCGGGGAGGTTCTCCTCCCCGAGCACCGCACGGGCGGCCTCCGGCAGGAAGGCGATCGCCGCGTCCAGCTCCTCGCCCGCCTGGACCGCCCGCTTCATCGCGTACCGGGCGAGGTTGATCCCGTCCCGCACGGTGAACGGCTCGTCCCGCCGGTGGGCCTCCTGGAGGAACGCCACCACCTGGCGGAGCAGCTCCTCGGGGGCGAAGGGGAGCCGGCTCGCCAGGATCCGCAGCTCGTCCTCGGCGTCCGGCCAGTCGACCACGACGCGCGGCGACAGTCGCGAGGAGATGTACTCCGGGAGGTCGAAGGTCGACGCGTCGTCGTTCATGGTCGTGCAGAACCGGAAGTCGGCGTGGGCCCGGATCCGCACCCCCGCGAGGACCGAGTCGACGCTGCGGCGATGGTCGAGGAGGGGCGCCAGGGAGGCCCAGGCCTTCTCGCTCATCCGGTTCCCCTCGTCGAGGATCGCCACGCCGCCCCGGATCATCGCGCTGACGACCGGGGAGGCGACGTACCGGACCTTGCCGTCCTCGTCCAGGACGGGGCTGACGACCAAGTCCTCGGGCCGGGTGTCCGCCGTCGCCTGGAAGACGTAGACCTCGCGCCCCAGCCGCCGGGCCGCGGCGCAGGCGAGCGTCGTCTTCCCGACCCCGGGCGGCCCGACCAGGCGCGGGTTCAACGGCAGGTCATCGTCGGCCAGCTTCATCCAGCAGGCGAGGAGCTGGTCGACCAGGTCCTGGCGGCCGACCCACTCCCAGTCCAGCTCGTCGGGCGGGGCGAGGAGGAGCTCGGTCCCGTCGACGACGACCCGCTCCCGCATCAGCGGACGTCCTCCCCCGCCTCGGCCAGCTCGCCGAACCCGAGGGAACGCAGCCCGCGAACCACCTTCGCCCCCTCGGGCACCTCCAGGCGGAACACCTGCGCCGGGATCTCGGGGTTGATCTCCACGTGGGAGAGGCTGATCTCGACCACGTTGTCGTCACCGGTCGTGTACCGGATCACCCGGGGGATGCCGAGCTCGCGGTCGATCCAGAGCCGGATCTCCCTGACCCGGCGCCGGATCCTGCGGGACCGGGGAACGAGGACCAGTTCGGCCGTCCCCTCCCGCGGTTCGTCCGTGGCGAGACGCACCCGGAACTCCTTCTCGAGGGAGGCCCCGTCCTGCCCGAGGGCGAGCAACCGCTGGATCCGCTTCTTCCGACGCGAGAGGTCCATCTTCTCGACCCGGTTCCGGGACGGGATCCAGCCGGTCAGGCGTCCGTCCTCGAGAACGTAGACGCGCCGCTCGGGAGCGACGTACTCGAGGCGGATCCTCCCGGGCAGGTCCATCGCCAGCTTCGCCCGGAAAACCTGTTCCCTCTCGAGCATCGCCATCCGGCGCGTCTCGGTGAGGTCGGCCCGGAACGTGTGGATCGTCTCCCGGGCGTGGTCGAGGAGGCGGTAGACCTCCTGGAGCTCCGGCGGCGGCGGTTCACGGCGGGAGCGGGCCCCTGCCGGCGGCACGGGGAGCAGGCAGCACGCGGCGACGGCCAGGGCGACCAGGGGGCGGAAGCCCCGGAAGCGCATCGGGTTGGGCATCACGTACTCGATCCTCCGGCGTCCCCGCCGGGGAGGCGGGGCAACGGCCCGAGTCTAGCGCGGATCCCCCGCCCGGGCCGGTCTTGCGCTATGCTTTTGCGCCCGCGACGTCCCCCGGTCTCCCCGGGGAAGAGGCGTCGCAACCGTACCCTGCCCATGAGCCTGGAGGACGATGCGCCATGTGTGACGTCACCCGCCCGCTGACCACGATCACCGAAGAACAGGAGATGCTCCTCGGCGAGATCCGCCGGTTCAACGGCGAGATCGTCGAGCCCCGCGTCCGCGAGATGGACGAGAAGGCGAAGCTCGATCCCGAGATCGTCAAGACGATGTTCGAGATGGGGCTGATGGGGATCGACGTGCCCGAGGAGTATGGCGGGTCCGGGATGACCTTCACCGACGCCATCCTCGCGATCATGGAGCTGGCCAAGGTCGACCCGTCGGTGGCCGTCGTCTGCGACGTCCAGAACACGCTGGTCAACAACGCGATCCGGCGCTGGGGCACGGAGGACCAGAAGAAGACCTGGCTGCCGAAGCTCGCCCAGGAGATCGTCGGCGCCTACGCGCTGTCCGAGCCGGAATCCGGCTCCGACGCCTTCGCCCTCCGGTGCAAGGCGGAGAAGGCGGAGGGCGGCTACCGGCTGACCGGGACGAAGCTCTGGATCACGAACGGCTACGAGGCGGAACTGTTCCTCGTCTTCGCCAACGTGGACTTCGAGAAGGGCTACAAGGGGATCACCTGCTTCCTCGTCAGCCGGGACATGGACGGGTTCACGGTCGGCAAGAAGGAGGACAAGCTGGGGATCCGGGCCTCCTCCACCGCCGAGCTGATCCTCGAGAACGTGTTCGTCCCCGAGGACCGGATCCTCGGCGAGGTCGGCAAGGGGTACAAGGTCGCCATCGAGACCCTCAACGAGGGACGGATCGGGATCGGCGCGCAGATGGTCGGGCTGGCCCAGGGCGCCCTCGACCACGCGATCGCCTGGGCGAAGGAGCGCCAGCAGTTCGGGCGGCCGATCGCGAAGTTCCAGGCGGTGCAGTTCGCCCTCGCCCGGCTCGACGCGCAGGTCGAGGCGGCCCGGCTGACCGTCCTGAACGCGGCCAGGCTCAAGGAGAACGGTGAGCGGTTCATCCGGGAGGCGGCCATCGCCAAGTACACCGCGGCGGAGGCGGCCGAGGCGGCGGCCTCGATGGCGGTCGAGATCTTCGGCGGCTACGGGTTCACGAAGGACTACCCGGTGGAGAAGCTCTTCCGCGACGCGAAGATCGGGAAGATCTACGAGGGAACCCACTTCATGCAGCTCCAGACGATCGCCAAGATGCTGCTGGCCGACTGAACCCCGCGCCGCGCGGACACGCGAACGCCCCCTCCCGCGGGAGGGGGCGTCGTCGTTCCCGGCGATTGGTCAGTGGTCGTGGTGGGGATGCGGCTCCTCCGGCGGTGCCGGGTCCCAGGAGGGCTTCCCCGCCTCCCACAGGGCATGCAGCACCACCAGGCAGACCCAGACGGCGACGAAACCGAGGGCGAGATGTTCGATCGTCTCCGCGCTCATGGCGATCTCCTCCTGCCCCGGGCGGGCGCGGGGATCCTACCACGCTCCCCCGCCCCGTCCCACACCGCTCACGCCCGGTGGCCGATCACGACGAGCCAGGGCCCCCGGACCTCGTACCCCAGGTCCCGGTAAAGGGAGAGCGCGCCCTCGTTGTCCCGGTTGACGTGGAGGCAGGCGATCCCCCCGGCCCGGGCCACGAGGGACGTCACGTGGGCGACCGCCGCCCGGGCCACCCCGCGCCGACGGGCGGCGGGAATCGTGTAGACCCCCTCGATCAGCCAGGCCCCCCCGGCGACCAGGGGGATCTCCAGCTTGTGGACCGGGCGTCCCTCCCGCTCGACGACGAACACCCGGCCGAGGCGCGCGAGCTCCCGGAAGTAGCGCTCGTAGGCCGCCGGGTCCCGGGCGACCAGGTCGCGCCCGAGGTCCTCGCGGCACATCGCCGCGTGTGCCTCGAGGAGCCATGGAACGTCCCCGGGCGTCGCGCGACGGAACCCGTCCGGCGCCGGCAGCGAGCCGGTCAGCGCGCCCGGCGGGCAGGCCATCCGCCACTGGGCACGCCGCTCCAGGCGAAACCTGCCGGTCTCCTCGATGCGCCGGGCCACGTGCTCCACCTCGTCCTCGGACCCGAGGAGCACCGGGCGCGCCGGGCCCCGCCGCAGGATTCGCTCCGCCACCAGGTCCAGGGCCTCGTCCCGGGAGATCGTTCCCCCGAGGACCCAGGAGATCCCGCGCACCGCCTGGAGCAGTCCGGCCGGCTCGCCGTCCGGCGCCCGCAGGGTCCAGAAGTTCCTGCGCCGGATCCCCATCTCCACGTCCCGGACGCACTGGGCCACGTGGACGTGCCGGGTCGGATCGACGACCAGGATCTCGGCGAGGGAACCGGCCAGGTCGTCGCTCCCGTAGGGGGTCCACCAGGGCCGCGGATCCCCGGCGGCGAGGAACCGCCGCACCCGGGAGCGGAAGGAGGGGGACACGGGACCGCCCCCGCGGCGCACGCCGGCGCGGCTCAGACCGCCATCCGGCGGATCACGCCGCGCACGACGCCGCGCACCTCGACCCGGTCCGCGGGGAGGACGCTGGTCTCGAACGCCCGGTTCGGGGGCACCAGGCGCACGGTCTCGCCTTCTCGGTACAGGCGGCGGATCGTCGCGTCCTCGCCGTGGACGACGGTGACGACCAGTTCTCCGCTCTCGGCGTGGCGCCGCTCCTCGATGATCACCCAGTCCCCGTCGAGGACGTGCTCGTCGATCATCGCGTCCCCGACGACCAGCAGCGCGTACGTGTGCCCCCTTCCCATCAACCAGGCGGGCACCTCGAGCTGCTCGGGGAACTCCACCGCCTCGATCGGGCGGCCGGGAGGAATCCGGCCGACCAGCGGGATCACGACGGCCCGGGGCGCCTCTTCCTCGCTGACCACCTCGAGGGAGCGGTTCTGGTTCCAGGTGCGGCGCAACAGGCCCTTGCGCACCAGGTTCGTCACGTGCTTGTGGACGGTCGCGACCGACGAGAGATTGAAGTGCCGCCCGATCTCCTCGAGGCTCGGGGAGTAGCCGTTCTTCTCGATGAACTCCCTGATGAAGTCCAGGATCTGCTTCTGCCTCCGCGTCAGCGCCATGGCCCACCTCCTCGCGAGACGGCTCCAGTTTACCAAACAGGGAGCGAAAGCCAAGAGCGGGAAAAAGCGGGGGGCGCCGCGGATCGCGAGGCGGCGAGTCCCGCGGAGTGGCCCTGTTTGCCGAAGTTTGCCTGCCCCCCGCCCCTCTGCTACCGTCCGGACGACTGCCATGAGAACGCCGGGTCCACTGCTCTGTCTCGCCCTCCTCGCCCCGCTCCCCGGGACCGCGGCTCCGCCCACCGTGCCCGCCCCGGCCGCGGACGGCGTCGCGAAGGCGCCGGCCCCGTCACCGGCCGTCGTCCGGCGGGTCAGCCGGCTGATCGAGACGATCCGGAACCCGGCGAGCCCCGACGAGCGCGAGCGTGCCGTCGACGGGATCCTCGCGGTCGGTCCCCGCGCCCTGCCCCTCGTCGTCGCCGAGCTGGAACACCGTTCACGGATGACCTGGCCCGTGATGATCTACCTGCTCGGGGCACTCGGGGACCCGCGGGCCATCCCGATCCTCGAGAAGGAGCTCACCCACCAGTCCGGCGTCCCTCGCCAGGAGATCCTGTACGCCCTCGCCCTCGCGGGAAAGGGAGAGGAAGCCCTGGTCGCCGCGATGCGGGGCGGGGACGCCCTCGTCAAGTTCGACGGCCAGATGACGGCCGTCGACTACATCGCGGGCCTGATGGGCCGGGAGGCGATCCCGATCCTGGAGCGGGAGATCCCGCGCCGGGCCAAGAAGTCGCGCCTCGCCGGCTTCTCGGCCCTCGGCACGGTGTGCGACACCGAGGCGGTACCCTTCCTTCTCGCGTGGTCCCGGCAGCCGCTGCCCTCGGACCGGCGGGGAGCCCTCCAGGCCCTCGCCAGGATCGGCGATCCCCGGGCCCGGGGTCCGCTGGTCCAGGCGCTCGGAGACCGCGACCCGACCGTGCGGGAGACGGCGGCGGAGGCCGTCGGGTACATGCGGATCCGCCGGGCGGTTCCAAGCCTCGTCCGGATCCTCCGGTCCTCGCGGCCCTCGCCGGTGAAGACGCGGGCGACCTGGGCGCTGGCCCTGATCGGTGACGAGGAGGCGACCACGGCGCTCGTGGAGGCCCTCGGCAGGGCGAACGACCGGGAGCGTCCCCTCCTGCTCCAGGCGATCGGGCGCAGCCGGCATCCGGCCGCGATCCCCCCGCTTCTCGAGGAGGCCCTGAAGGAGAAGACGGGACTGGGATACCTGGCCGTGGACGGCCTGCGCCACGTCCACACGCCCCGGGCGAACGATGCCCTGCTGATGATCTGCGGCGGCGCCCCCGACCACGACATCGGGCTCCAGGCCGCCCTCGAGCTGCTTCGCCGGCGCGACCCGCGGGCGGTCCCCTGCACCCTCCAGAGGCTCCGGGACGAGCTCGACACGCGGCGGGGCATCGGGCCGTTCTCCGAGGAGATCCTCCGGATCCTCCCCCTCGCGGCCCCCGCGGGCGCCGCCGATTCCCTCGAGCGGATGGCCCGCGAGGTCTCGGCCCCGGCCCTTCGCCACCGGATCCGGGCCTGCGCCCACGGGATCCGCCTGGTGGCGGAGTACGGCACGGACCCGGACCCCTGGATCCGCCTCCTCGAGGAAGGCACGCCGGAGGAGGTCGATCTTGC
The DNA here is from genome assembly GCA_964420365.1 of uncultured Acidobacteriota bacterium. GTDB lineage: Bacteria > Acidobacteriota > Polarisedimenticolia > J045 > J045 > JAMOQA01. The sequence continues at coordinate 25,587 of CAYQTA010000015.1, read as the reverse complement.
CGTCGAGCGCCTCGGCGACCTGCGCGACCCCCGGGCGGTCGAACCGCTCCGCCGCCTCTTCGGGCGGCTGGAACCGGAACAGGCGTGGCGGATCCCCAGGGCGCTCGGAGAGATCGGCAGCGACCGGGCCACGCCCTTTCTCGTCTCGCTGCTCACCGACGACCTGTACCGGGCGCCCGGCCTGCTCCGGGCGCGGGAGGAGGCTGCCCGGGCCCTGGCCCGCTACTCCCGCTCGCCCCACGCGGCGGACGCGATCCTGGCGTTCTACCGGGAGCGACACGGCCGGTCCCTCGTTCCCCTCCTCGCCTACGCCCACATGCGGGGGGCGGACGCGATCCCCGTCCTCGTCGAGGAGAAGCGCCTCCTGCTCCGCCACCGCGGCGCGATCCAGGCCCGTCGCCACGAGCGGGTGAACTGGACGCTGGTCATGCTGCGGGGCGGACGGGAGCTCCCCTGGGAAGAGGTCCGCGACGTCGACGAGTGAGCCGGCCGACGCTCAGCGCTGGCCCACGCCCGGCGGACGGGAGACCGCCCCGGCCGGCGCCGGGGGCGGCGCGGGATCGCCGCCGCGGGAGGCCCGGACGATCTCGCCCACGTCGTCGAACTCCCCCGCCTCGTACGCCCGGTTGAACGCGGCGACGACCTGCGGATCGAGCTGGACGCCCATGAGATTGTTGATCCGCTCGACCGCCTCCTCCACGGTGAACGCCTTCTGGTAGGGCCGGTCGGTCGTCATCGCGTCGAAGGTGTCGGCCACGGCGATGATCCGCGCCTGGAGGGGAATCTCCTCCCCCTTGAGCCCGAGCGGGTAGCCTCCCCCCGACCAGCGCTCGTGGTGGAACCGCATCCCGGGAATGATGTCCTTCATCTGCGGGATCCGGCTCATGATCTTCGCGCCCCGCTCCGGGTGGGTCTTCATCACCTCGTACTCCTCCGGGGTCAGGGCGGCGGGCTTCTTGAGGATGGCGTCGTCGATGCCGATCTTGCCCACGTCGTGGAGCAGGGAGGAGACGTGCAGCGCCCGGATCTCTTCCCGGGTCAGGCCCATGTAGCGGCCGATGATCACGGCGTACCGGTTGACGCGGATCGAGTGCCCCTTGGTATAGGGGTCCTTCTCATCGATCGCCTCGGCGAGGGCGCGGATCGTGCCGAGGAACATGTTGTTCGCCTCGCGGGCGGCCGTGCGGAAGCCCTCGACCAGGTTGCCGATCCGCTCGGCCATCCGGTTGAACCCGCGCGCAAGGGCGTCGATCTCCCGGATGCGGCTCCTCCCGGCCCGGACCGAGAAGTCTCCCGCCTGCAGGCGCTGGGCGATCCCGGCGAGAACGGTGATCGGCCGGGAGATCGCCATCCCGAGGACCAGGGCGGCGACCACGGCGAGGCCGGCGGCGAGCAGCGCGCCGAAGGCGATGTCCCGGGCGAGCTGGTGCACCGGGGCGAGGACGAGCGCCTCGTCGACCTCGGCGAAGACACCCCAGGAATGGCGGGTCGAGGCGAACGAACCGAGGACCCGGCGGGTCCGTCCGTCCAGCTCCCGGACCTCGTAGGTGCGCGCGCCCCGGGACCGGCCGTGGGACGCGAGGAACTGCTGCACGATCGGCCGGCGGCGGACCGTCGCCGCGGTCTCGTGGGAGGCCTCGCCCCCCTGGGCGATCACCCGCCCGTCCGGGGCCAGGAGGAAGAAACGCACCGCCGCCGGCGCCGACCCCGTCACCTCCTGCCAGGGGCGCTCGAACAGGACGAGTTGCTGGTAGACCCCGAGGATCCGCCCGCGGCGCTGGACCGGCGCCGACACCGTGACGGCAAGGACCCGCTCCGGACCGAGGGTCCAGGGGCCGCCGAGCAGGGCGCTCCGCGCGGGGGCCGGCACCGGGGCCGCGCCCTGCTCGAGGATCGTCGTCGCGTCCCGCTCCAGGCTCTCCTGGACCTCCCGGGGCAGCACCAGGTCCGGGGCCATGGCGACCGCCGGCCTGCCCCGGGCGGGACGGTAGCGCGCCAGGACGACCGATTCGTCGAGGAAGTCCCCCAGGTAGGGCGCCCGCCCCCTTCCCTCGACGATCAGCGCCAGCGCTTCGCCGATCTTCACCGTCTCGCGCCCCTCCTGGGCGAGGAAGGCGTCGAGCCGGTCGGCGGCCGAGGCCGCGAGGGAGAGCTGGCGCTCCTGGAGGGTGGTCGCCAGGGCCGTCTTCATCCCGTGAAGGGTCAGGCCGCTGAACAGGGCGAGGGGAGCCAGGGAGACGCCGAGGACGACGGTGAGCAGGACGAGGAACAGCGGCACGCGCCCGGGCGTCCCGTCCGCCGGGCCGAGCCCTTCCCGTCCATCCGGCTGGAGTCGTTCCTGCACGCCGCTCCCCGCGGGATCCCGGGGATCCCGGGGGGAATCTAGGGCCCGCCCCGCGGGGCGGCAAGGCGGCGCCCGTCCCCGGTGCCGGATCCTGAACACGGCGGATCCCGGTGATCCCGCGGGGCTTGCGGGCGGTCGGGCCGATCGCTGGACAGGGGGGCCGGCCCGGCGCGTCCGCCTGCGCCGCCACCCCGGCCCCGGGAACCCCGCGCCCGCCGCGGGGTTCCGCGGAAAGGGGCCGGTTGGCACGGAGCGTGCTTTACGGGAGGGCGGAGCGCGAGAGACCCGGTGGTCGGGCGGAGGCGCTCCTGGAAGGACGCAAACCAGCGAGGAAGGAGAGAGTCACCATGCGGAAGAAGACGTGGATCGCCCTCGTGCTTGCCATTGCCCTCTGCCTCGGAACCCTCGGGATGGTCTTCGCAGGGGACTTCGGAACGATCGGCGCCCGGGACAGCTACCTCGGCGGGCACCCGAAGCTGCCGGAGTACCAGAGCGATCACTCGTCCCCCCTGGACGACTTCCAGTCCGGGACCGCCGCCTACAAGTTCGTCACCTACACGTTCTGGCTGCTGCCGTAGGGTGGCGCCGGGACCAGGGAGCGCACGAAGAGCCACGCAGAACTGGGCCAGCGGGAACAGGGGCACCCTCCCCGGCCCCCCGTTCCCGCACCGCGGGCGGCACCGTGCCGCCCGCGCTTTTTTCGTTTCCCGCCACGAAGTCCGGTGGCGGCGGCCGAGGTGGGCAAGGGAGTCAGGAGCGGCGGGAACGCAGGCGGACGAGGCCACCGGCGAGGTGGACGGCATCGATGCCGCGGCGGCGGAGCTCGAAGGCGACCCACGAGGAGCGGAGCCCCCGGCGACAGGCAACGACGACCCGCTTCCCGGTGAAGGTGGAGGGATCCAGCCGGTCGAGGGCCAGGGGATCGACGCGCACCGCCCCGGGCAGCGGGAACCGCCGGGCCTCCTCCTCCTCCCGCAGGTCGAGCAGGACGGCGCCGGGCGGGATCTCCGTCACTGCCAGCCCGTCGTCGTCGGCCATCCCGGCGGGCAGGTCGACGCGCCGCCCCGCCCGCACCGCGGCGAACGGGTCGAAGGGAACCTTCTCCTCCTCGCGGCGGAGGGCGGCAACGCTCGCCCCGGTGGCCGGTCGCCGCGGAACCAGCGCGCAGTACTCCGGGACGCCGGCGGAGAGGTCGTGGGTGCCCACCCGCCGGGCCAGGGCGATGATCTCCTCCTTCGACCAGGCGAGGAGAGGACGCAGTACCGGCAGGCCGTCCGCGTCGCCGAGGGCCCGCAGGTTGCGCAGCGTCTGGGACGAGACCTGGCCCAGGGCCTCGCCCGTGATCACGGCCTCGGCGCGGACCAGCCGCGCGACGGCGGCAGCGGTCCGGTACATCAGGCGCTTGAGGACGAGCTGCCGCATCGGCTCGATCACGTGGGCGGCCAGTCGCTCGGCCGTTTCCTCGAAGGGAACGACGAAGAGGCGCGGGGAGCTCCCGGCCGCCCAGTCGAGGGCCAGCAGGTCGGCGATCGGGAAGACCGCCCGCTCGTGGGCCTCCCCCCCGAGGCGACAGAACACGAGGTCGATCTCGACCCCGCGGCGCATCGCGAGCCAGGCCGCGACCGCCGAGTCGAACCCTCCCGACAGGAGCACGACGGCCCGCCCCTGGACGCCCAGGGGCAGCCCCCCCTCTCCCCGGACGGTCTCGGTGTACCAGCGGACCATCCCACCCCGCACCTCGAGGGAGACCGTGATCTCCGGCGCGGTCAGGTCCACCTTCCCGTGGCGGGCGAGGGCGGCCCCGAGGGCGACGTTGACGTCCTGCCCGCGGTACGGCACCCGGTCCCGGACCCGGGCCCGGACCGCGAAACGCCGGTCCCGGACCGCGTCGGCGAACAGTTCCTCGCCCCGCCGGACGAGATCCGTCAGCCCGGCGGCCGGCTCCTCGAGGCAGGGAGAGAGCGAGTGAACGCCGAAGACCCGGCGCAGCACGGGGAGCGCCCGGTCATCCGGGGTCTCGACGTAGATCCGGACGTGGTCCCGCTCGATCCCCGCCGGGATGCCCTCGGCGTCGAGGGCGGCGCGGAGGTTGGCGACGAGGCGCCGGACGAAACGGGATCTCGTCCGCGGCGCCTTCGTCGTGATGTCCGGCGACAGGCGGACGAGGGCCTTCATCGGCAACCTCCCCGGCGGGCGGATCAGGCGGCCCCGGTGAGCGCCAGGTAGACCGCCTTGATGGCGTGGAGGCGGTTCTCCGCCTGGTCGAAGATCCGGGACCGCTCGTGGTCGGCCACCTCGTCGGTGACCTCCTCGCCCCGGTGGGCGGGCAGGCAGTGCATGAAGATCGCCTCCGGCTTCGCCAGGGAGAAGAGCTCCAGGTTCACCTGGTAGGGCAGGAACCGCTTCCGGCGGGCCTCCGCCTCGCTCTCCTGGCCCATCGAGGCCCATACGTCGGTGTAGACGGCGTCGGCGCCGGCGACCCCTTCCTTCACGTCGGGAGTGTACGAGACCTCGGCCCCGGTCTCCGCCGCGATGCGGCGGGCGACGTCCATCACCCGCAGGTTCGGCTCGTGCTCCCGGGGACCGACCACGGTCACCTTCATCCCGGCGAGCGCCCCCGCGACCAGCAGGGAGTGGGCGACGTTGTTCCCGTCACCGACGAAGGCGAGGTGCCGGCCCCGCAGCGCGCCGAACGCCTCGCGGACCGTCAGCAGGTCGGCGAGGGCCTGGCACGGGTGCAGCAGGTCGGTCAGCAGGTTGACCACCGGCACCCGCGCCTGCGCCGCCATCCGCTCGACCAGCTCCTGGGAGAAGGTGCGCATCGCGATCACGTCGACCCAGCGCTCCAGGTTCCGCGCCACGTCCTCGACCGACTCCCGGACGCCGATCCGGCCCATCTCCGGGGTCTGGGTGACCGCGCTTCCGCCGAGCTGGGCCATCCCGACCTCGCCGGTCACCCGGGTGCGCAGCGACGGCTTCTCGAAGTAGAGAAACGCGGTGCGGCCGGCCATCGCCTCCCGGTAGCGCTCCGGGTGCGCCTTCACCTCCACGGCGAGCTCGAGCAGGGCGGCGAGCTCCTCCGGCGTCCAGTCCCACAGCGCAACGAGATCCTTCCCCTTCAGGTCCATGGTTCTCCTCTCCGCGGCGTCCTCAGGAAGACGGCACGATCCAGGTCCCGCCCCGGCCCCGCAGCGCGTCGGCCAGGGCGCGGACGGAGGTGATCAGCGCCGCCTTCCCGGTCGCCTCGACGACATCGAGGGCGGCCTCCACCTTCGGCCCCATGCTCCCCGGCGGAAACTGGCCCTCGGCGAGGAGGGCCCGGGCCTCGGCCGGATCGAGCCGGTCGATCGGCGCCGCCCGGTCGGTTCCGTAGTCCTTCTCCACCCGGTCGACGTTCGTCAGGATGACGAACATGTCGACGCCCAGCTCCTTCGCGAGAATTGCCGACGTGCGGTCCTTGTCGATCACCGCCTCGACCCCCACGAAGGTGCCGTCTTTCCGGCGGACGACGGGGACCCCGCCGCCACCGCCGGCGATCACGATCCGGCCGGTGTCGAGGAGCTGGCGGACCACCGGGATCCCGTGGACCCGGATCGGCTGGGGCGAGGGGACCACCCGGCGCCAGCCCTTGTCCCCCTGGGGGACCATCAGCCAGCCCCGGCTCTCCATCAGCTCGTCGGCGACGAACTTCGGGTAGAAGGGCCCGATCGGCTTGGTCGGAATCCCGAAGGCGGGATCCTCCGGGTCCACCTCGACCAGGGTGACGAGGACGGCCACTTCCCGGTCGATCCCCTCCGCGGCCAGCCGGCCGCGGACCGCCGCCTCCAGCAGGTAGCCGATGATCCCCTGGGTACCGGCGACGCAGGCATCGAGGGTCCAGGCCGGCACCTGCCGCCGGGCCGCCTCCACCTGGATCAGGAGCTGCCCGGCCTGCGGGCCGTTGCCATGGACGAGGAGCAGGCGGTGATCCCGCACCAGGTCGACCAGGACCTCCGCCAGGCGGGTCGCCTCGGCCGCCTGCTCCTCCTGGGTTCCCTCGCCGCCGTCCGGGACGAGCGCGTTCCCGCCGAAGGCGAGGAGCGCGATCGGCGCCTCGCGGCCCCGATCCGGGGTTCCCGTGGCCATCGGGCCCTCCGTCGCGCCGGCTCAGCCGCGGGCGCGCTCGATGATCGGCGCGAGCACGTCGGCCAGGTCCGGCTTCCCCTGCTCCGCCAGCTCGTAGGTGGCCCGCACCGCCGGCTTCGGGAACTTCACCAGCCGGCGCAGGTCGATCGGCGTGCCGATCACGTAGGCGTCGACCGCCTCGGCGGCCCGGTCGATCGTCGCCTGGAGGTCGGCCACCTGCTTCTCCGAGTACCCCATCGCCGGCAGGATCGCGCCGGTGTCGGGGTACTTGCGGTAGGTCTCCTCGATGGTGTCGACGGCGAACGGCCGCGGGTCGACGATCTCGGCCACGCCGGCCGCCTTCGCCGCGACCACGCCGGCGCCCCAGGCCATGCCTCCGTGGGTCGTCGTCGGGCCGTCCTCGATGACCAGGACCCGCTTGCCGGAGACGAGGGACGGATCCTCGAGGGTCACCGGCGACTCGGCGAGAATCACCTGCGCGCCGGGCCGCAGCGCGAGCAGGTTCTTCCGCACGGTCTCCACCTGCTCGGCCGACGCGGAATCGACCTTGTTGATCACGAAGACGTCGGCCTTCCGGGCGTTCGCCTCGCCCGGGTGGTACTTCGTCTCGTGGCCGGGACGGAGCGGGTCCGCGACGACGACGTGCAGGTCCGGGACGTAGAACGGCAGGTCGTTGTTGCCGCCGTCCCAGACGATCACGTCGGCCTCCTTCTCGGCCTCGCGCAGGATCTCCTCGTAGTCGACGCCCGCGTAGACCACGTTGCCGATCGCGATGTGGGGCTCGTACTCCTCGCGCTCCTCGATCGTGCAGTCGTAGCGGTCCAGGTCCTCGAGGGTGGCGAACCGCTGGCACCGCTGGGCGACCAGGTCGCCGTAGGGCATCGGGTGACGGATCGCGACGACCCGGAGCCCGGCCTCCCGCAGGAGGCGGCAGGCCTTGCGGGTGGTCTGGCTCTTCCCGCAGCCGGTCCGGACCGCGCAGATCGAGACGACCGGCCTCGTCGAGCGCAGCTCCGTCGCCTTCGGGCCCAGCAGGCGGTAGTCCGCCCCGGCGGCGAGGGCGCGGCTGGCCAGGTGCATCACGTGCTCGTGGGAGACGTCCGAGTAGGCGAAGACCACCTCGTCCACGTCGTGCTCGGCGATCAGCTTCTCGAGGTCGTCCTCGGCGAGGATCGGGATCCCCTCCGGGTACCGCTCCCCCGCCAGGGCGGCCGGGTAGACCCGGCCATCGATGTCGGGGATCTGGGTCGCGGTGAAGGCGACGACGCGGACGGTCGGGTCGTTGCGAAAGGCGACGTTGAAGTCGTGGAAGTCGCGGCCGGCGGCGCCGGCGATGATCACCCTGCGCTCGGACATCCGTTCACCTCCCGGGGGCGTGCCCCCGTGTCGTACGCGGTGGGGGGAAGGAAAGCGGAAAGGATACCCCCCCGGGCACGGGGCTTCCATCCCCGGGAGGTCGCCGTCAGAGCCGCGATTCCAGCTCCTCCCGGGAGATCCCGAGGGTCTCGGCCGCCCGGTCCAGGTCCCCCTCCGCCTCCTCGACCGCGACGGAGATCCGGATCCGCTCGGCAGCCTCGGCCGCCCGGCGCACGGTCTCCCCGAGGGGAGCATCGAGGGGCGCCAGGCGGGCCAGGGCCGCCCGGTCCGGGTCGGCGATCCGGCTCCGGAGGGACAGTGCCTCCGGGCCGATCTCGTCGGACGCGGAAAGCACGGCCGCCCGTTCCAGCTCGTTCTCCAGCTCCCGGACGTTGCCGGGCCAGCGGTAGCGGACCAGGCGGTCCATCGCCTCCGGGGAGAGCCGCAACCCGGGGCGCTCCAGCCGGCGGGCGAGCCGCTCGAGGATCGCCCGGGCAAGGACCGGGATGTCCTCGGGGCGCTCCCGGAGGGCGGGCAGTTCCACCGGGACCACCGAGAGCCGGTAGTAAAGGTCCTCCCGGAATCGCTTCGCCGCGACCTCCTCCTTGAGCTCGCGGTTCGTCGCGGTGACGACCCGGATGTCCGCCTTCCGGGTCCGGGTGCCCCCGATCCGGTCGTAGGTGTGGTCCTGCAGGAGGCGCAGGATCTTTGCCTGGAGCTGCAGCGGCATCTCCCCGATCTCGTCGAGGAAGAGGGTGCCGCCCTCCGCGGCCTCCACCTTGCCGATCGCCCGGGCGTTCGCCCCGGTATAGGCCCCCTTCTCGTGCCCGAAGAGCTCGTTCTCGAGGAGCGTCTCGGGGATCGCCGCGCAGTTGATCGCGACGAACGGCTTCTTCCGGCGCGGCGAGAAGGCGTGAAGGGCCCGGGCGATCAGTTCCTTTCCCGTCCCCGATTCGCCGAGGACCAGGACCGTGGCGTCCGAGGCCGCGACCCGCTGGACCAGGTCCGCGACCTGCCGCATCCGCGGCGAGGCGCCGATCATCTCGGGGACTCCGGGACCCGGGGGAAAGAGGCGGCCCGCGACCATCGAGCGGCGTCTCTCGAGGAGGGGCGCGAGCCGCTCGCGGGCGGCGTCTCCCTCCCGCTCGACGAAGACGACCTCGTCGACCCCGGACCGCAGGGCAGCGGCCACCGCCGACGCGTCGAGCGTGTCACCGACGAGGATCACCGGCAGCCCCGCGGCCAGTTCCCGCAACCCGGCAAGGCGCTCCCGGAGCCCCTCGAGGAACGAGCCGTCGTCCCCCGGCACGAGGATGACCAGGCCGGCATCGACGAGGCGCCGGGCGCGCCGTTCCATCTCGTCGGGGGAGAACACCCGCGCCTTCTCCTCGACGAGAGGCCGGAGGAATTCCTGGACCCGGGCGGGATCGCCACCCGGCCAGCCGACCAGGACGGCCGGCACGAACCTGCTCCCGGTGGCCGCGGACGAGGGGCTCATCGACACGCTCCGACACCGGGCGCGGCCCGGCGGGAACCTGCGCGGAAGGGGCTCATCGAGCGCCCTGCGCCTTCAACTTCGCGAGCTCTTCCCGGAGCTTCCGCAGGCGGCTCTCGGCGGCGGCGAGCCGCTCGACGTTGCTCTTCGCCGCCGCGTCCTCCTGGCGGTCCGCCTGGTCCCGGGGGGGCATCCGGTAGAAGGGATTCCGGATCGCGAGGATTCTCCGCTCGAGGTGGGCGATCTCCTGCTCGAGCTGCCGGATCTTCTCCTGGCGCTCCCGGGCCGCCTGCTCGGCCTGCTTCCGGGCCTCCGCTTCCTTGCGCTGCTCGTCGATCAGCCGCTTCACCGGCTCGGGCATCGGGATGTTCGCCCCGGGGGGCGGGGGCGTCGCCCGGGAGCGGCCGAAACGGCGCTCGAGGACGTCGTTGGTGATCACGATCACCTTCTGGCCGGTCTTCGGGTCGACCACCACCGGGTAGGGAACGTCCGCGATCGGGCGCGGGGGCGCCAGGTCGGCGATCCGCTCCCGGGCGGCCTCGCCCTTCAGTTCGACCATCGTGCCCGCGTCACCCGCGGGCCGGACGGACTTCCCGGCGGGCGTCCCCTTCGCGGCGGCACCCGGAGCGGTCTTCTTCGGGCTCGGCTTCAGGGGACGGTAGTTCCCCGCGACGGCGGGCGGCGCGGCAAGGAACGGGGCGAGCGCGAACAGGAGCGGCAGGAGGCGAGCGGGTCGCATGGTCTCTCCAGGGCGTGGACCTCCATCCGTGAATATGACACCGCCGGGGGAGGTTCGTCCAGAAGGACCTCGGCCCGCCCGCTCAGGGAAGCGCCCGCAGGCCGGTCACCAGCACCCGCGGTGCTCCCGGGATGCCCGGGCGCCTCGCCGGCGTGGCGCCGGCGGCGGGAATCCCGACCCACCGCACCGGTCCCACCCTGCCGTCGGCATCGAGGGTTTCCGCCCGGACCTGCCCCGTGATCGCGAGGGGTCCCGCGAGGCGCAGCGTGCCCTCGACGGCGAGCACGCCGTCCAGCGCCGCCCCCAGGGGAGGACAGGCCCGGGGCTCCACCAGGGCGGCGCCGACGGTCCATTCCCCCGGCAGGAAGCCGGTGCAGGATCCGTCCGGGTCGCTCAGCGCGAGGCGCGGATCACCGACCACGCCGGGGCGGTCTGTGCCGCCGGTGTCGGCCGGATCGGCCGGCGCCCGACCGCCCCCGGGAACCGTGCGCCGGCCCGCGACCGCCCGGACGACGGGGATGCCCCGGACGAGGATTCCGCCGGCGACGCCGTCGAGCACGAGGACCAGCGGGCGCGACCGGCCGGGTGCCGGCTCGATCCGGCGCAGTCCCCCCGTGGCCGCGAGGAGTTCCGCGAGAGGCCGGGATCGTCCCGCCCCGTCGAGCCGGAACCACCCCGGGCGTTCCGGGTCCTCGACGAGGCGCGCCGTGCCCCGGACCCCCGCCGCGGCCAGGCGCCACCACGCGGCGGGCACGGGGGCCGGGAACGGGCGAACCGGGCAGCCGAGCAGAAAGCCGGATCGGTCCTCCCGCGTCGGCGGCGCGGGCGGGTCGCTCCGTGGGCCGAACGGCCAGGGAGCCCGGCACGATCCCGGGGCCGCAAACCGGCCCGTCCACCCCCCGCCGACGCGGGCGCGCCACCAGGGATCCGGCACGGGGCCGGGCAGTTCGCGCCAGGCGATCCAGTCCCCGGTTCCATCCCCGTCCAGGTCGTCGTCCGTGCCGTCCCCGTCCATGTCCCGCCGGACCGGCCGGTCGGGACCGGCCCAGGGAATGCCGCCCGGCCAGCCGTCCTCGATGCCGACGGGCGCCGAGAAGTCGCCCCCGACGACCGCCTCGCCCCGCTCCCAGGCGACATCGCCCGCCAGCCTGGCATCTCCCCGGACGACCAGGGGGCGGCGCAGGTCTTCGACCGGCACCGCGACCAGGTCGGCCGCGACCCGGGCCCGGACGGGGATCGCGCCACCCGGGAGATCCGCTTCTACGGTCACCAGCACCCGCCCGAGGGTTCCCCCCGGTGCCCCGGGACGGGGACCGCACAGGGCGACCCGCACCAGGCGTCCCCGGCCCCCGGGATCGAGGAGCCGGGCCCACCCGTCGAGCCACTCGGCGGAAGCGGGACCATCCACCGAGGCCAGCTCCCAGTCGGGGCCATCCGGCGTGCCGGCCAGCCGGTCACCCGGGGCGGGACCGTCGGGGGGACGAAAGACAACGGCGGGCGGGTCCTTCCAGCGGACGTTCCAGGGGGAGGGGGCCTCGTGAAAGGGAACCCCCCGCCCGTCCCCGTCCGGGTCGACCCGGCGCCGGTCCCGGCGGCCGAGACCCGGGGGCGGGGCGCCGCGAAGGGCTCCCCGTTCCTGCTCCTCGAACCACCCGGCAACCCCTCGGGCGGCGGAACCGGCGAGGAGCAACGCCTGCTGCCGGGCAAGGGTTCGTCGCTCGGCCCGCAGGCGCGCGTCCGCGAGGAACCGGGCGGCCAGCGCGGCCGCCATCACCAGGGCGGCGACGACGAGCACGGCGACGAGCACCGCTCCGCCCTCGCCGGCGGTCGGGCCCCGGCGGCAGCGGCTCCCGCTCATGGACGCCACCCCGGGGGGCTGCCTACCGCGGCCTCCACGGACAGGTGCGTCACCCCACCCCGCTCGTCCTCCACGGCGAGCTCGACCCGCACCCTGGCGACCCGCGCCCGGCAGGCCCGGGCGGCGAGCGCGTCGCCGCCGCCGCAGGGACCGACCTCCCGCCCCGCCCGATCCCGCGCGGAGACCCGGAACCCGGTCACCCGGTCGAGCAGCGGTTCGACGACGCGAAAGCGACCGGTGCCCGCCCGGCGCGCGTCGTGGACGAACGTGACCCGGTAGAGCACGCCGGGGGATGGATCCTCTCCTCCGGCGGCGGGACCCGCGTCGATGTCCTCGACCAGGCCGTCGCGCCGGGCGAGCACCGTGCCGTCCGGCAACGATACTCGGTCGGGCGAGTCCAGGTCGGCCTCGAACCGGGCCCGGTGCCGGCCACCGCCGCCGGCGTTGCGGCGCAGGAAGACCAGGACCTCGTCGTTGGCCACCGGGACCACGCCTCCCGCGGGATCGAGCCAGCGCTCCGGGTCGAGGGCCCGCCCGGGCAGGTCGCCGTCCCGGTCGCCCCGGACCGCGATCGCCCAGGGCTCGAGCAGTTCGACCGCCTCGTCCACGCCCCCCGCGGGGACGCCGGCCCCGGCCCGGCAGATCGCGTCGACGACGCGGGCCAGGGCGGCCCCGGCCCCCAGGCGGGCCCCCCCGCCCGCGGCGAGCCCCGCCTCCAGCCGGACGAACCCCCGGGCCAGGGCGAGGGCCCCGAGAAGAACGAGGGTGCCGACGAGGAGGCCGACCACCGTTCCGGCCAGGGTCGCACCCCCTTCGCCGGCCCGCGGGCCGCATCCCCCGTCCATCAGAACCTGGTCTCCACGAGGCTGACCCGGTGTTCCCGGCCGTCCCGGCCCTGCCAGGTGACCCGCACGCTCAAGCGGATCGCCACGGCGCGCCGGAACCTCTCCGGGAGCCCGCCGGGGGCCAGCCCCAGGGCCCGGACCCGGACCACGGCCCCGGACGGCCGCCGTGCGAGACCGGCGAGCAGCTCGTGGTCGGGTCGCTCCGACGAGGAGACCACGAGGGCCGTGTCGTCCGGCGTTCCCCCGAGGACCGCCGGGACCCGCGCCCAGGAGACCGCGGCGGCCCGGGCCAGGACCGAGACCGCCGCGCGTCGCGCGGCGGCGTGATCGTCGGCGAGACGCGCCCCCCGCAGGGCGGCCGCCCCCATTCCCCCCGCAGCCACCGCGACGAACCCGAGAACCGCCAGCGCCGCCAGCGCCTCCACCAGCAGCGTTCCCGGGGCCTCCCGCCCCGTGCCGTGCCCCGTCGTCTTCCGCTCTTCCACGGGCTCCACCTCCACCACCCGGCGACAGCACGTCCCGTGCCAGCCGGGTCCCGGGGCGGGCCAACTCCCGGCAGCACGGCAGGTAGCGCGTCGACGCGGGGAACGAGGAGCCCGGCGGTTCCCGTCCGGGGACGGACGGGTGTCCGGTCAGGCGGGCAACAGGTGCAGGTACCAGGCGATCATCTCCCGGCCCCAGAGGGCCGAGACGATCGCCGCGGGAGCGAGGAAGCAGCCGAACGGCAGTTCCCGGGTACCGTGCCAGCGGGCGGTCAGCAGGTACGGGGCCGCCACGAGGGTGCCCACGACCGAGGCCAGGAAGACGGTGGTGACGACCCCGCCGAATCCCAGGAAGGCGCCGACCCCGAGCATCATCTTGAGGTCCCCCCCGCCCATCGCCTCCCGGTCGAAGAGGACCCGCCAGGTCAGCACGAGGAGGAAGAACAGCCCCCACCCGACGGCGGCTCCGAGGAGGGCGGCGGCGAGTCGTCCGACCACCGTTCCGCTCCCGAGGAGGCCGGGCCCGAGGTCGAGCCGGGGATTCCACGGGGCGACGGCCAGGCCGAGCACCGCGAGCGGGAGGGTCACCCGGTCCGGCAGGATCATGTGGTCCCAGTCGGTGAAGAACAGGACGATCATCGCCGAGAGGAAGGGCAGGAGGACCAGCGCCGGGAGTCCCGGACCGAATCGCCACCCCGCGACGATCCAGAGCACCGCGTTCAGCGCCTCGACGAACGGGTAACGGGGCGAGATCCGGGCGCCGCAGGATGCACACCTTCCCCGGAGGACGAGCCAGGAGACGACCGGGACGTTGTGCCAGGGGCGGATCGGTGTCCCGCAGGCGGGGCAGCGGGAGCCCGGGTGAACGACGCTCTCGCCCCGCGGGATCCGCCAGATGCAGACGTTGAGGAACGAGCCGACCACGGCGCCGACCACGCCGAGGCCGAGAAGCCACTCGAGGCGCACGAGCTCGCCCGGAATCACCGTCCACCCCCGAAGGACTGGCCCGGGGCGGGCAGCACGCGGCAGGTCCGCGGGTCGTAGCGGTAGGGCCGGCCGTCGGCCGCCTCCGGCAGGGCCGCGAGGAACCTCTCCTCGACGAGCTCCCCCAGGTCCCGCGGGCACCGTCCCCGTTCCTCGCGGAAGGCGGCGATGGCCGCGTCCAGGGCCCGAAGGTCCAGCTCGGTGCTCATCCGCTCGATCCACGACTCGATGATCCGGGCGGTCTTCTCGTCGGGGGGATGCTCGAGGAGCCGACGGTACTCCCGGATCGCCGCCGCCAGGTCCCCCGCCTTCTCGAGCATGCGGGCGGCGAGGCGGGTCAGCACGGGCGGCGCCCCGGGCATGCGGGCGGCACGGGCCCAGTAGTCCCGGGCGCAGAGGAAACGTCCCTGGTAGTAGCACTCCCACCCGGCCCAGTAACCGAGCTCCCAGTTGTCGGGCATCTTCTCGAGCCCCTTGTCGTACAGGGCGAGGGCCAGGTCGGGACGCCGGGCCTCGACCGACATGATCAGCGCCCCGACCAGGTAGGCCTCCGTGAAGTACGGGTCGAGCTCGGTGATCGCCCCGCGGAAGACCTGGTCGAGGTAGTCGTAGCGGCTGGTGTCCTCGTAGTTCGAGTAGTACTGGATCGCCCAGATGTAGAGCAGGTCGGCCAGGGTTTCCTCCTGGCCGAGGGCGAGGGCGCGCAGCCAGGGCCCCTTCGGCAGGTACAGGAGGCCCGCGGGCACGCGGGTCTCGCCGAGCCCTTCCAGGCGCGCGCGGGCCACCCCGGCAAGGAGCGTCGCCGCGAGCAGGACCGCGAGGAGGACCGCGACCGGGCGACGCATCGTTCAGACCAGGTCACGGCGCCGGAACGCCAGGCACGCGATCGCCAGCAGGAGGGCCGCCCAGGCGAGCTCGTAGACCGTCGCCCAGGCGACCCGCGCCGGCGGAATCGGCAACCCGTGGACGGCCAGGGCCCGCACGTCCCCGTACTCGAGGTCGGGGACCAGCAGGTAGACCGCGTGGACCACCTTCCGGCCGAGACCCTCCGGGAGACGCGACTCCAGGAGCGTGAGCGACCAGGCGAGGTGCCCGATCACCCACAGCATCGCGGTGAACAGGGCCGAGAAGATCGGCGTCGAGAACGACGAGAAGAAGACCGCCGCCGCGGTGATGAACATCAGCTCGACCCAGAGCATGAAGACCGCGACGACGAGGGCCGGGCTGAACGCCCCCCGCAGGAGGAGCATCCCGAACAGGGCGAGGGCCATCAGCACGGCGTTCAGGGTGATCGCGGCGGCGAGCCCCGTGTACTTCCCGAGCACGTACTCCCAGCGAGCCACGGGCCCCGCGAGGGTCACCTGGACGGTCCGGCGCTCCATCTCCTTGAAGATCACGCCGACGCCGACGAAGAGGGCGATCATCAGCCCGAACAGGTCGATCGCCGTCATGCCGACGTCCATGATGATCTTGGCGTCCTCCCCGACCGTGAGCAGGGTGAGAACCCGCGAGAAGGCGATCATGACGAGGGCGAACACGAGCAGCAGGTAGAGGATCCGGTGCCGGATCGCCTCCATGAAGGTCGCCCCCCCGATGGCGAGCACCCGCTCCATCAGGCGGCCTCCTCCCGGCCCAGGACCCGCAGGAACAGGTCCTCCAGGGTCTCCCTCCGTGGCACGATCGCGACGGGCCGCGCCCCGGCCTCCCGGAGGGCGGCGAGGATCCCCTCGGCGTCGGTGTCCGGCGGGAAGCGGAGCAGCCGTTCCTCGCCGCGGCGCGAGACCTCCTCCGCGCCGGCGACCGGCCCGCCGCCGCGGGCCTCCACCTCCCAGCCGAGGATCCGGCGACGGCTCTCGAGGGCTCCCAGCTCCTGCACGTCGACCAGCCGTCCCTGCCGGAGGATCGCCACCCGGTCGCACAGCATCTCGGCGTCGGCCAGCACGTGAGAGGCGAACAGGACGGTGACGCCCCGGTCCCGGAGGGACAGCACCAGGTCCCGGAACTCCCGGCGCCCGATCGGGTCGAGACCCGACATCGGCTCGTCCAGGATGACGAACTCCGGGTCGGCGACGAGCGCCCGCGCCATCCCGGCCCGCTGGACCATCCCCTTCGAGTACTTCCGGATCGCCCGGTCCGCCGCGTGGGCGAGGCCGACCAGCTCGAGCAGCTCGGCCGCGCGGCGCCGGCGCTCGGCAGCGGGAAGGCCGTGGAGCCGCCCGGCGAACTCGACCAGTTCCCGGCCGGTCAGGTCGTCCGGGAACCACGGGTTCTCCGGCAGGAAGCCGACGCGGACGCGGGCTGCCGGGTCGCTGGCAGGTCGCCCCATCAGCCGAACCTCCCCGGCGTCCGGGAAGATCAGCCCGAGGGCGAGCTTGATCGTCGTCGTCTTGCCGGCCCCGTTCGGGCCCAGCAACCCGAGGATCTCGCCGCGGCGCACCGCGAGATCGAGCCCGGCAAGGGACGTCACGGGCCGCTGCCAGAAGTGGGTGCGGTACCGCTTCGTCACCCCCCGGAACACGAGGGGTGCGCCGTTCCCGCCGTCGTCACCCATGCACGATCCCTCCGCGGGGCGCGGAACGCCCCCCGTCGAAAGTGTGGCCTCCGGGACAGGGGTGTCAAGTGTCGAAAGGCAGCGAACGAGAGCGGATGACCGGCGTTTCGTCCCCCGGACGTTTTCCGCTTGCCGGCCACCCGGTTTCGCGGTATCCGGCCGCTGGGCAGCCGATACTGCCGACGCTCGGCGCTGCCGCAACGGGGGGACCAACGAAACACCCGGACAGGAGGACCGTCCGGGGGGAGGAATCAAAATGGTGCATCCGTCCCGCATGGCGTGGACCGGGGTCGTCCTGGCCACGCTCTTCCTGCTGACCTTTCCCGTCCTCGCCCAGGACTCGCAGCCGTTCGACGTGCCGCTCCACGAGCTGCAGCGCGTCTCCGGGGGCGAGGTTCGCGCCGCGGTCGCCGGCGTCGGAACCCAGGACGGGGACCACGCGATCACGATCGACGTGCCCGGCGATCCCCTGCACGCCTGGGTGTTCTGGTCCGGAAAGACGAACGCCGACGGCAACCCGGACCCGTCGATCTCCGTCACCGGCGGAGCCCTGGACTCGCCGTACGAGCTGGTCGGCACCGAGGTGGGCCGCCGGAACGTGATTTTCCCCGACGAGGCCGACCAGACCGGGGGCGAGGTCGTGATGAAGGCCGAGCTGCCCCTCTGGGCGCTCCAGGAAGGGGAGAACGTCTTCACCTTCTCCGACTTCAACGAGCGGGGCGCGGATGGCCAGCGTCCTTACCGCGAGCAGCACGGCATCGCGATCGTCGTCCTCTACCAGGTGCCGGCAGGCGAGGGTGACCGGGAAGTGATCGCTCTCGAGGGAGCAGACGTCGCCAACTACGATCGCTATCACCGCATGGAAGGGTACGAGGACCAGGCGAACAGCGAGGTGATCTGCTTCGACTTCGACGCCCTCGAGTGCGACCAGACCGCGACGCTGTCCATCGCCATCGGAGGCACCCACCAGGACGTCTACGAGGTGCCGGGCACCGACCGGGTTTCCTACGGCGCCCCGGAACGGACCTGGTTCGCCACCGGGTCCGGTGACCACCCGGAATCGCTCATCGACATCTTCTCGATCCTCGAGGAGAACAAGATCATCAATGCCGACTTCGGCTTCAAGGGTCACAAGATCTCGGTGTTCCAGGGCCAGGTCGACCTGCCCGCCGGCAGCACCTGGGCCTGCTTCCAGCACGAGCTGCTTCCGAAGAGCCGGACGGACGAGCACTACCAGAACTTCGTCGACTTCGCGGCCACCCTCGACTTCGACCGGGCCTGCGAGGAGGCCGGGGAGTGCGCCCTCGAGATGTCGATGAGCATCGATCCGGAAGAGCCCGAGTACCCGCCGATGGAGTGCTCGGGGCCGATGACGACGATCACCGTCGAGTACACGGGCCAGGGCTGCGAGGCGAGCGACCACCTGCAGGCCTTCCTCTCGGGCTGCTGGGGCACCGCCGGCTTCCTCGAGCCGGCCACCGTCGAGCTGGTCCGCGGCTGCGGGACGGTGATCGGTCGGCGGGAGAACGTCCACCTCGGCGACCTGCTGACCTTCGATGCCGCCGAGGCGGGGCTCGATGATCTCGGCGGGCTGGCCTGGTTCCGCGTGATCGACCCGGCCACCGGCGAGGAGCTGGAGCGGGCCAAGATCCACGTCGACTGCAGCGAGAAGGTGTTCGCCGGCGACCAGTTCGGCAGCTTCTACCTGGCCGGGTTCACGACCTCCGGGGGCGACGAGGTCAGCCTGGTCACCGACACGACGATCACCTACACCGTGACGAACAGCGGCACGGCCGACGCCGGCGAGCTCGTGGTCAACGACGACCTTCTCGGCGAGGTCGGCTACGCGTCGCACCTCGCCCCGGGAGAGACGGCGACGTTCACGGCGACCACGAAGACCTGGAAGAAGACCCGGTTCGACGCCGTTGCCACCGGGGAGGCCGGCTGCGAGGCAAAGGCCTACAAGGTCCAGTACTTCGCCCCGGCCGAGGAGAACGAGGAAGCCGGCGGGGAGTGCCGGGGCGGTCTCAAGAGGATCGTCATGGACTACACCGGCGACTCCTGCGCCGCGACCAGCAACGACCAGGACGGCAAGGTGGTCTGCGACGGCGACCCGCTCTTCGCCGAGCCGGTGACGGTGCAGGTGGTGAACAAGAAGGGGCGCGTGCTCAAGGAATGGACCGACGTTCTCGTCGGCGATTCCCTCTCCCTCGACTACTCGGAGCTCCCGGGCAGTCCCTGGGAGGTCTTCAAGCGCCACAAGCGGTTCCGGATGCGCCGGTTCCGCCACAAGCTCCCGAACATCCTGATCTGGCGCGTGCTCGACGCCGACGGGAACATTCTCCACGAGGTGCGCTTCGTCACGTCCTGCAACAAGCCGCTGTCGATCGGCGACCAGTTCGGCGGTTTCCGCGTGGAGGACTTCACCTCCCGCCGGCGCTGGCGCTGGTAGTCGGCCATTCCGAGCGGAAAGAGAAAGGGGGGCGGGGCCGTCGGCCCCGCCCCCTCGTCGTTCCGTTTCGTTCCGCCCGGGTGGCCTAGCGGCCCTCCTCTTCGACGGCCGTCCCGGTGAAGATCATCTTCGTCTTCATCCGGCGGTTGACCGTCTCGCCGTTCACCTCGGCGGCCACGTCGGCCTTCAACCCGACCTTCAGCTTGATGCGCTCCAGGTCCTTCGAGACCTTCCCCTTCGCCTTCTCCGTCGTCACCTGGAGCTCATCCGGCGTCAGGGAGAAGAACGATCCGAGGAACAGGGAGAGCGCATCCTGCAGGTCCTCGTCGTTGAAGTTCACCGTGAACCTGCGGCCGTGGCCGGATTCCCAGGTGCAGCCGATCGTCACCACGGGCGTGATGGCCTCGGTCACCGGGAAGCCCGGCAGGGAGAACTCCAGCTCGCACTGCCCGTCTTCCTCGAAGGAAAGGTAGGCGGTCGGAATGTCCTGCTTCTCCCGGCCGATCTTCTTGACCTTGCTCTTCACGAACCCGCCGATCTCCCAGCGGGTACCGCCGAGATCGGCGGCCGCCGCCAGGCTCACCGCGCACGCGAGCACGACGGCGAGCAGCAGCACGTGCCGGACGCTCTTCGTGACGTTCATGTCGACCCTCCTCTTGCCGTTCTGCTCTCTCCCGTCCCGCTCGGGCCGCGGGAACGGACTGGTGGATCGCGAGGGGAACTACTTCGGGTTGATCTGCGTTCCCTTCGCCTTCAACTTGACCGTGGTCTTCCGGGTGACCGTCTCACCCTCGACGGTCGTCGTCAGCGAGGCCTTCAGCTTCAGCTTCAGCTTGATCTTGCTCATGTCCTTCGAGACCTTGCCCTTGCCGCGGTTCATCAGGATGGTCCCGTCGGTGGGCTCGGCCCCGACCAGGTCCTCGAAGGCGTTGCCCAGGATCTCCTCGAGGGCGTCATCGTCCATCTGGAACGTGAACTTCCGGCTGCCCTCGCTGCTCTCCCACGTGCAGGGCAGGCCCTCGCATCCGCCCTCGTCCGGGTCGCACACCTGGATCGTGCAGGTCCCGTCCGGGTCGAAGTACATGTAGGTCTCCGGCAGGACGTCCTTCTGGCTGCCGACCTTCTTCACCTTGTCCTTCGTCGTTCCCGAGAGCTGCCAGGCGGTTCCCCCGAGATCCGCCGCGAGGGCGAACCCGAGGGACAGGGCGAGGGCCACCACGAGTACCGAGACCTTTCTCATCCACTTCATCGGTTCCATCTCCTTCTCGCGCCGCCGCCCGGGCTCGCGGCGGACGCCGACACTTCCTTGCTTCCCGCACGCCGCCCCCCGTCCTTCCGGGAGGGCCCGTCGGCCGGTTAGAAGATGGAACCGCCGCGGGCTCCGGGCAAGTTCTCGGGGGTTCCGACCCGTTCAGTCTACACCTGTCTCAGCGGAAAGCCCGGAAGGCCCGGGCGAACCCCGGGAGCGATCTCCTTACGGCGTCCTCCGGAACGGTTATCGAGAGCCGCATGTGCCCCGGGCGGCCGAACCCGGAGCCCGGGACCGCGAGCACTCCCTCCTCGGCGAGCCGGCGCACGAACGCGACGTCGTCCTCGATCGGCGTCCGGGGGAACAGGTAGAAGGCGCCCTGCGGGCGCACGCACTCGTAGCCGATCTCCCGGAGTCCCTCCCAGAGGATGTCCCGCTTGCGGCGGTAGGGAGCCACGTCGACCGTCAGCTCCCCGACCCGGGCGACGACCCGCTGCCAGAGGGCCGGCGCGTTGACGAAGCCGAGGATTCGGTTGGTGAACGTGCAGGCGTCGACGAGATCCTCGGCATCGGGGACCCGCGGGGAGATCGCCAGGTACCCGATCCGCTCCCCGGGAATCGCGAGGGTCTTCGACCAGGACGTGACGACGACCGCACGCGTCACGAGGGCCGGCACCTCGGGGACCTCGACGTCGTCGAACACCAGCGCCCGGTACGGCTCGTCCGAGATCACGGTGATCGGCTGGTCGAACTCCCGCAGCATCGCCTCCAGCTCCTCGAAGACGCGGGGCGGGTAGACGACACCGGTCGGGTTGTTCGGGGAATTGACGATGATCGCGCGGGTTCGCGGCGTGATCGCCGCCCGGATCGCGTCGACATCGGGCAGGAAGTCGTCCCCGGTCTGGACGACGACCAGCTTTCCGCCGTGGTTCGTCGCGTAGAACCCGTACTCGACGAAGTACGGGGCCAGGGCGATCACCTCGTCCCCCGGGTCGAGGATCGCCTTGAGGATCGTGTTCAGGCCGCCCCCCGCCCCGACGGTCATGATCACGTGCCGGGCGGCGAATGGCAGCCCCGTCGCCGCCGCGAGGCGTCGGGCGATCGTCTCGCGTACCTCCGGGAAGCCGGCGTTCGGCATGTAGGCGTGGGCCCGGGGAGTCGAGCCGTCGAGGGCGCGCCGTGCCGCCTCGAGGAGGGCGGCCGGCGGCTCGATCTCCGGGTTCCCCAAGGTGAAATCGAAGACGTTCTCCGCGCCGCGCTCGGCCTTGAGCCGGGCCCCCTCCTCGAACATCCTCCGGATCCAGGAAGCGCGGGACAGCTTCTCCGCGATCGACCGGGCAACCGTGTTCATCGGGACCTCCCGCCCGCGGAGCCCGCGGGCCGTTCAGCGGCGCTCGGACCTCTCCCGGGCGAGGCAGTCCGGGCAGGTCCCGCCGACCTCGAGGCGGATGTACTCGATGCGGAACTCCGTCCCGGCAGCCAGGTGGTCCCGGCAGAACCGGACGACGCCACCGGGCTCGATGACCCGGCCGCAGGACGTGCAGATCAGGTGGGCGTGATCGCCCCCCCGGCGAAGCTCGTAGAAGTGGCGGTCCCCCCGCACGTGGAGCAGGTCGAGCTCGTCCAGGAGGCCCAGCCGCTTGAGCAGCTCCACGGTCCGGTAGACGGTCGCCCGGTGGATCCGCGGGTCCAGCCTCCGCGCCCGCGCCATGATCTGCTCGACGTCCAGGTGTTCCCGGGCCTCCTCGAGGACCCGCAGGATCGCCCGCCGGGGGGCCGTGATCCGCACCCCGACCTCCCGCAGGCGCTGCTCGAGGGTCTCGCCCGGTCCGAGGGGCCGCATCCTCCGTCCACTCCTTCCCTGCCCGGGCGCACCGCGCCCGCCGGCGAAGAGTGAAGAATGTTGACACCCCGCCCCCCCATCGGGCAACGGGGAGATGCCCGCCGCCCCCGCGGCCGGCGTAGACTTGGGGTGACGCCGCCGCGCGGCCAGGAGGTGGGGATGGAGACGAGGCAGGTCCAGGCGATCGCGGAAGAGCACGCGTTCCTCGTCGCGCGCTTCTTCGAACTCCACGCGGACGAGCTCCTCCGGGTCGGGGATCTCCTGGCCCGGTGCCTGCGCGGCGGCGGCAAGGTGCTGCTCTTCGGCAACGGGGGCAGCGCCGCGGACGCACAGCACCTGGCAGCGGAGCTCTCCGGCCGTTTCCAGCTCGAGCGCCCGGCGCTCCCGGCGATCGCCCTGACGACCGACACGTCGGTCCTCACCGCCGTCGCCAACGACTACGGCTACGACCTGGTCTTCGCCCGGCAGGTCGAGGCGCTGGGGGGACGGGGCGACGTGGCGATCGGGATCTCCACGTCCGGCCGGTCCCGGAACGTCCTCGCCGGGCTCCGGGCGGCCCGCGAGCGGGGGATGACGACCGTCGGGTTCCTCGGCCGGGACGGAGGCACGATCCGGGAGGTCTGCGACCACGCCCTGGTCGTGCCCGGCGAGAAGACCGCCCGGATCCAGGAGGTCCACGTCCTGGTGGGACACGTCCTGTGCGAGCTCGTGGAGCGCGAGCTCTTCCTCGAGCGTCCGTGACCGGGAGGAGCGCGGGCGTGGCGGGGCCCTGGACGATCGTCCACACCGACTTTCACCGGGGCTGGGGCGGCCAGATCAACCGGGTGCTCGGGGTCTGCCGCGAGCTGGCGGCCCGGGGGCACCGGGTGATCCTGGCGGTACCCGGGGAAGGGCGACCGGCCCGCCAGGCCCGGGAGGCCGGGCTCGAGGTGTTCGGCGAGGTCCGTTTCCGGGCCGCCGGCCGGGTCCTGGACCTGCTCCACGACATCCGGGCCCTCGCCCGCCTCTTCCGGGACGTGCGACCCGACGTCGTCCACTCCCACGGCTCCCAGGACACGTGGGCCGTGGCGATCGCCCACCGGTTCCTGCCCGGGATGCCCCCCTTCGTGCACGTGCTGACCCGCCACAACACGAAGCGGGTCCGGGATTCCGCCGCCAACCGCTGGCTCTACCGGCGGGGGCTCGACGGGCTCGCGGTGGTCGCCCGGGAGGTGCTCGACCGGTACCGGCCCCTGGCGGAGCGGGGCGCCCTGGACCTCGCGGACGTGCCCGTGATCCCCAGCGCCCTTCGACCGGACCTCCGCCTCGATCCTCCCCCGGACCGGGACGCGCTGCGCCGCCGGCTCGGGCTCGCCGCGGAGGACGTCCTGGTCGGGACGGCCGCGCGGCTGGTCCCCGACAAGGGGCAGCGGTATCTCCTGGACGCCGCGGCGACCCTGGTCGCCGGGCCCCATCCCGGCCTTCATGTCGCCCTCGCCGGGGACGGGGACGACCGCGACCTGCTCGAGGCGACCGCCCGGGAGCTCGGGATCGCCGAGCGGGTCCACTTCCTCGGGTTCGTCGAGGACGTGGCGGGTTTCCTCGCGGGGCTCGACGTGGCGGTCCTGCCGTCGGTTGGTTGCGACGCCAGCTCCGGGATGATCAAGGAGGCCCTGGCCCTGGGCGTTCCCGTCGTCGCCACCGAGGTCGGGGCCGCGAGGGAGCTGCTGGGCGACGGGGCCTGGGGGCGGATCGTCCCCCCGGGGGACGCGGCAGCCCTGGCCCACGCCCTTGCCGAGCTTCTCGCCGACCTGCCGACGGCCCGGGCCCGCGCCGCCGAAGGGGGCCGGGTCACCCGGGAGACCTACACGGTTCCCCGCCTGGTCGACCGGCTCGAGGAGTTCTACGCCGCCCGGCTGGCGGCCTTCCGCGCCACGCCGCAGACTTGACCCGGGGGCCGTCCCGCCCCCGGACCCGGTGCCCGACCCGGAGGATGCGATGGCGCGCAGCAAGGTGGCCGTCCTGAAGACGACCCCACGCACCGTGCTCGAGGACTACCACCGCCTGCTCAACCTGGCCGGCTACCAGGACGTCCTCGACAAGTCGGTGGACACGGCCCTCAAGATCAACATCTCGTGGCACTTCTTCTTCCCCGGGAGCTCGACGACCCCCTGGCAGCTCGACGGGGTGATCCGCGCCATGCTGCGGGACGGGTTTCGCCGGGAGCTGATCCACGCCTGTCACAACCGGACGGTCGTCATCGACGCCCACCTGGGAGAACGGGAGAACAAGCAGCTCCCGGTGGTCGAGGCCCACGGCCTGCGGAACGTCCATCTCTACGAGGGAGAGGAGTGGATCCACGTGCGGGAGGCGGTCGGAGACCTGGCCGACCGGTTCCTCGTCCTGAACGACGTCTACCCGGACGGGTTCCACGTCCCGAAGCGGTTCATCGGAGAGAACATCGTCCACCTGCCCACGGTGAAGACCCACGTCTTCACGACGACGACCGGGGCGATGAAGAACGCCTTCGGCGGCCTGCTGAACGAGCGCCGGCACTGGACCCACCCGGTGATCCACGAGACCCTCGTCGACCTGCTGATGATCCAGCAGAAGATCCACGCGGGGATCTTCGCGGTGATGGACGGGACCTTTGCCGGGGACGGACCGGGGCCCCGCTGCATGAAGCCCCACGTCAAGGACGTCATCCTCGCCAGTGCCGACCAGGTCGCCATCGACGCGGTCGCGGCGAAGATGATGGGCTTCGACCCGATGAAGCTCCGCTACATCGCCCTCGCCCACGAGATGGGCCTCGGGGTCGGCGACCCGCGCGAGATCGAGATCGCGGGAGACGAGGACGCGGCCCGGGAGAACTGGCACTTCGAGGGTCCGTTCCGGAAGATGACCTTCGCCTCCCGGATGCAGCACCTGATCTACTGGGGCCCCCTCAGGAAACCGATCGAGTGGTCCCTCAAGACGGTCCTCGCCCCCTGGGCCTACGTCGCCAGCGTCCTCTACCACGACAGCTTCTGGTACCCGACCCGGGCGAAGCGGCAGATGGCCGACGTGCTCGACTCCCCGTGGGGCCGCCTCTTCGAGCACTGGGAGGAGCTCACCCCGGACGAGCGCGGCTTTCCCGAGCTGGGGGACCAGCCCGCCCGGGCCCCCAGGACCGGCTGGCAGACCTTCGTCGACTCGATCCGGGTCCTCGGGACCTGCATCCGCGAGGCCCCCGAGTTCGCCGCCCGGAAGCGCCGCCGTTCCTCCCGTTCGTGACCCCGCCGGCGA
>CAYQTA010000014.1:0-55064 GCA_964420365.1 uncultured Acidobacteriota bacterium | reverse complement strand
TACACGAACCCACCGGACGCGGGACGAGGGTTTCGCAGGGGCCGCCGGGAGGCGGCCCGGGGGACCGTCAGGACCAGATCCGGCCGAGGAACTCCTTCATCTCGGGAACGCCGCCCTGGAAGACCAGGTAGCCGTCGTGGGGCTCCCGCGGGGTGATCTCCCCGGCGATCGGCGTCTGCATCAGCTCGACGACCTTCGCCGGGTCATCCGGGTGCATCCCGAGGGCCCAGCCGAGCTTCACGTACGCCACCTCCGGGAGCATGTTCGCGAGGGGAATCACGCCGAGCCCGAGGATCTCCCGGCCGGTCTCGTAGACGTACATCTGCACGAAGCCCCAGAGCGTCTGCAGCGTCATGAAGACGAGCACGCCCGCCTCCCGGGCCCGCTCGAGGGCCGGGTAGAGCTTCCGGTTCACGTGCCCGAGACCGGTCCCGGCGAGGACGATCCCCCGGTACCCCTTCTCGACCAGGGCGTCGATCACGTCCGGGTGCATGTTCGGGTAGTAGTAGGCGATCGTCACCCGTTCCTCGAAGACGGGGTGGATCTCCACGTCCCGGTCGTCCCGGCGCGGCGCCCAGCCCTCCTGGAGCGGCGTCAGCCTCCCGTTCTCCACCATCGCGAGGGGGATATCCCCGATCGTCCGGAAGGTGCTCCGGGTCGAGCTGTGCATCTTCCGCACGCGCGTGCCGCGGTGGAGCAGGTTGTACCGGTCCGAGGTCGGCCCGAACATGCAGACCATCACCTCGGCGATCGGGCCGTGGGCCGCGGTCCAGGTCGCGTTGATCAGGTTCTGCGCGGCATCGGAGGAGGGCCGGTCCGACGAGCGCTGGCTGCCGACCATCACGATCGGCACCGGCGGCCGCTGGACCATGAACGAGAGGGCGGCGGCGGTGTGGTGCATCGTGTCGGTCCCGTGGCCGATCACGATCCCGTCGTACCCCTCCCGGATCGCCTCCCCGATCTTCTCCGCCAGGATGATGTACTGCTCGGGCCCCATGTTCTCGGAGAAGACGCCGAACAGCTTCTCCGTCTCGAGGTTGCAGATGTCGGCGAGCTCCGGGACCGAGCCGTACAGCTCGCCCGGGCTGAAGGCGGGGATCACGGCGCCGGTCCGGTAGTCGAGGCGGCTCGCGATCGTCCCGCCGGTGCCGAACAGCTTCACCCGCGGCCTGGCCGGGTCCACGGGGAACTCCTGCTCCGGGATCCGGTACTCCGCCCGGAAGTAGCCGGTCTTCTCGATCGACCGGATCGTGTCGTACCGGAGCCCGACGTTGTAGCCGCTCCCCAGCTTGAGCACCAGGTGGTACGGGTCGGCGGTCTCCGACCGGGGCAGGATCAGCCCCTCGAAAACACCCTTCGTCGTCTCCACCCGGACGATGCACCAGACGGTGACCCCGTGCTCTTTCAGCACGGAGAGCAGCGGCTCCCGGTAGCCCTTGTAGTCGTCGGGGTGCGCGCCGCTGCCGGGCACGGGCCCCTTCCCGTCGCCGCTCATGCCGTCTCCTCCGCGAGGGCGGCCCCGAGCCGCTCCCGCACGACCGCCGCCGCCACCCGGCCCCGGAGCGCGCCCATCGCCTCGCCCATCGCCCAGCGGAGCCGGGCCTCCGGGGAACGCCCCGCCAGCTCGTCCCGCGCCCGGCCGGCGACCGCGGCGACCACCTCGTCGAGGCGCGCCTCCTCGTCCCCCCGCTTGCGGAACCGGGCGAGCACGCGGGCCCCGTCCTCCTCGGGCCGGTCGAGCAGCTCGGCGAGGGCCACGTCGAGGGCGTCCCGCTCGATCTCGCCCGCCTCGATCGCCCGCACCAGGGGGGCGATCCGGTCCGCGGGCGGCAGGCGGTACGGGTACGACCGCTCGGCGACGCCCCGGACCGGGTCGATCACCGAGCCGAGCCTGCCGCGCCGGTACGCCCAGGGGATCCTCCGGGCGAGCGCGTCCGCGAGCCGCCGGGCGACCTCTCCCTGCCCGGGGGCCAGCTCGTCGAACAGGTCGGCCCAGGGGGCCCCGGCGAGCTCCCAGGCCGCCCGCGGGGAGAGTCCCATCCGCTCGTACCGCGCCTGCCGGTCCCAGGGGGTCTCCGGCAACCGCGACGAGATCTCCGCGACCCAGTCGTCGGGGATCGCGACCGGTGGCGTGTCGGTGTCGGGGTACATCCGGTCCGGGCCGGGCAGGATCCGCTCGAAGCCGGTCGTGCCGTCCGGGAAGGCCTGGCGGGTCTCCGCAGGGATCCCGTCGAGCGCCTCCCGGGCACGGATCAGGATCTCCCGGGCGGCGGTGTCCGCGTCCCGGCGCGGCCCCCAGAGGACGACCAGGGCATCCTCCGCCGCCGCCCGCAGCGCCTTCCGCACCTGGTTCCAGGGGCCGGAACCGAGCCCGTAGTCGCCGAGGTCGGAGTGGACGAGGAACGGCTGGCCCGTCAGGCAGGCGATCACGCGCACCCGGTCGGCCAGCTCCCGGGAGAACGTCACCCCCGGCTGGGTCCGCCGGGCCAGGAGGCCGGCGAACCCGGGCAGGCGCACGGCGACCACGGTCTCGCCCTGGTCGATCGCGTCGAGGACCGGCCGGAAGGCGCAGCGCCGGAGCAGGGCCCCGACCTCCGCGACGAGGGGCGACGTCTCCCAGGCGAGCCCCCGTGGCGGGTCGGGAAGCATCTCGCGGGTCACGCCCCGCCGCCGCAGCTCCTCCCGGATCCGCAGCAGGTTGAGCTGGCGGAACGCCTCGACGTGAACGAGCCGCGGCAGGCCCCGGTGGTGCGAAACACCCTTGATCTCGATGCGACGCCCGCCGGCGACCGAGACGTTGACGTCCTGGCGCGCGGCGCCCGGCCCGCGGAGCACCTTGCCGGTCGCGCGGGCGACCCGCGCCAGCAGCCGCGCCCCCGCCTGCAGCTCGAGGGGCGCCAGGAACTCCGGCTCGGTGACCGTCTCGGTCAGGGGCACGCCGAGCCGGTCGGTGCGGAACACGATCCGGTGGCCGACGTCGGAGACCTCCCGGCAGGAGTCCTCCTCGAGGGAGAGCTGGCGGATGCGCAGTTCCCGGTCGATGCCGAGCTCGGGCACCCGGAACGGGATCACGCCACCCACCCCCATCATCGCCGTTCGCTGGAACCCGGTCGGGATCGAGCCGTCGAGGTACTGCTTCCGCATCACGTGGAGCTCGGTGACCAGGTTGAGGTTCAGCAGGCGGCAGATCTCGAGGGCGATCCCGACCGCCTCCCGGTCGATCTCGAAGGGGGGAGTGTCGTCCATCTCGTACGTGCAGACGGTGCCCCGCTCGAGGAGGTAGACGATCTCCTTCCGCGTCTTGAACTCCATCAGGGCGGTGCCGTCGTACTCCCCGAGCTCGCTGAGCGTCGGCCGCATGTGGCGGAGCACCTCGGCGTCGACCCGGGTCGTCCGCAGGCCGGCGGGACAGCGGCAGAACAGCTTCCCCCGGGTGGCGAGCTGCTGGTGGACCTCGAGCCCCGCCATGAACCCGAGGGCGGCATAGTCGTCCGCCGTCATCTCCCCGAGCTCCCGGTCCGGGAAGTCGAGGGGCGGATCGGTCCGCGGGTTGAAATCGGCGGGGGGGCGGACCCCTCCCCGGTGGATCTCGGTCTCGGCCACGGGATGCGTCCTCTTGCGGGGGGTCGGGGGATTATACGGCGCGCTCCGCCCCGGAACCTCTGCCGCACCGGGGGTTCCCGCGGTAAGATGGAGCTTGCGCGGGCATCTTCCTGCGACTGATTTGCAGGTAGGCCCGCGACGACCTATGCTCTCCCTCGGCACCGCGGCCGAGGAGACGTACCGTGCGGAAGGCGCCCCCGATGACCGGAACCCACACCCTCGACTCCGCCCCCGCGGGGATCCCCCTGCGGGTGGCCGCGATCCAGGGGGGCCGGGAGGTCCGGGCCCGGCTCTCCGCCCTCGGGATCCTCCCCGGAACGATGCTGCGGGTGGTCAACCGCGGCCCCCTCGGCGGCCCGGTGCTGGTCGACGTCGGTGGAACGCGGGTGGCGATCGGGCGGGGTCTCGCCCGGAAGGTCGCCGTGAACGGAACCGGCCCCGCCTGAGGGGCCGGGACCCGGAAGGGACCGGATGCGCGTCATCCTCGTCGGCCAGCCGAACGCGGGAAAGAGCACGATCTTCAACGCGATCGCGGGGTACCGGGCGGCGACGGCCAACTTCCCCGGGACCTCGGTCTCGTTTCTCGAGTCCCGCACCCTGCTCGGGGACCGGGAGCTCGAGGTCGTCGACCTGCCGGGAACCTACTCGCTGACCAGCCAGGACGCGGCGGAACAGGAGGCCCTGCGCTACCTGCTGGAACACCGGGACGACACGGTCCTCGTCGACGTCATCGACGCGTGCCACCTGGGGCGTTCCCTCGAGCTGACCCTCCAGCTCATGGAACTCGGCCTGCCGATGGTGGTCGCCCTGAACATGCTGGACGACACCCGGCGCAAGGGGATCGAGATCGACCCGGAGGCGCTTTCCCGGGAGCTGGGAATCCCGGTCGTGCCGACGATCGCCCGGCGCGGGCGCGGGATCGCGGAGCTCGTCCGGGAGGCGGTCCGCGCGGGCGAGGAGCGCCGCGTGCCCCGGCCGATCCTGTGCGACCTCGAGGTCGAGGACGCGATCCGCCAGGTGATCGCCCTGCTCGACGGTCGGCCGCCCCTGGCCGCTCCCCCGCGCCTCGCCGCGGTCAAGCTGCTCGAGCGCGACCCCCTCTTCCACCGTCGGCTGCGGGAGGAGCGCCCGGAAATCGTCGACCGGGTCGAGGAGGTGATCCGGCACCTCGAGGAGATCCACGGCTGGCCGGCGGACCAGGTCGTCTCGGGCGAGCGGCACGCCCTCGCCCACCGGGTCGAGGAACGCGTCTCCCGCCTGCATCCGCCCCGGCCGAGCCGCCGGGAGAAGCTCGACCGGCTCCTGATGAGCCCCTTCACCGGCCTGCCGGTGATGCTGATCGTCCTGCTGGCCCTCTTCTGGCTGGTCTTCGGCGTCGGCCAGCGGCTCGAGGAACCCCTGGTCGCCCTCTTCGACGGCTGGAACGCGGCCCTCGCCCGGTCGTTCCCGCCGACCACGCTGCTCGGGGCGGTGCTGAACGGCGCGGTGCTCGGCCTGTCCGCCGGGCTCGCCATCGTGCTGCCCTACCTGGTGCCCTTCCTGGTCGTGCTCGCCCTCCTCGAGGATTCCGGGTACCTCCCGCGGATGGCCTACCTCCTCGACGGGCTGATGCACCGGATCGGCCTCCACGGGAAGTCGATCGTTCCGCTGATGCTCGGGTACGGGTGCACGGTCCCCGCCGTGATGGCGACCCGGATCCTCGAGTCTCCCCGGGACCGGCGGGTGACCGCCGCGCTCACGGTGCTCGTGCCCTGTTCCGCGCGCACGATCGTGATCCTCGGCCTGGTGGGGGCCGTCCTCGGGCCCTGGGCTGCCCTCGGCGTCTACGTCGCCAACGTTCTCGTCGTCGCGGGGCTCGGGGCGATCCTCGGGAGGAAGGTCCGGGGGCCGTCCCCCGGCCTGCTCCTCGAGGTGCCGGACCTGCGTCCACCGGCCCTTCGCACGCTCGGCGCCCGGGTCTGGGTTTCCCTCAAGGACTTCCTGGTGATCGCCTGGCCCCTCCTGGTCGCCAGCTCGATCGTCCTCTCGGGGCTCGAGCTGTTCGGATGGACCGAGGGGCTGAACCGGGCCCTCGCCCCGTTCACGCACGGGCTCCTCGGCCTGCCGGCCGCGGTGGGACTGACCCTCGTCTTCGGCGTGCTGCGCAAGGAGCTGGCCCTGATGATGCTGGTCCAGGCGCTGGGGACGACCGACCTCGCGACGGCCCTCTCGCCCGCCCAGGCGCTCACCTTCACCGTGTTCGTCGTCTTCTACGTTCCCTGCGTGGCGACGATCGCGGCCCTCTGGCGGGAGCTCGGCGGGCGGGACACGGCATGGATCACGGGAATGACCATCGTGCTGGCGACGGCGCTGGCGGTCGCCGTCCGCGTTCTTTCCGCCGCCCTCGGGTGAGCCCGCGCCGGGCTTTCCCGGTGCTGCCCCTACTTCTTGAAAAGCGAGTCGAACAGCGACTTCGCGTCCTGCGCCCCCTTCGCCCCCAGCCGCTTCCCCGTCGCGTCCAGGACGAGACGCGGCTCGTAGAGCGGACAGTCGTTCGCCTTCCACTTGTCGCGGACGGCCTCCCGGACCGGCTTGCGGCACTGGAACGGCTTGCTGGTGTCGAAGTGGACGCAGTGCCGGCAGGAGTGCAGGGCCGTGCCGCACTTGTCGCAGGTCGACCGTGGCCCGATGAACGCGGCCTCCGCCGGCTGCTGGTGGCCGCAGTTCTGGCAGCGGATGACTTCCGCGGCGTCCCGGTCCATCGCGCGCCTGAGACGGCGCACCTGGTCCCGGTTGCCGAGGTCGGTCTGGACGCGGGGCGGACGATGGTCTCGGTCCATGGTGTCCTCGTTCGTGCCTGTCCTGGTCGATCCGGGAGAACCCGGTTCCTACACCACCCGCACCTCCGGCGCGTCGTGGGTACCGTCGGCCCGGCGGCGGGCCAGCAGGACCTGGTACACCCCGACTCTACCCGATGAGAACGCCCGTGCGCATCCCGCCATGTAGAGGCGCCACAGGCGCCAGGCGCGCTCACCCGCGGCGGCGACGGCCCGCTCCCGGCCCGCCTCGAGCCGCTCGACCCAGGCCCGCAGGGTCCGCGCGTAGTGGGGCCGCAACCCGTGGACGTCGAGCACCTCGAATGCCGCGCGCTCGGCGGCGTCGAGCACGAACCCGGGGGGAACAAGCTCGCCGTCGGGAAACACGTAGCGGTCGATGAAGGCGGTCATCGAGTCCGGCCGGGCATCGGCGCGGGAGGCGATCGCGTGGTGGAGAAAGAGCCCGCCGGGCCGCAGCGCGTGGAAGGCGGCCCCCATGTAGGCGGGGAACATCTCCCGGCCCACGTGTTCCGCCATCCCGATGCTGGCAACCCGGTCGTACCGTCCGTCCCGGGGCAGGTCCCGGTAGTCCATGGAGTCGATCCGGACCCGGTCGGAGAGCCCCGCCTCGGCCACCAGGCGTCGGCCGGTCTCGACCTGGTTGCGGGACAGGGTGATCCCGTGGGCCGTGACCCCGTACCGTTCCGCGGCGAAGATCACGAACGATCCCCACCCACACCCGATGTCGAGGACCTTCATCCCCGGCCGGAGACCGAGCTTGCGGCAGACCAGGTCGAGCTTGGCCTCCTGCGCTTCCTCGAGGGTCATCCCGTCCCGGCTCCACCAGGCGCACGAGTAGACCATCCGCCGGTCGAGGAAGACGCGGTAGAAGTCGTCGCCCACGTCGTAGTGGTGGCGGATCGCCTCGGCGTCCCGCTCCCGCGAGTGCCTCTCCCCGGCGAGGCGCGCCACGCCCCCGGGCACGCCCTCGACGGCCCGCGGAGGACGGGGGAGGCGCAGCGCGAGGAGCCCGAGCCGCCAGGCGAGCCTCGTCGACGGCGGGTGGGCGGCGAGGGCCCCC
This sequence comes from uncultured Acidobacteriota bacterium, assembly GCA_964420365.1. Taxonomy (GTDB): domain Bacteria; phylum Acidobacteriota; class Polarisedimenticolia; order J045; family J045; genus JAMOQA01. The sequence goes on along the minus strand of CAYQTA010000014.1, from coordinate 47,585 downwards.
GCGATGTCGAAGGCGAGATCGAGGTTCCCCTCGAGGTCGATGAGACCCGCCAGGTACGCCTCCGCCAGCGAGACCGCGTCCCGGCCGACGAGCAGGACGCGGAGGGCCGCGGGGTGCCGCAGGCGAATCCGCAGCTCCGGGCGGGGAATACTGCCGGGCACGACGGTCCCGTCCCAGAGCTCCAGGCTCCAGGGACGTTCCCCGAGCGGACGGAGCAGCTCGGCGAGCAGCTCCCGGGCACGCCGGGCGAGGGGCGAGGACGGCGTGCCCCCCGGGGGCCCGGCAGGCGTTCGGAACGTCTCGTGGCCCAGGGACATCGGGGATCCTCCGGCCACGGGGGGACCCTGCCGGCAAGGTACGGCGAATGGCTCCCCCGGGCACCTCTCTTCCGGGTGCTCCCGCGGGGCAGCCCCCCGGGTCCTCGCCCCCGCCCGCGGGGGGGAGGACGGCGCCCGCGTTCGGGGGCATCATGGGCCGTTCGCGCCGTCCCGGGACCCGGCCGGCGGCGTGCATCCCGGGAAGCCGGGACCCATGATCCAACCGGGGGACGGGAAGGGCAATGATGCTGGCGATCCTCGCGGGCCTGCTGACCGGCTTCTTCCTCGGCCTGACCGGGGCCGGGGGATCGATCCTGACCCTCCCCGCCCTGATCCTGCTTGTCGGCCTCGCCCCCCACGACGCGGTCGCCGCCACCCTCGTCTCGGTGCTCCTCACCGCCCTCACCGGCATCGTGCCCCACGTGGCCGCCGGCCACGTCCGGCTCCGGGCGGGCGCGGCCCTCCTCGCCGGAAGCGCCCCCGCGGCCCTGGTCGGCGGCTACCTCGGACGCGACCTCCCCGAGCCCCTCCTGATGAGCGCCTTCGGGGGACTCATGGTCTGGGTCGCCTGGCGGATGTGGCGGAAGGACCACGACGCCCCGCGACCGCGAGCGAGCACGCGCCGCCTGGTCCTCGTCGGGGCCGGGGTCGGCCTTCTCTCGGGGACCCTCGGCCTGGGCGGAGGGTTCCTGATCGTCCCCGCCCTCGCCGGCCCCGGGGGACTCGCGATGCAGGAGGTCGCGGGCACGGCGATGGCCCTGGTCGCGGCGAACGCCGGGGCCGGCCTGGTCGGCGCCCTCGCCCGGCTGCCCGCCGTGCCCTGGCACCTGGTGCTGCCCTTCGTGGCCGCGTCTCTGGTGGGCGGCCAGGTCGGCTCCCGCCTGACGGCGCGGCTGCCCGCCCGGCAGATCGCCCGGGTGTTCGCGGTCGTCGTCGTGGTCGTCGGTGCCGAGGTGCTCTGGACCTGGATCCCCCGGCTCCTCCCCCTCGCCTGACCCTGTCACCCTAGAGGACGCGGTGGAGGTCGTCGAGGGGGACCCGCCACGCGGGCACCCCGCAGTACCGCCTGCCCTCCGGGCACCAGGGTGACCTCCCGCCCCGCTTCCGAAGGGCGCAGGGCGGCAGCAGCCAGCGGCCGAGCCGGGGGTGCACCTCGCGGACCTGGCGCGCCTCGTCCAGGGAGGCGTGCCAGATCTCTTCCTGCGCGTTCAGGCACAGCCGCATCGCGTGCTTGTGCCTCAGCGCGACGAAGTCGGCGGACTCCGTGTAGCGGACGGCCACGGCGTTCGGGAGCAGGTAGACCAGGGCCTCGGCGGGAACCCCCCGCCGGTGCAGCGCCCCGAGGGCGTCCCACGCCCGGGCACACGTCTCCTCGAAGAGACGGAGCGCCTCGTCGCTCTCCCGAACGAGGGCGGGGACGACCACGTCCGGCTCGTCCGTCACCTGGGCAAGGAGCACGGGCCGGCTCGCCGGGGTGGTCCGGTGACGCTGGTCCTGGGAATCGGCCGCGTGGGAGAGCTTCCGGCGAAACGTGTAGTGGGCGTGGTGGAGGGCCCGCGTCAGCTTCGCCACCGTGTCCAGGTTGAGGGCCTCGCTCCGCAGCGGGTTCCGCGCGGGGTCGAGGAGGAGGGCGATCGCCGCGTCGTCGTCCAGCGCGCCCTCCGGCAGGCCGAGGACCTCCCGGACGGCCTCCGCGACCACCCCCTCCGCCCGCGCTCCCCAGTCGACGAGCCGGGAGACGTGGCCACCCAGGGAGGCATCGAAGCGTTCCCGGAACCTCCGCGCCCGGGAAGGGTCGTACAGCAGCTCCACGGGGTCCCCGGGCGGGCCGCCGTCGCCCGCGGCATCCGCGAGGGCACGGGCCTCGGGCATCTGCGACCCCTCGAGGAAGGCCCCGCCCAGGCGCTCGAGGTCCGGGTCGACCCGCAGCGCCTCCCGCCACATCGCTCCGACCAGGAGACCCAGCTCCGACGGGACGTCGGCCTGCCGGGCGAGGCGCCGGTAGCGGAGCAGGGTCAGCAGCGAGACCGTGTGGAGCATCCTGGTCCAGGTGGCCACCGGCAGGACGTACCGGGCCGCCTCGAGGGCCTTCTTCCGCACCGTCCCGCGCCAGCGCTCCGGGCGCCTCGCCCGGGCGGGCCACCGGGCCGCCCACAGGGAGAACGCGATCGGCTCCAGGATCTCGACGAGACGCCGGTAGGCCGCGTGCTGGGCCCGGACCGTGTCGATCCAGAGGGCACGGGCACCCGGGTCGGGAAGCCGGGGCACCACGTGGGCCCCCTCCCGCACGGCCACGTACCGCTGGGACACCTGCTCCGAGTTGTAGAAGGGATGGGCGTGGAGGAACGTCCAGACCGCGTGGCGGGAGACCCGGTCGAGGGCGAAGACGAGGTGGGGATGCTGGAAGACCGTGTGGTGCCCGGCGCGGAGGAGATCGTCCGCGAGCGCGTCCCGGCGCGCGCGGGCCGCGGCGTCTCCGGGGGGCGCCACGTCACCCGGCAGCACGAGCCCACCCCGGGCGATGCAGCTCCGGGCCGCGGCGACGGCGAGGTCGAGGGGGCGCTCCGTCGCGGCGACGAGCCGGACGACGGGTGGCGGACTCTCGAAGTCCAGGTTCACGCCTCGTCGCGCTCCCAGCCGAGGAGCTCGGGGGTGGGGAGGGGCGGTTCCGCCCGCGGTTCGCGCCACCGGGCAGGCCGCGACCGGTGGTATTCCTCCGTCTCGCCGTCGTGGATCCCCGCGGTCTCGCCGGCCGGGCCGCCCTCTTCCATCGGCAGGCCCGCTCCCTGCCAGGCGGCGAAGCCGCCCTCGAGGTACCGGAGCCGCCGGAACCAGTGGTGGGTCAGCTCGGAGGCCAGGTGCCGGGCCGGACCGTGGGGCTCCCCCCTCTCGTCCACCACCACGATCAGCTCGTGGGTCAGGACCCGCTGGGGGATCCAGCGGAGCGCCTGGCCGGGAGGAGCATGGCGCGCCCCGGGCACGTGGCCGCGGACGAACGCCTCGGCATCCCGGACGTCCCACACGTGAACCCTCCCGCCGGGAACGTCCGGGTCCTGGAGGTCCGCCTCCACGAGCTTCGCGAGCTCCTGGGGCGCGAGCGGATGGATCATTGGGCCTTCGCCTCCTCGATCGCCTGGATCAGGGCGGGCACGACTTCCTTGACGTCCCCGACGATCCCGTAGGTCGCCTCGTTGAAGATCGGGGCGTCCTTGTCGCGGTTGACCGCCACGACGACCTGGCTGCCGCGCATCCCGATCACGTGCTGGATCGCCCCGGAGATCGCGAGGGCGACGTACAGCTTCGGCTGCACCGTCTGCCCCGAGGACCCGACCTGGTGCTCGTGGGGCAGCCACTCGTTGTCGACCACCGGCCGGCTGGCACCCACCGCCGCGCCGAGGACCCTGGCGAGCCCCCCGACCAGGGACTCGAACGTCTCCTTGTCGCCGAGCCCCCGGCCGCCGGAGACGATGATCTCCGCCGCGGTCAGGTCGACCGCCTGGTCACCCGCCGAGAGCACCTCGAGCACCTTGCGCCGCACCTGCTCCGGGGAGAGAGCGACGTCCTTCCGGGTCACCGTCCCGCCGTGCCCCTCCGGCAGCTCGTCCGCGGGGAACGCGCCGGACTGGAGGGACGCGAAACGGGGCGCGGGCCCCTCGTCCACCGTCTTCGCGACCAGCTTCCCGTTGAAGACTCCCCGGTGGAAGACGACCTGGTCCCCGAGCTCCACGTCGACCACGTCGGAAACCACCGGAGCCCCGAAGGCGATCGCCACCAGCGGCAGGAAGTCCTGGGCCTGGTACGTGTTTCCCGCCAGCACCCACTCGAAGCCACCGTCCTTCACCAGCTCGACCAGGGGCAGCCGGTACGCGTCCGGGGTGTACGTTGCGAGCAGCTCGTGCTCGAGGAGGAACACCTCGTCCGCCCCCCTCCCCGCCACCTCGTTCGCCACCGCCTCGACCCCCTGGCCGAGGACCGCGGCGCAGACGCGGCCGCCGAGATGCTCCGCCATCCGTCGGGCGAGGGCGAGGGCCTCGAGGGAGGCCCGGCGGGCCTTTCCGTCCTCGTGCTCGACGACGACCAGCACATCCTTCGACATCGCAGCCTCCCCTCAGAGGACCTTGGCCTCGAGCCGCAGCTTCTCGACCAGCTTCTTCGCGGCCTCGGCGGGATCGCCCTCGATGAACTCGCACTGTCCCTTCTTCTCCGGCGGCGCCATCTCGAGGATCTTCAGCCGGCTTCCCGGCCGGCCGATCTCGTCGCCGGAAAGGCCGAGCTCCGCCGGCGTCGGCTGGTCCACCGGCTTGCGCTTGGCCGCCATGATCCCCTTCAGCGAGGTGTACCGGACCGGGTAGATGCCGGACTGGATGGCCAGCACCGCCGGGCGCGGAACCTCGGAGACCTCCTTGCGGCCACCCTCGAGCTCCCGGGTGACCTTGAGGGCCCCGTCCTGCAGCTCGACGCCGATGGTCAGGAAGACCGCCGGCCAGTCGAGCAGCCCGGCGACCAGGAGCGGCGTCTCCGCCCACCCGAGATCGTCGGACCGGGTGCCGGTGAGCACCAGGTCGGCCTCTTCCTTCTTCGCCACGGCGACCAGCGCGCGGGCGATCGCCAGGGGGTCCCCCCCCTGGTACTCCGGGGCGACCAGGTGCACGCCCCGGTCGCAGCCCATCGCGAGCCCGGAGGTGATCGCCTTCCGCGCCCGCTCGGGCCCGACGGAACAGACGACGACCTCGCCCGAACCCTGCCCTTCCCTGATCCGAAGGGCCGTCTCGAGGGCGTACCGGTCGGACTCGTTGACCTCCCACTGGAGGTCGGTCTCCACGATCCCGGTCCGGGACTCGTCGAGGACGAGCCGCGCGTCCGGGTCGGGGACCTGCTTGATCGCGACGAGGATCTTCATGGCTGGTTCCTCTTCCGAGTGGCTGGAGCGCGGCCGGCGGAGGGCCCCGGCGGGCCCGGGCCGCGGGATCCGGTGGGTAGACCCGAAAGATCCGTGAAATCTCCCGGGGTTCGGGCGGGAAAGCTTACCGGCAGGGGTCCCGCCGGGGCAAGGGGAGCCCCGCGGCGCGCCGTCGGCGGACCGTCCCGGCCGGGATCACCGCCGGGGCGGGTGCTCGACGACCCCGCCCGGCGTCCAGGGAACGAAGAGCCGGCCGCCCAGGCGCCCGAGGGGGCGGAGCCGCTCCGGGTCGACGTTTCCCCGGGCGTCCAGGAGGTCCTCCCGGGCGTGGACCAGCAGGATCTCCCCGATCACCAGCTCGCACCGGCCGACCGGGAGCTGGTGGGTCTTCCGGCACTCGAAGGCCAGCGGGGCCCGGACGAGGACCGGCGCATCCACCCGCTCCCCGGGAACCGCCGCGAGACCGAGACGCTCGATCTCCGAGGTCCCCGCCGGCAGCTCCTCGGCGGAGGCGACCATCGGCTCGAGGAGGCTCTCGTCGATGACGTGAACGACGAACTCCCCGGTCTCCTCGATGTTCCGGAGGGTGTCCTTCCGCTCGCCGGTCCGCTTGGTCCTCGCGATCGACACCGAGAGGGTGGGCGGATCGGAGCAGACCCCCTGGAAGTAGGAGAACGGCGCGAGGTTCGTCGACCCGTCCCGGGCCCGGGTCGCGATCCAGGCGATCGGCCGGGGGACGATCGCGGAGACCAGAAAATGGTACTTCCCGGCGACGTCCCGCCGGGCGAGGTCGATGGCGACGTGTCCCGGCACCTTCCCGCTCATTGTGCGGCCTCCCGTCTCCCCGCATGATACGCGCGGCGAGGACCGAGGCACGCGAATGACGGCGGACGGCGGGCAACGCGAGCGGAACGCCCGGGGGCTCGCGCCCCTGGGGGCGTTCTACCTGTTCTTCTTCGCGACGATCGGTTTCCAGCTCCCCTGGTTCCCCCCGTACCTCCAGTCGATCGGCTTCGGATCGACCCTGATCGGGGCGGCCCTCGCGGCGGGATCGGTCTCGCGGGTGTTCCTGCCGCCGCTGTGGGGCCTCCTCGCCGACCGGGTCGGCCGCGCCCGGTGGATCCTGGCCGGCGGTTCGCTCCTCGGGGGCGCCTGCCTCGCCCTCGTCGGCGGCACCACCTCGCCGGTGGTGGTCCTCGGGCTCCTCTTCCTCGGTGGCTTCTTCCTGGTCCCGCTCGTTCCCCTGGCGGAGACGCTGACGATGGCGGCCCTCGGGGATCGACGGGAGCGGTACGGCCGGGTGCGGCTCTGGGGATCCGTCGGGTTCGTCGTCACGGCGTGGGGTTTCGGCGGCCTGGTCCCCCGGGTCGGCCTCGCGCCCGTTCCCCTGCTCGCGGGTTGCTGCCTCGCGCTGGCGGGGCTCGTCGCCCTCGCCGCGCCGTGCCCGGGCCGGGAGGCGGTGACCGACCGGGGAGCGGCTCCCGGCGAGCGCGTCCCGTTCCCGTGGCGGAGGTTCGGTCCGCTCCTCCTGGCGGCCGCCCTCGGCCAGGCGAGCCACGGGGCCTACTACGCGTTCTTCACCCTGCAGCTCGAGGGCCGGGGCGTCTCTCCCGCCGTCGCCGGGTTCCTCTGGGCGCTCGGGGTCCTGGCCGAGGTCGCCCTGATGGCAGTCTCGCCCCGCCTGCTCCGGCGCCTCGGCGCGGTCACCGCCTTCCGGCTGGCCCTGGCGGCGGGCGTCGCCCGGTGGCTGCTCTACGCGGTCGAGCCGCCGCTCGGGGCGATCGTGGCGGGGCAGCTCCTCCACGCCCTCACCTTCGGGCTTCTCCACCTCTCCTCGATCCAGCTCGTCGATCGGTGGAGCCCGGCGGGGCGCAAGGCCACCGGCCAGGGGCTGCTCTCCGCGATCGCCTACGGCCTCGGGATCGGCGGCGGGCTGTTCCTCGCCGGTCTCGGGCGGGATCCCCTGGGAGACCGGGGCCTCTACCTGGCGGCGGCGGGCCTCGGTCTCCTCGCGCTGGCCGTGGCCCTCGGGCCCGGGAGGCACCGCGACGGGAAGGAGCCTGGGGTACCATGAATGCCCGGCCGGGGCCGCGGGGACGCGGCGCGCACGAGGGAGGGACGCACGATGGGCAAGCTCGACGGCAAGCTGGCGCTGGTGACCGGGGCGAGCGCGGGGATCGGCGAGGCGACGGCCCGCGCGCTCGCGGCGGAAGGGGCCCGGGTGATCCTGGCGGCCCGCCGCAAGGAACGCCTGGAGCGCCTGGGCGCGGAACTCGCCGCCGCCCACGGCGAGGGGTGCTGCGCGGTCCTGGCGGTCGATGTCCGCGACCGGGCCGACGTCGCCGACGCGATGGAGAAACTTCGCGGCGCCGGGTGGGACCGCATCGACATCCTGGTGAACAACGCCGGCCTCGCCGCCGGGCTCGACCCGGTCCATGAAGGGAACTTCGAGAACTGGGACCGGATGATCGACACGAACCTCCGGGGACTGCTCAACGTGAGCCGGTACGTGGTCCCCGGCATGGTCGAGCGGCGTTCCGGGCACATCGTCAACATCGGCTCGATCGCCGGGCGCGAGGTCTATCCGAACGGGAACGTCTACTGCGCGACGAAGCACGCCGTCCGCGCCCTCAACCGGGCGTTCCGCATCGACCTCCTCGGCACCGGGATCCGCGTCACGACGGTCGACCCGGGCCTCGTGTGGACCGAGTTCAGCTACGTCCGTTTCGACTGGGACAAGGAACGGGCGGAGAAGCCCTACGAGGGGATGACGCCGCTCCGCGCCGAGGACGTGGCCGACGCGGTCCTCTGGGCGGTGACCCGCCCGCCCCACGTCAACATCGAGGAGATCCTGGTGATGCCCACCGACCAGGCCTCCTCCGTCCACGTCCACCGCCGCACCTGACCCCCGCCGCCGCGGCGATCCGCGTGACCGGGGTTTCCGGGGGGTCTTGTAGGGGCGGCCGGAAGGCCGCCCGAGGGTGGAGGACGCGCATGTCGCCGTCGTGCGCGCAGGCCGCGGGATGCGCGGCGCTTCGCGCCGCCCGGGTCGCCTCCCGGCGACCCCTACGAAACCCACGTCGCGCGTTTCGTGGGTTCGTGTAGGGGCGCCCGGAAGGGCGCCGGCCCGCGCCGGACGCCCGCGATGCCACGGACGCGCGCCACGCCGGGCGCACAGAGCGGGGCCCCCGCCACGAGCGGGGGCCCCTGGGAGCATGAGGTGGCGCCCCTAGCGACCGGAGGGAGCCAGGAGTCGGGGCGCCGCCGGTCAGGCCAACCGTGAACCGGTTGCGCAGCTCAGAACTTGTACTGCCACTGGATCACCCAGCCGCTGTCCTGGTAGCCCCACTTGCCGGTCCAGGCGCCGTCGTCGTCCCCGGACGTGAGGATGTAGTCCACCTGGATCCGGTGGTTCTGGAGGGTCCGGTGGTCCGGCTTCAGCGGCGAGAGATAGAAGTTGAACCCGATGTAGGTGTTCCCCAGGTCGGTGTCCTTGACCGCCGGGTCGTCGTCCCGGGTGACCGATGCGGCGTAGTGCCGGATCACGCCCTCGAACTGCGGGGTGAACATCCAGGCCGCGGTCACGGTCAGGCACTCCTGGTCGAACCCATCGACGCCGAGGATGTTCTGGCCCTTGATGTACTCCGCGTTCAGGTGGAGCCGCCCGTCGACGAGGAACGAGTTCACGCCGACGTCGAACACCTTGTAGTCCTCGGTGTCGGGCCCCCCCGCCTGCTCGGAGACGCCGTACGACATCTCGAAGTGCAGCGGACGCCCGTGGTCGTAGTGGATCCGGGCCGCGTAGGCGATGGCGTCGCCGAGGACGGTCTTGTCCCACAGGACGGCGGCCGAGCGACCGGCCGGGTTGAACACGCCGATGTCGTAGCCGAACCCGTAGCCCCAGCGCTCGTGGCCCATCTCGAGGCCGTTCACCTTGAGCTTGGAGTCGGCGGGCTGGCCGATCAGGCGGCCGGACAGCATCAGGCCGAAGTCACGCTCGAGGACCAGGCCCTTGTCCAGCTTGTTCCGCTCGACGATGTCCATGTTCCAGCCGGGAATCGTGAACTTCATCCCGACCGGGGTCTTGATCATCCCGAGCCGGATGAACGCCGCGTTGCTGAACTTGTAGGCGACGAAGGCGTCCTTGATCATCTTCGGCAGGCCACCCTCGTCCTTCGTGTGAGACTGGTTGAAGTCGAGGAACAGCTTCCCCGAGATGTTCCCGTGGAAGTAGTTGAACCCGACCCGGACCCGCTGGGCCTGGAAGAAGAGGCCGCCCTCGTCGGACTGCCCGTCCCCGCCCCGGGCCTCGAACTGCGAGAAGCCGTAGATCTTCAGGGTGAACTGCTTCTCCCCGACCTTCTGCTTGATCGTCACCGCGGCATGCGCCGACCCCGCCCAGGAGACCAGCGCGAGGACCATCACCGCGAGGACGGCGAACGAAAGGCACCTTCCGGATCTCATCGGTTTCCTCCTCGGGGACCACGCGGGTCCGTTCCACATCGCACACGCCCCTCCCGGGGGCTCGCCCGGGAGAAGAGCAAGCGCGATGCCACGCGTTACACGTTTCGGACAGGCGCCAACCATCTTGAGAATCAGCCAGTTCCATCGGCGCCCCGGGGCCGCCCCCGGGACGACCCCGCGAACGTCACGTCTGCCGGACATGCGGGGCGCGTCGGGGGAGCCGGGGTAACGCTCGCGGAACGCGGCCCGGGTCTCAGAACCGGAGCTGCCACTGGACGACGACCGCGTCGTGCCGGTACCCCCAGCGGCCGGTCCAGGAGGCGCCGTCGTCCCCGGAGGCCACGATCCAGTTCACCTGGACCCGGTGGTTCCGCAGGATGCGACGGGCGGTTCCAAGGGGAGACAGGTAGAGGTTGAGGCCGATGTACGTGTTCCCCAGGCTCGTGTCCGGGATCGCCGGGTCGTCGCCCCGGGTGGCCGAGGCGGCGTAGTGGCGGACGACCCCCTCGAGGCGCGGCGTGAACATGTACGCCGCGGTGGCGGTGAGACAGCGCTGCTCGAACCGGTCGATCCCGAGGACGTTGCGCCCGTGCACGTACTCGAGGTCGAGCCGCAGCCGCCCCCGGGCGAGGACCGAGGTGACGCCGAGGTCGAACACCCGGTAGTCGGCGGTCCCCGGGCCGCCGGCCTGCCCGGAGACACCCCACGACGCCTCGACGTGGAGCGGCGCTCCCCGGTCGAGGCGCACGCGGGCAGCCCAGGCGAGGGCGTCCCCGCGCAGGCCCTCGTGCCAGGCGACCGCGCCGGATCGTCCCGCCGGGTTGAAGACGCCGAGGTCGACGCCGATCCCGTGCCCCCCGCGCTGGCCGCGGAGCCGCAGGTCGCGCGATTGACGCCCTTCCCCCTCCCCGTCGAACGAATGGTCCCACGTGAGCAGGACCCCCAGGTCGCGCTCGAGGACGAGCCCCTTCTCCAGCCTGTTCCGCTCGACGATCGCCATGTCCCAGCCGGGCAGGGAGTACTTCATCCCGACCGGCACCTTGACGAGGCCGAGGCGAACCACGGTCGATGGGAGGGCCCGGTAGCCGACGAACGCGCACTTGATCATCGCCGGCAGCCCGGCGGGGTTCTTCCGGTGGTCCTTCGCGAAGTCGACCGCCAGGTTCGCCGCGATCGGGCCGCTCGAGTAGTAGAAGCCGAGCCGCAGGCGCTGCGCGCGGAACGAAACCCCGCCCCCCGGGGACGTGTCGTCCCCGGAACGCACCTCGAGCTGCGAGAGGCCGCACACCTTCAGCGTGAACGCCTTCTTCCCCTCTCCCCGGTGGAGCGTCACCGAGGCATCGGCCACCCCCGGCAGGAGCAGGCACGCGAACGCCAGGTGGGCGGCGCGGGAAAGGCACGTTCGACCGGGCATCGCCGTCTCCCGGGTGCGGACGGGGGATCCACGTCCTTCCGGGAGCAACCCCCGTGCCAGCGCCCGCCCCGGGGAGAACCCGCAACGGCCGGAGGGTACGGGATTTGCAGCGGGTGGTGTCGCGCGGACCGGGTTCCCGGCCCGGGCGTTACGGGATCCGGACGATCGCCGGCGGGCGCGCGGGAGGAAACCGAAACGGGTTCGCCCGTGGGAGAATCGCGGGAGGCCCCGGGAGAAGAAGGATGGCCTCGCTTTCGATCGTCGTGCCGGTCCTCGACGAGGCCACCGGGATCGTCCCGGTGCTCGACCGCCTGCGCCCGCTTCGCCGGCGGGGCGCCGAGGTGATCGTGGTCGACGGGGGTTCGGCCGACGGCACGCCGGAACGCGCCGCCCCCCTGGCGGACCGCGTGATCCGGGCACGTCCCGGCCGGGCCCGGCAGATGAACGCGGGCGCACGAGCGGCCCGCGGCGACGTCCTCCTGTTCCTTCACGCCGACACCGTGCTGCCCCGCGATGCCGATCGGCTGGTCCTCGAGGGGATCGCCACCGGCGACCACGCGTGGGGACGGTTCGACGTGCGCCTGTCCGGGAAGGCCCCCGCCCTGCGCATGGTCGAAACGCTGGTGAACCTGCGGTCGCGCTGGACCGGGATCGCCACCGGGGACCAGGCGATCTTCGCCCGGAGGGAGGTCTTCGAGCGGGCCGGCGGATACCCGGACATTCCCCTGATGGAGGACGTCGCGCTCTCCGCGACGCTGCGCCGCGTCTCGCCGCCGCTCTGCCTGCGGGCGCGGGTCGTCACGTCGTCCCGCCGGTGGGAGACCCGCGGGATCGCCCGGACGATCTTGGAGATGTGGCGCCTCCGGGCAGCCTTCGCCCTGGGCGCCTCCCCGTGGCGCCTGGCGCGGCTCTACTACCCCCACCTGGCGGACCGGCTGGCGGCCGAGCGGACGATCGTCTTCGCGAAGGAGCCGGTCCCGGGAAGGGTCAAGACCCGCCTCGTCCCGCCGCTCGACCCGGCGGAGGCCGCCGCCCTCCATGCCGGCCTGGTCCTCGATACCGTGGAGCGGATGCTCCCCCCGTGGCCGGACGGCGCCCCCCGGGTGGAACTCCACGTGGCCGGCGACCCGGGCCATCCCCTCTTCGCCGCCGTCGCGGGGCGGGGCGTCGGGCTCGCTGTGCAGCGGGGTGCCGACCTCGGGGAACGGATGGCGGCGGCCCTTCACCGGGCCCTTACCGAGGCCGAGCGGGCCGTTCTCGTCGGCACGGACTGCCCGGACCTCTCGTCGGACCACGTCTCCCGGGCGCTCGAGGCCCTGGCCGGCGGGGCGGACGTCGTTCTCGTTCCGGCGACCGACGGCGGCTACGTGCTGGTCGGAGCCCGGCGGGACGCCCGGGACCGCCTTCCCGGGATCTTCGCCGGCGTGCCGTGGGGCACGGACCGGGTCCTCGCGGCGACGCGGGAGCGCTGCGCATCCCTCGACCTCGCGCTCGCCGAGCTCGCGCCGCTCGACGACCTCGATCGCCCGGAGGACCTCGCCACCCTCGGCGAGGACCGCCGCGCGGCGCTGCTGGACCGCGGACGAACCTTCATCCGCGCCCGCTGACGGCGGGCGGCCTTCCGGCCGCCCCTACACGAACCCACGAAACGCGCGATGCGGGTTCCCGTATGGGCCACCGGCGGGCGACCCGCGTTTCCCGCAGGGGTCGCCGGAAGGCGACCCGAGGGGTTCGTAGGGGCCGCCGGGAGGCGGCCCGGGCGGCGCGAAGCGCCGCTTCCCTTCACGAGAGACGGTCGTGGATCTTCGTCACGTCCCGGGCCGCCAGCTCCTTCAACTGCCAGAGGACCTGGGTGACGATCGGCTGGCCCGTTCCCTGGTCGATCGTCACCTGGCGCAGGATCGCCCGGGCGGTCTCCCGCACCGGAACCTTGCCGTAGCGCAGCTCGAGGCGGTGGATGATCCGGGCGACCAGGGCGATCGCCTCGCCCGCCTCCCGGGCGGCGCCGGCGTCGGCGATCACGATCTTCCGGTCACCGATCACCGTGTGCTCCTCCTCCGGGAGCCTGGTCTCGCCGATTCCCCGGACGACCTGCTCCAGGTACGGGAACGCCATCGCCCGGTCGGGCCAGATGTCCGCCACCTTCCGGAACGCGGTCTCCGCGGTCGTCGCGAGCAGCTCGCGGGCCTGGTCCATCGTGTTCGCCTGGAAATCGAGGGTCGCCACCTCGTCCAGGGCCAGCACCTCGACCAGCCGGTCGACGGGGTCGGGGTTCACCACCGGGGCCGGCGCCGCCGGGACGCCTCCCGCGAGGATCGTCATCGCCGCCAGGGCGGCCATCGTCGTCGTCCGCATCTCGCACCTCCGGATCACGCCTCGATCCCGTAGTTCTTCATCTTCTCCCAGAGGGTCTTCCGGGAGATCCCGAGCAGCTCGGCCGCCTCGGCCCTGCGCCCGCGCGTCGCCCCCAGGGCGCAGCGAATCGCGTTGATCTCGGCGATCTCGACCGCCTTGTGCAGCGGCACCGGCTTGCCGGTCGCCCGGCACGGCCCGGCCATCGAGCGGCCGCCGAAGCCCGCGGGCAGGTCCTCGACCCGCACCCGGTCCCCGCGGCAGAACAGCACCGCGCGCTCGATCACGTTGCGCAGCTCGCGCACGTTTCCCGGCCAGTCGTGCTGCTCGAGCACCTCGAGGACGTCGTCCTCGAACCCCTCGATCTTCTTCCCCCCCGCCGCCGCGAACTCCTCGAGGAAGGCCTGCGCGAGCAGCGGGATGTCCTCCTTGCGTTCCCGCAGCGGCGGCAGGTGGATCGTCACCGTGTTGATCCGGAAGAAGAGGTCCTCCCGGAACCGGCCGGCGGCGATCTCCTCCTCGAGGGGCCGCAGCGACGCGGAGACGACCCGGACGTCGATGTCGATCGGCCGGTTCGACCCGAGCCGCTCGATCTGCTTCTCCTGCAGCACCCGCAGCAGCTTGACCTGGACCGACTGGGGCAGCTCGCCGATCTCGTCGAGGAACAGGGTGCCGCCGGATGCCGCCTCGAAGCGCCCGATCCGTCGCTGGAGCGCCCCCGTGAACGCCCCCTTCTCGTAGCCGAACAGCTCCGCCTCGATCAGCGGCTCGGGCAGCGAGGCACAGCTCACCCGCACGTACGGCCGGGAGCGCCGCCGCGAGTTGAAGTGGATCGCCGAGGCGACCAGCTCCTTGCCCGTGCCCGACTCCCCCTGGACCAGGACCGCGGCGTCCGAGTCGGCGACGAGGCGGATCAGCTCGAAGACCTCCTGCATCGCCTTCGACCGGCCGATGATCTTCGAGAACGAGTACTTGTCCTCGAGCTGTTCCTGGAGGCGGACGTTCTGTTCCTTGAGCGCCTTCACCGAGCAGACGTTGTCCAGTCGCACCAGGAGCTGGGCCATCGAGAAGGGCTTGGTGATGAAGTCCGCCGCCCCGATCCGCATCGCCTCGACGGCCCGCTCCACCGACCCGTGGGCGGTGATGATGACGACCGTCGTCTCGGGCTGAATGTCCTTGACCTGCCGCAGCAGCTCCATGCCGCCCATGCGCGGCATCACCAGGTCGGTGATCACGACCTCGTGGAGGTGCTCGCGGAAGAGCGCGAGACCGGCCTGGCCGTCCTCGGCGTCGTCCACGAGCCATCCCTCCTTGGTGAGAGCGTCCTTGATGCTGACGCGGAGCAGCGGCTCGTCCTCGACGATCAGCAGGCGGCGCGCGCAGATGCTCATCGCTGTCCCTCCGTGGAGTCCTCCCGCCCTCGCTCCTCGTCGTCCTCGCGGAGCAGGGGCAGGATCACGCGGAAGACGGAACCCTTCCCCACCTCGCTCTCCACGGCGATGCTCCCGCCGTGGGCCGAGGCGATCGACCAGGACACGGCCAGGCCGAGCCCGGTTCCCTTCCCCACCTCCCGGGTCGTGAAGAACGGCTCGAAGATGCGGTCCAGGATCTCCGGCGCGATCCCGACCCCGGTGTCGGCCACCGAGGCGATGATCCTCCCGTCCCGGACCTCCGTCGAGAGGGTGAGGGTCCCCCCGCCGGGCATCGCCTGGATCGCGTTGAGCACCAGGTTGAGGAAGAGCTGCTCCATCTGGAAGTGATCGGCCATCGCCTTGGGATCGGACGGATCGAGCTCGAACCGCACCTCGATCCCGGCCCGGCGGAGCTGGTAGTCGGCCAGCTCGGTGACGTGCCGCAGGTTGTGATTGATCGACGTCGGCTCCGGCCGCGGCGGACGCTGGCGCGAGAAGCCCAGCAGGTTGGCCACCGTCCGCTCGATCCGCTGGAGCCCGTCCTGGATCAGGTCCAGGTAGCGGCCGAGCATCTCCCGGTCGTCCGGGTTCGCCCGCAGGTTCTCGATGCAGGTGAGGATCCCGCCCAGCGGATTGTTCACCTCGTGGGCCACGCCCGCGGCGAGGGTTCCGATCGCCGCCATCTTCTCCATGTGGGCGAGCTGGGACTGCCGGACCTTCTCGGTCTCCCGGGCCTCCCGCAGCTCCTCCATCATCCGGTTGAACGCCTCGGCGAGTTCCCCGATCTCGTCACGCCGCCGAACGTCGGCCCGCACGGCCAGGTCTCCCTTTCCCGCGCGGGTCATCACCTGGTGCAGGTCGAGGATCGGCCGGATCAGCGACTCGACGTAGATCGCCGTCAGCACGGAGTTGCCGAGCATCAGGACGAGGGCGATCAGGACGTAGCGACCGGCAACCGCCCGGACCTCCCGCTCGATCGGCGCGAGGGAGAAGCCCACGGCGAGGGATCCCCAGCACTTGCTCCGGATCCGCAGCGGGACCCGGACCTCCAGGACCTGGTCGGCAGCGGGATCCGGTTCCCGTTCGTCCCGGCGTTCCCGGTCGACCAGGATCTCCGAGACGGCACCAGCGACGTGGCCGCAGTCGGCGAACGCCCGGGGGAACCTCTTGCCGAGCAACCACCAGCGGTTCGAGTGGGTGACCCGTCCGGCCGGGTCGGCCACGACGATGTACCGCATCAGGTCCCGGTTCCGCGCGAGGATCTCCTGGATGTAGTTGTCGGTGAGCCCCGTCTCGGCGACCAGGCCCAGGTCCTCGTACATCAGCGCGTCGGTGACCGGGATCGACAGGGCCTCGGCGAGGCTCATCGCCCGCTCGTAGATCGCCTCGTACCGCACCGAGCGCTCGTGGACCAGGGCGATCGTCGTCGCGAGGGCCATCGTCACGGCGATCACCGTGTTCGAGTAGAGGAAGAACTTCGCCCGGAGACCGAGCCGGGGCATGGTCACGGTCTCCGCCGCTCGCAGGGCGGCAGGGGCAGCTCGTCCCGGAGGTCGATCGGACCGAACACCTCCCGGATGATCCGGCGCACGGTGTCGTAGAAGGCGTCGTCCGCCGGGGCGAAGCCGTCTCGCAGCTCCACGTCCCAGCCCGCCATCGCCGCCCGGGCGCGCTCGTCCCGGGCCGGCTGGTCGACGAGCACGGCCACCCAGCGGCGCTTCAGCTCCTCCGGCGTGTCGCGGGGAACGACGAACGGGAAGTTCGGGATCGGCGCGGAACGCGCGAGCAGGCGCAGGCCCCGGCCGACGAACCGCGCCCCGATCGTGTCGCGCACGCCGGCCGCGTCCGCCTCCCCGAGGAGCACGGCCCGGGCGGCACGCTCGTGGTGACCGTAGAAGCCGCACGAGACGTCGGCGCCAAGGCGGAGACCGGCTTCCTCGAGCATGCGGCGCGGCACCAGGTACGAGGACGTGGAGAGCGGCGAACCGAACGCCACCCGGTGTCCCCGCAGGCCCGCGAGGTCATGGATGCCGCCGTCCTCCCGGACGAGGATCCAGCTCTCGAACGTGTCCTTCCCCCCGGTCCGCAGGTGCACGAGCGGCTCCGCACCGCACCGGGCGTGGGCGATCACGTAGGTGAACGGTCCCAGGTAGGAAAGGTCGACCCCCCCGGAACAGAGCTGGTCGACGGCCTGCTCGTAGCTGGTCGCCAGCGCCAGCTCCCATCGCTCGCCGGTCGCCTCGGAGAGCCAGTCCGCGAGGGGCTGGAGCTTCAGGTACATGAGGCGGGGGTTGTAGAGGCTGACGACGCCCAGCCGGCGGACGACCCTCCCCCCCGGCGCCTCCCCGGCGGGAAACGCCGGCGCCAGGAGGAGGGCCGCGGCGAGGCCGAGGATGGAGAGGGCCCGCGCGACGCCCCGGGAACGGTTCCGCGCTCCGGTCACGGTCCGGCACCTCGTGCTCCGGGGCCCGTGGGGAGGGCCCCGCGTCCAGTCTACCCCCGCCCCGGCGCACCGCCTCCCGGGCGGCACCGCGAGCGGGCCCGTGGCCTCCGCTCCGCGCTCGACGGGGTGCCCCGGGCCGCCACGGGACCGATCACGAAGAGCGCCGGGGGACGCACTCCCGCCTCCCGGGCGGCCTGCGGCAGGGCCCGGAGGGGTGCCCGGACGACCCGCTGCTCCGGCAGGGTGGCGCGCTCGATCACGGCCGCGGGGGTCGCCGGGTCCATGCCGCCGGCGAGCAGCTTCTCGACGACGCGCGGCAGGGTGGCCACCCCCATGTAGCCGACGATCGTGCCGTGCCGCTGCCGGGCCAGGAGGTCCCACGGCACCTGGTCCTCGTCCTTGGCGCACTCGTGCGCGGTGACCAGGGTGAGGGTGACCGCCTCGCGCCGGTGCGTGACCGGGATGCCGGCGGCGGCGGGCCCGGCGATGCCGGCGGTGACCCCGGGCACGACCTCCCAGGGGATCCCCGCCGCCTCGAGGGCCTCCACCTCCTCGCCGCCGCGCCCGAACACGAACGGGTCCCCCCCCTTGAGGCGCACCACCCGCTTCCCCTCCCGGGCCAGCCGGACGAGGAGCGCCTCGATCTCGTCCTGCGGCACCGGGTGATGCCCCGCGTCCTTGCCCACGTCGTGGACCTCGACCCCCGGCGGCAGGTCGTCGGGAAGGGCCGGGGTGGCGAGGCGGTCGACGACGACGGCGTCGGCTGCCGCCAGGCGCTCCCGGGCGCGGACCGTCAGCAGGTCCGGGGCCCCCGGACCTGCGCCGACGAGGGAGACGAGGCCGGGACCGGGGGCCCTCCGCCCCGCCCCCGCCTCCCGGAGCCATTCGTCCATCTCGTCGTCGCCCGGGACCCGGGCGGCCAGCGTCGCCGGGTCGACCGTCTCGCGGAAGAAGCGATCGAACAGCTCCTCCCGCGCCGCCGCCGGCAGGTCGTCGAGGGCGAGCACCCTGTCCCGGAACCGGGCGGCGGCCGCCGCCCAGGCCCCCCAGCTCTCGCCGAGCCGTCGCTCGAGGAGCTGCCGCAACCGGCGCACGGCGAAGGGCGCCCCCCCGCCCGAGGCGATCGCCACCTGGAGCGGGCCGCGGACGAGGCGGGCGGGCAGGTGAAAGCTGCACAGCTCCGGGTCGTCCGCCACGTTGACGAAGACGCCGGCCCGCTCCCCGTCCTCGAAGACGCGACGGTTGACGTCCCGGTCGTCCGCGGCGGCCAGCACCAGCCGGTAATCCGCCGCCTCGCCGTCGCGGTACGGCCGGCGCTCGAGGGCGATCTCCCCGCGAGCGGCCAGGTCCGCGAGTTCCGGGACGGCCGCCGGGGCGACGACGGTCACGCGGGCCCGCTCCGCCAGGAGGCCGCGAACCTTCCGCAGGGCCACCGGGCCGCCACCGACGACGAGCACGGGACGGCCCGCGAGGGAGAGCATCACCGGGTACATCGCCGTCGCTCCCGCCGCAGGACCCAGCCGCGCCAGTCCGCCAGCTCCTCCTCGACGATGGTCTCCGCCGCGGAAACCGCCCGGGCGCTCCGGTCCCGGTCCCGGTCCCGCTCGGCGAGCAGCGCCGGGACGTCGATCCGGGCGACCCTCGCCGCCAGCCCGGCCGGCGCGGCCACGTCCGGCGGCATCGCCAGGTCGAGGACGACCAGCGGCCTCCCGTGCCCTGCCACCGCCGCCCGGAGCTCGTCCGCCGCGACGACCTCCCCGGGAGCACCCGTCGCCGCGACCAGCAGGTCGGCGCGGGCGAGGGCGCGCGCCCGCCACTCCCAGGGGACGACCTCGATCGCCGGGCTTCGGCCGATCTCCCGGCACTCGACGGCAAGCCGCGACGCCAGTTCCCGCGCCCGCTCCCGGGTCCGGTTCGCCAGCAGCAGGCGGCCGATCCCCCGCTGGCAGAGCCGCCGGGCCGCGAGGGCACCGGTCTCGCCGCAGCCCAGGACCAGGGCGGTCCGGCGACCGAGGGGAGCGAGCAGGCCGCCCGCCCGGTTCACGCCGGCGCCGGCGAGCGACCGGCAGCCCCGGGCGAGATCGGTCTCCGCCCGGACCCGCTTGCCGGCCCGGAAGGCGGCGTGGAACAGCCGGTGGAGGAGCGGACCGCTCGCCCCCCGGGCGCAGGCGTCCCGGTAGGCCCGCCGTACCTGGCAGAGCACCTGGTCCTCGCCCGGCACCGCGGACTCGAGCCCGGCGGCGACCCGCAGGAGATGGCGCCCGGCGGCGTCGTCCCGGGCCAGGAGGATCCGCCCGGGGGCCACGTCCCGGCCCGTGAGGCGCCGGAAGGCGCGGACCGCCTCGACGGGGGCGAGCCCCTCCGCGTACAGCTCGACCCGGTGGCACGTCGCGAGGAGGACGGCGCCGCGGGCTCCCGGCGGGGGCAGCTCCGGCTCCCCCCGGGCTGCGAGGGCGCGGCGGGCCGCGGCGACCTCCTCCATCCCGGCGCGGGACGGCTCGACGGCAACGAGCACGATCCCGTCCCTCACGGCACCTCCCCCATGCCGGCGGCGTACCGCCAGGAGATCCCGCCCCCGAGGTAGACGGCCTTGCCTCCCCGGTTGCGAACGACCCGAACCGCCTCGGCGGCGCGGGTGCCCCGCTCGCAGACGACGAGGGCGCCCGAGGCCAGGCCGGGCTCGCGCCGGACCTCCGGGAGGGCGACCGACGTGGCGTCGCCGGCGGTACAGGGATGCGCGCGCCGTTCCTCCTCGAGGCGCACGTCGATGACGTGGCGCCCGTCGGTCTCGATCAGCGGGCTCGCGATGGCGACGCCGTCCTCCACGTTCTGGGCGACGTGGGCGACGACGGCGAGGGGATCGAGGGCGGGGGCGAAGGGCGGCGCGTAGGCGTGCTCGATCGCGGCCAGGTCCTCGAGGGTACCGCCGCGGGCGACGTGCTGGGTCGCCACGTCGATGCGCTTGATCGCCTGGCCCTTCCCCACGGCCTGGACGCCGAGAACGCGCCGGGTCCCGGGCTCCCAGGTGAGCTGGAGGTGGAGGTCCTCCGCCTCCGGCCAGTAGTGGGCCCGGTCGTAGGCGGTCATCCAGGCGCTTCGCACCTCGAAGCCGTGGGCCCGGGCGACCTCGCGGGTGAGGCCGACCGCCCCGACCCGCAGGTCGAACACCTTCACGGCCGCCGCGCCCGCCACCGGCGGGAACCGGTCCGGGCGCCCGGCGAGCACGGTGCCGAGCACCCGCCCCTGCCGGTTCGCGAGCGAACCGAGGGGAATCCAGCAGGGCTCGCCGGTCACCGCGTGGCGCACCTCGACGCAGTCGCCGGCCGCCCAGATCCCGGGGACCGACGTCGCGAGATCGTGGTCGACGGCGATCGCCCCGGTCGGGCCGAGGGCGATCCCGGCGGTCCGGGCCAGCTCGACCTCGGGCTCGACGCCGACGGCGACGACGACCACGTCGACCTCGAGGTCCCGCGCCCCCACGCGGAGCACGACCCCGTCGTCCCGCGCCTCGATCTCGTCGATCCGGGTCCCGAGCAGGAGCCGCACTCCCTGCTGGCGCAACTGCGTCGCCACGACCGCCCCGGCCTCCACGTCGAGCAGGGCCGGCAGGGGATGGGGCGCCGTTTCGACGAGGGTGACCTCCGCACCCCACAGGGCGAGAAACGCCTCGGCCAGCTCGCATCCGACCGGTCCCGCCCCGAGAACGCCGACCCGGCCGATCTCGCCCCGGGCGAGACCCCGGTGGAGCCGCTGCATGTCGTCCCAGTGGTGGAAGGTCAGGACCCGCGGATGGTCCGGCTGCCCCGGCAGGCGCTTCGGACGGGCGCCCGTCGCCAGCACCAGCGCGTCCCAGGCGAGCTTCTCCCTCCCCCGCGGGCCCTCGACGTGCAGCAGGCGGCGTCCCGGGTCGATCTCGAGGGCGCGGGTTCCCGCGATCACCTCGATTCCCTTCCACTCGGCAAAGAAGTCCTCGTCGCGCAGGGTGCCCCAGGTGGTCCGGCGCAGTTCGTCGGCCTCGGGAACGTCGCCGGAGAGAGCATAGGGGAGCCCGCAGGCGGCGAACGAGAAGACCGGGTTCCTCTCGATCACCCGGACCCGGGCCGTCGGATCGAGGCGCGCCAGGCGGCAGGCGCACCGCAGCCCCGCCGCGGAAGCGCCGACGACGACGACGCTGCGCCCCTCCCGCCGCTCGATCATGGGATCTCCCGCGCCGGCAGGTCACCCCGGGTGACCAGGGCGGCCCGGTAGAGCACGGTGACGATCAGCGCCCCCGCGGAGTAGATCCCGAGGGCGATCAGCAGCTCGGTCCCGGTCGGCACGTAGGTCGTGATCGTCCCCGTGGGCGAGGGCACGAAGCCGGCGACGACCATCGCCCAGCCCTTCTCCAGCCAGGTCCCGGCGAAGATCATCCCCGCCGCCCAGGCGAGGACTCGCCGTTCGCGACGCCACGCCGGGCGCAGCAGGATCACCGCCGCGACGATGCAGAGCAGCACCGACGCCCACATGAACGGCACCAGCTCGTGGTGACCGTCGAGGCCGAGGAACAGGTAGCGGAAGTGGACCGTGTGTTCCGGGATCGCGCCGTAGAGGGCGGTGAAGAGCTCCATGCCGAGCAGGAAGAGGTTCGCGAGGAGGGCGTAGGTGATGATGATGGACAGCCGGTCCACCGCCTCGTCGGCGATCCGGAAACGGCTGACCCGGCCGACCAGCAGGCAGATCAGGAGGAGCAGGGCCGGCCCGGAGCAGAACGCGGAGGCGAGGAACCGGGGCGCCATCACCGCCGAGAGCCAGAACGGCCGCGCGGCAAGCCCCTGGTAGATGAACGCCGTCACGGTGTGGATGCTGAACGCCCACGGGATCGAGAGCAGCACCAGCCAGTGCACCCACCTCGGGGCGGGTTCACCGCTCTCCTCCGCCCGCAGGCCCATTCGCGCCGCCACCGCGTTGATCAGCAGGTAGCCGTTCAGGACGATCATGTCCCAGAAGAGGATCGACCGCGGCGAGGGATGGAGGATCATGTTGAGGGCGCGGCCGGGCTGGCCCAGGTCGGCGAGGATGAACAGCAGGCACATCGTCACCGCGCCCACCGCGAGGCACTCGCCGAGCACGGCCACCCGTCCGAACGGCTTGAACCCGTGCAGGTAGTAGGGCAGCACCACCATCACGGCGGAGGCGGCGACACCGACGAGGAACGTGAACTGGGCGATGTAGAGCCCCCAGGTCACGTCCCGGCTCATCCCGGTCACGCCCAGGCCGACCCGGAGCTGGTGCAGGTACGCGAGCCCGCCCAGGGCCGCGAGCCCCGCCAGGACGCCGACCAGCGTCCAGTACCGACTGCCCCCGCGGAGCGCTCTCTCGATCATCGTCGTCCCCCCTCACACGAGGTAGAAGACCTGGGGTCCCGTCCCGAGGAAGCTCTTGCGCCGCAGGGAGGGCCGCTCCGCCAGCAGCCGGCGGAGCGGGGACTCCGGGTCGCCCAGGTCACCGAATGTCAGTGCGCCGTGCGGACACGCGGCAACGCAGGCGGGCGGCTTCCCCTCGGCCAGGCGCTCTTCGCACAGGTTGCACTTCTCGACGACCCCCTTCGTGCGGGTCGGGAAGGAGGGATCGATCTCCGGGATCGCCGGCCGCGGGTCGACCCAGTTGAAGCTGCGGGACCCGTACGGGCAGGCGGCGACGCAGTACCGGCACCCGATGCAGCGGTGCCAGTCCATCATGACGACGCCGTCCTCCCGCTTCCACGTCGCCCGCGTCGGGCAGACCCTGGTGCAGGGCGGGTTCTCGCAGTGGTTGCACATGACGAGGACCGGCAGCTCGGCCCGCTCGACGCCCGCCCACGGGTTCTCCTGGGCGGGGAACGCGTGCTCGAACGTCTCCTTCCAGGTCCACTTGATCTCCCGCTTCGGGTCGTCGAAGCGGGGAACGTTGTGGGCCCGGTGGCACGCCTCGATGCAGGCATCGCAGCCGGGGTGGGCCGCGCACGCCCCGAGGTCGATCGCCATGCCCCAGCGGGTCCCGCGCAGGGCCTCCTCGCCGGGAGGCGTCCAGGGCTCCGCCGTCAGCCGGCCCTCGGCCACCGCCCGCCGGATCGCGAGGGCGAGACCCGCGAGCCCCCCGGCCGCCAGGAAGGACCGCCTGTCGATCGCCATCGTCACCTCCCTCCCGCCGCCGCGGCCGGGCGGGCGCCCACGTCGGAGTGGCAGTCCCAGCAGTAGACCCGGACGTCGAGCCAGTCGTGGCAGCGGTCGCAACTCTTCTCCCGCCCGCGGTGGCAGGCGAGGCACGATTCCGAGAGGCTCTTCTTCAGCGGCCGGCCCGCGGCGTCCCGGGCGGTGCGCAGGTCCCGCCGGACGACCTCGTCCCGCCAGCGAAGCAGCAGGCGCATGTGCTCGTGCCGCATCTCCTCCGGCGGCAGGACGCAGGTCGTGCCGGCGACCGGCCGTTCGATCCGGGGCGGCTTCGTGTCCGCCCCCCGGGCGGCGTTCCACCAGAAGGGCGTCGCGACCAGCACGACGAAGGTGGCCAGTCCCGCGAGGATCTTCCCGGCGTCGTACATCGGCTCAGGCCTCCCCTTCCGCCGCGGCGGTCTCCGCGGGCTCGCCGACCGGGCGCATCAGCGGGTCGCCCCGCAGGTCCGTCTCCCGGGGCTTCTCTCCGTCCATCACCAGGGCGTTCCCGACCAGCTCGTGGAGCCCGGAGACCTGGACCTCCGGCACCCAGTACTCCATCAGCGGAGGGAGCGTGGCCCGGTCGATCGCGCAGATGCACGTCAGCAGGTTGACGCCGTGCTTCTCGTGCACGTGGCGCACGGCGTTCGCCCGCGGGAACCCTCCCCGCATCCGCATCTCCATGTTCTCGTCGTTGCCGAGGCCGGCCCCGCCCCCGCAGCAGAACGTCTTCTCGCGGATCGTCTCCGCCGGCATCTCGTGGAAGTTGTTCACCACCCGGCGCAGGATGTAGCGCGGCTCCTCCAGGAGGCCCATCGCCCGGGCGGGGTTGCACGAGTCGTGGAAGGTCACGACCCGGTGGTCGTTCCGCGACGGATCGAGCCGCAGCTTTCCGTGCCGCAGCAGGTCGGCCGTGAACTCGCAGACGTGGACCATCTTCGTCGAGGCCGCGTGGTCGAACCGCGTCCCCGTCACGGGGCTCACCGGCACCTCGAGGAAGTCGGCGGGCCCGTTCATCGTGTCCATGTACTGGTGGACGACGCGCCACATGTGGCCGCACTCACCCCCCAGGATCCACTTCACGCCGAGCCGCTTCGCCTCGGCGTACATCTTGTAGTTCAGGCGCTTGATCGTGTCGTGGGAGGTGAAGAGCCCGAAGTTGCCCCCCTCGGAGGCGTAGGCCGACAGGGTGTAGTCGAGGCCGATCTGCTCGAAGAGGAGCAGGTAGCCCATGAACGTGTAGATTCCCGGGTCCGCGAAGTAGTCCGCCGACGGCACGATGAAGAGGATCTCCGCCCCCTTGCGGTTGATCGACGGCTCGATGTGAATCCCGGTCGCGTCCTCCAGCTCCTCGCAGAGGAACTCGATGTTGTCCTTGAACGTGTGCGGCTGGATCCCGAGGTGGTTGCCGGTGCGGTGGCAGTTGGCCACCGGTTCCATCACCCAGTTGATGTTCAGGCCCACGAGGTTCATCAGCTCGCGGGCCATCATCGTCACCTCGGCCGTATCGATCCCGTAGGGGCAGTAGACGGAGCAGCGCCGACACTCGGTGCACTGGTAGAAGTAGTAGTACCACTCCTTCAACACCTCGGGCGTCAGCTCCCGTGCGCCGGCGAGCGACCCGAGGATCTTCCCCGCGGCGGTGAAGTCCCGGCGGTAGATCGAGCGCAGGAGCTCGGCCCGGAGAACGGGCATGTTCTTCGGGTCGCCCGAGCCGATGAAAAAGTGGCACTTGTCTGCGCACGCCCCGCAGCGCACGCAGATGTCCATGAAGACCTTGAAGGAGCGGAACTTCGCCAGGCGCTCGCGCATCCCGTCGAGGACGACCTGCTTCCAGTTCCCGGGGAGCTTCCAGTCCTCGTCGGTCGGGGACCACTCCCGTGGATTCGGAAAACCGAGGTACTCGAGGTTCTTCGGCGCGGCGGGGTAGGACCACGTGCCCTTGCGGGCCTCGAAGTCCACGTGGGGATCCATCCAGTCCCGCGCGGGGGGCGTCCAGTCGATGTCGAGGAGTTCCTCGGGCGACTTGTCGAGCATCATCCCTCCCTCTCGACCTCGATGCCGGCCGCGATCAGCTTGTCCCGGAACTCGTCCTCCCACTGCTCGTAGGTGTGGACCTCCACGTCCGGGTTCCACGGGTTCACGTGGCGCCGCGCCCGGTTGTTGTTGGCCAGGTTCCGGGTCGGGCTGAGGAAGATCCCCGCCATGTGCACCAGCTTGCTGAAGGGGAACCAGGCGAGGAGGGCGGAGACCAGGAACAGGTGCACGTAGAACATCGCGCCGATCCCGTCCGGCACCACCGGGTGGAACGTCGCCAGTCCCAGCGCGAGCTGTTTCACCGCGACCAGGTCGGTCTTCGTGAAGTACCGCAGCGAGATGCCCGACCCGGCGATCGAGAGCAGCAGCAGCAGGGCGAACCAGTCGGTCGGCAGGGAGATGTACCGGAGCCGCGGGTCGAACACGCGCCGACCGAGCAGGTAGACCAGGGCACCGGCGAGGACGACGTCGGTCACGAACAGCGTCGGGCTCGCCACCTGGAAGAAGCCGTCGATCGCCTCGAGCCAACCGACCAGCGCCGGCACCGGCTCCGTCACGTACCGCAGGTGACGCAGCAGCACGACGAGCAGGCTCCAGTGGAAGGCGATGGCCCCGGCCCACAGCCACTTGTCCGACTCGATCACCAGTCGCTTCCCGGGAGTGAGCCGGGCACGGCTGCCGCGGAACAGGCTGCGGAAGGCGAGCACCTCGAGGGCCATCCGCCCGACGGTCTCCGCCGCGGTGAACGGGCTGTCCAGGGGATCCCGCGGGATCCAGTCGAGGCTCTTCTGCTGGCCGCACACCGTCGGGATGCGGAACGGCACCGGGGACCGTCCCCATCCGATCACCCGCGCCGCGACGCCGGCGACGAAGAGGAAGAGGGCCAGGTAGGGGATGGCGACGGCGAACAGCCAGTTCCAGCCGAGCACGCCCGCTCCCAGCCAGGCGACCGCCCACAGGAGACCGGTCGCCACCAGGGCCGCGAGGAATCTCATGCGCCGCTTCCTCCCTCGGGGGCCGGAACGCCCCGCTTCTCGACGAGCCGCAGCAGGCTCGCGGTGCGTCGTCGCTCCGCCCGCACCCGGGCCTCGGCGAGCCGCTCGCGGGCCTCCACGTACAGGTCGAAGGCGCCGAGGAGCGTCGCCTCGATCCGCGGGACGAGCTCCGCGCCGGCGTCCCCCAGCTCCTCGCGAACGATCCCGCGGAGCCGCAGCACGAACGCCAGCGCCCGGGACGGCGGGAACTCCTGCACCGCCCGCACCCGAACGAGGGGGGCGAGGGCGGCGGCCACCGCCCGGGGCGGGGCGCCCTCGAGGAGGGCATCCAGCGCCTCCGCGAGGCTCGCCCGCACCGTCTCGCCGACCGGGTTTCCGAACGGGTCGTCGCGCCGGGCGAGCAGCGCCCGGGCGCCCTCGGGCCAGGTCGCGAGGACCACCTCGACCCATCGCTCGAGCAGCCGCTCCCGCGCCCTCTCCCGACCCCGCTCCGGTGCCCGATCGGCCATCGTTCCGGCTCCTCTCCGGTCACCGGTGAGGCGTGCAACGTCCATGCCACGTAACGGCCGCCCGGACGATCCGCTAACACGTGCCGATTCAAATGGTTGTCAGCAGGCCCCCAGGACCGACCCCGGGAAGAGGCGACGACGTTACCCGCCCGTAACAACTACCGTTCCCCCGGGGAACGCCTTGCCCCTCCTCGCACGCATCGCGCAGCGGTCGCCGGAAGGCAACGGTCTCTTGCAGGGGTCGCCGCCAGGGAACGGTCTCTCGTAGGGGTCGCCGGAAGGCGACCCGGGCGGCGCGCAGCGCCGCGCATCATCGGCCGACGCGGGCCATGGCATCGCTCGCGTTCGACCGGCCCGGGAAGAGGCGGGATAACCCCGTTTCATGCAACAGGGGTGCTCGATAACCCCGGGATTTACAACACGCCGGCGGGATAACCCGCGGAAATACAACTCACCCCCCTCGAAACCACCCCGAATGTTGTATTTCCCCCGGTTATCGAGCACCCCTGTTGTACCAGGGGCCGTTATCCCGCCCATCTCGCGGCACGGCCGGCCCGTGGCCGGGCGGCGCGAATCGCCGCGCACCCGGCACCGCGCGCATCCGGCACCGGCGGGCGGCCTCCCGGCCGCCCCTACCGAAACCCACGAGACCCGCGACCCCCGCCCTCGCGTACGGGCCTCTTGTAGGGGTCGCCGGAAGGCGACCCGGGCGGAGCGAAGCGCCGCGGCGCTGGCCCGCGCGGCAGCGGGTGCCCGGGACAGGGCGCGGGCCGGCCCCCGGGACGGGGCCGGCCCGCCGTGCGTGGGATGGAAGGGGGAAGATCCCCGGCAGCGCTCAGACGCAGCCGGTCGGCTTCGGCAGGCCCGCGACCTTGCAGGCCCCCTTCGCCGGGCCGGACGGGAAGAGCTCGTAGATCTTCTTCAGGTTGAACCCGGTCTCCTTGCAGAGCTTGCGGATCATGGGGGCGACGCCGAACTGGAGGTAGTAGTCCCGGAGGTACTTGACGACCTTCCAGTGTTCCTCGGTCAGCTCCTCGACCCCCTCGGTGGTCGCGAGGGCCTTGGCGATCTCCTCGTTCCACTCCTCCGGGTTCTGCATGAACCCGTCCTCGTCGACCTCGATGCTGAGATTCCCGTAGGTGAACGTAGGCATAGCTGGCATCCCTCCTTGCGCTTCAGTCGCGCTGGTCGTCCCGGGTCTCCTTCCCGGGCAGGATGAACTCCACGGCGATTCCTTCCTGTTCCCCGTGGCCCCTGCGGGCCTTCATCTCCTCCTGCTCCAGCTTCCGGAGGAACTCCGGCGACGGGCGGTGCCCGTGGGCCATCGCCCGCGAGAGCTCGCGCCGGGCCTCCTCGACCTCGCCGGTCGCGAGGAGACCGACCGCGAGAAAGTAGTGGGCGGCGCCGTTCGCCGGCTGCAGCTCGATCACCTTCCGGTTGCAGGCGATCACCTTCTCGGCGTCACCGAGGTACAGCCATGCCTGCCCCAGGTTGTAGTGGGCGACCGCCAGGTCGGGCCGGCGCCTGGTCGCCTCCTCGAGGGCCTCGACGGCGGCGGGGAAGTTCCACTGCAGGAGCCGCACGCCCCCCAGGTTGACCCACGCCTCGACCATGTCCGGATCCAGCTCCAGGGCGCGCAGGTACTCCTTCTCGGCCCGCTGGACCCGGCCCCGCCGCGTCCACGCGAGGGCCAGGTTGTAGTGGGCGACGGCCGAACCGGGCCGTTCCTCCACCACTCGCTCGTAGTCCCGGATCTTCTGCATCGGTGCCTGACCGTTCATCGTTCGCTCCCCGGGAACGTTCCTTGCGTCCCCGTCATCTCGTCCCCGGCGCGCCGTCCCCGCCCTCCCGGAGCGCGGAGAGCGTCCGCTCGATCTCCGGGCGCAGCGCCTCGTCGATCCGCGCCAGCCGCGCGAGGGCGCCGGCGTGGGGGGTCACGAGCCCCGGGTTCCGGAGACCGATCTCCCGCAGGGCGGGCAGGACCGGGCCGCCGCTGGTGGCCGATTCGTCGTTGAGGGCCCACAGGAACCGCCGGACCAGTTCCCGGCCGCGCTCGGGGGCCCTGGCGGCCACCTCGCCGAGGGACGCCGCGGCGGCGGCGCGGACCCGCGGGTCGGCCTCCCAGAGCCGGCCGACCACGAGCCGCAGCACCCGCGGGCTGGCCAGCGCCCGCTCGGCGACCGCCCCGGGGCCCTCCTCGACGAGCAGCTTCACCACGTCCTCCCGTCTCATCCGTGCGCGTCGGCGCCGGCCCGGTGCCGCCCCGCGGCCCGCACGAGCCCGTCCGCCCAGGCGGGGCAGCCCACCGCGTGGAGGTGCATCCAGGACGCCCAGGCGTTGTGCCGGACGATCCCGTCGCGGCCGTCGATTCCCGTGCCCCGCCGCAGCCGCAGCACCGTGCCCTCCACGTCCCTTCCGCCGACGATCCGGCTGTAGTGGAACTCGTGGCCCCGGATCGTCCGGCCGGCGGGCAGGAACGGGTTCTCGGCCGCGACGATCGCGTCGACGTAACCGTGGCCGACCGGCCGGGACGTGGTCTCCACGACCAGGTCGAACACCCCGCACATCTCGTGGGCGCGCCCGTGGGCCCGCAGCTCCCGCGCCAGGTAGATCAACCCGCCGCACTCCGCCCACGCCGGCATCCCGGCGCGGATCGCCGCGGCGATCTCCCGCCGGAGCGGGGTGTTCCCCGCCAGCCGCGCCGCGTGCTCCTCGGGAAACCCGCCGGGGAACCACAGGGCGTCCACGTCGGGCAGCGCGGGGTCGTGCAACGGCGAGAAGAAGACCGGTTCCGCGTTCCTCGCCTCGAGCGCCTCGAGGTTTTCCGGGTACACGAAGCTGAACGCCTCGTCCCGGGCGACGCCGATCCGCACGCGCGTGAACCGCGGCGCGCCCCCTGCCGTCGGCAGCTCGATGGCCGGCGCCTCCCGCGCGATGCGCATGACGGCGTCGATGTCGACGCCCCGCACGACGACCCGCCGCGCCGCCTCGATCGCCTCCTCGGCCGCCCCGTGCTCGGCCACGGGCACCAGGCCCAGGTGACGCCCCGGCAGCGGGAGGTCCCGCTGCCGCCGGATACACCCGACGACCGGCGGCGCTCCCGAGCGCACCAGCGCCTCGCGGATCACCGCCTCCTGGCGCCCGGTCGCCACGTCGTTGAGGATCACGCCGGCCACGTGGACGCCGTCCTCGAACGACGTGCAACCGGCGACGAGGGCGGCGACGGTCCGGGTCACCTTGACGGCCCGCACCACCAGCAGCACCGGGGCGGCGATCCGGCGGGCCAGTTCCGCGCTCGAGTGACTTCCCGCCGCGTCCATGCCGTCGAAGATCCCCCGGTTCCCCTCGACCAGCAGCAGGCCCGCATCCTCCACGGAGCGGAGGGCGTTTCCCAGCGCCGATGGCCCCATCATCCACGTGTCGAGGGTCCTCGCGGGCCGCCCGCAGGCGGCGGAGAGCCAGGCGGCGTCGATGAAGTCCGGGCCCTTCTTCGCACCGACGACCTCGATGCCGCGCCGCCGGAGCTCGGCCGCGAGGCCGAGGGTGACCAGCGTCTTGCCGCTGTCGCCCGCCAGCCCCGCGACCAGCGCCCTGGGGACCCGGAGGATCATCGCGCCACCCGCCTCACACCAGGTCGAGGAAGCCGCAGGGGCACTCCTCGGCGCACTTCTTGCAACCGTCGCAGGTGGAGAGATCGATCGTGTAGTAGTGCCCGGGACCCGGCTCGCCGACCTTCTTGAAGCAGTTGTTCTGGCAGTACATCCAGCACCGCTCGCACCCGAAGCAGAGCCCGCAGGAGAAGCAGCGGGTCACTTCCTCGAGGACCTGTTCCCTCGAGATTCCCAGGTCGACCTCGTCGAGCGGGCGGGCCAGCCGCTCCTCGGCGGAAAGGATCTTCCGCTCGGCCGGCGGCTTCGGGTCGTAGAAGTCCTTGAGGATCCGGTCGGGCCCGATCTCCGGGCGCGCGTCGGCGGCCGGAAGCGGTTCCCCGGACAGGGCGGAGTGGATCGACTCCGCCGCCCGGCGCCCCTGGCCGATCGCGATCGTCGCCAGGCCGAGGCTGAGCAGGTCCCCCCCGGACCAGACCTTCTCGATCGGGGTGCGACCCCACTCGTCGACGTCGCGCCAGGAACCCTCCTCGCCCGCCACCCCGAGGGTCGACCAGTCGGGCTGCTGGCTGACCGCCATGACGACGGTGTCGGCCTCCATCTCGAAGACGTCGCCCTCGACCGGGATCGGCCGGCGACGGCCCGACTCGTCCGGCTCGCCGAGCTCCATCCGCTGGACGACGAGCTTCGCGATCCTGCCGTCCGGACCGCGCTCGATCCGCGCCGGGGCGGCGAGGAACTCGATGCGGATCCCCTCCTCCAGCGCCTCGACGATCTCGCGCTCGATGGCGGGCATCTCGGCGCGCGTCCGGCGGTAGAGGATCGTCACCTCGGCGCCGCTCCTCCGGGAGACCGTCGCCGCGTCCATCGACAGGCGCAGGCAGACGCGTGCCGCGTCGATCGCGGTGTCCCCGCCGCCGACGACCACCACGCGCTCGCCGACGTCGATGGTCTCGCCCGAGTTCACGCGGGCGAGGAACTCCGTCCCGGTGTAGACCCCCGGGCCGTCCTCGCCCGGGATTCCCATCGTCTTTCCCTTGTGGGCCCCGATGCCGACGAAGACCGCGTCGTATTCCCGCCGCAGGTCGTCGAGGGAGACGTCCTGCCCGACGCGCACGCCGCACCTGAGCTCCACGCCCAGCCCGAGGATCCGCTCGATCTCCGCGTCCAGGACCTCCCGTGGCAGCCGGTAGACCGGAATCCCGTAGCGCAGCATGCCCCCGGGCCTGTCGTACGCCTCGTAGACCGTCACCCCGTACCCGCGGCGGGCGAGCTGGTACGCGCACGAGAGGCCCGCGGGCCCGGCCCCGATGACGGCCACCTTCCGCCCCCGGCTGCCCGGGTCGGCCAGCCTGCGCAGGGCGAGCTTCCGCTCGATTCCCCAGTCCCCGATGAACCGCTCCACCGAGTTGATCTCGACCGCGCCGTCCTTCTCCTCCCGGTTGCAGTGCTCCTGGCAGGGGTGCGGGCAGACGCGGCCCATCACGGCCGGGAAGGGGTTCGTCTCGACCTCGATCTGCCAGGCCCGGTCGAGGGCCTCCTCGAGGGAGAGCCCCGTCTTCTCCCGCTCGGCGATGACCGTCAGCCAGCCCCGGATGTCGTTCCCCGATGGACAGTTCCCCTGGCAGGGAGGGCGCTTCTCGACGGCCTGCGGCCGCAGCGGGGAGATCTCCGAGCCGGAGCCTCCGCCCCCGGAGAAGCGGGGGACGAAGCCCTTCTTCTTTTTCTTCTTCTTGAGCAGTCCCATGGTTCGCCTCGCTCGGGTCCCGTCGCGGCCCCGCCGGCGCCGCCACGGGCCACCCGTCCCGGGAGCGGATCAGCCGTACGGGTAGAGGTTCTTCTTGAAGTTCTCGAGGTCCTGGAGCAGCTTGTCGTGCTTCTTCTCGTCGTAGATCAGGTAGTCGAGCAGCGCGCGCTGGACGAACATCCGGCACTCGTCCCGCGCCTCCTCCGCCAGCTCGATGACCTTCCGCTCCATCTCGTCGTGCTTGACGATCTCGTCCCAGACCAGGGCCAGCTCCTCCGGCTTGAGGGAGACCGGTGTCGTCGTCAGCGTGTCGATCAGGAACTGCTGGACGCGATGGTGCTGGACGGAGTCGTTCCGGATGATCTCCATGATCTGCCGGATCAGGGGATTGTCCGTCTTCTCCATGATCTCCGCGCAGCTCTCGATCGCCTCCCGCTCGATCTTCTGCCAGTGGCGCAGCAGGTCGACGACCCGCTGGATGCGCTCCGGCCCCTTCGGCTTCTCGGTCATGGCTCCCTCCCGGTCCGGGTCATCGGACCTGCCGGCCTCACGCCTGGTCCGGCGGCAGCGTGATGTAGCTGCCGCCCACGTAGCTGTAGATGCAGCGACCGGAGTCGATCAGCTGCCGGATCGCCTGCTTGCACAGCTTCTTGTCGCAGTTGTCCTCGCCGAACTTCTGGATCATCGCCTTGGTCAGGTCCATGGCCTTGAGGTTCTTCTTGCCATGGGTCTCCTTGACCAGCTCGTACATCGCCTCGGCGACTTCCTCGACCGTGGGCTGGCTCATGGTCACCTCCTGGCTGCCGGCCCCCGGGAGCCCCGCTCCCGGGGGCCGGTCCCGGTCAACGCTTCAGGTGGACGGACCGCTTGTAGGTCTCGCCCGCGTGGGTGAAGTCATCGATGTGGTACTTGGTGAACGGCAGGCCGGCGAGCTTGAAGAACCGCGGCCAGCCGATCCGTTCGATCCACTCCCCCATCCGCTCGTGCTTCCGCGCGTGCTTCGCGTACACCTCGACGAGGTGCTTCACCGCCTCGACGACCTCCGGCCACCGCGGCGGGTTGTTCGGCAGGTACGGGATCACCAGCTTGGAGAACATCGGCTCGGAGCGGGCGTTGCTCACCTTGCCGCCGACCCAGATCGAGATCCCGTCCGTCTCCGCGTTGTTGATCTTCATCGCCGGGCAGACGGTGTAGCAGTTGCCGCAGTACATGCACTGCTGCTCCTCGACCTCCACCGAAGGCTTGCCGTTGACCGTCGCCGGCCGGATCGCGCCGGTCGGGCACGAGGAGACGAGGGTCGGCACCTCGCACACCTTCGGGAGCTCGTCGTGGTCGACGCGCGGCGGGCGCGTGTGCACGCCCAGCACCGCGATGTCCGAGCAGTGGACGGCCCCGCACATGTTCAGGCAGCAGGCGAACGCGATCCGCAGCTTCGCCGGCAGGTCCATGTTCTTGAAGTGGGGGAACAGCTCGTCCATCAGCGACTTCACGACGCCCGACGCGTCGGACGCCGAGGAGTGGCAGTGCACCCATCCCTGCGTGTGGACGATCGCCGAGATCGAGTTCCCGGTGCCGCCGACCGGGTACCCGTTCTGCTCCAGCTCCTCCTTGAGCGGCCGGACGTTGGCCTCGTCGGTCACCAGGAACTCGACGTTGTGCCGGCTGGTGAACCGCAGGTGCCCGCCGCAGTACTTGTCCGCCAGGTCCGCGAAGAAGCGGATCGTCTGGATGCTGAGCAGGCGCGGCGTCGCCGCCCGCACGGACCAGAGCCTGTCACCGCTCTCGGCCACGTGAAGCAGCACGCCGGGCTCGGGAATCTCGTGGTACTTCCACTTGCCGTAGTTCTTCTTGATGATCTCCGGCAGGAACTGCTCGTAGTGGGGAGGTCCGATATCGGTCTTTCTTTCCGCCTGGGCCATGGGAAGCCTCCTGTCGCGTGCCGGCCGAGGGCCGCTACTCCTCGTCCTCGTCTTCCTCGTCCATGTCCTCGTCGAAGAAGATGTAGGGGTTGGTCCTGGGGTGGGCGATCATCTCCGGCACGGGGTCGAGCCCGATCGCCTCCAGGAAGTTCCCCAGGCCGACGCGCTGGATGAACTCGCCGACACGCTCGCGGTTCTTGCCGTGCTCACCCCAGAAGTCCCAGATCGCCTCCGCCAGCTCCTTGATCTCCTCGAAGGGCGGTTTCATCTCGATGAACGGGACGAAGACCGACGAGAGGAGGGCGCCGCCGATGATCGGGGCCTTCGCGCCGATCAGGATCGCCGCGCCCCGCTCCTTCCCGGGAGCCAGCGCCCTCGGCATGACGTTGATGCAGTGCATGCACTTGACGCACTCCTCGTTGTCGATCTCCAGCGTCTCGCCGTCCCAGCGGATGCACCGCGTCGGGCACATCTCGCAGACCTCGCGCTGGATGTCGACCCCGTCCTTCGCGTACTGGCGGACGGCCTCCTGGTCGACCTGGATGTCGTCCTTCCAGGTGCCGATGATCGACATGTCCGAGCGGGCGATCGCCGCCACGCAATCGTTCGGGCACCCGGAGAACTTGAACTTGAACTTGTAGGGGAACATCGGGCGGTGCAGCTCGTCCTGGTAGGTCTGCGTGATGTCGTAGCAGGCCGCCAGCGTGTCGTAGCAGGCCCACTCGCACCGCGCCGGACCGACGCAACAGGACGGGGTCCGCACGTCGGAGCCCGAGCCGCCCAGGTCCCATCCGGCCGCGGTCAGGTCGGCGAAGCACGGTTCCAGCGCCTCGGTCTTCGACCCGAGGAAGATGATGTCCCCGGTCGACCCGTGCATGTTGGTCAGGCCCGAGCCGTGCCTGTCCCAGATGTCGCAGAGGGTCCGCAGCGCGTCCGAGGTGTAGAACCAGCCGGAGGGCTGGTTCACCCGGTACGTGTGGAACTCCGCGACCTCCGGGAACTCCTCGGGGAGATCGGAGTACCGCCCGATCACGCCGCCGCCGTACCCCATCACGCCGACGAGACCGCCGTGCTTCCAGTGCCCGATGTGCTCCTCGTAGGACCGCTCGAGCTGGCCGAGCAGGTCCTGGACCATCGGGCGCTCGTCCTCCTTCTTGATCTCCTTCACGAAGCTGGGCCAGGGTCCCTTCTCCAGCTCGTCGAGCAGGGGCGTGGCTCTCTTCTTCTCGCTCATCGTCACTCCTTTGGGGGACACTCCCTCCGGCGTTGCCTCAGATCCTCGACCAGTAGTCGGCGAAGACGATCGTCGAGAGGATGTAGCCGAGCGGCACGTTCACGAGCACGCCGATCGTGAACGCCCAGAACGGCTTCAGCCCGAACGTCAGCAGGTCCGCGATCCGGGTCGAGAGCCCGATGCCGAGGAAGCAGATGACGAACGCCCAGGACCGGAGCTTCTTGATCGGGACGATCGCCTTCGACTTCAGCTCGCTCTCGAACCAGTTGGACTTGTAGCGCAGGTTGTTCAGCGCCCAGACCTGGTCCTCGCTCGTCGTGTTGCGCTTGAGCACGTCCAGGTCCTGGAGGGTCATCTCGCCCCGGTAGCGCAGGACGCCCTTCTCCAGGTCGATCTCGAGCTTGTCCTCGTAGCCCGGGGGGACCTGGTAGGTGGAGAAGTCGGCGTCGTAGTGGATCTTCTTCATCTTCGTCTTGTACGTCCCCTGGAGGGGAGCCACGCCGACGTGGGTCGCCGGTCGCAGCGCCGTCGTGGCGAAGGTCATGATCACCGAGGCGAGGAAGAAGCCGATGACGAACTTGGGGAATCGCTCCCAGATGACGCTGGCGCGGACCCGGTCGGAGTCGGCCTTCGGGTCGCCCTTCTCCCACATCGTGATCGACACGACGGAGAGCACGAGGCACCAGATGCCGATCCAGATGTCACGGCCGATCACCTTCATCAGGGTGAAGGTGTTGATCGGGGAGTCACCGAACTTCTCGGAGAGCTCCGCGACGACGGCGAAGCCGGCCGCGTCGGCGAACTCGGACGTCCCGACCCAGGCGCCCGCCTGGCCGGGGGAGATCGCGTCGGGAACGAGCGCCTTGCAGACGAACGTGAGCGTGAAGATCATCACGATCGCCCAGATCGACACGACGCCGATCCCGATCGCGATGTGGTCCTTGTGCGCCTTCACCGACCCGCCGACGGCGATCGAGGCCGACACCCCGCAGACCGCTCCGCCCGCACCGAGCACCGCTCCGAACTGCGGCTCGAGGCCGAACAGCTTCGTCGCCGCGAGGAAGATCGTCAGCCAGGTGCAGACCGACACGATCGTCGCCTGCACGAAGGCGATCGGCCCGGCGGAAAAGATCAGGGTCAGCGGCAGCGTCGCGCCGAGCAGCACGATTCCCGTCTTGATGTAGTACTCCGTGCGGAGAGCCGTCTTGAACCAGTCGGGAAGCTTGACCAGGTTGCCGATGATCAGCCCGATCAGCAGGGCGAGCAGCGGCGCCCCCAGGTCGAGCCGCTTCATCACCTGCCAACCGGCAAGGTAGAAGATCGCCAGCGACCCGAGGAACAGGATGACGAACCCCGGGATGAACTGGCCGACGGGGCGGCCCATGATCGCCATCGAGACCGTGAAGACCGCCCCGAAGAGCAGGAAGACGACCAGGAAGCCGGAGAAGTGCTTCGCCAGGTCGGCCGCGAGGGCCGGGAAGTCCGACCAGGTCCCGGGCGTCACCGCCCAGCCCTTGATCGTCCCCCCCGACACGAAGACGGCAAGCGCGAGGATGACGATCCCCAGGCCGAGCCATACCGCCCACCAGTCCTCGGTTTTCCAGAGTTTCTCGAGCGCGCTGCCCATCGGAACCTCCTCGGGTGGGCCCTCCGGTCCACCCGGATCGATGCAACCGACGTGCCATGCGCCGGACATCGGGGCTCCGCTCGGAACTGGCGACAGGACAACGTGTTAGGCCTGCACGAATCGCCCCGGGGCCGGAGCCCCGGGGCGGCGGCGTTTCGCCCGGGTAACGGAAGGCTTCCGCCGCTACTCACGCCGCAGGGCGGCCTGCCGCCGTGCCTCGAGCAGTTGCTCCAGGTGGGGCACGGGGGTCCTGTGGCAGGTCGCGCACCGGTGGAGGTCCGGCTTCTTCGCGCCCGGCCGCTTCGCCGCCCGCTCGTGGCAGGGGATGCAGATCCCGTGGGCGGCCCGTCGCAGGCCGGGGGCCGCGGCCCGGCGGAACTCCTTCACCCGCTCGTTCTCCGTCATCATGTCCCTGCGATGGCAGTCCTGGCAGGCCTTCGCGGACCCGGCCGCCTTCGGCCGGCCCGGCGGGTGGCACTCGCCGCAGCCGGCGTTGCCTCCCGTCCGGTCCACGTGGAGCTCGTGGTCGAAGATCCGGGTCGGCAGGTACATGTCCGCGTGACACTCGGAGCAGGGCGTCCCCCTGTCCCCCGGCTTCACCAGGTGATGGCACGCGGCGCAACCACGGTCGCGGCCGCCCCGCTCCTTCCCGATCCGCTCGATGTGGGCGGCGTGCGGGAACTGCACGGTCCCTGCCGGGAAGCCCACCCGGAGCACGTCGCCGCCCCGGGCCCGCTCCACGGGGGTCCTCGCCACCAGGGGGCTCCAGGGCGTGAACGCGAGCCCGATCCCCAGCGCCACGCCGAAGAGGAGCGAGAAGATCCGCCGCGCGCAGAAGCCGGGATCACCGAGCCAGATCAGGTGCTGCCGATCGAAGCGGGGCAGCTCGAAGAGCTGGTAGCGGCGCAGCTCGGCCAGCTCGTCCGCGAGGTCCTCCTCCACCGGGAAGTGCTCCTGGATGAAGAGGTAGATGAGCGTGAAACCGGCGACGATCCCGATGCTGACGGCGAACTCGGTCCAGGCCGGGAAGTACGTCGACCGCGTGGCCCACACCTGCGCCAGGCCCGAGGCGTCGATCCGGTCCAGGACGAACCCGACGACGCTCATCGCCGCCGCGAGAAAGACGCCGGTCTCGGAACGTCGCACCCGCGGAACCGCGAAGAGAACCAGCGGCACGACGGCCGACAGCAGCATCTCGACGATGAAGAGCCGGCTCTCGAACGACCCTTCCGTCAGCAGGCCGAGCTTCCCCTGGCGCCACAGGTCCCAGCCGCGGAACAGGACGTAGAAGCCCAGCGCGAACGTCGCGATCCGCGCGAGCCCCGCGAGCATCTCCGTCTCCGGCTTCTTCCGGTACAGCCACGAGGTCACCGAGGACTCGAGGATCACCATCGAGAGCCCCAGGCAGATGGCGGAGACGAAGAACATCTCCGGCAACAGGGACGTGTACCAGAGGGGATGAAGCCGGAACGGCATGATCAGGAGCAGGGTCCCCAGCGACGACTGGTGCAGCGTCGAGAGGGCGATCCCGAGGACGATCAGCGGCAACTGCAGGCGCAGCAGCGCCCGGTACGCCGACTGGAACCTGGTCCGCTCGAGGAACACCGGCGAGAACTCGAGCACGAGGACCGTCAGGTAGAGCATCACGCACCACGCCACCTCGAAGAGGGGCGAGCGCGGGTTCCAGAAGATCAGGGGATGCCAGATGTTCCAGGGCAGGCCCAGGTCGTAGATCAGTCCGACGACGACGGCCGCGTATCCCAGCATCGCCGTCAGGATGGCGGGGCGCGCGATCGGCTCGTACTTCTTCCGGTGGAAGATGTGCACGATCGCCGCGACCACGAACCCTCCCGCCGCGAGCGCCACGCCGCCCATCACGTCGAAGCCGACCCAGAGCCCCCACGGGGTCGTGTCGGTCAGGGCCGTCGTCGCCCCCAGTCCGCGCACGAACCGGACGATCGTGACGGCCGCGCCGAGACCGACGAGGAACCACAGGACGCCCTTGAAGACCTGCACCCGGCTCGTCATCGCTCGTCGCCTCCGTCACCTTCGGGCGCGTCTCCCGCGCGATCCGCGGGCTCGCCGCGGGGTCGGTCGTCCGCCTCCTCGCGTTCGCGCTGCATGCGGCGGTCGATCACCCACCAGATCCCGGTCATCAGGGCGCCCATCCCCAGGAACTCGAAGGGCACCTTGCGCAGGGCTTCCCACGTGCGATGGGGCAGCGGCTCCCGGCCGAGGTAGCGCGGATCGCGCCACGCCAGGAACCCGAGGTCCACGTCGGAAACGTAGAGAACGCGGGATCCTCCGACCTCGTGCTCGCCCCAGACGTGGTCGATGTACTTCCCCGGCTCGGCCGCGATCCGCCGGTGCGCCTCGGCCAGCAGCTCCTCGCGGCTGCCGAAGATCGTCGCCTTCGTCGGGCAGGCCGCCACGCAGGCCGGCGCCGACAGCTCTCCGTTCCTCAGCTTCTCGTAGCAGAGAATGCACTTCCGGATCGACGGGTTGACCGAGTCCCACTCGTACCGCGGGATCCCGTAGGGGCAGCCCATCATGCAGTAGCGGCAGCCCATGCAGATCGACTTGTCGTAGATCACCGGCCCCTCGGGCGTCTTCTGCAGGGCGCCGACGGGGCAGACCGACACGCACGCCGGATCGAGACAGTGCCGGCACTGCTTGCGGACGTTGCGTCCTTCCGGCAACCGGATGATCGTCGTCCAGCGGGTCGCGGACAGGCCGTCCCGGGAGTGGCCGATCCGCGGCGGCGGATCCTCGGCGGGAAGGCCGTTGGCCTTCTTGCAGGCCGCAACGCATTCCTCGCAGCCGATGCACTTCGTGACGTCCGTGAGGATGCAGGGATCCTGGATCATACGCCCTGGCCCTCCTTGCCGAGGGTCTGTCGCACCCGGTGGCCGAAGCCCGGCGGGAAGCGCCAGCCGAGCTCGCTGGAGACCTGGCTGGACCAGAAGAGGACCACGTGGACCAGCTTGCTGAACGGGACGACGACGAGAAGCAGTTCCGCGGTGAGCAGGTGCAGCAGGTAGCTCACCCGGGCGTTCCACGGGCTCCACGCCGGGTGGCTCGTCATGAACCCGGTGACGAACGGGAGCAGGCAGAGAACCGGGAGCAGCCAGTCACCGGCCCGGCTCATGCGCCGCGAGCCGCCGTTGGCGTAGCGCCCGGCCAGCAGGCCCACCAGGGCGAGGATCCCGGTCACCGTCAGCGCGTCGGCGAGGAGCGGTGGCAGCGTCCACCAGCCGATTCCGAGCTCCTTCTCCCAGATCGCCACGTGCCCGGCGAGGAACAGGGGCACCAGCACGATCGCGACGTGAAAGAGAAAGGACACGAAGTTGTAGACGAACCGCTCCTCGCTTTTCAGGTAGCGCCACGGGAGGAGCCACGAGAGATTCCGCGCGATCACCAGCTTCCACGGCACGAAGTGGTCGCCCGCCCGTCGCCATGCCCAGCCGATCTCCCATGCCTGCAGGGCAAAGGCGCGAAGCAGGCCGGCGAGCATCACCAGCAGGGAGAGCCTGAGCAGGGGGCCCCGGGCCAGCTCGATCATGGCTTCCAGCATCGCTGTCCTCCCCTACTCGATCACGATCGCGCGGTAGACCAGGTCGTGGAGCCCGACGACCTCCATCTCGAGGCCGTGATCCTCGATCACCTCGCGAAGCTGTTTCTTGCAGTTGGCGCAGGGCGCGACGACGTACTTCGCTCCCGTCGCGGCGAGTTGTTCCGCCTTCTTCGTTCCCGTGACCCCGGTCCGGTACGGCCGGATCTCGTCGATCGAGACGGTCCCGCCCCCGCCGCCGCAGCAGAGGTTGTGCGGGCCGTGTGGCTGCATCTCGACGTAGTTCGGGCAGAAGCTGCGCAGGATCTCGCGCGGCTCGTTGACGATCCAGCCCGTGCGACCGATGTTGCACGGATCGTGGTAGGTCACCTTTTCGGTCACCACGTCGTCCCGCAGGCGGAAGCGTCCCTCCTTCCATCGCCGGTAGGTGTACTCGAGGATGTGAACGACAGGTGGCGCCTCCGCGCCGCCGAAGGTCGGCATGAACACCTTCGCCGAGCGGGAAGCGTGGCCGCACTCGCCGATCAGCACGTTCTTCGCCCGGAGCCGCCGCGCCTCCTTCATCTCCTCGAGCAGGCAGCGCTCGAGGATCCAGTCGCTGTAGAAGAGGCCGTAGTTGATGCCGTCGAAGTAGTTCGTCCCGATCGTCCAGCGGTCGCCGTCACCGCAGACGTGGAAGACCGTGGCGATGCCCATCAGGGTCTCGGCTTCCATCAGGTAGTCGGACACCGCGGGGAAGAAGATGTAGTCGCGATCCTCCTGGTCGATCGGGAAGGCGACCTCGATCCCCTTGTCGTCCCTGATCTCCTCGACCAGGAACTCGATCGAGTCCCGGATCGCGGGAAACGGGATCGCCGAGGTGTTGCGCGTCTTCCCCTCGAGCTGTTCCCGCACGGAGATCACGAGGGCCCGGGGGGCGAGGCCGATCTCCGAGAGGATGTAGCGTGCGAGGTGGGTGACGAGGCCGTGATCGATGCCGAGGGGGCACTCGAGGGTGCACCTCCGGCAGGCGGTGCAGTGCCAGAAGGTCTCGGCCATCTCGACGACCTTCTCGTCGGTCAGGAAGTGCATCCCGAGGATCCGCGTCTCCACGATCCCCCGCAGCATGAAGTGGCGCCGGTACACCTCGAGCAGCAGGTTCGACCGGAAGCAGGGGATGTCCTCGGGCGCCCGGGTGTGCTTGTAGATCTGGCACGCGCAGGCGCAGTTCATGCACCGCGCCGTGATCCGGGCGTAGTTGTCGATGACCTGGCGGTAGTTCGAATGCTTCAGGATCGCCGCGAAGGCCTCCAGGAACTGGCCGGCCAGGTCATGGGGATCGACCCGGTCCTTCTCGATGATGTAGCTCAGGCGCTCCTGGATCTCGTCGACGGTGAACGTGCCCCGGCAGGGCCTGTGCGCAGCCTCGGCCATCTCGTCCCTCCGGCGTGGGGGTTCCGGGCTCTCGAAAAGCAAGCGACGTGCCACGGCCAGCGAACGGCCCCTGGAGGGCCGGACCGCCGTCAACCCGTTGGATTCACAGAACTTGGCAGCCGCCGCCGTTTCGCCGGCCTGTTACCCGGCCGAAACGCGCGTTCCCCCCTCCCCCCATCCCCGGCCCAGGCCTCTCGCGGGGGGCACGGGCAGGCGACGCGGGGTTGGCACCGGGCGCGCCCGGCAGCGGCGGGCGGCCTTCCGGCCGCCCCTACAAGAACCCACGGAAACCCTCGAAACGCGCGCCGCGGGGTTCGTAGGGGTCGCCGGAAGGCGACCCGCAGGTTTCGTAGGGGTCGCCGGGAGGCGACCCGGGTTTCCTGTAGGGGTCATCGGGAGGCGACCCGGGCGGCGCGCGGGTCGCGGCCTCAGCCGTTCTCCTCGAGCAGCTCGTCGGCGCCGAACTTCTTCCTGATCCATCCCGGGACCAGCGACAGCACGACGAACACGACCGCGGCGACGGCGATGTAGAGGAACGCCTTGCCGAAGTTCCCCGAGCGGATCGAACCGGCGGCGAAGTTGAACATGATCGTTCCGGGCAGCATGCAGATCGCCGAGACGACCACGTAGGTCGTCAGCCGGATCTTCGTCAGGCCGTAGACGTAGTTCTGGGCGTTGAACGGGAAGAGGGGCACGAGACGGGTGATCATCAGCATCCGCCAGCCCTGCTTCTCGACACCCTCGTCGATCTTCTTGAGGATCCTGTTCTTCTCGATCAGCCCTTCCACCATGTCGCGGGCGGCGTACCGCCCCACGAGAAACGCCGCGGTCGCTCCCAGCGTCGCACCGATCAGGGAGTAGACCGTCCCCCAGATCGGACCGAAGATCAGGGCGCCGACGATCGTGATCGGCAGCCCCGGGAGGAAGAAGACGCAGGCGACGATCCAGACGCCGATGAAGATGATCGGCGCCCAGATCCCGAACCCCCGGAACCAGGCGTCCAGCTTCTCGACGTTCTCCAGGGTGAGCTGGTCGAACAGCCCGAAGTGCCGGGCGGCGAACACCCCGGCGGCGATGACGACGACGGCGACGACCAGCTTGACCAGGCCGGCACGCCCCTTTTCCTTCTGCCCCGTGCTCATGGCTCCCTCCGGCAACCGGCAAGGGGGTCCGCGGCCCCGCCCGGGCCGCGGACCCCCGCGTGGTCCAGGTCACTGGCACTTCTCGCAGAGAACCGGCAGTTCCTTGTAGTAGCTCCACTCGATCCAGGAGCCGTCGTAGTTGTGCAGCTTCGCGGGATCCCAGCCCATCAGGTAGAGGGCGAAGATCTCGGTCGTCGTCCGCACGGCGGACTGGCAGTAGAAGACGTGGTGCTCGTTCGGATCGAGGCCGTGCTTCTCGATCACCTTCTGGATCTCGGCGGCGGTCCGGAACTCGGTCGGGGGAGCCCCGTCCTCCACTTTCTTCTTGAACTCCTTCCAGCTGAGGAACTTCGCCCACGGGATCCGTCCCTTGCGGAACGCCCCCTTCTTCAGCTTGCGGCCGTCCCACTCGTCGGGCTCGCGCGTGTCCCAGACATGGATGTACGGCTCGACCTTCGCCCGCCAGACCATGTCGATCCCGACCTTCCAGCCCGGCAGCGGGTCCTTCGCCACGAAGTTCCCCGGCTTCGGGGTGGAGGGCGCCATCAGCCGGTCGACGTCGTACCCGGCCTTCTTCCAGGCCTGGTAGCCACCGTCGAGGACCCGGACGTCCGTCTTGCCGTAGAGGTAGAACGCCCACCACAGCCGCGTGGCGTCGTACTTCTCGTCGTAGAGGACGACCTTCGAGTCGTTGTCGATCCCCAGCTTGCGGGCGAAGTCCTGGAAGGCCTGCTTGCCCAGGATCATCCCGCCGTAGGGGAACGGCTCGCCCTTGGGCGGCTCGTAGTCCGACCGCCAGACGTTGAGGGCCCCGGGGATGTAGCCGGCACGGTAGGAAACCGGCTGGACCACGGCCAGGACCACCAGCTTGGGGTCCTTCTTGTCCATGAGCTGCTTCAGCTCCTGGACGGTGATCAGGGCCTCGCCCCTCGGGAATCCCTTGTACTTCTCCGCCGCCATCGCCACCGGCGCGGCCAGCGCCAGGGTGAGCGCGAGGGCGGTCACCAGCATCCATCTCGCTGCACGGTTCCTCACGTTTGCCTCCCTGCGGCCGTCGGCGGCCGCATTTCCGCGGGAGATGGAAGCTGCAAGGCGTGTACCACCGTTTCGCGCCGGTGACGCCGCGATCGCGCCACGGAAAACTCCAA
The DNA here is from genome assembly GCA_964420365.1 of uncultured Acidobacteriota bacterium. Taxonomy (GTDB): domain Bacteria; phylum Acidobacteriota; class Polarisedimenticolia; order J045; family J045; genus JAMOQA01. The sequence goes on along the minus strand of CAYQTA010000014.1, from coordinate 3,166 downwards.
CGATCGCCGCGGGTTGCGGGAAGGCGCGGGAACGTGCCGGCAGGAACGTTTCCCGCTCCGGACGGGCGCTCAGGAGGCCGGTTCCTCCCGCGTAACGCCGGCGTTCCGGTCCCGGGACCGGGGCCGGGGATCCCCCCGAAGCGGCAGCTCGACGACGAAGACCGTCCCGCCCCCCTCCCGGCGCTCGGCCCACACCCGCCCGCCGTGGGCCTCGATCACCTCCTTGACGATCGAGAGGCCCAGGCCCGTCCCTTCGCGGGTGTGCCGCTTGGCGTTGGGCGCCCGGACGAACTCGAGGAAGATATCGTCGAGCATTTCCTCCGGGATCCCGATGCCCCGGTCCATCACCCGCACCCGCGCACGACCGTCCACGACACGCAGCTCCACCACGACCTCCCCGCCCTGCTCCGAGTACTTGATCGCGTTCTCGACCAGGTTCTCGAAGGCGTACACCAGGTCGGGTGGAACCCCGTACTCGAGGACGGCCACCCCCCGGAAGTCGGGGACCAGCCTCAGGTTCTTCGCGTCGGCCGCGGGCTCGAGGGAGTCGAAGATGTCGGCGAGGAGCTGGTTCAGGTTGACGTTCCGCGCCCAGGGCGCCTTCTCGAGCCCCTCGCGGACCTTCGCCAGCTCGAGCAGGTCGCCGACGATCGCCAGCAGCTCGTCGACCCGTTCGACGGCCCCCTCGAGGAACTTCCGCCCCTTCTCCGAGGACGGATCGACGTACCCGTCGAGGAGGACCCGCAGCGTCGTCTTGATCGTCCCGAGGGGTGATCGGAGCTGGTGGGCGGAGATCTGCATGTAGTGGGACTTGCGCTCCTCGACCCGCCGGATGTCCTCGAGGGCCTGCTGGAGGCGCGCCGCCTGCTCCTCCATCTCGCGCTTGGCGTGGTGCAGCTCGATGTTGCGGCGCTTGAACCGGCTGGTCACGGAGTCGGTCAGGTAGATGATGCCGAACATCGCCACCGTGATCGCGAGCAGGTGGAGATCGCACGCCCGGCCACACTCGGTCACGTCGGGATGGATGCCGTGAAAGGCGATCCAGCCCGAAGACTCGCCCACGTACACCCCCAGGAGACCGAGGGCGGTGACCGTCGCCAGCACGTGCATCGTCTCGGTGGCGATCATGATCGTCCCGAGGGCCATGTGGATGGTGAAGAAGGGGAGGACCGGGCTCAGCATCCCGCCCGTGAAGTGGGCGGTGACCAGCAGCGCCACCAGGTCCATCACCATCTGCCGCAGGGCGCAGGAGCGCAGGCCGCGCAGGCCCCCGGGATGCTGCTCCCTCCGCGCGAGGGCCACCCGGAAGAACACGTTGTAGGCGCAGACGAACCCCCCGAGGAGCCCCAGCGCCGGCCAGGCGCCGGGCAGGCCCAGCGCGGGCCCGAAGATGGAGGTGACCAGCAGGCCCACCGCCGCCCACCAGCGCAGGCGCACGAACCACCGGAGCCGCTCGTACAGCTCCGGGGCGAAGATGTAGCTGAAGCGTTCCTCTCCCCGCGTCAACCGATCACCTCGCCGACATGCTCCAGCAGCTCCTCGGGCGCGATCGGCTTCTCCAGGTACTTCTCGCAGGGCACCCAGTCCTCCTCGACCTCCATGCGCACGTTGTAGACCTGGTCGACTCCCGTGAGCATGATGATCGGCACGTCCTTCGTCCGCTCGTCCCGACGCAGGCGCCGGGCCACGTCGAATCCCTCGGACAGGTGGTCCATCATCACGTCGAGGATCACCAGGTCCGGCGGGTTCTCCTGCGCGAGCCGGAGCGCTTCCGTGCCGTTGGGTGCCGTGTCGACCTCGTAACGGGTCTCGAGCACGGCGCGCACGGCCTCGACGAACACGTCGTCGTCATCCACCAGCAGGATCCGCTTCCCCGGCATCGTCTCCTCCCGCTCGCCGCGGTCCGTTCACTCCGCCTTCACCGCCCCGGAGGGACAGGCGGCGAGGCACGCACCGCAGTGAATGCACGTGTCCTGGTCGATCACGTGAACGTGCTTCTTTTCCCCGGAGATCGCTCCCACGGGGCACGCCCTCGCGCAGAGGGTACACCCGTTGCAGAGGTCGGCGTCGATCGTGTACGTGAGCAGGGCCCGGCACTGCCTCGCCGGGCATCTGCGCTCCCGGACATGGGCCTCGTACTCGGCGCGGAAGTGCCGCAGCGTCGAGAGCACGGCGTTGGGGGCGGTCTGGCCGAGACCGCAGAGCGACGTTCGCTGGACGTGGTGGCCGAGGCGCTCGAGGAGCTCGAGGTCCTCCGGTGACCCCTTCCCCTCGCAGATCCTGTCGAGCACGTTGAGCAGCACCCGCGTCCCGATCCTGCAGGGCGGGCACTTGCCGCACGACTCGTCCACGAGAAACTCGAGGAAGAACCGCGCGAGGGCGACCATGCAGGTCCCCTCGTCCATGATGATCAGCCCCCCCGAGCCCATGATCGCACCGAGCTCCTGGAGCGACTCGTAGTCGATCGCCACGTCGGCCGCCGCGGCGGGGATGCAGCCGCCCGACGGCCCGCCGGACTGGGCCGCCTTGAACGGCTTCCCGGAGCGGAGGCCGCCCCCGATCTCCTCGACGACCTCCCGCAGAGAGATCCCCATCGGCACCTCGACGAGGCCCGTGTTCGTCACGTCGCCCGCCAGGGCGAACACCTTCGTCCCCTTGCTGCGGCCGGTGCCGATCGCGGCGTACCACTCGGCACCCCGCAGCAGGATCGGCGGGACGTTGGCCCACGTCTCGACGTTGTTGAGCAGCGTCGGCCGATTCCACAGCCCGCGCTGGGCCGGAAACGGCGGCCGCGGACGGGGCATGCCGCGCTTCCCCTCGATCGAGTGCATCAGCGCCGTCTCCTCGCCGCAGACGAAGGCGCCGGCGCCGATCCGGATCTCGATGTCGAACGCGAACCCGGACCCGAGGATGTCCGGACCGAGGAGCCCGGCGCGGCGGGCGAGCCCGAGCGCCGTCTCGAGCCGCTCGATGGCGAGCGGGTACTCGGCGCGGACGTAGACGTACCCCTGGCTCGATCCGACCACCCGCCCGGCGATGGTCATCGCCTCAATCACGGAGAGCGGGTCGCCCTCGAGGATGCTGCGGTCCATGAACGCCCCCGGGTCGCCCTCGTCGGCGTTGCAGACGACGTACTTGGGCTCGCCGGGCGCGTCCCGGACGAACT
>CAYQTA010000013.1:0-6280 GCA_964420365.1 uncultured Acidobacteriota bacterium | reverse complement strand
GGCGAGGAACTCCTCGAACCGCGGGATCACCGTTTCCACCCGCGTCTGCTGGAGCATCAGCTCGCTGGCCAGGATGGCCCACGGGTCCCGGGTGCGGCGCCACGGCAGGTCGCGGCGGTGCCCCCGGTACCACGCGAGGAGGGCCGCCCGAAGGCCGGGCGGAAAGGGCGGGGAGTTGCGGGGCGGCTGCGGCATCGCTCGATGGCGGGGGATGGCCGGAGTCCCCCGGCGGGCCTACGTTACCAGCGGGGCGACGCTCCCGCCGGGCCGCCCCGCCGGAGGAGACCGATGACCGTTCGAACCGCCTGCCGTCGCCGTCACCCGCGCATCCAGATGACCCCGGGAGACGAGGCCCGGGTCGAGTTCGGCTGGCCCCGGCCGACAGGCCACCCGTGCTCGATGGAGATGAAGGACCTCTCCGCCGGCGGCGTCTCCTTCCGGCTCGCCCACGACCTCCCGGGCCTCGAGGTGGGCGACTCGATCCGGCGCGTCACCCTGAGGGTCCGAGGACGCGAGATTCACTGCGACCTGCTCGTGATGCACCTGACGCCGGACCACACGAGGGGCTCGGTCTGTGGTGCCTTCGTCTATCCCCGGGACGACGAGGACATTCTCGCCCTCCAGGGCCTGGTCGCGGAGCTGGAGGCGGAACTGCCCCCGGGGGAGCGGGGCGGGAACTCGTAGCCAAGTTGTTACTGGCCGGGGGGGCGGGTGCAACCTAGTTTCGTCCTCGGGGGATGGGGGAGGTCGTGGCAGGGAGACCCCGATGGCCCCGGTCGACGAACACCCGGTCAGGCTCGAACGCCGGCCCTGCGGCAGGGAGCGCAGGAGCCATCCACGCTACCAGTTCCCGGGAGCAACACTGGATTTCGGGTTCCCCGGCCCTCTCGGGGAACACCGCGTCCAACCGCTCAAGGACCTGAGTCTCGGAGGGATCGCGTTCTACTTCCCGAAGGGGTGCTGCCTCGAGAAGGTCCGGGTCGGCCAGGTGCTCCACTCGATCGTCCTGAAGGTGCTCGACCTCACCATCCGCCTGGACATGCTGGTCATGCGGGTTGCCGAGGTGGACGACGCCCGGATGGTGTGCGGGGGCCTCGCCTACTGGAAGACCCTCGACGACTTCGAGCGCATCAAGGCGTTGGCGGCGTGGGCGGAGCAGGGGCGACCCCTTCCCTGATCCACCCCTCCGCGCCGGCCTGCTCGATCGCCCACCGGAATAGGGTGGCGGCCGCCCGTTCCAGGTGCCCCGAGAGGTGGACCCGGACGAGGTCCTCCCCGTCGGTGACGACCACCCGCAGGGCCTCGATCCGCTGGCCGTCCACCCGGGCGAAGATCCCGACGAGGTCCTCGTCGTCGCGGACCCGGACGACCGGGACCCAGCCACCTTCCGCCGGGGCCCGGAGGATCGTCGCCGGGCTCGCGTCGAAGTCTCCGTCGAGCTCGTAGACCTCCACGTCCGCGCCCCGGAGTGCCGTCAGCGGGACCGGGAGGTCGCCCGCGATCCGGGCCGCCATCGCCCCCCCCGCGAGCAGCAGGGGACCCACGTGGAGGGTGACCACGGGCCGTGCCCCGGGGGTCTCGGAGAGGGGTTCCCCGGCGAAGGAGACCGGGGCGACGATCAGCCAGCCGAGGAGGGCCACGAGGCCCGCCTGCGCGACGACCACCAGCGACACGAGCCCGAGGGCGACCCCGAGGGTCCGGAGGCGGTTCATCGGTCCTCCCCCTCGTCCGGGCGGGCACTCCCGGGGGAGGCCTCGGTCCCCTGGTCCTTCCCGCCCGGGGTTTTCTTCCCGTGGCCGGGGGACATGAAGATGGACCCGTCCACCCCGGGGACGTTCAGCGCCTGGACCAGCTCCCCGAGCTGGGCCAGGTCGATCTTTCCGGCGATATTCGCGAAGACCAGCTCCCCGTCTGCGCTCCGGACCATCACGGTCAACCCCTCGACGGTCTTCCCCCCGGGCAGGAGCAGCACGTGGACCTCGTCCCCCCCGTCCCGGACCCGGGCGAGCGGCTGCCAACCCTCCTTCCGGAGCCGCCCGGCAATCTCGCGGAACACCCGGGTGGCCTCCTGGAGCTTCCGCACGTCGTCGGGGTGGGGCAGCTCGATCACCCGGGCGCTCACCGACCGGAGCTGGCGGACCATTCGCGCGAGCCGCGGGTCCTGGGCTTCCAGCACCTGGGCCGCGAGCTCGAGGAGAGGTTTCGACAGGGAGACCTCGACGAACGTCCCGTCCCCGTCCTCCGGGGCGAAGCGCTCGAGGAACGAGCCATCGACGACGCCGCGGTCGGCCGGGGAGTCGGTCCCCGCGCGGGCGGGCGCCAGGGCGAGGAAGGCCAATGCCGCGACCGCGATGCGGAGAACGACGGCCGGGAGACGGGAACGAAGGGGAGTCATGGGGTCACCTCCTTGGGCGAGGGGGAACTGCATCCGGGACGGACCAGGTCCGCCGCGACGGCGAGGGGCGGTTCGAGGGCCGCCCCGAGGGCCGCGCGGGAGCCGCGGGCGAGGGCCGGGGCGAGGGCGTCGCCGACGGTGATCGCGAGACCGCGCTCGCCGGCCTCGGCGATGCCGCGTCCCGCGAGGGCGAGGGCGAGCCGGACCTGGTCCGCGGCTGCGACAGCGTCCAGCGACGCCGCCCCCCCGGGAGCCGGGGACCGGAGGACCGGCGGGAGGACCAGCGCGATGGTGAGCATCGCGGCGGCGGCGAGGAGCGCGACGCGGCCGAGCCGGGTTCGCGGCGCCTCGACGGTCCGGGCGCGGATCTTCTCCCGGAGATCGGGCGGCATCCCGGGAGAGGGGAGGGATGCGAGGTCGGCGAGGAGGCCCGGGAGGTCCTCCCGCAGCTCCCGGCAGGCCGGGCAGCGGGCCAGGTGCGCCTCGAGCCGTTCGCTCTCGGCGGGCACGAGTTCCCGCTCGAGCGACTCGTGGAGGAGTCGCCGGGCGAGGTCGCACGCGGTGACCCGTGCCCGCGTCATGGCGTCACCCCCGCGCCGACGAGCCGGGCCCGCAGCCGCTCGCGGGCCCGGAACAGGGCCGCCTTCAGGGTCCCCTCCCGGTCGATCCCCAGGGCGTCGCCGATCTCCCGGTAGGGGAGGCCGTGCACGTCGCGCAGCAGGACCAGGGCCCGGTCCCGGGGCGAAAGTTCAGCGAGGGCCGCTTCGAGGGCGCGGGCCGTCTCCCTGCCCGCGGCGCGGCGCTCCGGGCCGGCGGCGGGGTTCTCGGGGAGCGCGGCCAGCGCCTCCTCCGACACCCGGGGACGAGCCTGCCGGGCGCGGAGCCGGTCCAGGCAGAGCCGGTGGGCGCAGGTCATGACGAACGCCCTCGCCGACCGCTCCTCCACCCGGTGCCGGTGCTGCCAGAGCCTCATCCACGCCTCCTGGGCCACGTCGCGGGCGTCCTCGGGGTCCCGGAGCATCCGGAGGGAGTACCCGAAGACCAGGTCCCCGTGGGCCGCGAGGGCCCGCTCGTAGCCCGCGTCGTCCATGCTCACTCCTCGAACGGGTGAACCCGGGAAAGGTTGCACCTCCCGGGAGGGCGGGGGAAGGGGGGATCCCCCGGGCGGCATCCGGGTGGTATCGTGCGGTCTTCCGGGAACTCCCGCGGCGCACGGCCCCCGGGGTCGTGGCCGCGGACCAGGCAAGGAGGACGAGATGGCGGCCAAGGGGAACGGCGAGGATCGCCGGGACGATATCCCCCACGTCAGCGCGGAAGAGGCCGGGGCCGAGGCCCTGGTCGACCGGATCACCGAGGAGTACGGGCTCGAGCGGGTCTGGCTCGGTCGATTCTCCGGCGAGATGGAAGAACTCCCGGAGGACGGGGACGAGATCGTCTACCAGTTCTCCTCCGGGCTCGAGGAGAAGGCGGCAGAAGGCGAGGTTCGCCTCGTCGCCGTCGTCGATGTCGGCATCTACCGGGGCGACGGTTCCGGGGGGGAGGCCGGCGAGGACGAGGGCCCCCCGGGGGACTACCTCGGTGGGTTCAACCTCGAGTTCGAGTCCCTGGCGAAGCCCCCGGAGGGGATCCTCGGCAACGAGAAGAAGCGCCAGTTGCTCCGGTGGGCGATGGCGGTCTACCTCGAGTCGCTCGCCGTCGACGTGGTCGGGGACCTGCTCGAGGGGATGGGCTTCGACGTCCTCGTCGAGCGGCTCGGCATCGACGAGCAGGCGATCCCGGAAGGTTTCGAGAAGCTGCTCGGCCCGGAGGAGGACGACTGATGATGCGTGCCCGGGGGCCGGTCCTTGCGCTCGTGGCCTGCTTGGCGCTGCCGGGGGCCCTCTCCGCGCGTGCCGGGGAGAAGCGGGCCTTCTCCCTCGAGGACATCTGGCGGCTGCGCCGGCCGATGGACGTCTCGGCCTCGCCGGACGGGACGAAGATCGTCTACGCGGTGCGCGAGCGGGACCTGGGGCGGGGCAAGCAGAACGTCGACCTCTGGCTGCTCGATCTCCCGGGGGGCGAGCCCCGCCAGCTCACGTTCACCCCGGACGTCTCCGAGCACGAGCCCTGCTTCTCTCCCGACGGGAAGACGATCGCGTTCGTCGCGAAGCGGGGCGACCATCCCGGCATCTGGCTCCTGCCGGTGGACGGCGGCGAGGCCCGGAAGCTGGTCGAGGTGCCGACCGGCGTCTCCGGGATCCTGTGGTCTCCCGACGGGCAGCGGATCGCCTTCACGAGCGAGGTCTGGCCGGAGTGCGGGGCCGACATGGACTGCAACCGGGAGCGGGACGAGCGCCGGGAGAAGAACCCGGTCAAGGCTCACCTCGCCGACGAGCTGCTCTACCGCCACTGGACGTTCTGGTACGACGGCAAGGTCCAGCACGTCCTGGTCGCCGAGGTGAAGGACGGGAGCCTGCGGGACCTGACCCCGGGCGACCGGGAGGCGCCGGTCTTTTCCCCGGGCGCCGGGCGGGAGTACGACTTCTCGCCCGACGGGAAGGAGCTGGCCTACACGCGGAACCCGGATCCCCGGGAGATGCTCGCCTGGTCGACCAACTCGGACGTGTGGGTCGTCCCGGTGGAACCGGGTCCCGACGGCAGGACGCTCCCGGCCCGGAACCTGACCGGCGACAACCTCGCCTGGGACGGCACGCCCCGGTACTCGCCGGACGGCCGATGGCTGGCGATCCGCACCCAGCGGGTGCCCGGCTACGAGTCCGACCGCTTCCTCCTGGCGCTGATCGACCGGCGTACCGGTGAGAAGCGGGTGATCACCGAGGCGTTCGACGACTGGGTGCTCGACGAGGCCTGGCTGCCGAGCTCCCGGGCCCTCGTCTTCACCGGGGCGTACCGGGCCCGGGTACCCCTCTTCGTGGTCTCGATCGAGGGTGGCATCCCGCGCAAGGCGGTCGACCACGCGACGATCGACGAGTTCGTCGTGCTGCCCGACGGAAAGACGGTGGTCGCGTCCCGCCGGGCGGCGGACGCCCCGCCCGAGCTGTGGAGGTACGACCTCGAGGGGAAGGCGCCGCCGGCGCGCCTCACCCGGGTGAACGCCGCCCTCGAAGAGGAGGTGGACCTGCGGCCGGCCGAGCGGCACGTGGTCACCGGGGCCGATGGCAGCGAGATCGAGGTGCTGGTCTTCCTCCCGCACGGCTTCGACCCGCAGAAGAAGTACCCGGCGATCCTCGACGTCCACGGCGGGCCCCAGTGGCAGTGGACCGACTCGTTCCGGAACGACTACCAGCTCTACCCGGGGGCGGGCTACGTCTTCGTCTGCCCGAACCCCCACGGCTCGACCGGTTACGGGCAGGAGTTCACCGCGTCGATCAGCGGCGACTGGGGCGGGAAGGTCTTCGAGGACCTGATGAAGGTCGCCGACTGGATGGAATCGCTCCCGTTCGTCGACAGGGACAGGATCGGGGCGATGGGCTGGTCCTACGGCGGCTACATGATGAACTGGTTCCAGGGGAACACCGACCGGTTCGCCGCGATCGCCTCGATGATGGGGGTCTACGACCTGCCCTCGAAGTATGGGGCGACCGAGGAGCTCTGGTTCCCCGAGTGGGACCTGCGGGGCCGGCCCTGGGACTCGGACCTCTACGAGAAGTGGAACCCCTCCCGCCTGGCGAAGAACTTCCGGACGCCCGAGCTGCTGGTCACCGGCGAGAAGGACTACCGGATCGCCTACACCCAGTCGCTCCAGGCGTTCACCGCGCTGCGACGGCAGGGGATCCCGGCCCGGCTGATCGTGTTTCCCCGGTCGGGGCACTGGCCGATCTGGCAGGACATGGTCCTCTACTACACGGCCCACCTCGACTGGTTCCACAGGTGGCTCGGCGGCGA
>CAYQTA010000012.1:0-58766 GCA_964420365.1 uncultured Acidobacteriota bacterium | reverse complement strand
GGAAGTGTTGCAAACGGGGGGGAACGTGCGGTGTCCGGGGCCGCGGGGGCGCATTTCCGGGGAACGTTGGCCGGACTTGTTGCATTTCCGGGGGAACGTCGGGGCGAGAGTCGCAATCCGGGGGAACGTTGGCGGCGGGGGGCGCCTTTCCGGGGGGTCCGTCGGTCCCGCGGCCGCTTCCCGGGAGACCGTCGGCCCCGCGGCCGCTTTCCCGGGGACCGGGACCGCGGGCCGGGCGGGAGCTTGCCGGGCGGCGGGCCGCCGCGGTAGGCTGCGGCGAAGGAAGGCCCCGCATGCGCTCACGCACCATCTCCGTCCATGGCCGTGGTCCGGGCCACGGCGGTGGGCCTCCGCGGCGCCCGACGCCCTCGCGGCCCACCTCCTCCTCCCCCGCCCGGACCCCCACTCGTCCCGACCCAGCCGCCACGCCCGGGGCCTCCCCCGGCCCGGGCCGGCACCGCCGCGCTCCCACCCGCGGCGACTCTCGGACCCCCACTCGTCCCGACCCAGCCGCCCCGCCCGGGGCCTCCCCCGGCCCGGGCAGGCACCGCCGCGCCCCCACCCGCGGCGACTCCCACACCCTCGCCCGCCCGGGCTCCCGCACCCCCGGCTGCCCCGGCACTCGCGCCCGGACCGATCGCCGGCCCCGCGGCGGCCGTCACGCCCGGGCGGTCGTCCTCGCGCTCGTCGTGGCGCTGCTCGCGGGCGCGGTCCCGGCGCAGGCGTGGCTCGGGCCCGACCAGCTCCCGGTGATGCTGATCGCGCGGAAACCGGTCGGGAAGTACCCGGCGGTCGTCGTCCTGGTCGGGGTGGACTCCCGCTACCACCCGGTCTCCCTCGGCGAGGGGGTCGTTCTCGAGCGACGGGATGACCGGTGCGTGATCCTGACGGCGACCGGCGTGCTGGGAAAGGCGACGTACGCCGTGGCCCGCTACGCGGACGACTCGGTGGGGGGCGTGCAGAAGGTGCTGCGCTGGGAGCCCGCCCCGGGCCTCGCGCTGCTCGAGGCCGAGGGCCCGTGCCCCGCCGTCGCGGATCGCCTGCCCGGGGACGTCCACCCCGAGGAGCTGGCGGGGCGGGTCGACGTGCTCGCCGCGCCGACGTGGGGCCTGCAGGTCGTGCCGGTGCGGGCGAGCCTCGATCCCTCCGCCAGCTCCTCGCGCCAGCGTCGGCGCGAGGGCGAGGCCGGCGTCGTGACGATCGAGGAGACGACCGCCTCGTTCGTGCTCGCGGGCGCGCCGGTGCTCGACCCCGCCGGCCGCCTCGTGGGCGTTCTCGGGCGGCCCCGGAAGAAGGGCAGGAAGAAGGTCCGCGAGAAGATCCTCGACAATACCCGCCCGGAGTTCGGCTTCCTGCCCGTGCCGGCGAAGGAGGCGCTCCTCGAGGCGGCGAAGAAGTCCGACAGGCTGATCTACTACACGCGCATCCAGGCCCGCTTCCACCCGGTGCGAGAGCTCCGCGATCCCGCTCTCTACGGGATGGGCTACTACTGGGCGGGCCTGCCGGAGATCGCGCTGCCGTACCTTGCGTGGCCCTCGCGCGCCGCGCTGGCCGAACCGGCCTACATGGTCGCCCTCGCCGACACCTGCCTCGCGCTCGGCTCGATCTTGCCGAGGCTCCTCGAGGACGCTGCGTCCGAGTACCGCCACGTCGCCTCCCTCGTCCCGGGGGACCCCCGCATCCACGGCCTGCTCGGCTACACGCTGATGCAGCTCGACCGGCTCGACGAGGCTGCGCTCGCCTTCCGCAAGGCGCTCCGGCACGCCCCCGGCGAGTACGTCTACCTGCTCGACCTCGGCGCGGTCCTGGCCGTCTCGGGGAACTACAGCGAGGCGATCCGGGTGTTGAAGCAGGCGATCGAGGCGCAGCCGGACGATCCCGGCGCCCGGCTGAACCTCGCGGTCGCGTACTTCGAGCAGGGACTCTTCGACCAGGCGATGGAGCTGGCCGAGGCCGCCGCCGACCTGGCTCCCGAGGACACCGACGTGCTCCTGATGCGGGGAATGATCCTCGTGCAGCAGGAACAGTGGCACGAGGCGCGCGCCGTCCTCGAGAAGGCCGAGAAGAACGACCCCGACGACGTCCTGGTCCGGCTCAACCTCGCCGTCGCGCTCCTCCTGTGCGGGGAGGCCGACAAGGGCCGGGAGAAGCTCGACTCCCTGTTCGACGACGTCGAGGCGTCGGCGGTGCCCCGTCTCCGGCTGATCTACCGCCTCCTCGAGAAGAACGAGACGGCCCGCGCGATCCGGCTGCTCCACCGGCTCTCCCGGCCGGGCCCGCCCGACCTCGACACCTGGCGCGCCCTCGCCGAGGGGGCCGAGCGGGCCCACGACTGGAAGCTCGCCCGGGAGGCCTGGAGCGAGGTGCTCCACCGCGACGAGGACGATCTCAAGGCCCGGGCCCACCTCGGGGTCGCGCTGGTGTTCCTGAGGCGGCACGACGAGGCGGCGAAGGAACTCGCGGCCTGCCTCGAGAAGGCGCCCCGTTCTCCCCAGCTCCTCCGCTTCCTCGCGCTCGCGCGGATCGGCCAGGGCCACGACGACGAGGCCCTCGAGCTGATCCAGCGCCTCGACGAGATCGCCCCGGACCTCGCGAAGCAGGTCCGCACCGCCTGGGAGAAGAAGAAGGCCGCCCGGGCGGCGAAGGGGAAGAAAGGCAAGGCGGGCAAGAAGAAGAAGAAGAGGACGAAGTAGGCGGGGCGCCCCGAGGAGCGCCCCGCCCCCCGGTCGCGCCCTACGGGCAGTCGAGGTCCTGCGTCGCGCGGCAGGGGCTGGACCCCCGCGGTCGCAGGTTCCCGGAGGAGTCCGTGCCGTACGAACCTTCCGCGTTGTCGTTCAGCGGAACGACGATGTAGTACGTGTTCCCCGAGGCGGGGGTGAACTGCTCGGTGAGGTCGTGCCCCGCGTCGGTGCACACCTTCGAGGTGTGCGAGTACCAGGAGCCGAGCGTCCCCTCGTAGATCGCGTAGTCGTTCACCGACCAGCCCGACGCGACCGCCCAGGAGAGCACGAGGTCCCCGGGCGGGCTCGCCGCCTTCTTCACGGTCACCGTCGGCGGGACCGTCCCCGGCCCGGTCGGCAGCGAGAACCCGTCGATCCGGCTGCTGATCGGCCAGGAGGGATCCCGCCAGTAGGAAACCGGTCCCCCCGTCGTCCACTTGACCAGCTCGCCGGGCAGGAAGGTGGCGCCGCCCAGCGTCGTCGGGACGTCGAACGCGAGGACCACGTCGGGCCCGTCGACGTCGGCGCCGGTGACGTTCGTCGAGATCGGCACCGGTGGCGCGGCGGCCGAGGCGTCGAAGAAGGCGCCGACGACCGCCCACCCGCTGCACCCGGGCCCGGTCCTCGCGAACTGGACCAGGTCGGCCGGCTCGTAGACCACCCCCGCGATGTCGGTCGGCACGTCGAAGCTGACGACGAGGTCACCGCTGTCGTCGCCGAGGAGGAAGACCGCGTCGACGTTCGTGCCGGGGGGGATCCCGACGCCGCCGGCGCAGAAGAAGGGCGTGTATGCCAGGAAGCCGTCGAACTCCACGACGTCGCCCGGTTCCACGGTCATCCCGCCCAGGTCGGTCGGTGACTCGACCGAGAAGAGCAGGAACCCGCTGCACATCCGGTGGAGCGCGTCGACCGGCGTGCCGGCGGGGAACGAGTGCGCGATGCCGTACGTCATGCCGCCCTGCTGGACGACGTCCGACTCGAGCCAGGTCCCCCCGCCGATGTCGGTCGGAACGTCCGGCGAGAACTCGAACGATTGGCCGAAGACGAGCGATCCCGCGGCTCCCAGGATGACGATCCAGATCCATGGCCATTTCATGGCTGCGTCCTCCAGGTCGCCTTACATCAGGTTCGGCATGAAGTTGTCCCCGAACGAGGAATCGTTGGTCCCCGCGTCGCAGAAGTCGGGCGTCCCCCCGGTCGGGCACGATCCCCCGGCGTTCCCGCGGGCGGTGTTGCGCCCGAACGTGCAGTTGGCCGCCGCGTTGCCGAAGTGGAGACCGAACTGGAAGTTCGACCCGGCGAGGTTGCGATCGACCTGGTTGCGCCGCCCGTTGACGAAGATGCCGTCGGCGTTCGCCTCGCTGACCACGTTGTTCAACACGAGGCTGTCGTGGGTGTTCTCGAGGACGATGCCGGCGCCGCTGACGTCGGTGACGACGTTGTCGTACAGCTTGCAGCAGTACGAAGACTCGAGCCGGATGCCGTCCCGGGCCGCCGAGTAGAGGGTGTTCTCGAGGAGCAGGCAGCCGTGGCTGTTGGAAAGGAAGATGCCGTTGGCGCCGCTCGTCCGGTCGACCCGGTTGTGGGAGACCTCGATCGAGCCTCCCAGGTCGATCTCGATCCCGGCGCCGCAGTTCTCGAGGAGGTTCCCCTCGATGACGCCCTGGCTGAAGTTGCCGCCCGGGTTCTTGACCATGATGCCGCCGATGCCGGCACCGACGACGTGGTTGCGCCGCACCGCGAAGCTCGTGACGTCCTCGAGGAAGATCCCCTCCTCCGCGCTGTCGTCGATCCGGAGGTCCTCGATGATGATCTTCTGGCTCCCCGTGACGAACACCTTGCCCGCCCGGATCGACCCGTTCCGGATGGCGACGCTCTGCTGGCCGATCACCTGGACGGCGATTCCCGGGCCGCTGCTGAACGACAGGGCGAAACCGTTGAGGTCGATGTCGACGTCGGACGCCTGCACGTCGATGATGACCGTCCCGGACGCGGCGGGACCGAGGTTCCGGGTGACGACGTACTTCCCCGACGCCGTGATCGTCGTCGGGAACTGGTAGATCGGGATGCGTCCCTCTCCCGCGAACGCGCCGATGGCCATGAGTGCGACGAGCAGGATCGCGCCGAGGCGCACGATGGACCTGGACATGCCTCTCCTCCTTCGGGTGGCCGTGCCACCGCTTCCGTCCGCCCTGCCCCGACGTGCCCGCCGACCACCCGGCCGGCGACGGGACGAAGCGGGAACACCGTGGAATGGGGCCAGGACCCAGCGATACTTCGGGGCGCCCGGTGATGCGGACCCTGCGGGCCGTTCGACGACGTTCCTCGCACCGGGCACACCTCCCCTGTCATGCCCGCTGCGAGCCGAGAACCTTTCCCGTGACGCGGCCCGACACCTCCCGCGGGGCCCCCTTTCCGGGCCCCGGGAGTGAACTCGAGCCAGATGGTACGTCGGTGCCGGGCTCCCGCCCAGTTTCTTTGCGTTCCTCGCGGGATGTCAGTGCGCGGGAGGGCCGGCCGGGGGGGCAACGATGGCGATGCGCGCGACGTTCAGGAGGGCGAGGGCGCCGGCGGTGAACAGGAAGGGGAACGCGACGCCGAGCCGCCACGCGGTGACGACGAGGAACGAGTAGGCGCCGGCCGTCACGACGGCCCCGGCGATCGGCCGGACCAGGGTGAGAAGCAGGCCGGCGCAGACCGCGCCGAGGGCGAGCAGCAGCCGGGCGCCCTCCTCGACCCGCCCGTCCAGCAGGAACAGGCCCGCCGGGCCGATCACCGGGGCCGAGGCCCCGAAGACCGCGATGCAGGAGACACCGAGGTTGTAGCGGGACGGACGGACCGGGAACGGGGAACGCGCCACGGGAACCGGGGATGCATCGTCGGCCTCGGCCGACCGGTCGCCCGGGGAGGGATCCAGGACCCGGGGAGGTTCTTCCCACGGGTCCCGCGCCACGCTTTCCTCCTCTTCCCGGCGCCAGCGTTCGAGGACGGCGCGGGCCCTGGACAGGTCCGCCGGCGATACGACGATCCGCGGGCCCACCCGTTGGGCGGACGAACGGCGTCCCGCGGCCGGCAGGTCCTCGATCGCGTAGGGAACGCCCTCCTCCTCGAGGAGCGCGCCGATGCGGGCCCGGGCGAGCGGGTCGGCAACCCTGGCGAGGGCGACCGCATCCTCCGCGGCGGCCCCTTCCGCGGCCAGCGTTTCCGCCTCGGACCGGGGCAGGAACTCCTCCCCGCCGCATGCCTCGCACCGCTCCGGCCGCCGGGCGTACGCCGCACCGCACCGGGCGCAGAACCAGGATGCGCCGGGATCGTCGAGGTCGAAGCGCGGCATCGGGCGCACGATGGAAGTCTAGCGGCCCGGACGCGGTGAGCGGAAGCGCCTCCCCGGATCGGCCGGGGCCTCAGCCCCGTCGGCCCAGCGCTCCCCGCAGGCGGCCGCCGGCGAACTGGCCGGCGAAGAAGGCGGCGACCAGGACCGGCACCGACGAGGGCCGCCAGCCGAGGCCGGAGACGATGCGCAGCACGATCACCAGGGGCACGGGGGCGTGCACCGCGACGAACCAGGCCCGGGAGAACTTCCGCACCCCCGCCCGCCAGTACCCGAAGGGCAGGTTCACCGCGAAGACCGCGGCCGCCACCATCCCCAGCCTCGCCATCGGCTGCAGCACCGCTTCCCTCCCGCCCGGCCGCGTCCCCGTGGATGCGCTCCCCCGCGCCGGGCACCGGGCAAGCTACCCCCCCGGCCCGGGGGAGGGCAAGGCGGGGGAGCCGACCGGGAGCCTCCCATTTCCTCCCCCCTTCACGCGGGAGCCTGTCCCCCGTAGAATCCTCGTGGGAAGGGGGTGCGCGTCCGCGGACGTGCGCGGGGGGAGGGACGATGGCGCCGGGGGAGGTCACCATGGGCCGGCGCTCCAGCGAGGAACAGCTTCGCCAGCTCGCCGCGCTGCCACCGGACGTCCTGGTCAAGCAGGTACGGATGACCCACGTCTTCCAGGTCATCGGGACGACCGTGGTGCTTGCCGCGATCAGCGTCTACGTCTTCCTCGTCAACGGCGGAGAGGGAATCCTCGGGAAAAGACCGGGGCCGGATCCCGCGGTCATCATCGCGGTGATCGCCATCGTCATGGCCTTCGCCGGGTGGGTCCTCGCGCGCCCGTGGCGCGCGGCGCTCCTCGGCACGAAGCCGCCCACCGACCGGCGCGACCTCGCCCTCCGCGCCCAGCGCGGACTCCTGGGCCTCTTCGTCACCGAGGGGGGCGCGATCACGGCGGCGGTCTCGTTCCTGCTCGGGGGGGGAATGGTCCTCTTCGCGATCGCGGTCCTGGCGCTGGCGCTCGTCTACTTCCAGCGCACCGACGCGGACCGCGCGGAGGACCTCGTCCGGCACCTCGAGGGCGGTGACGCCTGAGGTCTTCCCCGGAACTTCCTCCTCTCCGCTGCAACGACCCGCGTCTCGGCGTACATCTTCGGCGGGGCTCCCGGGTCCCCCGGCCCGGGAGGAGGAGGTCGAGATGTCCGTCCGCCCGTCGCCCGCGCCCGTTCCGGGGCGCATCGCCGTCTTCCTTCTCGCCGCGCTGCTGTTCGCGACCGCGATCCCGGCCGGTGCCTGGGAGAAGCGCTTCACCTGCGGCGGCGAGGAGGACGTCCCCGGCCCCGGGAACCGGTGGTACCTGGCGGACGTCCCCTACGAGGAGTCCGAGGACGGGGCGGGCTTCGTCGGCGGCGACGCCCGCTCGTCGGGAGAGCCCCGGCACCGGTTCCGCGACCACGTGGAGCCGTACCACTCCTGCCGCGAGGGGGACTTCGCCTACCGCTTCGACGTTCCGCCCGGCGACTACCGGGTGACGCTCGGCTTCGCGGAGTTCCTCGTGCACGGGCCCGGGCTCCGCCGGTTCGACGTCGTGATCGAGGGGGAGACCGTCGAGGAGGACCTCGACGTCATCGAGGTGACCGGGGACATGTGGGAGGTCCTCGAGCTGCGGTACCTCGTGCACGTCGAGGACGGGACGCTGGACGTCGAGTTCCGGGCGGTGGAGGGAGCGCCCTTCCTCTCGGCGATCGAGGTGGTCGACGCCGCGCCCGAGCCGGGCCCGCCGGCGCCCCCGGACGCCCCGGAGGTCCACGAGGGGATCGGCGCGGTGCTGCTCCACTGGACCGCCTCGGCGGACGCCGATCTCCGCGGGTACCGGGTCTACCGCGCGGAGTCGGCCGACGGCCCCTTCGAGCGGATCGACGCGCGGACCAGTCTCACCCCGTGGTTCCTCGACCGGGACGCCGCCGACGGCGACCTGCACTGGTACCGGGTCACGGCGGTCGACCTCGAGGGGAACGAGTCGGATCCCTCTCCCGCGGTCGCGGCGATGCCGCGGGAGGAGGCCGAGGCATCCCTGCCCCGCTGGCACCTCGACATCGATCCCGCCGACCTGCGGGAGCTGAACTCCCACGCCGGGTCGGACGACTACGTCCCGGCGTCCCTCGAGCACGACGGGATCACCTTCGACGGGTCCGGCGCCCGCTACCGCGGGGGGATCGCGCGCAAGTTCTCGAAGAAGAACTGGAAGGTCAAGCTGCCCGGCGGAGAGGAGCTCGATGGCCGCGACACGTTCAACTTCAACGCCGACATGTGGGACGCCTTCCTCGTGCGCAAGCGGCTCGCCTTCCGCGTGCACCGGGACGGCGGTCTCGTCACGCCCGACGTCGAGCCGGTCGACCTCTTCGTCAACGGGGAGTTCCACGGGGTCGTCCAGCTCGTCGAGAACGTCGACGAGCACTTCGTCGAGAACCACGGCCTCGACGAGCGGGTCGAGCTGTTCAAGGCGGAGTGGGACGGCAACCTGTCGTGGCGCGAGGACCCGGTGGAATACCGGCGCCTCTACTCGCAGAAGAACGGCACCGCCGAGGGCTACGACCGCCTCCGCGAGCTGATCGACGCGATCAACGGCCCGCAGGAGGACCTCGCCGACCAAGTCGCCGAGCACGTCGACCTGCCGGAGTTCATCCGCTACTACGCGGCCCTGATCTTCATGAGCGAGTGGGACTCCTGGAACCACAACTACTACCTGCTCTGGGAGGAGGACCACCCGCGCTGGCGGTTCGTCCCGTGGGACCACGACGGTTCGTGGGGGAACGCCCCCTGGGATCCCTGGTCGATCAACACCCTGCGGCGCATCGACGAGGGCTGCATCGCCCACCCGGGGGTCGGCTGGAACCAGCTCGTCGACGCCTACCTGCGGGTCTGGCAGTTCCGCAAGCGTCACGCCGAGACCCTGCGCGAGCTGATGGACAGCGACTGGTCCGAGGATGCGCTCGCACCCCTCATCGACGAGTACACGTCGGCCGTGCAGCACGACGGCGCCCTCGACCTGCGGAAGTTCCCCTGGGAGGACGGCGCGCCGCTCGCCGCCGCCGCGGAGCGCCTGCGGACCTACGTCCGCGAGCGGAAGGCGGAGCTGCTCCGCCAGATGGAGGCCTGGGAACCCTCGGACGAGTTCTTCATCTACGTCAACGAGTACCTGGTGAACAACGTGGCCGGCGCGGTCGACGAGGCCGGCGAGCACGACCCCTGGATCGAGCTCTACAACGCCGGGCCCCGGGACGTGGACGTCTCCGGGATGCACCTCAGCGACGACCCGGACCAGCCGGAGAAGTGGGCCCTGCCCGAGGGCACGGTGATCCCGCCGGGCGGGTTCCTCGTCGCCTGGGCCGACGGGCAGCCGCAGCAGGGCCCGCTCCACGCCCCGTTCCGGCTCTCCGGGAACGAGGGGAAGATCGTCCTCTCCACCAGGGGGACCGGCGAGGACAACCGCGTCGTCCAGGAGGCGACCTGGCACTCCGCGCCGGCCGACGTCGCCCGCGGCATGAAGGACGACGGGCTCTACCGCTGGCGCTGGTACGTCGCGCCGACCCCCGGGGCGTCGAACGCCGGCGGCACGATCAACGAGCCCCCGCGCATCCGGGACACCGCCCGCCGTCCCCCCTACCCGGGCCCCGGGGACGACGTCCTGGTGACGGCCCGCGTGACCGACGACGGCGGGCTCGCGGCGGTCACCCTGCGCTACCGGGGCCAGGTCTCGTACTGGTTCGACATCGAGATGTTCGATGACGGCACCCACGGCGACGGCGAGGCGGGCGACGGCGTCTGGGGCGGGACGATCCCCGCCCAGCCGCCCGGGATCGAGGTCCTCTACTACGTCCGCGCGGAGGACGACCGCGGTCTCGTCACGCTCGATCCCCCCGGCGGAGCCGACGAGGCGTATTCCTACCGGGTGGGCGACCCGGCGCCGCGGATCGTGATCAACGAGTTCATGGCGGAGAACGGCTCGACGATCGCCGACGAGCTCGGGGAGTACGAGGACTGGGTCGAGATCCACAACCTGGGCGACAGCGACGTGGATCTCACCGGGATGCACCTCTCGGACGACCCCGACCTGCCGAACCAGTGGCGCTTCCCGGCCGGCACGGTGGTCCCCGCCCACGGCTACCTGCTCGCCTGGTGCGACAACGACATCGAGCAGGGTCCCCTGCACACGAACTTCAAGCTGTCGAAGAAGGGGGAGACGATCGGCCTCTACGACACCGTGGAACGGGGCTACTGGGCGATCGACGAGCACTCGTTCGGCAGGCAGAAGGAGGACGTCTCGGAGGGCCGGTGGCCGGAGGCAAGCGACCAGTGGGTCGCGTTCCCGAACCCGACTCCCGGCGCGGCCAACGAGGAACCCGACTGGCCGCCGGAGATCGAGGACACCGCCCGCGACCCGGAAGAGCCGGCCCAGCACGAGGACGTGGTGGTCACGGCCCGCGTGACGGACGACCACGGGCTCGCCCGGGTCGAACTCTTCCACGACCCGGGCGACGGCTGGGTCTCGACGCCGATGTACGACGACGGGGAACACGGGGACGGGGCGGCCGGCGACGACCTCTACGGGGCGACGATTCCCGGCGAGTCCCCGGGGGTGACGGTCCGTTACTACGTCGAGGCGGAGGACACCGGCGGACACGTCTCGCGCGACCCGGAAGACGCCCCGGGCGAGGCGTACTCCTACCAGGTCGGGTACGAGGGGCCCCCGGTCTTCATCAACGAGTACCTCGCCGACAACGAGGACGGGATCGTCGACGAGGCGGGGGAGCACGAGGACTGGGTCGAGCTGTGGAACGCCGGCGGCGAGGCGGTCGACCTCTCGGGGATGTACCTCTCCGACGACCTCGGCGAGCCGACGAAGTGGCGCATCCCGGACGGCACCGTGATCGAGGCCGGCGGGTTCCTGCTGTTCTGGTGCGACGACGACGAGGACCAGGGACCGCGGCACACGAACTTCAAGCTGTCGAAGAAGGGCGAGGAGATCGGCCTGTTCGACACCGACGCGAACGGCAACATGCAGGTCGATGCCCGGGTCTTCGGCGCCCAGTCCACGGACGTCTCCGAGGGCCGGCTGCCGGACGGCGGCACCGAGTGGGCGTTCCTCGACCCGCCGACGCCGGAACGGACCAACGCCCTCGAGGGGATCGTCCCCGGGGTGGCGGCGACGCCCTACAACACCGTCGTCGACGTCACCTGGCGACCCCACCCCGACCCGGCGGTCACCGGGTACGACGTGCTCGGCGCCGACTCCCCCGGCGGACCGTGGGAAGTCCTCAACGACGCTCCGCTCACCGGCCCGATGCTGCTCTTCCGCGACCTCGGGCTCGAGAACGGGCGGGAGCGCTGGTACCGGGTCCGCGCCCGCGCGGAGGACGGGCGCCGGAGCCCGGGCGGCGACGCGGTGAGCGCCACCCCGCTGGCCGGGGAGACCACGCCGGTGACCGACCTCCTGGTCGAACGGGACGGGAACGATCTCGTGCTGCGCTGGACCGAGCCGACCAGCGACCCCGCCCTGGCGCGCGTCGAGGTCTTCCGCGACGAGGCGCCGCTCCGCGACGACGAGGTGGACGCCGGGGAACACCTGCACGGCGAGGCCGCCGAGCCCGGGCGGTTCCTCGACCCGGGCGCGGCGGACCCGGCCGGGGCGCCGATCCTCTACTACGAGGTCCGGCCGGTGGACCTGGACGGGCGGCGGGCGACCGACTGATCGGCCCGGAGGCGCGGCGCGGTCTCCGGCCGCCCGCGCCGCTCAGTCGCCGAGCTTGAGGACGGAGAGGAACGCCTCCTGGGGGATCTGCACCCGGCCGACCTGCTTCATCCGCTTCTTCCCGGCCTTCTGCTTCTCGAGGAGCTTCCGCTTCCGGGTGACGTCGCCGCCGTAGCACTTGGCGAGGACGTTCTTGCGAAGCGCCTTGATGTTGGTCCGCGCGATCACCCGGGAGCCGATCGCCGCCTGGATCGGCACCTCGAACTGCTGGCGCGGGATCAGCTCCTTGAGCTTGCTGGCGAGGGCCTGCCCCTTCCGGTAGGCCTCGTCCCGGTGGACGATGATCGACAGCGCGTCCACCGGCTGCCCGGCGACCAGGACATCGAGCTTGACCAGGTCGGAGCGCCGCCATCCGGTGAACTCGTAGTCGTAGCTCGCGTAGCCGCGCGAGGCGGACTTCAGCCGGTCGTAGAAGTCGGTGACCACCTCGGCGAGGGGGAGGTCGTACTCGATCAGCACGCGCGTCGGGCCGACGTACTTGAGTTCCCGCTGCTCGCCGCGCCGTTCCTCGAGGAGCTTGAGGAGCGGGCCGACGTGCTCCTGGGGGGTCAGGATCGTCGCCTTGATGTAGGGCTCCTCGATCCACTCGTAGTCCTGGGGCCTCGGCAGCTTCGCCGCGGAGTGGATCTCGAGGTACTCGCCGCTCGTCATCCGGACCCGGTACGGGACGCCCGGGGCGGTCGTCACGAGGTCGAGATCGAACTCCCGCTCGAGCCGCGACTGGACGATCTCCATGTGCAGCAGCCCGAGGAACCCGCAGCGGAAGCCGAAGCCGAGGGCGTCGCTGACCTCCGGCTCGAAGACGAACGACGCGTCGTTCAGCGAGAGCTTGTCGAGGGCGTCCCGCAGGTCGCCGTAGTCCGCGGCGTCCGAGGGATAGAGCCCCGCGAAGACCATCGGCTTGGCTTCCTGGAAGCCCGGGAACGGCTCCGCGGTGGGACGCTTCGCCTCGGTGATCGTGTCGCCGATCTTGACTTCCTTGACGTTCTTGATCCCGGCGACGACCCAGCCCACCTCGCCGACCGACAGCGCCTCGGCGGTGACCTGCTTGGGCGTGTAGAAGCCGAGGTCCTCGACCTCGTACTCCGCGCCGGTGGCCATCAGCCGGATCTTCTGGCGCCGGCGCAGCCTCCCGTCGATGACCCGCACCAGCATGTACGCCCCCCGGTAGCTGTCGTACCAGGAGTCGAAGATCATCGCCTTGAGGGGGGCCTCGGGGTCCCCCTCGGGCGGCGGAATCCGCTCGACGATCGCCTCGAGGATCTCGTCGACGCCGGTGCCGTCCTTCGCCGACGCCAGGATCGCCTCGTCCCCCGGGATCCCGATCAGCTCCTCGAGCTGCTGCTTGACCCTGTCCGGGTCGGCCGACGGCAGGTCGATCTTGTTGATCACCGGGATGATCACGAGGTCGTTCTCGACGGCGAGCCAGGCGTTGGCGAGGGTCTGGGCCTCCACCCCCTGGGCGGCGTCGACGACGAGGAGCGCCCCCTCGCAGGCGGCCAGCGAGCGGGAGACCTCGTAGGAGAAGTCGACGTGGCCCGGGGTGTCGATCAGGTCGAGCCGGTACTCCCGGCCGTCCTTCGCCCGGTACGGCAGGGAGACCGCGTGGGACTTGATCGTGATCCCCCGTTCCCGCTCGAGGTCCATCGAGTCGAGGGTCTGCTCGACGAGTTCCCGCCGGTCGAGCGCACCGGTCTTCTCGAGAAGGCGATCCGAGAGGGTCGTCTTCCCGTGGTCGATGTGCGCGATGATGCTGAAGTTCCTGATGTGCCGGGAATCCATCGAGCGCTCCCGCGTCGGGCCGGGCCCCCGGGCCGCGGCGGCCGACGCGCATCGTCCCGTCCGCGCGGCGCCCGCCGCGCCCGGGATCCCCGCGATTATAGGGGTTTCCCCCCGGCCGGCACGCCGCCGGGCCCGGCGACGCTCCTCCCCCGGCACCCGGTCGTGGGTCAGCGCTGGCAGCGGGGACAGAAGTACGTGCTGCGGCCCTGCTGGACGATCCGCTCGATCCGCGCGCCACAGCCCGCCCGCGGGCAGGGCTCCCCGGCGCGCCCGTACACGCGGAGGTACCGGCGGTAGCCACCGACCGTGCCCAGGACCCCCTGGAAGTCGGAGAAGGTCGTCCCGCAGTGCCGGATCGCGGCGCGCAGGATCCGCCGCGTGGCCGCCGCGAGGCGCCGGACCTCTTCCCGCGTGAGCGAGCCGGCGGGGCGGCGCGGGTCGATCGCCGCCGCGTACGTCACCTCGCTGGCGTAGATGTTGCCAAGCCCCTCCAGGCGGTCCTGTCGCATCAGCCAGGGCTTGAGCGGGGTCCCGGCCCCGGCGAGCAGCCGGGCCAGTGCCTCCGTCGTGAACCCGGGCCCCGTCGGGTCGAGCCCCCCGGGCCGGGGCCGCTCCCGCGACCAGCGCATCGTCCCGAACCGCCGCGGGTCGACGAACAGCACCGCCCCGCGGTCCAGCACCAGCACCGCCCGTGGTGGAGGCAGCCGGCGTCTTCCCGTCGCGGCCCCGGCCGTCACCGGCCACCCCTCCGCCCAGAGCAGGCGCCCGGTCATCCGCAGGTGCACCTCGAGGTAGCACGGGGACTCGCCCCGCCGCCGGGACGCGAACTCGAGAACGATCCGCTTCCCGACCCGGGCCACGCCGGCGATCCGCCGGCCGGCCAGGTCCCGCCGCCGCGCCCCCGCCAGCTTCGGGTCGCGCACCACCAGCCGCGCCACGCGGCGGCCCGCCAGGCGGGGGGCGAGCTGGCGCACGACCGTCTCGACCTCGGGCAGCTCGGGCACCGCGCGATCCTCCTCCCGCCGGCAGGATACCGGGCCCGGAGACGGGCGCGACCGGGGCCGCGGGGATCGCCCGCGGCCCCGGCCCGGTGCCCCGCGGGCTCCCGGTCAGTCGGCGTCGGGCCGGACGCCCCTCACGGACCAGCCCGTCGAGAGGCCGACGACGAAGACGCCGACCCCGAGCATCCCGAGGGCGAAGACCACGTCCCCGGGAACCCGCATCCAGCGCAGGGTCTGCAGGTACGGCTGCTGCAGGAACTCGGCCGAGCGCGCGTACCAGAGCCCCTCGGTGATCGAGGCCACCGCCTGCGAAAGACCGATCGGCAGCAGGCTGAGCAGCACCATCAGGACGAGGCCCAGGTTGAGTGCCCAGAAGGAGAGCGCGAGCACCCGGTCGTTCCACTGCACCCGCGGCTTCATCGCGCGCAGGCTGAAGAGCATCAGCCCGATCCCCAGCATCCCGTAGACGCCGAAGAGGGCCGTGTGCCCGTGGACCGGCGTCGTGTTCAGCCCCTGCAGGTAGTACAGCGCGATCGGCGGGTTGATCAGGAACCCGAAGAGGCCCGCCCCGACCAGGTTCCAGAAGGCGACGGCGACGAAGAAGTAGATCGGCCAGCGGTAGTGGGCGATCCACTCCGCGGCCTTCGCCTCCCGGTAGTTCCGCACCGCCTCGAACCCGACCAGCACCAGCGGCACGATCTCGAGGGCGGAGAAGACCGCGCCCCACGCGAGCACCGCCGTCGGCGTCCCGGCGAAGTAGAGGTGGTGCATCGTGCCGATGATGCCGCCCGTCAGGTAGATCGTGCTCGAGAAGATGGCGGCCCGGCCGGCGGTGCTCGCCCGCACGAGGCCCATCCGCGCGAAGAGGAAGGCGATCACGACGGTGGCGAACACCTCGAAGAAGCCCTCGACCCACAGGTGCACGACCCACCAGCGCCAGTACTCGGTGACGGAGAGCGGGGTGTGCTGCCCCCACATCAGGCCGGCGCCGTAGAACAGGCCGATGGCCGCGGAGGCGATGACGAACAGGCGCAGCAGGGGACCGCTCTCCCGGTCGCCCCGCAGCGCGGGCAGGAGCGCCCGCACCAGCAGGAAGAGCCAGATGAACAGCCCGGCGAAGAGGAAGATCTGCCAGAACCGTCCGAGCTCCACGTACTCGTAGCCCTGGTGGCCGAACCAGAAGTTCGTCCCGAGATCGAGCTTCTGCATCGCGCCGAGCCACTCGCCGGCCAGGGAGCCGCCGACGATCACGAGGAGCGCGAGGAACAGCACGTTGACGCCCAGGCGCTGGTGGCGGGGCTCCTTCCCACCGACGGCCGGGGCGACGAAGAGGCCGGTCGCGAGCCACGCGGTGGCGATCCAGAAGATGCCGGTCTGCACGTGCCAGGTGCGGACGACGCTGTAGGGAAGCCACTGCGCCAGGTCGAACCCGAACAGGCCCTGTCCCTCGACCCCGTAGTGGGCGGTGAGGATGCCGACGCCCACCTGCACGAGCATCAGCAGGCAGACGACCCAGAAGTACTTCGCCGTCGCCAGCATCGAGGGCGTCGGTTGGAGGCCGAGGAGCGGGTCCTTCCCCGGCACCGGCGCCGGCTCATCCTCCCGGCCCGCCGCCATGTACCAGGCGAGGGCGCCGACCCCGGCGAGGAGGGCGAGGATGCTGATCAGCGACCAGACGACGACCGGGGCCGAGGGCTCGTTGCCGACGAACGGGTCGGGCGGCCAGTCGTTCGTGTAGCTGACGTCGCTGCCGGGACGCTTCGCGGCACACGCCCACGACGTCCAGAAGAAGAAGGCGGACAGGGCGCGCCGGCGATCCGGGTCGGGGATCGTCGGCTTGCGCATCGCGTAGTCCTCGCGCAGCTCGTCGAGGGCCGGGTCGTCCCCGAACAGGGCGTCGTAGTGGTCGGCGACCGCCTCGGCCGCCCGGGCCCGGAGCGGGGAGATCACCAGGTCACCGGACGCGGGATCGAACGCGTTCGCCTTCAGCTCCGCCGAGACCAGCTCGCGGATCGCGGCCCGGGTCGGCGCGTCGAGCGCCTCGAACGGGCGGCCGTGGCGTTCCCTCGCCAGCAGGTCCGCCATCGTCACCGCCTCCCGGTGCAGCCAGTCCGCCGACCAGTCCGGGGCGACGTAGGCCCCGTGGCCCCAGACGGAACCGAGGTCGTGGCCGCCGACCGACTGCCAGGCGTTCTGGCCCGTGCGGATCTCCTCGCCGGTCCAGAGCACCCGTCCGCCCGGCGTGACGACCCGGTCCGGGATCGGCGGGGCCTGCACGTACACCTGGTAGCCGTAGTAACCGAGAACCGCGAAGGAGAGCGCCACCACCAGGGCGAACGCGGTCCAGGCCTTGCGTGTCGAACTCATCGCTCTCGTTCCCTCCCGCCGGGCCGGGGCTCCGTCGCCGCCCGCCCGCAGTCATGGAGTTCTGGATACGTATATCCGGTATTGACGGGAATGCTACGGCCGCCTATTCTGGATGTCAAGGTCCGTTTTCTTGCGGACCCGGGACCCGGCGCCGGCCGGGAAGAAGGACGTCCCCGGGCGGCGCCGAGCCGCCTGCCCCGGGCGACCGGGCGGGGAACACGGAGGAAGCAGGCCGTGAACACGATCTCCCAGACCGCCGAGTACGCCCTGCGTGCCGTCGTCTCCCTGGCCGGCCACCGGGACCGGCCGCTGACCACGCGGGAGATCGCCGAGAAGACCCGCGTGCCGGCCGACTACCTCTCGAAGGTCCTCCAGGTGCTGGTGCGGGCCGGGATCGTCGCCTCCCGGCGGGGTCTCGGGGGCGGGTTCACCCTCGCCCGGGACCCGGCGGACCTGACGATCCTCGACGTGGTCTCCGCGGTCGACCCGATCCAGCGGATCCGGGAGTGCCCCCTCCACCTGCCGGAGCACCGCCACGCGCTCTGTCCGCTCCACCGGCGGCTCGACCAGGCGATGGCCGCGATCGAGGAGAGCCTCCAGCGGACGACCGTCGCCGAGATCATGGCGGACCGGGAGGGCCAGGTGCCGTTCGGCGGCGCGGACTGACCCGGCCGGGACCCTCCCCGCGGCCCGGGCCCGGGCCCGCTCCAGCCGGCGCGCTATATTCGCCCCCGCCATGTCGCCTTCTGCTTCCCTGCCGGCCCCGGCCCCCGCCGCGGCGCCCCTCGCCCTCCTCGCGTCCTTCGGGAACCTGGTTCCCGAGGAGTTCGGCCCCCTCTCCGTGCTGGCCGTCGTCGGCGGGCTCGCCCTCCTCCTCGGGGGAATGGAGACGATGGGCCGGGGGCTCCGGCGCCTGTCGGGCGGGCGGGTCCGGCAGCTCCTCCAGCAGCTCGGACGGCGGCCATTGCTCGGGATCGTTCTCGGGGCGATCAGCACCGCGGCGATCCACAGCTCCGGCGCGACCACGGCGGTCCTGATCTCCCTGGTCGAGGCCGGGATGATGGACCTGCGGGCGACGATCCCGGTGATCATGGGGGCGAACATCGGGACCACCTTCACCGGCCAGCTCCTGGCCTTCCAGGTGACGTGGCTGATCCCGCTGCTGCTGGCCGGCGGACTGGCCCTCCGGGCGCTCGCCCGGCGGGAAGCCTGGCGGAGCATCGGCCAGGCGACCTGGGGGATGGGGCTCCTCTTCCTCGGGCTCGGGATCATGTCCGCGGCGCTGGGCCCCCTGCGGGACGTGCCCGCCGTCGTCGGGACCCTGCGTGACCTCGAGAGCGTGCCGGTCGGCCTGCTGGCCGGGCTCGTCCTGACCGTGCTCTTCCAGTCGTCGACCGCGACGATCGGCATCCTGATCGGCCTCGGCAGCCAGCACCTGGTGACGATCCGGGGAGCGATCCCCTTCATCCTGGGCGCCAACGTCGGCTCGTGCTCGACGGGCCTGCTCGCCAGCATCGGCACCCGGCCCGAGGCGCGCCGGGTCGCGGTGGTCCACGTGCTCGTCAAGGTGATCGGCGTGCTGCTCTTCGCCTGGTGGATTCCCTGGTTCGCGGACCTGGTCGAGTGGATCACGCCGGGCACCGGGAACCTCCCCCGGGAAATCGCCAACGCCCACACCCTCTTCAACGTGGCGATCACGGCCCTCCTGCTGCCCTTTTCCGGCCTCCTCGCCCGTGCGGCGGAGCGGCTCGTTCCGGCGCGGGAAGACGGCCGACACCGCGTCCACCTCGACAGGTCCCTCCTCCGTGGCCCGATCGCCTCGCCCGACGTGGCCCTGGCCGAGGCCCGCCACGCGATCGGGATCCTGGCCGAGGACGTGCTCGCCCTCGCCGACGAGGCGATCCAGCCCGGCCGGGAGACCGGTCCCGGCTCCTGGGACGAGATCCGGCGGCGGGTCCGGGAGATCCACGAGCTGCGGCGGGAGCTCGTCGCCTACCTCAACGACATCGGCGAGGAGAACCTCCGCCGGCAGGAGATCGACCTCGCCCTCGAGCTGAACCTGGTCGTCGCCGAGCTCGACACGATCGCCACGCTGGCCGAGGACGCCCTCGAGCTCGACCGGGAGCAGGCGGCGGTCGGACCGTTCTCCGCCGAGGGGGAGCGCGAGCTGGTCGAGTACCGGGAGCGAACGCTCGACCTGCTGCGCCAGGCGGTCCGGGCCTGGCTCGAGGAGGACGTGGAGGCGGCCCGGGCGGCCCGCCGGACCAAGAAGGAGCTCGGTCGCCTCGAGGCGCGGCTCCGCCGGTCCCACGTCCTCCGGATGCACCGGGGCATCGAGGCGAGCGAGCGGACCGACGCCCTCCACCTCGCCTGGCTCGAGCTGATGCGCCAGGTGAACACCCACGCCGGCCGGATCGCCCGCATTCTCCTCGACCGGGTCGAGCGCGGCACTCCCCTCCCCCCCGGCGCCGAGCCCGCCGACGCCGGCCCCGACCACCTGGGCCCCGAGATCGACTCCGGCAACGGCGGTTCCCCGCGCGGGCGGGCAAGGTGAAGGCGGGAGCCGCGGCTCCCGCCTTCTGCGAAACCAGGCAGCAGCGCCCGGAATCCCTGGAAGCTCTCGTGCCGGCCCCGTGCCCGGTGGCGGGGGCCGATCTCCTCTCTTTCTCGGCGGCCGGGATGCCCGGGGGATCCCGGTGTTCCAAAAAAGGAGAAGGCCGGTCGCCTCACCCGCGATTCCGGCCCGAGAACCATGAGAACTTGAAGCTGCTCGCGCCCTTCGATAGAGCAAGCGGTGTGCCAGCCGAGCTCGGGCCAGGAGGCGTTCGGACTTGTTCGTTGCCGTTCGACGCGCGACCGAGAGCGGCGGTGCGTTCTCAACCTGAGAACCGGCGCTATTCTCATCCTGCGAAAACGGCGGGGTCCCCCGCGGGACCCCGGGGGAAGGAGGCAACGAGATGAAGGTCGTCGCGGAAGTCCAGGTGATCCCGCTCGGGGTCGGCGTCTCGGTGCGGAAGCAGGTGATGCGGGCCCACCGGCTCCTGGAGGAGTCCGGGCTCAAGTGCGAGCTCCACGCCTACGGAACGAACGTGGAGGGCGACTTCGACACCCTCTGCGCGGCCCTCAAGAAGGTCCACGAGACCCTCCACGCCGAGGGCGTTCCGCGGCTCTCCACCGCGATCAAGATCGGCACCCGGACGGACAAGGAGCCGACCCTCCACGGCAAGCTCCACCCCGACGGGTGACCGCCCGGCAGGGGAACGCCCCGGCGACGGGGCCCTGCCCGGCGCCGCTACCGGTCTCGAACTTCTTCGCCGGACCCTGGACGGCGAACTGGATGCAACCTCGTCGCACTGGGAAGCATCGAGACGCCCCCGGGTGCAAGCCGCCCGACTCATGGGCCGCCTGGTGCAAGGAAAACGCGGTCCAGGGCCCGAAATCGCAAGTTTCGGGCCCCCGGGGGCCGGATTCCTTGCACTGGAGGGCCCTGGCTGCAGGGTCCTTGCGAATTCAGCCCCTCGCCCACAATATGCGCCCCGCCTTCGCCTCCGGCGTTTGCGTTTCCGGCATGCCCGCTGCGACTTCCGTCGGACCTTCGCCACGGCACCTGGAGTAGTGTCCGTCAAGGTGGTGTCACAGGGGCGTCACAGGGAAGGGAGGCCGAACCGTCCGGTCATCCTTGTCGCGCGGTCCACGCCCTCGGGGTACCCGCGGGCCCGGAGTCCCGTCCCCGGGAGAGCCTCCTCCGGGTTCCCGGGGCGGGGAGGAGAGATCCTTCTTTCGCCGCGATAGAACCACCGGTTCACCCCGGTTCCCGGGCGACGATGGTGGACCACTTCGGGATCTGCGCCGCGATAGAACCACCGGTTCACCCCGGTTCCCGGGGCGGGGAGGAGGGGGCGTGCGGGGCCGGGGAGCCTGCGCTACGGTGCCGGCATGGACGGTGGCAAACGGCGGGGGGGCCGGCCGGTCCACGTGGTCGCCTGGTCGGTGCGGGGGGAGCTTCTCTTCCAGTTCTGGGCGGAGGGGACGTGGCTGCTGCGGATCGTCTGCCGGCGCGTGCGCGTGCTGGCCATGGTGGTGATGCCGACCCACGTGCACGTCGTCCTGGCGGACCCACGGGATGTCGTCGTGCTCGGCCGGGCCCTCGGAACGTGGGCGCGGATGCGGAACCACCGGAGGGGCACGAGCGGCCCGGCCTGGCGGCGGGCACGCTTCGTCGAGGAGGTCCTCGACGACGATCACCTCGAGGCGCTGCGGGTCTACGTCCACCGGAACCCGGTGGCGGACGGACTGGTGGACGACCCCCTCGCATGGCCACTCTCGACCTACCGGGACGCACTCGGGCTGGCGCTCCACCCCCTGGTCCCGATCCTGCCCGACCCGGCCCGGCACCACGCCCTCGCCTCGTCCGGGAGAAAGGTCGTCCAGGGAATCCGGCCCGAGGGAACACCGCTTCCTTCAGGTGCTCCCGGCACGGTCCGCTTCCGGGACGTCGTCGCGGCCACCTGCGCCGCGGCCGGCTGCCTGCCCGGCGAGCTCCGCAGGCCGGGACCGGTGCGCGACCTGCTCGTGCAGGTCGCCCGGGACCGGACCGACGCGCGAATGGTGCAGGTTGCCGAGTGGCTCCGGCTCCACCCGGCCCAGGTCAGCCGCGCTCTCCGCCGGCCGCGGCCACGGGACGAGGTCCGGCGCGTCGAGCGACTTCTCGGCGACCCGCGCTTCGGGCTCCTCGCCGAGAACCTGGACCTCTCCCGCCTGGACACGTGGGCCCGCTACCGCCACCGGGCCCGGCCCCTCTCCCCTCCCGGCATCCCGGGGAGGAAGGCCCGGTCTCGTGTCCTCGGGATCGGCCTCGGCTGACCCGCCCGCGGCGGCCACGTGCGAACGGCTCGCAGGGTCGGCGTTCAGGGGGGCCGCGGTGCAAGCCCTTGAACTCTCGGGCCCGCTGGCGCAAGGAAATGCGGCCCGGTGGCCGGATTTGCAAGTCCTGGGCCCGGAAAGGGCCCGGCAGCTTGCACCGGGAGGCCCTGGCTCCCGGGCCGTTGCGAAGACGGGCCCGTGCCCACGCTCTTCGCTCGTCATTCGCCGCGCCTCGCCGCGCGGCGCCCCCGCGCGGCCCGGAGGCCAGCGCCCGGCCGGACCCCGTGGGAGGTGCCCCGCAAACGCGGGTCGCTCCCCGGCCCAGCACGCTCTCGGGTAAAGACCTGAGTGGGAGGTGCGCCGCAAACGCGGGTGGCTCCCCGGGCGGCACGAGACCCGGACGCTGGGCGCCCGCCGGGAGGTGCGCCGGGGTTGCGCCGCGGCGTCAGTCCCGGGGGCCGAAAAGGGCCGTGCCGATCCGGACGAAGGTGGCCCCCTCCTCGATGGCGACCTCGAAGTCGTGGGACATTCCCATCGAGAGCTCGCGCATCGCGACGCCGGGAAGTTCCCGGGTCGCGGCCTCCCCGGCCAGCTCCCGCAATCGCCGGAAGTACGGACGGACCTCCTCCGGGTCCTCCCGCCAGGGCGGGATCGTCATCAGGCCGAGCACCCGCAGGCCCTCCCGCCCCGCCACCGCGTCGAGGAACGCGCCGAGCTCCGCCGGCGCCACGCCCCCCTTGGTTTCCTCGCCGCCGACGTTGACCTCGACGAGGCAGTCCACCGGCCGGCCCCGTTCCACGCCCAGCCGGTCCAGCGTCTCCGCCAGCCGCAGCGAGTCCAGCGAGTGGATCAGCTCGAAGACCTCGACCGCCTTCCGGGCCTTGTTCCGCTGGAGGCGACCGATCATGTGCCAGCACACCCCCGGCACCTGCGGCACCTTGGCCAGGGCCTCCTGGACCCGGTTCTCGCCGAGGACCCGCACGCCCGCGTCCCGGGCCTCGAGCAGCCGCTCGACCGGCTGGCGCTTGCTCGCCCCGACCAGGGTGATCTCCGCCGGGTCCCGCCCGGCCCGGCGGGCGGCCGCCTCGATCCGCCGCCGGATCTCCCGGACCCGCTCGGTGACCGTCATTGCGCTGCCCTCCCGCGCGGGGCCCGACGCCCCGGCGAACGCCACGCCCCCGGCTCGCCGCCCGGCACCGTCAGTCCCAGCCGGACGAGCGCTCCTTCATCGCCCGGTTGGCGAGGGCGTCCGCCTCCCGGTTCTCCTCCCGGGGGACGTGGACGATCTCGAACCTCCCGAGCCGCCCGGCGAGCCGCCGGACATCGGCGACCAGGTCCTGCAGGTGGGGCTGCCGGACCCGGTAGACGCCGGTCACCTGCCGCTGGACCAGCTCGGAGTCGGTGTGAACCAGGAGCTCGGTCGCCCCGAGGGCCAGGGCCTGCTCGAGGGCCGCGATCAGCCCCCGGTACTCGGCGACGTTGTTGGTGGTCTCCCCGAGGTAGCCCCAGCCCCGGCGCAGCTCGACCCCGTCCGGCGTGCGCAGCACGAGCCCCCACCCCGCCGGGCCCGGGTTTCCCTTCGCGCCACCGTCGACCCAGGCGAGCAGGCGCATCCCCGCCCCCGCTCAGGGACCGGCGGGAGGCTGGCCACCGGGAGGATCCGCCGGGGCGGTGCCCCCGCCCGCACCGTCGGCGGCCGGAGGAGCCTGCCCCTCACCGGGTGCGGCGGCCTCCGCCTTGCCGGCCTCGACGCCTCCGCCCGCCCCCTTCCCGGCGGGATCCTCCGGCATCCAGTAGAGGATCCGCTTGCAGCTCTCGCAGAAGACCAGGTCCTCGCCCCGCCGCGCCAGGGCGACCAGTTGCGGCCGCAGGCGCACGTGGCACTCGCCGCAGGCCTGCCCACCGCCCCCGGGAACGATCCGGGCGATCGCCACGCCGCCCCGGGCCTCCTTGATCCGCTCGAACCGCCGGAACCAGGCCGGCGGCAGCCCGCGGACGATCTCGTCCCGGACCTTCCCCAGCTCGTCGAGACGGGCGACGACCTCGTCCTTCTCCCGGGCGACCTCGGCCAGCGCCGCATCCATCTTCTGGCGCTCCGCGGCGATCCGCTCGTCGGCCTCGGCCGCCGGCCCCGCGAGCCGCTCGATCTCGGCCTCGTACTCGGCGAGCTGGGTCTCCACGCCCTGCAGCTCGGTCCGGGTGTGGTCGATCTCGTTGAGGACGGCGCTGTACTCCCGCTGGTTGGTCACGTGGGCCAGCCGCTCGTTCGACTGGCGCAACCGCGTCTCGAGCTCCTCCTTCCGCTCCAGCAGCTCCTTCCGCAGGCCCACCAGCTCCTCGTGGCGGAGGCGATCCGCGCCGATCTCGGCGATGGTCTGCTCGAACGACGCCTCGATCTCGGCGGACCGGGAGGGGAGCTCGTCGTCCCGCTTCCGCTGGAGGGCCTGGATCTCGAACTCGACTTCCTGGAGGCGCACGAGACGCGCGAGGTTCTCGTTCAAGGTGGATTCCTCCCGATCCGCTCGGTGGTGTGGCCCCCCGGGGCTGGTGGGCCCACCAGGGCTCGAACCTGGGACCAGCCGATTATGAGTCGGCCGCTCTGACCATCTGAGCTATGGGCCCCAAAACCGGCAGTTTATCACAGCGCGCGGGGCGCGGCCCGCGGCGGGTCCCCCGGGGGGCCTCGACGGTCGCGCACCCCGGTGACATGATCCGGCCATGAGCGAGAAAGCCCTTCGCCTGGTCGTCCTTCTCCTCTTGACCGCCGCGCTCGCCGGTACCTTCGCGCTGGCCGCGGACGCGCCCCGCCGGTCCTCGCTCACCGAGACGGCCGAGGTGCGCCGTGTCCAGGTCGACGTGACCGTCCTCGACCCCCGCGGCCGGGGAAGCCGACCGGTCACCGACCTCCGCAAGGAGGACTTCGTCCTCCTGCTCGACGGAAAGCCGCTCACGGAAGAGCAGTTCGCCGCCGTCGAGTTCGACCGGATCTGCGGCGAGTCTTCCATCCTCGGGCCGCTCGTCCGGGACACCAGCCTCCCGGGGGAGGCGGCCTCGCTCCTCGTGCCCCGCCTGGTCGTGTTCGTCGACCTGAACTTCCTCGACACCGCCGCGCGGCACCGCGTTCACCGGGCCCTCCTTTCGCTGGCCGACCGGGCGGCGCGGGAACCGCTCCGGGTCCGGGTGTTCGCCTATGGCCGGCGGCTCGTTCCCCTCGCGCCCGGCTTCACGGGGGACCCGGCCGTGATCCGGGCGGCCGCGGACGCGCTCCTCGGCACGCCCGCCGCGGGACCGCCCCTCGGCGAGGCCACGGACGTGCCGGGCGTGGGCGAGCGTCCGGCGGACCCGCTCCTGACCGGGGAGGGGACCGAGATCTTCCGGGTGATCCAGGAGGAGGGCTCCTACCTCGAGGGGGAGGGCGTCCTCGGGGAGATGCTCCTCGCCGATGACCTTCGTCCCGACCCGCAGCGGTCGATCGCCGCCATCCGGCAGGTCCTTCTCGCCCACGCGGGGCTCCCGGGACGGAAGGGACTGGTCGTCTTCACCAGCCCCTGGTTCGACCTGCCCCGTGACCTGCAGCTCGAGGCGATGAACAGCCTTCACCGGGCAGCCCAGGCCGGTTTCAGCATCTACATGGTCGACGCCCGGGGCCTCTCCCACGGCGGCGAGGAATCCACCCTGATGTCCTGGCTGGCCAACACGACGGGCGGCCAGGTCGTGCGGCTCGCGGGGGACCTGGACATCGCCTTCCAGCGGGTCCTCGCCCAGCTCGACTGCTACTACCTGTTCAGCGTACCGGTGCCCGCCCCGGCGAAGGGAAGCGAGGCGCACAACGTGGTCGTCAAGCTGGACACGACGGCCCATCCCGAGTTCTGGCGCTACCGGGTCCACCACCGGGCAACGGTCTACGTGGACGCCCCCGCCACGCGAGGGATCCAGCGGCGTCTCGAGGCCCTGCTCGACCCCCTCTCCCATCCGCACCCGGAGGTTCGGCTCGAGGCAACCTGGCCGTCGCCACCGGACCGGCGGACCGCGGTGGAGATCGCGGTCCGCCTCGCGGACGTCTCGTTCCTGCCGGTGGAGGGAGGAGGCGTGGCGGCCCGGATCGCCGTCGAGGGCCTGGTCGCCCGCCCGGACGGGTCCCCGGTCTGCGTGCTGGGCGACCGGCGGGTCCACGAGGTGCGCCTGCCCCGGGCACCGGGGCCGGCGGCGCCCGCCCGCCTCGTGGTGCGCCAGGCCTGCTCCGTGCCCGGACCGGGCCGGTACGAGGTCCGGGTGGCGGTGCACGATCTCCAGGACGACCGGGTCGGCGCAGCCCTCGCCACGATCGACGTGGCGGACCCGAGGGGACGAGCGGCCCCTGTCCTCCCCGTCTCCGGGGTGCGCCTCGGGTTCAACTCGGGGGGCGAGTTCCTGCTCGACGTGGCCCCCGGTCGGCCGGCGGCCCCGGTGGCGCCCCGCGACGTGCGCCGCGCCGCCTTCGTGCCGGTTCGCGGGGAGGAACCCCTGCCCCCGGGCAGCCGGGTCTCGCTCCGGTTCGTCGCCTGCGGCAGCGAACATCCTCCCCGGGCGATCCTCTTCCGCCGGGAGGCGGGCTCGCCCCCCCGGGTCCGGTCCCAGGTGGCGCTCCACCCCCGCGGGCCCGTTGACCCGGAGACCGGCTGCCGCGAGCTCGAGGCCGTGATCCCCGGGGGTGCCCTGGAGCCCGGAGCGTGGGGAATCGCGCTGCTTCCGGCCACCGGCGCGACCGGGTCGCGGGAAGGGATCGAGCGGGCCCTCGCCGCGGGCGAGTGGCTCGCGCTGCGGACCTTCCGGCTCGCCGCTCCCGGTGGGGCAGGGACACCCGGGAGGTAGCGACCCGGCGCCTCACCGCGCTAGAATCCGCGATCCCCACCCTGCTCGCCTGCGAGCGAAACGAGAGAGTGCCATGGCTGACAAGACGAAGAAGCACCCGGAGAACGTGCCGGGCAAGTACTACGTGGACGAGAACTGCACCGCCTGCCAGCTCTGCGTCTCGACGGCCCCCGACAACTTCAAGATGAACGACGACGGGGACCATGCCTACGTCTACAAGCAGCCCGAGACCCCGGAAGAGGAAGAGGCCTGCAAGGAGGCCATGGAGGGCTGCCCGGACGAGGCCATCGGCGACGACGGCGAGTGAGCCGGTGCGCGGGCCGGGACGAACGTTCCCGGACCCGTGGCCACCGGACGTGACATCGAGGAAGGGCGAGGCCGCCGCCGGGACCGGTGGTTGCCTCGCCTTTTCTCTTTTGCCTCGAGCACCGAAATAGTTGCCGGCCAGGGGGGTTCGCCGTACCGGAGCAGGAGGATCGCCGGGGGGACGACGCCGCTCTCGTTCCCCCGGGTCACCGGGGGTCGGGAATGTATTACCTCGAAGCGCGCACGAGGAAGGGGGTCGTTCGCTGGCCCGTCCGCAAGGAACGGGTCGTGATCGGGCGCGGAGAGGGGTGCGACATCGTTCTCCCGGACCCCTCGATCTCCCGCCGTCACCTGGAACTCCGGATCGCCGACGGGGACCGGGTCATTCTCCGGGACCTGGGCAGCACCAACGGCACCTGGATCGAGGAACAGCGCATCGAGGAGGCGGAGACGCCCGTCGAGCGGTGGTTCGCCGCGGGTTCCGTCCTGCTCGCGGTCCGCAAGGGGGTCAGCCTCTCGTCCCTCGAACCCTCCCTCGGGCCGCGGGAGCGGAAGGCGGATCCCCGGAGCGATCCCGGCCAGGAGCTCCACACGGCCATCCCCGGGGCACAGGACACCGACCCGGGGTCGGAACCGGCCCTCGATCGCGTCGCGGAGCTGCTCGAGGAACTGGCGCGTGCCGGGGGAAGCGACGAGTCGTTGCGCCACCGCCTGCTCGCCCACGCGGCGGAACGCCTCCGTGCCCGCACGGTGCTCGTCCTGCAGCAGGCGGGCAACGGGTGGGCGATCGTGGCGGCGGCGGGGGAACCGCTGGCGGCCGAGGTCGAGGCGGCCCTCGAGCCCGGGGGCTTTCCCGCCACGACCGAGCGGAAGGACCTGCCGGGGGGACCGCTGCTCTGGAAACCCCTCGTGGGGCCCGCCGACACCCGCGGGGCGTTCCTCGTGCAGCCGTACGCGGCCTCTCCCGACGAGCTGCCGGACGACGTCCGGGTCGTGGCCGCCGTGGCCGCCTCCTGGCTTGCCCCGATGGCACCGCCCCCGGAACCGGGGCAGCGGAAGGCCGGGACCAGGCTTGACCGGGAGGCCTTCATCGCCGTCTCCGGGTGCTCGCGACAGGTCCTCGAGGAGCTCGACCACCTCGCCCCCACCGGCCTCCCCCTCCTGCTCCAGGGGGAATCCGGCACCGGCAAGGAGCTCCTCGCCCGGCGCATCCACGCGTGCTCCGACCGGTCCGGGGGCCCGTTCGTCGCGATCAACTGCGCGGCGCTGCCCCGGGACCTGCTCGAGGCGGAGCTCTTCGGAATCGAGAAGGCGGTCGCGACGGGCGTCGCGCCGCGCCCGGGGAAGTTCGCCCTGGCCAGTGGAGGGACCCTCTTCCTCGACGAGATCGGCGACCTTCCCTCCCACCTCCAGCCCAAGCTGCTCCGGGCCCTCGAGAACGGGCACATCCATCCCCTCGGCGCACCGGCGCCGGTGCCGGTGGACGTCCGGGTCGTGTCCGCCAGCCACCAGGACCTGCGGGCACTGGTCGAAGCCGGCCGCTTCCGGGAAGACCTGCTCTACCGCCTGGCCGGGGCCGTGATCCACATTCCACCGCTGCGGGAACGGCCCGAGGACATCTTCCCGCTGGTCCGGTTCTTCGCGGCCGAGGCGGCCCGGGAGCAGGGCAAGCGTTTCCTCGGCCTCGACCGGGAGTGCGCGCGGATCCTGCTCGGCTACTCCTGGCCCGGCAACGTGCGCGAGCTGCGCCACGTCGTCGCCCGGGCGGTCGCCCTGGCCGACGGGGAGATCCTCCACGCGGACCTGCTCCCCCGGGAGATCACGGGCCGCAGCGACGCCGACCGGGGCGAAGCCCTCCTGCACCTGGCCGGGACGTGGCGCGAGGCGAAGGAGCACTTCGAGCGCGCCTACTTCCACGCCCTCCTCCAGCGCACCGGGGGAAACCTCTCCAGGGCCGCCCGTTCCGCCGGTCTCTCCCGCAGCTTCCTCTACCGCAAGCTCGAGGAGCTCGGGCTGCGCTGACCCGGGGCTCCCGGAAGCGCGACACCGAATCGTCACCGGCGGGGGCTGGCGGGACCGGTCGCGTCCCCTACACTGGCGCACCCCGGGAACCAACGAGCGCCCCCCGGCCGGGCCCGGGGGAGCAAGGGAGGAAGACACGATGCCCGCTCTCCGCGCCGCCGCGTTGCGGTTCGCCGTCGGCCTCGTTCCCGCACTCCTCGGTGCCACCATCGCCCTCGCCGGGAACCCGCAACTGTGGGAAGACCCGAAGACCCACCAGGTCTACACGGAGCCCGGCGACGGCCGGGTGCCGCTGACGCTCGGGGACGAGCACGCCACGCGGGAGGTCGTGCCTGCCTCGAAGGCGGCCAGGCTCCGGTTCAGCGGGGTCCACTACCTCGGGTTCGTCCACCGCGACCCGGACGGCGGGCCGAGCACGTCGAAGTTCGAGACGCGACGGAACTACCTCCAGGTGAAGGCGTACTTCGACGAGCGGAACTACATGCGTCTCACCCTGGACACCTACCAGGAGACGAAGGCGCCCGGCACGAAGGGAGACGGGAGCTGGAACGTCCGGCTGAAGTACGCCTACCTGTGGCTTGCCGACATCCTGCCCCACACCGGGATCGAGATCGGACAGGTGCACCGGCCGTGGATCGACTTCGAGGAACACCACGGGTGGTTCTACCGCTCGATATCGAAGACGTTCGTCGAGGCCGGCGAAGGCGCGCATCTCGTCAACTCGGCCGACCTGGGAGTGAACCTCCGGACGCGGCTGGACCACTTCTCCTCGGAGATCGCCCTCGTCAACGGCGAGGGCTACCACGGGGAGAACGAGGGCCAGGGGCTTTCCCTCGAGGCGCGCCTCACCTGGCACGCGCTCGGCACGGGCCGGGAACACGTGAAGCCGACCCGGGATCGCTACCTGGATGTCAGCCTCTTCGGCGTGCGCAGCGACGACGACGAGTCGCGCACCGACGTGCCGGCGGGGACCGACTTCACGATGGCCGGCGTGCACGTCGTCTACAACTGCCCGCGGTTCCTCGTCGCGGCGATGTACGTGGACGCGGACAACGACCGGTACGGGAAGTACGACGGCGACGGACTCTCCGTGAACCTCGAGGTCCGGCCGACGGACCGCTGGGCGATCCTCGCGAGGTACGACGACTGGGACCAGTCGGAGGCCGTCGCCAACCACGGGGGCGACCGCACGAACGCCATCCTCGGCGTCGCGTGGCGGTACAACGACTACGTGCGGTTCATCGTCAACCTCCAGCAGGTCGACTACGACGACGCGGACGCGCTGAACGCCGGCGAAACCGACGAAAACCGCCTCTACCTCACCGCCGAGGTCCACTGGTAGCACCGGCCGCGGCCTTCGCGCCGGCGGGCGGTGCCGCGGCGGGCAGGGGCAGGGGACGGCCTGCCTCACGGGCCGGCGGGCTCTCCATCGACGAGGTAGAACCAGGCGGGCGGATCGGTCGACGCGGCCCCGGTGTCGGTCCACTGGACACCGGGAACGGCAGGGTCCTCGTCGGCGATCCCTTCCCGCCAGGGCCAGCCCCAGGTGACCGGGTCGGGATGCGTCGCGCGTCGCACCCGGTACGACGCCGCGTGTTCCGCCTCCTCCCAGGAGAGCAGGAGATCCGCTCCCCGCCGCTCGACCCGCAGGCCGAGGACGGGCCCGGGGGCCGGCGCCGGGCAGCCCGCCGCGATGCAGCGCCGATCGCCGGGACAGGTCCCGTAGGCGTCCGCCGGCTCGACGGCGTAGAAGGCGCGGGTCGCCTCCCCGCCGGCCGGATCGGTCCACGACGTTTCCGCGACCTCCGCCACGGGTTCCGTCGCCGCCAGTGCGGCCGCGCACGACTCCTCGGACCGGTACACCCGGTACCCGCTCGCCCCCGGCACCGGGTCCCAGGAAAGGGTCGGTCCCTCCGAGGGACACCCGGCCCCGTCGGAGCGGAGGCGGCCCGGCCACGGCGCGAGCCCTTCGAGGGTGACGAGCGTGACCGACGGGTTGGGCGCCTCGCGGTCGAGCACCAGCGGGTCCGCCGTGCTGGCGAAGGTCTCCGCCTCCTCGAACCCGTCCCACCCGAGCACCTCGCGCCGCACCGTCCGCTCGACCCCGCAGGACCCGAGATCCCGGACGGTCAACCGGAAGCCGGTCATCGCCGCGTCGTCGTAGTTCACGAGGAGGACCCGCAGCGTGCGGCCGTCCTCCGACCGGCCGGCGTAGACGACGGCGTGGCGCCAGTCGGAACCGTCCGCCCGGCGACGGTGCGGGGTCCCGCGCAGCAGCGACCAGGCCCGGATCGCGTAGGCCGGCACCTTGCGGCTCCCGTCCGCGTCGTGGAGGTGCAGTTCCTCGCACCGGGTGCCCCGGTCGTCCCCCCGGTAGAGGTACGCGAGCGACACGCCGTCGTCGGCCATCCCGGCCATCGCCACGAGGTCGAACGCGGCCCCCGCGAGCGAGCAGTGGTAGGGCGTCCACAGCGGCGCGTGGTTCCACTCGGTGATCGCCTGGAGCGCGTGCTCGAGGCCGGCCGCTTCCAGCTCCGACCGGACGGACTCGATCATCTCCCGGTACCGCCCCGGGGATCCGACCTGGTGGTCCTCGTAGTGGTGCCACGAGAAGAAGTCGAGGGGAACACCCCTCTCCTTGCAGTAGCGAAGGAACCGGTCCCGGTAGTCCGGGTCGAACGGGTCGCTGATGCCGGCGCCACCGACCAGGATCGACGGGTCCTCCCGCTTCATCGCCCGCGCGGTCCGCTCGTAGAGGTCGAAGAACTGCTCCGGGGTGCCCGTCCAGAACTGATCGAGGTCCGGCTCGTTCCAGGTCTCCCACCAGCGGATCCCCCACCGGTGGCCGTCGTTCCATCCGTGGTTGACGTGGGCGACGACGTGGGCCGCCACCTCGGCGAACCGTTGCGGGTCGTCGGGTGGATCGTTGTGGACGGGCGGGTCCTCCCAGGAGTAACCCAGGCGGAAGAAGACCTCTCCGCCGCAGTCGAGGATCTCCCCGAGGACCTCGTCCGCCGGTCCGAAGTGGTAGGCCGACGGGTCCTCCGGGTCCCGGGACATGTCGGGGAAGATGCCCTGGTCGTCCACGTAGCCGAGGTCGGTCGGTCCGTGGAAGTCGTGCGTCCGCACCTGGGAAACGCCGAGAAAACGGTACGACTCGCAGAGGTCGGGCCGGTCCGGCTGGACCCATGGTCCGGCGTTCACCGCGCCGAGCGCCGGGACCTCCCCCGCTCCCGGTTCCCGGGCGTCGACCTCGAAGGGACGCGTGCCCCCGGCCGCGGGGATCGTGCCGAGGAAGGCGGCCGCCACGAGGAGCACGGCCCGGAGACGGCGCGGCTCGCTCTCTTCCATCCCTCACCTCCACCCGGAAGGTACCGGGACCGGGAACGGGCGACAACGGCGGCCTGCCGCGGGGATGGGTTGACAACTGATGCGCATTTGGCTAACCTGCCAAGTGTACGATGACGGGAGACCCGCCATGGACCGCAGGACGCAAGCCGGCTACGAGGCCCGCGCGAGGATCCTCAAGGCCCTCGCCCACCCGACCCGCCTCTTCATGGTCGACGAGCTCGCCCGGGAGGAGCGGTGCGTCACCGAGCTCGCCGACATGGTCGGCGTCGACGTCTCGACGATCTCCCGGCACCTCTCGGTGCTGAAGGCGGCCGGCATCGTCCGGGACGAGAAGCGCGGCTCCCAGGTCTTCTACTCGCTGCGCGTCCCCTGCGTTCTCAAGTTCTTCTCCTGCGCCGAGTCCGTCCTCGCGAGCGTCGCCCGCGAGCACCTCGACCTGGCCCGCTGACCCCCCACGGAGTCCCGCGATGTTCCCCCGCGCCCTCGTCCGCCGATCCAGCGTCTTGCGACTTGGCAAACCAGCCAAATGGACACGGGCCGAGAAGAAGAACCCCGCCCGTTCGAGCGGGCGCGCCCCCCGGGGCGGCCGACCGGCCGGCACGGCGGGAAGAAGCACGACCGGCCTCGCCTGCGCCCCGGGAGCGACGCGCGAGAACGCCACGGGAGACGGCCCGGAGCCCCGACACCGCCCCCGGGAGACCGGGCGGCAGGAGGACACTCCCTGATGGACCGGAAGGAAGCCCGGATCCTCGCGCTGCTGGTCGGCGGGTTCCTCGCCTGCTGGTGGCTCCCGGTCGACTCGCCCCGGTTCCAGGGGGCCTTGATCGAGGCCCTCCGGCTGGTCCGCTGGTACGCCCGGGAACACGTGCTGCTCTGCCTCGTGCCGGCGTTCTTCATCGCGGGCGCCATCGCGGTCTTCGTCGGCCAGGGCTCGGTGATGCGCTACCTCGGACCGCGGGCCCCGCGGCCCCTCGCCTACGGGGTCGCGTCGGTCTCCGGCACGATCCTCGCGGTCTGTTCCTGCACGGTCCTCCCGCTCTTCGCCGGCATCTACCGGATGGGCGCGGGGCTCGGTCCCGCGTGCGCGTTCCTCTACTCGGGGCCCGCGATCAACGTCCTGGCGATCGTGCTGACCGCCCGGGTGCTCGGCCTCCGGCTCGGGATCGCCCGGGCGGTCGGCGCGGTCGTCTTCAGCGTCGTCGTCGGCCTCGCGATGGAGCTCCTCTTCCGGAACGAGGAGCGGGAGCGGATCGAGGCGATCGCCGCGGCGGGAGGCGACGAGCCGGCTCGCCCCCTCTGGCAGAACGCCCTCTTCCTGGCGGACATGGTCGTCATCCTCGTCTTCGCCAACTGGGGAAGGCCGGACCGGCCCGCGGGCGCCTGGTACCTCGCCTGGCAGTGGAAGTGGCCGATCACCGGCGCCGCCGCCCTCGTCCTCGCGGGGATGCTCGTCGCCTGGTTCGGCATCCGCTGGTGGAAGGTGGCCCTGGCCGCGGCGCCCGTCCTCGCGCTCGCCCTCGCCTTCCCCGCGCGCCCGATGGTGCCGTTCGTCGCCGGCGTGATCGGTCTCTCCGCGCTCGTCGCCGGGCGCCCGGACGAGACGGGGACGTGGTTCGAGCAGTCGTGGGGTTTCGCCCGCCAGATCCTGCCGCTGCTCGCCGTGGGGGTGTTCGTCGCGGGGCTGCTCCTCGGGCGGCCCGGGCACGAGGGGCTGATCCCGTCGGCGTGGGTCGCCGCCGCCGTCGGAGGAAACTCCCTCGGCGCGAACCTGTTCGCCGCCGTCTCGGGCGCCTTCATGTACTTCGCGACGCTGACCGAGGTGCCGATCCTCGAGGGGCTCCTCGGCAGCGGCATGGGCCCGGGACCGGCCCTCGCCCTGCTGCTCGCGGGGCCGGCCCTCAGCCTGCCCAACATGCTCGTGATCCGCAGCGTCCTCGGGACGAGGAAGACCGTCGCCTACGTCGCCCTGGTCGTGATCCTCGCGACGGTGACGGGAATGATCTACGGGGCCCTCGCCGGCTGACGGGCCCCCCGGAAGGAGACCAGCGATGAAGATCGAAGTGCTCGGTACGGGTTGCCCGAAGTGCCGCCGGCTCGAGGCCAACGTCCGCGCCGTTCTCGCGGAGCTCGGCCTCGCCGCCGAGGTCGAGAAGGTGACCGACGTGGCGGAGATCACGCGCCGGGGCGTCATGATGACCCCCGCCCTGGCCATCGACGGCCGGATCCGGGCGAGCGGGCGCGTCCTCGGCCCCGACGAGCTCCGCGCCCTGCTCGCCGGGGGGGCGGAACGCGCCCCCGGGAGCCCCTGACGCCCGCCCCCTTGGACCCCGTCGTGGCGCGGATCGCGCAGGGGCCGCCGGGAGGCCAGAGGGTCATGTGTAGGGGTCGCCGGAAGGCGACCCGGGCGGCGCATCGCGCCGCGCATCACGCGGCGAACGCGCACGACGCCGACACGCGCGCCCGGCACCCTCGGGCGCCCTTCCGGGCGCCCCTACATGAACCCCCGAAACCCGCGGCTTCGTGTACGGGTCCCCCGTAGGGGTCGCCGGAAGGCGACCCGGGCGGCGCATCGCGCCGCGCCCACACGGCGATCGCGGATTCCGGCATCGCACGTGTCCGTCCGAGGCACCATGCGTGCCCGCGCGGCGAAACGAAGCCCGGGAACCGATGGCTCCCGGGCTCCGTGCCGTCCTTGACCTGGATAGAGGCGATGGCCACGTCACGGGGTGATCGACGGCCCCGAATCACCCCCGAGGAACGGCTTGAGCAGCCGCGCCCGTGACGGTTGACGGAGCTTCTTGAGCGCCTTCGACTCGATCTGCCGGATGCGCTCGCGAGTCACCTGGAAGGCCTGGCCGACCTCCTCGAGGGTGTGCTCGTTGCTCTCGTCAACGCCGAAC
The DNA here is from genome assembly GCA_964420365.1 of uncultured Acidobacteriota bacterium. Lineage (GTDB taxonomy): Bacteria > Acidobacteriota > Polarisedimenticolia > J045 > J045 > JAMOQA01. The sequence continues at coordinate 23,475 of CAYQTA010000012.1, read as the reverse complement.
CTCATCTTCAGGACCTTCTCCTCCCTCGGAGTCAGGGTCTTGAGAACGGTCCCCGTCTGTTCCTTGAGGTTCATCCTGACCACCGCCTCGACTGGAGAAGGGGACTTCTTGTCCTGGATGAAGTCCCCGAGGTGCGAGTCTTCATCCTCCCCGATCGGGGTCTCCAGCGAGATCGGCTCCTGCGCGATCTTCAGGACCTTGCGGACCTTGCTGACCGGAACGTCCATCCGCTCCGCGATCTCCTCGGGGGTCGGGTCGCGCCCGAGCTCCTGCACGAGGGATCGCGCGGTCCTGACGAGCTTGTTGATCGTCTCGATCATGTGGACCGGGATGCGGATCGTCCGCGCCTGGTCCGCGATCGCGCGGGTGATCGCCTGGCGGATCCACCAGGTGGCGTAGGTCGAGAACTTGTACCCGCGCTTGTACTCGAACTTGTCGACCGCCTTCATCAACCCGATGTTCCCCTCCTGGATCAGGTCGAGGAACTGCAGGCCGCGGTTCGTGTACTTCTTCGCGATCGAGACGACGAGCCGCAGGTTGGCCTCGATCAGGTCCTTCTTGGCCCGCTGGGCCTCGGTCTCGCCGCGGATGATCTCCTTGGCGAGCTCCGCCAGCTCGTCGACCGAGGACCTCATCTCCGCCTCGATGATCTGGATCTCCTGCTGCGCGTCGAGGATCTTGCGCTGGAGCTCCCGCTTCACCGCGGCGTCCCGGGCCTTTCGCAGGCGCGCCTTGAGGTCCTGCTCGATCCGCCGGTGGCGGCTCGCCCGCTTGTGGGCGTCCTTGACCTCTCGCGCCAGGCGGTCGATGTAGTGCTGGTTCAGCCCGATCGACTGGATCGCCCTGGCGATCTCCCCGCGCAGCCGGTCGACGTTGGCCGTGACCTCCTTCCAGGTCTTGGTCCCCTTCTTCAACCGCGCGAGTCGCGCCTCTTCCTTGTGGTACTGCTCGGCGAGCTTGCGGACCTTCGCGACCCGCTTGTTCGCCTGGGAGACCTTCCGCTTGATCACCTCCTCGCGCGAGAGGCTCCGCCCCTTGCTCCCCAGGGCGTCCTCGGAGATGTCGAAGATCTCCTCGACCGCCTTCGGGTGCTGCTGGAGCCGCTCGGGGATCCGCAGGATCTCGTCGAGGCCGAACCGGCTGCGCGACAGCGCGCGCAGGACCTTCAGCTCGCCCTCCTCGATCCGCTTCGCGATCGCCACCTCGCCTTCCCTGGTGAGGAGGTCGACCTTCCCCATCTCCCGCAGGTACATGCGGACGGGGTCGTTGGTTCGTTCCTGCTCCACGACCGGCAGGACGGGCTCGACCTTCCTGTGGGGACCACCCCGTCTCCCGGGGACGGCATCGGCGAGGTCGTCCTCGCCCTCCTCCAGCTGGTCCTCCTCGAGGATGTCGATGTCCTGGGCGCGGAGCAGCTCGAGCACCTCCTCGAACTCCGCCGGGTCCGCGACCAGCTCGTCGGGTAGCTGGTCGCGGATCTCGTCGGGCGTGAGGCACCCCTTCTCCTTGCCCTGTGCGAGGAGGGCTTTCACCTCCTCGTACTTCTCGTCGATCCGCAAGGCAGTCCTCCTTGCTCCTCGTCTCGGCACGCCCCGGCCTTCCGGGCTCAGGGTGCGCCCGCCTCGTACCCGGGCGCGGGCTCGCGGGAACCGGGGCCGTCCCCCGGGGCCGCGCCCAGACCGTGCAGCTCCTTCGCGAGCGCGACCTTCTCGGCGAGCAGGCGGGCCCGCTCCGCCCCGTCGGTCGTGCGCTCGATCCGTTCCTGCAGCTCCTTCATCCTTCCCCGCAGCGCCCGCTCCCGGAGCGCCGCCACCGCCCCGCGCGCCTCGCCGGCCCCCGGTTCCGGGCCCGGGGCGAACAGCACCGCGAGGAGAGCGTCCCGCTGCGGGCCCTCGGCCGCCTCCGCGAAGCGGCGCGCATCCCAGGCCTCTCCCCGGCGGGCGGCCTCCTCCCACGCGGAGACCAGCCGCCGGGCCGCCTCGCCGAGCACCTCCCGGGGCAACCCCGCCAGGAGGGCCAGCGCATCGGCCGGCGCCGTCGCACCTTCGCCGGCCAGCCAGCGGAGCAGGACCTCCTCCGCCGGGGAGAACGCCCGGGCCGTCCGGGCGCTGCGCCCGGGAAGCTCCGTCCGGGCCGTCCGGGCCCGCGAGCGGGCCGCCCGCCGCAGCTCGTCGACGACCAGCCGGTCGTCCATGCCGAGGCCCGCGGCCACCCGGAGCGCCGCGTCGTCCCGGGCGATCGGGCTGGGTAGCGCGGCCAGGTGGCGCAGGACCATCTCGACCGCGCGGGTCCGCCCGTCGAGGGTCCCGAGGTCGAATGCCCGCCGCGCCTCGGCGACGAGGAAGTCGACCAGGTCCATCGCGCCGTCCAGGACCTCCCGGACCCCCTCGGCGCCGCGTTCGCGGGCCAGGTCGTCCGGGTCCATCCCCTCGGGAAGCAGGACCACCCGCACGCCGAGCCCGTGACCGAGGAGCGCGGGAAGCGACCGGTGGACCGCCCGGCGGCCGGCGGTGTCCCCGTCGAAGACCAGGACCACCGTCTCGCAGAACCGGCCGAGCAGGCGGGCGTGCCCCTCGCCGAACGCCGTGCCGCAGACCGCGACCGCGCCCTCGACCCCGGCCCGGGCGAGACCGAGGGCGTCGAAGTACCCCTCGACCAGGATCGCCCGGCGAGAGGCGCGGATCGCCCGCCCCTCCTCGTGCACCCGGTAGAGGACCCGGCCCTTGTCGTAGACCCGGGTCTCCGGGCCGTTCAGGTACTTCGGCGTGGCGTCCCCGAGGGCGCGTCCGCCGAAGCTGACGACCCGGCCGGCGGGATCGCGGATCGGGAAGGTGACCCGTCCCCGGAACCGATCGTAGGCGCCGCCCCCGGAGGTCCGCGGAACCGCGAGCCCCGCGTAGACGATCTCCTCGACGGCGAACCCCTTGCCCGAGAGGTGGCGCAGGAGCGCATCCCAGGAATCGGGCGCGAACCCGAGCTCGAAGCGCTGCCGCTCCGCCGCACCGTACCCGCGCTTCGCGAGGTACCGGCGGGCCGCGGCGCCGGCCGGCCCCTCGAGCGCCTCCCGGAAGAAGCGCTGCGCTTCCGCGAGGGCGTCGAGGGCCCGCCGGCGCTGTCGTGCCTCCCGGGCCTCGGCGCGACCTGAGGCCCGGGCGGGCCGGGGAATGCCGTACCGCTCGGCGAGGAGCCCCACCGCCTCGTTGAAGTCGACCTGGTGGACGAGCTGCACGTAGCGGAACACGTCGCCCCCGGTGTGGCACCCGTGGCAGTAGAAGAGCTGCTTGCCCGGATCGACGTGGAAGCTCGGGGTCTTCTCCTGGTGAAACGGGCAGAGCCCGACCAGGGACCGGCCCGCACGGCGCAGGGCGACCGTCTCGCCGATCACCTCGACGATGTCGGCCGCCTCGCGGACCGCCTCGACCCAGTCCCTGTAGGTGGATGCCATGAAGCCTCTCGGGGGGGTTGATCCTCTTCGGGGTTCTCGGGCATGCTCTCCGTGGCCGGCCCGGGGTCCGGGTCGGCCGGTTCCGTCCCTCTCGCGCCCCGCCCCCGGGCAGGGCCGCGGGGAGGCTCCCCGGGCCCGGGAGCGCGCGCAGTCCCTCGTTGCGCGCGCCGCTCCGGCGGGCGGCACCCCGTCCAGGACCCCTCGTCGTGGCACCGGCCGGGCCCCGCCCGGCCGTGAGCGCAGACCCCCCTCGTGGTCCGCGCCCGGGTTCGGCGGAATGGTACGCCGCTCCTTGCCGGCGTGCAATCATCTTGCACGTCAAGAGCTTCCGACTGGACCCGCCCGGGCCCTCACGAACGCCGCAGGTCGAGGATCGCCCGGGCCGCGCAGGCCGCACCGTAGCCGTTGTCGATGTTGACCACGGTCAGCCCGCCGGCGCACGAGTTCAGCATCCCCAGCAGCGCGGCAAGGCCGCCGAACGATGCGCCGTACCCGACGCTGGTCGGGACCCCGATCACGGGGACGGCGACCAGGCCCGCGACGACGGAGGGCAGGGCCCCTTCCATGCCGGCGACCACGACGACCACGCGGGCTCGCCGGAGCCGGGGAACCTCCTCGAGCAGCCGGTGGAGCCCGGCGATCCCGACGTCGTGGAGAGCGTCCGCCGCCAGCCCCAGCGCCTCGGCGGCGACCTCGACCTCCCGGGCCACCGGCAGGTCGGACGTCCCCGCGGAGACGACGAGCAGCCCGGGGCGCAGCCGCCCCTTCCGCTTCCGCCAGAGGAACGTCCGGGAGACCGGGTCCCACCGCCCGCGGGGATGCCGCTCGGCGAGGGCCTCCCCGGTCGCCGGCGCCAGCCGGGTGACGAGGACCGGCGCGTCCCCGCGGGCCACCAGGTGGCCGACGATCTCGAGGACCTGGTCCGGGGTCTTCCCCTCCCCGTACACGACCTCCGGCATTCCCCGCCGGAGCACCCGGTGATGGTCGACCCGGGTGTGCCCCAGGTCGGCGGTCCCGAGGGCGGCGAGCCGCCGGGCCGCCTCCCCCGGGTCCACCCGCCCGGCGGCCACCCGCTCGAGGAGCCGCCGGAGGCTCCGTTCGTTCCAGGCACCCATCATCGTTCCTCGGCGGCGCCGGCCACGGGAACCGACACTCCCCGGACGCCCCCGGGAACGGGCATCCCGATCGAGAGGACGCCCCTGGTTCCCGCCGGCAGGAGGTCGGTTCTCCCGCGGCAGGCGTCGAAGGCCCACCCCAGGCTCTTGAGAAAGGCCTTGACGTCTTCCTCGCCGGCGGGGCGCGGCACGACCGGGGCCGGGGGACGCCCCGGCGGGGTCCAGGCCAGCGCACGGACGGGGTGTTCCCCGGCCGCCTTCGCCAGCGCGGCCCGGAACGCCGGGTCGTCCCCCAGGCCTCCCCGCCGCGAGAGCACCCTCCAGGCCGTCTCCTCGCTTCCCGAGGAGACGAGGAGGCCCTTCCCGAGCAGGATCGTCCTCGAGCTCTCCCCGTCCGACAGGCGCCAGACCAGGACGCCGTCCTCCTCGACGGGCTCGCCGCCCCCGTTCGCGAGGGCCGCGGCCCGCAGCGCAGCACCGAACGCCTTCTCGTCCCGCACGTCGACGACGAACCCCCTTGTCTCCCCGGGGTGGCCGTCGGGGCCGGGCTCGTCCCACCCGGCGAGGCCCGGGCCGACGGCCTGGAAGGCCTCGCCCGAGGTCGGGCTTCCCGTTCCCGCGACGGGCATCGCGAGGAAGGCTTTCACCAGGGACGCGGCCTCGGGGGAAAGGGCCTCTCCCACGGCGATCGCGAGGCGGTCGAGGGGCGGCAGGGCGAGGGCGTGGACCGGCACGTCCGCGGGCACGCCCGCGAGGAGCTCCGGCGTGATCGTCCCCTCGGCGTCGTGCCAGAGGCGGATCACCGGGTCGGGATCCTCGGAGAGGCGAATCTCCTGCCACCCGGGGATGCCCTCGTACCGGCCCCGGATCCGGGCGATGGAGCGGATCAGCCGCTCGACCCACGGGGCGAGCTGCCCGCCGAAGGTGCGCAGGAGCGTCCCGCCGGGCCCTCCCTCCGTCTCTTCCACGGCCTGCCGGAAGACGTCGTCCACCCATTCCCGCGCGATCTCCGCCACGGCCGGCGGCCGAACCCAGAAACGCCGGCCGGGCCCGGTCCCCCGGAGGGCCGGGGGAAGCACCCCACCGAGGGGCCGGCCCGCCGGGATCCCGGCCAGGAGCCGGTCGGCCTCGCCGGCGAGGGAGCCGCCCCCGAAGGCCGCCCGCAGCCGGTCCCCGTCGAGGCGCACGCGGGCCGTCCCCTTCCAGGCCGCAACGTCGAACTCCCATTCCCGCACGGGTCCCGGAGTCCCGTCCAGGGCGCGAACCTTCCCCGGAAACCGCCGGGCGAGGGCATCGAGCAACCCGGCGAGGGCCTCCCGCCCGTCCCGGGTCGTCCGGGCCACCAGGACGTCCGCGGCGGACGGCAAGTCCATCCCATCGAGCGGCGGAGCGATCATCAGCCCGTAGAACACCGACCCGGTGAACAGCCGCCGCTCCCCGGACAGCCGCGCGACCCTGGAGAGAGCGGTCTCGAGGCCGGTGGTGGAACGGTCCGCGCTTTCCCCCCCGCCGGACGGGGAGATGTCGATCCCCAGGAAACCCAGGGTGGCCCCCGCCAGGACGCGGCACGCCTCCTGCCGGCGGGCGAGCTCCTCGCCTCCCGCGCCTTCCTCGACGGGCGGACCCGGAACCCACTCCACGACGACGAAGGCCGTGTCCGCGTCGAGAAGGGCGGTCAGCCGGTCCGCGTCGACGCCGGCCGATCGCCGTCCCTTCCCCGGTACCGTCCGGCAACCGCCGACCAGGAACCCCGCGAGCGCCACCACGGCCATCGCCAGCCCCGCACCCCGCGCCCACCGTCGTCCGCCACGCGTCGCCATCGCTCACCTCCCCGCGCCGGGTACCTTCCACGCGCTGCCCGGCGACCGGATCATCCCCGACCTTCCCGGGCCGGGGCAAGCGCTCCGCGGCCCCGGCCGGGCCGCGTTGACCCGCTGGAATCCCCCGTGATACAAAGGCGGACGCAGGTCAGGGGCTTTCTTGCGAACGTGGCCGTACAGGTCCAGGAGGGTACTCGATGAACAAGGCCGAGCTGATCGATCGGATCGCGCACGATGCGGGCATCACGAAGGCGGCGGCGCAGCGCGCCGTGGAGTCGATGATCCACGGGATCACCGAGTCGCTGAAGCGGGGCGAGCGGACCACCCTCGTCGGCTTCGGAACCTTCACCGTGACCGAGCGCAAGGGCCGCACCGGCCGCAACCCGCAGACGGGCGCCACGATCCAGATCCCGGCCAAGAAGATCGTCAAGTTCCGCGCCGGCAAGGAGCTGGAGGAGATCCTCAACAGCTAGCCGGTTCGCCCGGCGGGGAGGCGCGGGGTCCGTCCCGGGCGGTGGCCGTCGCCCGGAGGGGTGCGTTCGGCTACTCGACCACGCAGAGCAGCGCCCCGGTCTCCACCGTCTGGCCCGCCTCGACGGCCACCTTCGTCACCTTCCCGGCCCGCGGAGAGGGAACCTCGTTCTCCATCTTCATCGCCTCGAGGACCACCACGCCCTGGCCCTCGGCAACCTCGTCCCCCTCCCGGACCAGGACCTTGACGATGCGGCCCGGCATCACCGCCGTGATCTCCGCCCGCCCGGTGTGCGCCAGGTGTGCCCCGGCGGCAGCGGCCAGCGGGTCGACCACCTTGACCTCCCGCCGGTGTCCCCCGTGGCGGACGACGTAGACGTCCCCCTCCTCGGCGGTCACGGAGACCTCGAACGACTTCCCCTCGCTGATCAGCGAGTAGAAGCTCCCCTCGAGCTTCGCCGTGTCGACGTCGTGGCTTTCCCCGTCGACGGCCACGCGGTAGCCGCCCTCGATCGGCTGGATCTCGACGTCGTGCTCCTCGCCGTCCAGGTACGCCTTGAACTTCATCGCCGTCTCCTCCCGCTCACCGGTTCCCGAGGACGCGCCGGCGGCCGATCAGCAGCCACGGCGAGACGCCCCGTCCTTCCGCCTGTCCCGCCTCGCGCCGCAGCGCCGACTCCACCCGCTGCCGGTAGGCGTGGATCGTCGCCGCCACGAGGGCGATGCGGTCGAGCCAGGGGTCCGACCCGGGCTTCAGGGTCTCGGCGTGCTCCTCGAGGAAGCCGGTGTGCAGGTCTCCCTCGACGAACGCCGGGTGGTCCATCAGCCGGCGGTGGAACGGGATGATCGTCTTGAGGCCGTCGAGCCGGTACTCGTCGAGGGCGCGGCGCATCCGCCGGATCGCCTCCATCCGGTCCTCGCCCCAGGTGATCAGCTTGGCGACCATCGGGTCGTACTGGATCGGCACCGTGTAGCCGGGAGCGACCGCCGAGTCGTCGCGCACGCCCGGGCCGGAGGGGATCCGCACCGCCTCGATCGTTCCCGGGCAGGGCATGAAGTTCCGCAGCGGGTCCTCCGCCGTGATCCGGCACTCGATGGCATGTCCGCGGGGAACCAGCTCCTCCTGCTTCCAGGGGATCGGCTCCCCGGCCGCGACCCGGATCTGGGCCCCGACCAGGTCGATCCCGTAGACCAGCTCGGTCACGGGGTGCTCCACCTGGAGCCGGGTGTTCATCTCCATGAAGTAGAACGACCCGTCCTGGTCCCGCAGGAACTCGACGGTGCCGGCGGAGACGTAGCCGACGGCCCGCGCCGCCGCGAGGGCCATCTCCCCGATCTTTCGCCGGGTCTCCGGGTCGACCACCGGGGACGGGGTTTCCTCGACCAGCTTCTGGTGTCGCCGCTGGATCGAGCACTCCCGCTCCCCGAGGAAGACGCCGTTGCCGTGGGTATCGAACAGGACCTGGGCCTCGATGTGCCGTGGCCGCCGGATGAACTTCTCGATGTAGACCGTGTCGTCGCCGAAGGAGGCCCTGGCCTCGGAGCGGGCGCGCTCGAGGGCCGAGCCGAGCTCCTCCTCGCTCTCGACGACGCGCATCCCCTTCCCGCCCCCGCCGGCCGCCGCCTTGATCATCACCGGGTACCCGATCTCCGCCGCGGCGGCCCGCGCCTCCTCGACCGACCCGGAGAAGGCGCCGGTCCCGGGGACGACCGGCACGCCGGCCTCGATCATGCGGCGCCGCGCCTCGACCTTGTCGCCCATCGCCCGCATCGCCCCGGGCGGCGGCCCGATGAACACGATGCCGGCATCGGCGCACGCCCGGGCGAAGTCGGCGTTCTCCGCGAGGAACCCGTAGCCCGGGTGGATCGCCTCGGCCCCCGACCGCTTCGCGACGTCGAGGATCCGGTCGATCCGCAGGTACGACTCGGCGGCCGGCGCCGGGCCGATCTCGTACGCCTCGTGGGCGAACCGCACGTGGGGCGCGGTCCGGTCGACGGTGGAATAGACGGCGACGGTCTCGATGCCCAGGTCCCAGCACGCGCGGATGACCCGGACGGCGATCTCGCCGCGGTTCGCGATCAGGATCTTGCGGAACATCGTCCAGCCTCCCGGTGGGGATGGTGGTGGCGCACGCCTCGCGGGGAGCGGCGGGCGGCAGCGGGAACGCGCGCGGGGCGCCGCCCGCGGGCGCGCCCGGAGCAGGCAACGGGCGCGGTGCCGGAACTGGCGGCGGAACGGGGCCGACCGGCCCCGGGGATCAGACCCGTCACCCCCCGGAGGAACAGGCGGCCTTCACCCGCACCCGCCCGAGCCGGGCCTCGTCTTCCTTGAGGTGACAGTTCTTGTACTTCTTCCCGCTGCCGCACCAGCAGGGATCGTTGCGGCGCGGGAGCCGGTCGGGGGGCGGGGGCGTCGGCCCCTTCCCGAAGAGCTTGCCGAGAAGGCCCATCGGTGCGTCTCCAGCGGTTGGCGGCCTGCACCATGTACGTCTCCGCCGCCGCCCGGGCAACCCGGTCTCCCGCGCGGCGAACGAGCCCGGTCACAGGGGGATGTTGCCGTGCTTCTTCGGGGGCGAGGTGTCGACCTTGGTCTCCAGCATCCGGAGACCGGAGATCAGCCGCGCCCGGGTATCCGCCGGCTCGATCACCGCGTCCACGTAGCCGCGCTCGGCGCCGACCCACGGGTTCGAGAAGGCGCGCCGGTACTCCTCCGCCTTCTGCTTCTTGAACGCCTCCGGGTCGTCGGCGGCCTGCATCTCCCTGCGGTAGAGGATCTCGACGGCGCCCTCGGCCCCCATCACCGCGATCTCGGCGGTCGGCCAGGCCAGGTTGACGTCGGTCCGCAGGTGCTTGCTGGCCATGACGCAGTAGGCGCCGCCGTACGCCTTGCGCGTGATGACCGTCAGCTTCGGCACGGTCGCCTCGGCGAACGCGTAGAGCAGCTTCGCCCCGTGGACGATGATCCCGCCGTGCTCCTGCGCCACGCCGGGCAGGAACCCCGGCACGTCCTCGAAGGTGACCAGCGGAATGTTGAAGGCGTCGCAGAACCGCACGAACCGCGCTCCCTTGCGCGAGGCGTCGATGTCGAGCACGCCGGCGAGGTAGGCGGGCTGGTTCGCAACGATCCCCACCGTCCGGCCGTCGAGGCGGGCGAAGCCGACGACGATGTTCCGGGCCCAGTGCTCGTGGACCTCGAAGAAGTCGCCGTCGTCGACGATCAGCCGGATCGCCTGCTTGATGTCATACGGCTTGTTCGGGTTGTCGGGGACGATCCCGTTGAGCGCCGGCTCGCGGCGGTCCGGCGGATCGTCCGTCGGCTTCCGCGGCGGGTCCTCGTGGTTGTTCTGCGGCAGGAAGGACAGCAGGCGCCGGACCAGGCCGAGGGCATGGGCGTCGTCCTCCGCGGTGAAGTGGGAGACCCCGCTCTTCGACGAGTGGGTGAGCGCGCCGCCGAGCTCCTCCTTGGTCACCTCCTCGTGGGTTACCGCCCGGATCACGTCGGGGCCGGTGATGAACATGTAGGAGGTGTTCTTCACCATCACGACGAAGTCGGTGATCGCCGGCGAGTAGACCGCGCCGCCGGCGCAGGGGCCCATGATCGCAGAGATCTGCGGCACCACGCCCGAGGTGAGGGTGTTCCGGAGAAAGATGTCGGCGTAGCCGGCGAGGGAAGCCGCTCCCTCCTGGATGCGGGCGCCCCCGGAATCGTTGAGGCCGATCACCGGGCAGCCGATCTTCACCGCCAGGTCCATGATCTTGCAGATCTTGGCCGCGTAGGTCTCCGAGAGGGAGCCCCCGAAGACGGTGAAGTCCTGGGCGAAGATCGCCACCGGGCGCCCGTCGATCCGGGCGAACCCGGTGACGACGCCGTCCCCGGGAATCTTCTTCTTCTCCATCCCGAAGTCGGTGCAGCGGTGCACGACGAGGGCGTCGGTCTCGTCGAACGTTCCCGGGTCGACCAGCAGCTCGATCCGCTCGCGGGCGGTCAGCTTGCCGGCCTCGTGCTGCTTCTCGATCCGCTGCGGGCCGCCGCCCTGGCGAGCCCGCTCGAGCCTTTCCCTCAGCTCCTCGATCCTGTCCACGACCCGTCTCCTGGCCCGGCCGCCGCCGGTCCCGGCCCCCGTTTCCGCGAACGGGGACCCGGCTCCCGGTCAGTCGGCCTTCGGCACCTTCTTCCAGTCCTCGAGGAACTTCTCGAGGCCGATGTCGGTCAGCGGGTGGGCGAGCAGTTGCGCGATGACCTTGTAGGGGATCGTCGCCACGTCGGCCCCCATCAGCGCGGCCTGGACGACGTGCATCGGGTTCCGGACGGAAGCGACGAGAACCTCGGTGTCGAAGCCGTAGTTGTCGTAGATCTGCCGGATCTGCGCGACCAGCTCCATGCCGTCGGAGGAGATGTCGTCCAGCCGCCCGACGAACGGGCTGATGTAACGGGCGCCCGCCTTGGCCGCCATGAGGGCCTGCAGCGGGTGGAAGCAGAGGGTGACGTTGGTCGGGATCCCCTCGCCGGTGCACCACTTGACGGCGCGCAGCCCCTCGCGCGTGATCGGGATCTTGACGACGATGTTCTCGTGGATCGCGTGGAGGTCCCTCGCCTCCCGGCACATCCCCTCGAAGTCGGTCGCCGTCACCTCGGCGCTGATCGGCCCGTCGACGACGGCGACGATCTCCTCGATCACCTGGCGGAACGGCTTGCCCGTCCGCGCCACGAGGGACGGGTTCGTCGTGACCCCGTCGAGGATGCCGAGGCTCGCGGCCTCCCGGATCTCGTCGACGTCGGCGGTGTCGATGAAGAACTTCATGGTCCTGCCTCCGTGGAACCCGCCCGGGCCTCCCCGGGCGCCGGGCGGAAGGAAGAGTCTACCCCGGATCCCCCGCCGGGCCGACAGCTTTCGGCCCGCACCCGGGGCACTTTCGACCGGCGTTCAACACATGTTGGACACCTTGACACCGGACAGGTAAGATACGATAAAGCGGAAAGAACGAACCTTCGGAACAAGGGGCGGCAGGGGGACGCGCGGTGTACCGGATCGAACGGAGACCCTGGGGTGTCTGGCTGGCCTTCTCGGGCCGGATGAGCGACGGCGAGATCCAGGACTGGATGCGCGAGTCCCGCGAGGTCCTGGAGGAGATCCCGCGCCCCTTCTCCGTCGTGGTGGACCTGCGGGCGCTCTCGCCGCTCGTCCCCGAGGTCCAGTTCCTGCTGGTGGAGGGACAGAGGCTCTACCGGGAGCGCGGAATGGTCCGGTCCGCCGTGCTGCTCGAGGGTCCGATCGTCCTGCGGCAGTTCCAGCGAATCGCCGAGCAGAGCGGGATCCGCGATGGCGAGCGGTACATCGACGCCTCGCGCCACCCCGACCCCGAGGCCCTCGCCATCGCGTGGGCCCGGGACGGTACCGATCCGGACGACTACGATCCCCCGGGCCGGTAGGGGTCCCCGGCAGGCGGCAGGCGAAAGAAGGGGGGCCGGCGGTGCCGGCCCCCGTCGAGCGCTTCCGCGATGAGCCTCGCCGTCAGGCCTGGACCTGGTCGACGTGGACGTCCATCTGCGGGTACGGGATGCCGATGCCGGCCCGGTCCAGGTGGACCTTGACCGCGCGGGTCAGCCGCTCCCGCACGCCCCAGAAGTCCTCGGTACGGCACCAGGCGCGCACCTTCCAGTCGATCGACGATGCGCCGAGGGCGTCGAGGTAGACCTGCGGCGCGGGATCGCCGAGCACTCCCTCGACGGAGCGGATCGCCTCCTCGAGCACCTTCCGGGTCTCGTCCAGGTCGGCGCCGTAGTCGGTCCCCACGTCGACCTGGACCCGGCGCTTGTCATGGAAGGTGATGTTCTCGATGTTGGACCCGATGATCGCCTGGTTGCCGACGATCATGCGGCGGTTGTCCGGGGTGTCGAGGATCGTGGCGAAGAGCCCGATCTCTTCCACCTTGCCGGTGACGCCGGCGGCGTTGATCACGTCCCCGACCTTGAACGGCCGGAAGGTCAGCAGCAGGACGCCCGCGGCGAAGTTGCCGAGGGTGCCTGCGAAGGCCATGCCGACGGCGAAGGCGGCGCCGGCCAGGATCCCGGCGAAGCTCGCCGTCTCCACGCCGAAGATGCCGAGGATCGACAGGATCCCGGCGAGCAGCATGATCCACTTCGCCAGGTTGCCGAAGAACCGGGCGAGGGTCTCGTCGACCTTGGCGCGGCGGAGGCCGCGGCGGGTCGCGCCGCCGACCCACCCGGCAACGATCCAGGTGACGATCAGCAGGACGAGGGCGCCGAGCACCCGCGGCCCGTAGAGGATCACGTACTCCTTCGCAGTACCGGCCAACTGGTTCACGTTCTCCATTGCCTGCTCCTTCCCTGCCAATGGCGCCAACGGCGGGCGCCCTGCCGGGCGCCCCTGCAGGACCCCTCGTGACGCGGGTCGTGCAGGGGTCGCCGGCAGGCGACCCGGGCGGCGCACGCGGATCGGATCAGAAGTTCACGACCAGCGAGGCCGCGAGGATCGTGTCGGTCTTGTCGTGCTCCCAGATCACGTCGTCGAACCCGGGAGACGACAGCACCTCGCGCACCGGGTCGTTGTCCCAGCGCACGGTGTAGCTGACCTTGAGGGCCAGCCGGTCGGTCAGCGTGCTGGTGACCGACGTCACCCAGTTGACCCGGGTGTCGTCCGACGTGGACAGGTTCTGCAGCAGCTCGAGGGACGAGGCCAGCTCGCCGGTCTCGCTGAACTTCCACCCCCAGGCGAGGGCCGCGCGACCCACCCCGAAGCTGTCGGAGTCCCCGCCGACGGGCGTCTCGTCCGTGAACCGGACACCGGCCTCGGCGTCGAGGGTGTGGGCGTTCCGCCGCAGGACGGCGAAGGCGACGCCGAGCCCCGCGAAGTACCGGTCGTCGATTCCCTGGGGACGGTCCCGCTCCCAGCCGCCCTCGGCGTACCAGCGGAACGTCTCGCGGATCTCCCGCAGGAACTTCCCGGACAGGCGGTACGCGTCCGCCGTGGTCTCCTTCCTGTCGGTGACCCGCAGCCGCCCGGCGTCGTTGACGGCCGTCTTCGTCGTCTGCTCGGAGCGCAGGGCCATCGCGTAGATCTTCAGCTCGCTCTTCGTCCACTTCTGGACGAACTCGTTCGACAGCGAGAACGTGGTGGTCTCGGAGTTCCCGGTGGTGGTGACCAGGGACAGCTCGGCCTTGTCCGTCCAGTTGCGGTCGGCGCCGCCGTCGTCCGCCATCGCGGGCGCGGCCAGGAAGAGCAGGGCGACGAACGCTCCCGCGACCAGGCCGCGGCTGATGCCTCGGTGCTTCATGAAACAACCCTCCTTCTCGCCGGTCTCCCGGCGTCTTTCCCGTCCCGTCCTGTCGTGGGAATCCTTCCCTGGCCGACAGCTATTCGGACTTCGAGGTCCCGTATCCTGCGCCCATTGACCGCCGGTCGCCACCCCCGACTGCAACATTTCTGTTTCAGCAGGGTGGAGACCCCCGCAAGACCGGCGCCGCCCGCGGCTGGATCAGAGGGCGCGGCTGCGCGCGAGGGACACGACCTCGTCGTCGTCTCCGCGGAGGCGGATGATCCGGACCCCCTGGGTGGCGCGGCCCATCTCGCTGATCTCCGCGACCGGGGTGCGGATCACCTGGCCGGCGCGGGAAGCGACGATGATCTCGTCGCCCTCCCGGACCGGGATCGCCCCGACCACCTTGCCGGTCTTCGGCGTCACCTTCTGGTTGATCACGCCGTAGACGTCCCGGTGCTTGACCGGGTACTCGGCCTCCGGGGTCCTCTTGCCGTAGCCGCGGGTCGTCACCGTCAGGATCTGCTCCCCCTCCTTGAGAACCGACCCGCTGACGACCCGGTCCCCCTCCCGCAGCTTGATCCCGCGAACACCGGCCGCCGTGCGTCCCATCGCCCGGACCTCGCTCACGGGGAAGCGCGCGGACATCCCGTTCCGCGTCGCGAGGAAGAGATGGTCCTTCTCCCGCACCAGCCGTACGGCGATCAGCTCGTCCCCCTCCTCGAGCGTCAGGGCGATCAGGCCGTTGACCCGGATGTTCCGGTACTCGGAGAGGGCCGTCCGCTTCACCTTGCCCCGCGCCGTCATCGTCACGATGTACCGCTCGCCCGCCTCGAAGGTCTCGCGGTCGATGGCGAGGAACCCCTGCACGGTCTCGCCGGGAGACAGGTTCAGCAGGTTGACGATCGCCTTTCCCCGGGCGCTGCGCGATGCATCCGGGAGGCGCCAGACCGGGAGCCGGTAGACCTTCCCGGTGGAGGTGAACCACAGGCTGTCGTCGTGGGTGGAGGCGATCCGGACCTTCGTCAGGAAGTCGTCCTCCTTCCCCGCCATCCCCCTCGTGCCGACGCCGCCGCGGCCCTGGGACCGGTACTCCTCGAGGGAGGTCCGCTTGACGTACCCGCGGTGGGAGAAGCTGACGACCACCTGCTCCTCGGGGATCATGTCGAGGGTCTCGATCTCCCCCTCGTCCTCGACGATCTCGGTGCGCCGGTCGTCGGCGAACCGTTCGCGGACCTCCCGGAGCTCGTCGACGACGATCCCGTCGACCAGCTCCGTCGAACCCAGCACCCGGCGGTAGTACTCGATCTTGCCCAGCAGGTCGGCGAGCTCCTCGAGGATCTTCTCCCGCTCGAGCTGGGTCAGCCGCTGGAGCTTCATGTCCAGGATCGCCTGGGCCTGGATCTCGGTGAACCCGAAGCGCTCGACGAGGCCCGCCTTGGCCTCCGCGGGCGACGCGCTCGCCCGGATCAGGGCGATGATCGCGTCGAGGTGATCGAGGGCCTTCTTGAGCCCCTCCAGGACGTGGGCCCGGGCCTCGGCCTGGCGCAGCAGGTACTGGGTCCGCCGGACGACCACCTCCCGCCGGTGCTCGAGGTAGTGCCCGAGCATCTGCTTCAGGTTCAGCACCCGCGGACGGCCGTGGACGATCGCGAGGAAGATCGCGCCGAACGTCACCTGGAGCTTCGTGTGCTTGTAGAGGTGGTTGATCACGACGTTCGGGACCGCGTCCTTCCGCAGCTCGAGGACCAGCCTGATTCCCTCCCGGTCGGACTCGTCCCGGATGTCGGCGATCCCCTCGAGGCGCTTGTCCCGGACCAGCCCGGCGATTTCCTCGATCAACTGGACCTTGTTGACCTGGAACGGAAGCTCGGTGATCACCAGGCGGTCCCGCGCCCCCTTCGTCCCCTCCTCGAACTCGATCCGACCCCGCACCTGGATGCGACCGCGGCCCGTGTGGTAGGCGGCCCGGATCCCGGCCCGCCCGTGGATGATCCCGGCGGTCGGGAAGTCCGGTCCCTTCACGTACTGCATCAGGTCGTCGACCGTGCACTCGGGATGCTTCACCAGGTGCTCGGCCGCGTCGATCAGCTCGCCCAGGTTGTGCGGCGGGATCTTCGTCGCCATGCCGACCGCGATGCCGTCGGCGCCGTTGGCCAGCAGGTTGGGGAACGCGGCCGGCAGGACCCGCGGTTCCTTCTCGGTCCCGTCGTAGTTGTCCTGGAAGTCGACCGTTTCCTTGTCGATGTCCCGCAGGAGCTGCTCGGCCAGGGGCGACATGCGGATCTCGGTGTACCGCATCGCCGCCGCCGGGTCCCCGTCGACCGAGCCGAAGTTCCCCTGGCCGTCGATCAGCGGGTAGCGCAGGGAGAAGTCCTGCGCCATCCGGACGATCGTGTCGTAGACCGCCGCGTCGCCGTGGGGATGGAACCGCCCGATCACCTCTCCGACGGTCTTCGCCGACTTCCGGTAGGGCCTGTCCGAGGTGTTCCCCACCGTGTGCATCGCGTAGAGGACGCGGCGGTGCACCGGCTTGAGCCCGTCGCGCACGTCGGGGAGCGCGCGCCCGATGATCACGGACATCGCGTAGTCGAGGTACGAGGTCCGCATCTCGTCCTCGATGCTCACCGGGCGCGGCGCCAGCGGCTGGACGTTCTCGGCCATCGGTTCCCTTCCTCCCGCGGGGTGCCCCCCGGGATCAGACGTCGAGGTTCCTCACCTCGAGGGCGTTCTCCTCGATGAAGCGGCGCCGGGGCTCGACGGCGTCCCCCATCAGGATCGTGAAGAGCTCCCCGGCCTCGACGAAGTCGTCGACGGTCACCTGGAGGAGGCTCCTCCGCGCCGGGTCCATCGTCGTCTCCCAGAGCTGGTCCGGGTTCATCTCTCCGAGACCCTTGTAGCGCTGGATCGTGACCCCCTTGCGACCCGCCTCCAGCAGGTGGTCGAGCAGCTCCTCCCGGCTCGGCAGCTCGGTTTCCTGCCCGTTCGCCCGGACCAGGACCGGCCCCTCCCCGAGCTCCCGCAGGTGCGGGTGGAGCGCCCGCAACTGGCGGTACTCGCCCGTCAGCACGACCTCGTCGCCGAGGACGTACCCGCGGTGGCCCCGGTCCATGTCGACCGCGCGGATCGACTGGGTCCCGTGCTCCCGGTCGGGCTCGATGCCGACCACCCGGTGGCCTCGCTCCTCGAGCCGCTCCGCGATCCGGGCGACCTTGTCCTCGTCCGCGAAGTCCTCCGGGACGGCGATTCCCTCGTCGAGCAGGATCTCCACCGCCGCCCGCGGCCAGCCGCGGCGCTCCAGCGCCTCGAGGTAGCGCCGCCAGTCGACCATCTGTCCCAGGAGGTCGACGAGCGCGTTGCCGGACCACTCGCGGCCGCTGCCCGGGGCCCGGACCGTTCGCTCCTCCGCCGCCTTCCGCACCAGGTACTCGTCCAGGTCCTTGTCGGTCTGCAGGTACATCTCCTGCCGGCCCTTGCGCACCTTGTAGAGGGGCGGCTGGGCGATGAAGAGGTGCCCGCGCTCGATCAGCTCGCGCATCTGCCGGAAGAAGAACGTGAGCAGCAGCGTCCGGATGTGGCTCCCGTCCACGTCCGCGTCGGTCATCAGGATGATCTTGTGGTAGCGGAGCTTCGAGACGTCGTAGTCGTCGCCGATCCCGCACCCGAGCGCGGTGATGATCGTCCGGATCTCCTCGTGGGAGAGCATCTTGTCGTAGCGCGCCTTCTCGACGTTGAGGATCTTCCCCCGCAGCGGCAGGATCGCCTGGAAGCGACGATCGCGGCCCTGCTTGGCCGACCCGCCCGCCGAGTCACCCTCGACGAGAAACAGCTCGGCCTCCGCCGGGTCCCGCGTCTGGCAGTCGGCCAGCTTGCCGGGCAGCGACCCGGACTCCAGCGCGCCCTTCCGCCGCGTCAGCTCCTTCGCCTTGCGGGCCGCCTCCCGGGCCTGCAGGGCCTGGATCGCCTTCGCCAGGACGCGGCGCGCCTCGGACGGGTGCTCCTCGAGCCACGTTCCGAGCTTCTCGTTGACCAGCGCCTCGACGACCCCTCGGACCTCCGAGTTCCCGAGCTTCGTCTTCGTCTGTCCCTCGAACTGGGGCTCCGGGACCTTCACCGACACGACCGCCGTCAGGCCTTCGCGCACGTCGTCGCCGGAAAGGCTGACGTCCCTCATCTGCTTGGGCAGCGCGTCCCGGTTGGCGGCGAGGTAGGCGTTGATCGTGCGGGTCAGGGCCGCGCGGAAGCCCGACAGGTGCGTTCCTCCCTCGGTGGTGTTGATCGAGTTGGCGAACGAGAAGATCGTCTCCTGGTAGGAGTCGTTGTACTGGAGGGCGATCTCCGCGACGATGCCCCCTTTTTCGCCCTCGATGTGGACCGGCGGATCGTGGAGGACCTGCCGATTCCGGTTGAGGTGCGCGACGAACTCGACGATGCCGCCCTCGTAGTGGAACTCCTGCTCGCGGACCCTCGTCCCGCGCTCGTCCCGCAGGCGGATCCGCACGCCCTTGTTCAGGAACGCGAGCTCGCGCAGGCGCTGGGCCAGCACGTCGTAGGAAAAGTCCAGGGTCTCGAAGATCTCCGGGTCGGGACGGAAGGTGATCCGCGTCCCCCGCCGCTCCGTCTCGCCCACCTGGCGGAACTCGCTCGTCGGCACTCCCCGGGAATACTCCTGCCGGTAGACCTTCCCGCCCCGCCAGATCTCGAGCTCGAGCATCTCGGAAAGGGCGTTCACCACCGACACGCCGACGCCGTGGAGGCCCCCCGAGACCTTGTACGCGCTCGAATCGAACTTCCCGCCCGCGTGCAGGTAGGTCATCACCACCTGCGCCGCCGGCAGGCCGGTTTCCTCGTGCACGTCCACGGGAATCCCGCGCCCGTTGTCGACCACGGTGACCGAGCTGTCCGCGTGGACCGTCACCTCGATCGTGTCGCAGTACCCCGCCTGCGCCTCGTCGATGCTGTTGTCGACGACCTCCCAGACCAGGTGATGCAGGCCGTGGACGCTCGTCGACCCGATGTACATGCCGGGTCGCTTGCGCACCGCCTCGAGGCCCTCGAGGACCTTGATCGCGCTCGCGTCGTACCCGGTATCCGCCCCCTGGCGGGGCTTGTCGTTCTCGGCCATCTTCCCTCGCCCGTCGGCCCGTCAGTCGCGGCCGACCTCGTCGATCCTTCCCGCCCGCACCACGAGCCGGAGCGCCCGGGTCTCGTGGAACAGCCCCGGTTTCGCCGTGCTCGCGATCACCTGCCCCTCCCTGCGCGCCGCCTCGACCAGCCCCGCGAGGCGCCCGGGGTCGAGGTCGCTCTCCACGTCGTCCAGCACGAGCACCGGCCTCCACCCGCCCCTGCGCTCCGCGGCCACCCTGGCCTGCGCCAGCGTCAGCACCGCGAGGGCCGACCGGGCCTGGCCCGCCGAGCCCATCCGCAGGAGGTCGACGCCGTCGAGGTCGAGCACGAGGTCGTGGCGGTGGGGCCCGACCGACGTCCACCCGAGCCTCCTGTCCCTCGGCCGGCCGGACGCCAGCCTCTCGAGCAGCTCCTCCCGCTCTTCCTCCGGCGCCCGCGCGCCGGTGATTTCCTCCACGTACCTGAGCTGGGCCCTCCCCCCCTCCGGGAAGAGAGCCGGCCACGCGCCCAGGTGCTCCTGCCACGCCTCGACCAGGGCCCGGCGCCGGGCGGCGATCCGCTGGCCCCGGTCGGCCAGGATCTCCTCCCACGGCTCGAGCAACGGGTCGGGCGCTCCCTCCTTCAGCAGGCGGTTCCGCTGGGCCAGCGCACGCCGGTACTCGGCCAGGTCGGCCAGGTGCGTCGCCTCCGCGACGGCGGTTGCCCGATCGAGCAGGCGCCGCCGCTCCGAGCCGCTCGCCGCGACCCTGACGGGAGTGTCCCCCGCGAGCGCCAGTACCGGCAGAAACCCAAGGTATTCCGCCAACTTAGCGGAACATTCTCGCACGAGGAGGCGCCGCTCGCCACGCTCCCGGCCGAGTTCCATCGCCAGGGTGAACCCGCTACCTCCCGGCCCGCGCACCTCCCCCCGCAGGACCATCCTCTCGGCCCCGAACCGGATCGCCTCGCGTGGCCGGGACGCCCGGAAGGAGCGGGTCGTCGCCAGCAGGTAGATGCCCTCGAGGAGGCTCGTCTTCCCCTGCGCGTTCGCCCCGAGGACCAGCACCAGGTCCGAGTCCAGGGCAACCCTGCCGGGGACCAGGTTCCGCAGGCCCTCGTGTTCGAGCCAGGCGATCACCGGGCACTCAGCGGGCGTCCGGCAGGGCCATCGGCATCACGATGTAGAGATCCTCCACGCCCTCCGGGGCATCCTCCGCCCGCAGCGGCTGGAACAGCCCCTGGGTCATCGGCTCGCCGAGGGAGACCCGGACTCGTTCCGTGCCGACGACGGCCAGGAAGTCCACCAGGTACTGGGCGTTGAACCCGATCGAGAGATCGGAACCGCCGTACTCGATCGGCAGCTCGATCCGGCCCATCCCCCCCCGCGGGTTCGAGCTCGAGACGACCAGCATCCCGCTGCCGAGATCGAGCCGCACCAGGCGGGACTGCTCCTGGGACAGGTGCGAGACCCCCTCGAGGGCCCCTCGCAGCTCCCGGACGTCCACGTCGAACACCTTGTCGTTGTTCTGCGGGATGACCTTCCGGTAGTCCGGGAACGTGTCGTTCTTGAGGGAGGTCTCCAGCTCCCGGTCCCCCACCTGGACGAACAGGTGGCTCGGCGTCGCCCAGAGGAAGGCGTCGCCGTCGTGGTCGGCCGCCAGCTTCTGGATCTCCGCGAGAGCCTTGCGCGGCACGATCATCTTGGGGACCTCGTCGCCGACGACCTGGATCGGACGCCTGCGGAGGGCCAGGCGCCGCCCGTCGGTCCCGACCATCGCCAGCTGGCCGGACTCGATCTCCCAGAGGGCGCCGCCCAGGGAGTAGCGCGGGTCGTCCACCGTGATCGTGAAGAGCACCCCCCGGATCATCTCGGCCAGGGTCGCCGCGGAGAGAACCGCCGTCGGCTCCCCCTCCTTGCGCGGGAGGGTCGGGTAGTTGGACGTGTCGGCGGCCGGCAGCCGGAAGTGGCGCCGCTCCGCCTCGACCTGGAGCTTTCGTTCTCCCCGGTCGTCCGGGTGGCGCAGCTCGACGGTGCCGGCCGGCATCCGGCGCATCGTCTCGTGGAAGTCGCGCGCCTCGACCAGGATCTCGCCGGCCTCCTCCACGTCGGCGGTCACCTGCGTGACGACGCCAACCTCGAGGTCGGTGGCGGTCAGGACGAGACGGCCGTCGGGCTTCGCCTCGAGGCGGACGTTCTTCAGTTCCTCGATGGGAGCCTTCCGGTCGACGATTCCCTGGAGGACGGAGAGCTCGGCCACGAGGGCCGCCTGGTCCAGGATCAGCTTCATCGGGACGATCCTCCACGGGTCTCCGGGCGGGGGCCGGGGACACGGAAAGAAGGAAAACGATCGGTGGATCTGGGCAGTACCAGGAGCAGGGTCGTGGACCGTGTGGATGGCTCGGCGGAACCGCTCGAGGAGCAGGGGTTGCGGCCGTTGGGGAGGTGGATCCCGCCGTGGGGTAGGGCGTGGGAGACCGGTGGGCAGCGTCGGCGCGCCGACCAGGGGTGAGCGGTCCACAGGCCAGGGCTGCACAGGGGTGTGGACGGG
Organism: uncultured Acidobacteriota bacterium; assembly: GCA_964420365.1. Lineage (GTDB taxonomy): Bacteria > Acidobacteriota > Polarisedimenticolia > J045 > J045 > JAMOQA01. The sequence continues at coordinate 1,691 of CAYQTA010000012.1, read as the reverse complement.
GTGGACGAGGGTCGCGTCACCGGAGCTCCTCCTCGATATCGGTCAACATCTTCTGGACCTTCGGGTCCTTCCCCGCCAGGGCCTCGATCTTGCGGACGGCGTGGAGGACGGTGGTGTGGTGCTTGCCTCCGAACGCGTGCCCGATCTGGGGGAGGCTCTTCCCGGCGAGCTTCTTTCCGAGGTACATGGCGACCTGGCGGGGGAAGGCGATGTGCCGGGCGTTCGTCTTCGACTTCAGCTCGGAAACCTTGAGGTCGAAGTGGCGGGCGACCACCCGGATGATCGCGTCGAGGGAGACCGGCTCCGGCTCGGCCGGCAGGAGCATTCGCAGGACCTCCCTGGCCAGCTTGAGCGAGGGCTGCTCGTGGCGAAGGGAGGCGGAGGCCATCAGCGTGATGAGGCACCCCTCCAGCTCGCGGATGTTGCTCTTGACCTGGCCGGCCAGGTAGAGCGCGACGTCGGAGGGGAGGTCCCAGCCCCGGCGGCCGGCCATCTTCCGGAGGATGGCGACCTTCGTCTCGAGGTCCGGGGGCTGGATGTCGGCGATCAGTCCCCATTCGAACCGGCTGCGGAGGCGCTCCTCGAGGGACCGGATCTGGCGGGGCGGGCAGTCCGACGTGATGACGATCTGGCGCCCGGCGTCGTAGAGGGCATTGAACGTGTGGAAGAACTCCTCCTGGGTGCTCTCCTTGCCGGCGAGGAACTGGATGTCGTCCACCAGGAGGATGTCCACCGACCGGTAGCGTTCCCGGAAGGCGGCGGTGTCCTTGTAGCGGATGGCGTGGATCAGCTCGTTGACGAACTGCTCCGAGGTGAGATAGCGCAGGCGCACGCCGGGCCGGGTCCGCAGGAGGCGGTTGCCGATCGCCTGCATGAGGTGGGTCTTCCCGAGGCCGACGCCCCCGTAGACGTAGAGGGGGTTGTAGGTCTGGCCCGGCTGGTCGGCGACGGCAAGGGCCGCGGCGTGGGCGAACTGGTTGCAGCTCGAGACGACGAAGTTCTCGAAGGTGTACTTCGGGTTCAGGCGAACGTCGGGGGCGGGGGGAGGGGCCACCCTGGGGGCGTCGCCGGCACCGGGAGCAGCGGCAGGTGCCTCGAGGGTCACGAACTCGACCCGGGTCGCCGACACCCCGGCCCGCGGGAGGGCGTCCAGGATCGCCGGCATGTACCTGCTGCGAATCCACTCGATGAACATCTCGTTCGGGACGGCGACGCGAAGCGTCTGGCCGTCCTGGGAGTGGAAGGAGGTCGGTCCGAACCACGTGTCGAACTCCCCCGGCTTGACGTGGCCCCGGAGGACCTCGAGCACCCGGTTCCAGGGGCCCCCTCCCGGGGCCGCGAGCGCCTGGTTTTCCACAGCCCTATCCCCCTGCCCGGCCGGGGACTTCCCGACCAGGGTCCGCGGAGATGCACACACGATTTCCACAGGCGTGGATGCTTGCCTGGAACCGGAAACCCTTGATTTTCAGGGAGTTCTGGATGGAAGTCGCGCGTGCGTCTCGCTTCCGTGCCACCCGTGGTCCCTCGAGCGCAGGCCGTGACCCGACCCTGCTCGACCCTGTTCAGCGTGCCCTGTGGGAACCCGTTTCCACCGCCCCGGTGGACCGCCGAAGACTACCACCCGCCGGGGGCCGCGGACAAGGGTCCCGGGCGAGTTTTCCACAACCCGAGACGAGAGAGGCGGATCCGGG
>CAYQTA010000011.1:0-115241 GCA_964420365.1 uncultured Acidobacteriota bacterium | reverse complement strand
GGCGGCCGCGGGCGATGCGGCTGGTAAGGCGTGTCGCGCCGCGCGACGCGGGCGAAGTGGCTTGAGCGCCTGACGAACGAGAGGTTCGACCGGGAGGTGACCATGGCCATCGTGTGCGTGCCGTCCGAGAGTACGGGCGGTCTCGGGGACCGGGTGAGTGCCCATTTCGGACACGCGCCGGTCTACACCCTCTGGGACAGCGAGAGCGGGGAGGTGCGCGTCGTGCCGAACGACTCGGAGCACATGGGCGGTCGCGGGCTCCCCGCCGACAACCTGGCGGCCCTCGGGATCGACGTTCTCCTCTGCGGCGGGATCGGGCGCAAGGCGATCGATCTCTGCGCGGCCCGCGGCATCGAGGTGTTCGTCGGGCCCTGGGGGACCGTCGGCGACGCGATCGAGGACTGGCGCGCGGGACGCGCCACCCCGGCGGGGCTCGTCGGCGGGTGCGGTGGGGGAGGCCGCTGCGGATGATCCTCGCCGTGGCCAGCGGAAAGGGAGGAACGGGGAAGACGACCCTCGCGGTGGGCCTTGCCCTGGCCCTCGCGGAGACGCGCCCCGTGCAGCTCCTCGACGCGGACGTGGAGGCGCCGAACGCCCACCTGTTCCTGGACGTCACGTGGACCGGGGAGCGCCGCGTCGTCACCTGGCGCCCCCGGATCGACCCGAATGCCTGCGACCTGTGCGGGGCCTGCGTGGAGGCGTGCGAGTTCGGGGCCCTGGCCCGTGCGGGGGAGAAGATCCTCGTCTTCGACGAGCTGTGCCACGGCTGCGGCGTCTGCCGGCGCGTCTGTCCCCGCGACGCGATCAGCGAGATCGAGGTCCCCCTCGGCAAGGTGGAGATCGGGGTGGCGGGTGGCTTCCCGTTCGCGCGGGGCGTCCTCGACGTCGGGGAGGCGACGGCGACACCGGTCGTCCACGCGCTCAGGCGGGAGATCGATCCCGATCGCCTCTCGATCCTCGACTGCCCGCCGGGGACCGGTTGCCCCACGATCGCCTCCCTCCGCGGGGCCGACGCGGCGATCCTGGTGACCGAACCGACCCCGTTCGGTCTCCACGACCTGAAGGCGGCGGTCTCGGTGGCTCGTGCCGTCGGCGTGCCCTCCGGGGTCGTGATCAACCGGGACGGGATCGGGGACGACGGCGTGCTTCGCTGGTGCGAGGAAGAAGGGCTCCCGGTCCTCGCCCGGATTCCCTTCGACCGGGAGATCGCGGCGCTCTACGCCGAGGGTCGGAACCCGGCCCGGGAGAGCGCGACGTTCCGCGAAGCGGTGCTCGCGGCGCTGGCCGGCCTCGAGCAGGAGGTGCTGGCATGAGCGGGGCGCCGACGATCGTCTTCCTGTCCGGCAAGGGCGGGACCGGCAAGACATCGGTGACCGCGGCGTTCGCCGTGCTCGGCGGGCACCAGGTGCTCGCCGACGCGGACGTCGAGGCCGCCAACCTTCACATCCTGCTCGCGCCGCGCATCGAGCAGGAGGGAGAGTTCGAGGGCTCGAAGGTCGCGGTCAAGGACGGTTCCCTCTGCACGCTCTGCGGCGAGTGCCGGGAGGCGTGCCGCTTCGAGGCGATCGACGAGGAGTTCAACATCGATCCCTGGCTCTGCGAGGGTTGCGGGGCCTGTGTCCATGCCTGCCCGACGGGCGCGATCCGCCTCGAGGCCCAGGTGACCGGTCACTGGATGACGGGCACGAGCGCGCGGGGGCCGTTTGCCGGGGCGGAGCTGCTCCCGGGGGAAGAGAACTCGGGGAAGCTGGTCACCCTGGTACGGCAGAAGGCCCGGGAGATCGCGTCCCGGGTCGAGACACCGTGGGTGCTGGTCGACGGGCCTCCCGGGATCGGTTGCCCGGTGATCGCCAGCGTGACCGGGGTCGACGGGGCGGTGCTGGTTACCGAGCCGACCGTTTCCGGCCTGCACGACGTGGAGCGGGCGCTGGGAGTCGTCCGGCACTTCGGGGCTCCCGCGGCCCTGGTGATCAACAAGTGGGACCTCTCTCCCACCACCGCGGAGCGCATCGAGTCCTGGGCCGCCGAACGGCGGCTCCCGGTCCTCGCCCGCGTCCCCTACGACCCGGCGGTTCCCCGGGCGATGGTCGCGGGGAAGAGTGTCGTCGAGACCGACCCGGAGGCCCCGGCGTCCCGGGCGCTCCGGGAGGCGTACGCCCGGTTCCGGGAACTCGTCCTCGGCTGACGCCCCTCCCTACCAGGCGTTCTCCCCGGCCCCGCCGGGATTTGCCCGGCGGAGGCCGGGACTCGAGGTGGCCGTTGCCCGGGGCGGGGACAGGGCGACCGCGGGCGCGGTCGACGTTCACCCGGGCACCCCCGCTCGTCGGTGGACCGGGTTCCGCTCCGGGACGCGTCAGGGAGATTTCCCCGGGAAACCGGGGATTCCCCGATGGGTGGCCCGCGTGCACGCGCGTACAACCACGGGCGAACTCGTGACGCACCGGCCCGTTTTCGGCCGAAGGGAGGTCCAGAGATGAGTCCCCTGTTTCGTAGCTTGAAGGTCCTGGCGCTGGTCGGCCTGGTCGCAGTGACGGCGTTCCCCACCCTCGCCCAGGACGTGAGGTTCGAGCCCCTCGGCGTCGTTTGCGGACCGGCGGTCATGCCCCGCCCCTGCGCCCTCGACATGTCCGGGGACGGCGAGGCGATCCTGTTCGCGAACAACACGCTCTGGACGGCCACCGGCGGCCTCCAGCGGATCGGTGGCCCCCCGGGGACCGAGATGGTCGCGATCTCCGACGACGGCAGCACGGTGATCGGAAACGTCCCGGTCGCCGGCGACGACGGGCGGATCCACAAGGAAGCGGCCATCTGGCTCGGCGGCGACCGCTGGAAGACCCTCGGTGGCCTTCCCGGTGCCCGGCCCTGTGGGCGGACCCTGACGTCCGCCTACGACGTCTCCGGGGACGGGAGGGTCGTCGTCGGCCTCGCCTACCTGGACTGCCGGAACGCTCACGCCTTCTCCTGGTCGGAGGAGACCGGGATGGTCGACCTCGGTACGATCGTCGAGGGAAGAGCGAGCCGGGCGAACGCGATCAGCGCGGACGCGTTCACGATCGTCGGCTGGAGCGACGCCGGCGACGGCTCGCGCCTCGGGGCCCGCTGGGAGGGCGGTGTCGGGCCGGAGTGGTTCGCGGGGCCGGGCGCGCCGGTCTTCGTGGGCGAGGCGCAGGGCGTCAGCTCGGATGGCCGGTACGTGGTCGGTGGCGGATTCGCCGACAAGTCGAACCCGTGCAGCTACCACGAGGCCTGGTTCTGGTCGAAGGAGACCGGCGTGGTCAGCCTCGGCACGCCGAAGGGGGTCTGCGGCGACCTGGTCGACGGGCAGGCCGCGGCCCGGGACGTCAGCGACGACGGCCGGGTCGTCGTGGGGTACGACTACCTGTTCAGGCTTGGCGAGGCCTGGGCCTTCATCTGGACCGCCGAGGACGGCATGGCGATGCTCCAGGACTGGGTCCGCGCCAGGACCGACGAGGCGACCGCCGCCCGGATCTGCAGGGGGGAGCGGAGCCAGCTCGCCTCCTGCGACGAGTGGGACTTCCTCAACAGCGTCGCGGTCTCGAACGACGGAAAGGTCATCGTCGGTACGGGCCGCAACCCCGACGGGATGCTGGAGGCGTTCCGCATCGTCGTTCCCTGACGGGCGATACGACGCCACCTGCCGGGGCGCCGGGGACGGGCCGCGCCCTCCCCGGCGCCCTTTCCGGTGGAGGTTCATGCCGATGAACGACGAGGGAGCCGCCCTTCGCGTGCTGGTCGCCGACGGAAGCCCGGAGTTCCGGGACGCGATCTCCGGCTGGCTGGCGAGCCACCCGCGCGTCGCGGAGGTGCGGGTTGCCGGCCGGGGAGGGGAGGTGGAGCGGATGGCGGCGGCCGGAGCAATCGACCTGGTGCTCCTCGACGCCGTCCTGCCTCCCGACGGGGGATTCGCGCTGGCGCGCCGGCTCACGGTGGTGCCGGCGCCCCCCCTGGTGGTCCTCCTCGTTCTCTATGACTACGCCGCGGTCCGACGCGAGGCCCTCTCCTGCGGGGCGGTCGCCGCCCTGGACAAGTCGGCGCTTCTCCCGCGGCTCGGGCCGTTTCTCGACGGGCTCAGGGTTCCACGAGACCGGCGCGGATCGCGAAGCGAACCAGCCCCGCGACGTCCCGGATTCCCAGGCGTTCCATGATGTGAGCCCGGTGGGTCTCGACGGTCTTGACGCTCACGTCCAGTTCCGCCGCGATCTCCTTGGTCGACCGCCCCTCGGCGATCAACTGGAGAATCTCGCGCTGGCGCGCCGTCAGCGGCGCCAGGGGATCGTCGGCTTCCTCGCCGGCCCGCAGGAATCCCTCGATCACCGTCGTCGAGATCGCGGGGCCCAGGTACCGCTCCCCCCTGGCGACCGCCCGGAGGGCGAGTTCCAGCTCGGTGGCGACCGCGTCCTTGAGCAGGTAACCGGCGACCCCCGCGCGGAGGGCCTGCGCGACGTATCCCTCGTGGGCGTGCATCGAGAGGATGATCACCCGGGTTCGCGCCCCGGTGGCAGGGACGCGGGCGGCAACCTCGAGCCCGTTCAGGCCGGGCATCGTGATGTCGAGGAGGGCGATGTCCGGGCGGGTGCGGTCGATCAGCTCGAGGGCTTGCCGGCCGTCCCCCGCCTCGGCGACGATCTCCACCCCGTCCATCCGTTCGAGGAGCGCGCGGATCCCCGCGCGGACCAGGTGATGGTCGTCGGCGAGCAGGACCTTCACGTTTCACCTCCCGGCTCGGTCAGCGGTACCCGCACGGTGATCGTCGTCCCGGCGCCGGGCCGGGACGTGATCCGGAACTCTCCACCGAGGGCCTCGACCCGTTCCCGCATCCCGAGCAGGCCCAGGTGCCGGCCACGGGCCGCCCGTTGCAGGGCCTCCTCCACGTCGAAGCCCCGGCCGTCGTCCCTCACCTCGAGGACGAGCGCCTCGCCGCGGCGTCGCGCCGCCACCCGCACCCGGGTGGCGGCGGCGTGGCGGACGACGTTGGTCACCGCCTCCTGGGCGAAGCGGAAGACGGTGATCGCCAGCTCGCCGGGCAGCCCCCGAGGGAGGCCCGCGAGGTCGGTCTCGATGGCGAGGCCGGTCCGGGCGGCCTGGGCCTCCAGGTACCCGTGAAGCGCGGCCGCGAGGCCCAGCTCGTCGAGGAGAGGAGGGCGAAGGTCGAGGGAGAGGGTTCGCACGTGACCGATCATCCGGTCGACGAGGGCGATCGTGTCCCGCGCCCGGTCCAGGTCTTCGATCCCCGCGAGCCGAGACGCCAGCAACTGGAGGTTGATCTTCGCGGCGGTCAGGGCCTGACCCATCTCGTCGTGAAGCTCCCGGGCGATCCGTTGGCGTTCCTCCTCCTTGGCCATCTCCAGGTGGCGGGTCAGGCGGCGCAGGCGCGCCCAGGTCTCCCGGAGCTGCTCCCGGCTCGCCCGCATTTCCGCGAGGGCGCGTTCCCGCTGCTCCTTGAGGCGGGTCAACTCCCGGTTCCGTCGGCGAAGGGCGGCCGTGCGGACCCGGTGGGCGGCGATGCCGGCGGCGATCACCGCGCCGACCAGCACGAGCCGGAACCACCCGGTCATCCAGAACGGGGGGACGACGACCAGTTCGAGGGGTACCCGTGCCTCGTTCCACGGGCCCCGGGATCCGCGGCCCCGTACCTCGAGGACGTACCGGCCCGGGGACAGTCCCGTGAGCGTCAGGTCGCGGCGGTTCCCGAGGTCGACCCACGCGTCCCGCAGTGGACGGAGGCGCCAGGCGAACCGGTGCCGTCCCGGCTCCCGGTAGTCCAGGATCGCGAAGGAGAACTCGAGCGTTTCCCCCCAAGGCACTTCGAGACGGGCAAGCTCCCACGGGGGAAGGTCCCCGCGAACCGGTCCGTCCAGGGTGCGGATCTCCCGCAGGACCACCGGGGCCGGCGGGGGCGGTTCCACGTCGAGGCCCCGGGGCAGGACGAGCAGGCCGCCCCCCGCGCCGAACAGCAGCGTTTCCCGCCCGGTCGCGGCCGCCCCCTCGAGGAAGGCACCGGCCGGGAGCCCGTCTCCCTCGTCGAAGGCGGCGACGGCCAGCGTGGAAAGGTCCACCCGGGCCAGCCCCTCGGGCGTCGTGAGCCACGCGGTGCCCCCGTCGGCCGCCACGGCCCGTACGTTGTTGCCGGGGAGACCGTCGCGGGCGGTCACGCGCCGGAAGACCATGCGGCCGCCCGGGCCACGGTGTCCGATGTCCAGCCCGCCGCCGGCCGTGGCGACCAGGAGCGTGTCCTCGGGCGCGAGGGCGAGGTCGGTGACGTAGTGGAAGCTGAGCGCGTGCGGATCCCCCGGGTCCGGGAGGTAGCGCACCGCCCGCCCGGTGTCGGGGTCGAGCTCCGCGAGCCCGCCCGACCGCGTGCCGACCCAGATCGTTCCCCGGGGGTCGAGGGCCAGGGACGTGACGTAGTCGTCGGGAAGCGTGGCCGGGTTTGCAGGATCGTGCCGGTACGCCGTGAAGCCCCGGCCGTCGGCCCGGAGCCGGTAGACCCCGCTGCCGCCGACCCCGATCCACAGGCGTCCCGCCCCGTCCTTCACGATCGCGCGCACGTAGCCCGGACCGAGGCTCCCCGGGTCGCGTGGATCGTGGCGAAATGCCCGGATCCCCCGCCGGGGATCGAGCCGGTAGAGGCCGATCGTCGTGCCCAGCCAGGCGCCGTCACCGTCCGGGAGGATCGAGAAGATCGTGCCCCGGGAGAGTTCGTCCGGGAGGTCCAGTGGCGGCCGCCGCGGCTGCGTGCTTCCGGGGGGAACGACCAGCGGACCGCTTCCCCAGGTGCCGATCCACGTCCGGCCGTGGTCGTCCTCGGCGACCGTCATCACGTCGGGGGTCTCCGTGCCGGAGGCCACGAACCGGGCTGGCAGCGCCGGGCTTCGAACCCGCGCCAGGCCGTGTTCCCACGTACCGAGCCAGGCCTCCCCGTCCCGGCCGACCAGGATCGCCGTCACCCTCGCCCGGGAGAGCCAGGGCACTTCCGGCACCGGGAGGAGTTTCCCGGTCTCCGTGTCGAGGCGACCGATGCCGCCCCGCCAGGAGCCGATCCAGAGCGTTCCCCCCGGGTCGATCCGGAGGGAGGTGATCGTCACCGTTCCCGGATGGCCCCCGGTCAGCGGCACGTGGACGATCGTTCCGTCCCGGGGGTCGAAACGGTCGAGCCCCCGTTCTCCCCCGATCCAGACGCGACCCCGCGCATCCGCCGCCAGGGCGAACACCCGGCCCGAGGCCAGGCCGTCCCGCCCGACCGGGAGGCACTCGAACCGGTCCGCGCCCGGTGGGAGGCGGCAGGCGCCCCCGCCGATCGTCGTGACCCATAGGGCGCCCCCGGGGTCCTCGAGCAGGGCGTAAGCGTAGGGGTGGGGCAGGCCGGCCACGGGCCCCTTCCCGGGGAGGATCCGCTCGAACCTCCCGCTCGACCGGTCGAACCGGTTCAGGCCGATCTGGGTGGTGACCCAGAGGAAGCCGCGGTGGTCCTCGAGGATCGCGTTGACGCTGTCGTGGCTGATCGTTCCCGGGTCCCCCGAGTCGTGCCGGTGATGAACGAAGCGACGCCGGGCCCGGTCGAAGCGGTCGAGGCCGCTCCCGTTCGTCCCGACCCACAGCGTTCCCTCCCGGTCCTCGTAGAGGCACCGGACGTAGTTGTCCGCGATCGAGGCCGGGTCGGTGATGTCGTGCCGAAAGACGGTGGCCTCGTGCCCGTCGTAGAGGACCAGTCCATCCCGGGTGCCGATCCAGAGGAACCCGGCCCGGTCCCGGAGCAGGGACGTGATGCTGTCGAGGGAGAGCCCCCGTTCCCGGCCGAACGGTTCGAGCACGAGGGGAGCGTCCGGCGGCGCCGCGACCGCGGGGAGCAGGACGGCCAGCAGGAGGGCGGCCGCTCCGAGGAAGAGGTTGCCGGGCGGAAGGCGCATCGGCTCGGGCTCCGGGGGAAGGGTACGCTCGCCCCCGTCCCCGGGGAAGGCGGCGAAACCGGGTCTTCTTGACCCGGTTCCCCGGCGATCCCATACAAGGGACCCGGCGGAAGGGTCCGCCGAGGCCCGTTCCCGAGGCCGGTCGGTTGGTCGTCGTCACGGCAGTTCCCGTGACCCCCCGGGAACGGGCGGGCCGCGCCGGGCCGGGAGCCCGGCCGGCGAGGGGGTCGATCCGTGACCGTCACGTACAAGGACTACTACAAGGTCCTCGGCGTGGACCGGAATGCCACGCAGGACGAGATCAAGAAGGCGTACCGGCGCCTGGCCCGGGAGTACCACCCGGACCGGAACGACTCTCCGGACGCTGCCGAGCGGTTCAAGGAGATCAACGAGGCCTACCAGGTCCTCGGGGATCCCGAGAAGCGGAAGAGGTACGACCAGCTCGGCGCGAACTGGGAGGACGGGAGCCCCTTCACCCCCCCGCCCGGCTGGCAGCCGTTCGGCGAGGGGGGAGGCTTCCGGGTCCACGTCGGGAACATGGAGGACCTCGGAGAGATCTTCGGCGACCTCGGCGGTGCCGGGGGAGGCGGCGGCTTCTCGGACTTCTTCGAGATGCTGTTCGGCAACCTCGGCCTCGGCGGGGCCGCCGGCGGCGCCCGCCGCGCCCGGCGGCCGCACCGGCGGCCCGGGCGGGGACGGGACGTCGAGGCGGAGGTGGAGTTCTCCCTGCTCGACCTGGTCCGGGGGGGGCAGCGGAAGCTGACCCTCGGGATCCCGGGCGCGGACGGGCGGGTCGAGCGGAAGACCGTGACGGTCAACCTGCCGCGGGGCCTGCGCCCCGGGCAGAAGCTGCGCATCCCGGGCCACGGGGCGCCGTCCCCGGCGGGCGGTCCTCCCGGGGATCTCTACCTGCGGGTGAGGGTTCGGCCCGAGCCCGGGTTCGAGATCCGGGGGGACGACCTGGTGACGGAGGTTTCCGTCCCCGCGCCCCTCGCCGTGGTCGGCGGGGTCGTGCAGGTGGAGACCCCCGAGGGGCCCGTGGCGATCCGCGTCGCTCCCGGCACCCAGGGCGGGCAGAAGCTGCGGGTGCGCGGGAAGGGCCTGCCGCGGAAGGACGGGACGCGCGGCGACCTGATCGCCACGGTGCGGCTCTCCGTGCCGCGGCACCCGACACCGGAAGAGAAGGAACTCTGGGAGCGCCTCGCGGCGCTCTCCGGCCAGCCGGGCCACGAGAGGTGACGAGATGAACTGGGACAAGCTGACGGAAAAGGCCGCCGAGGCCGTGCAGGAGGCGCAGAAGGAAGCCCTGCGCCGGAACCACCAGGTGATCGAGGACCACCACCTGCTGCGGGCGCTCCTCGCCCAGGAGGGCGGGTTCGTGCCGCCGCTGCTTCGCGCTGCCGGCGTGGACGTCGCCGCGCTCACCGCGCGGGTCGAGGAGGAGCTGGCGAAGCTGCCCGCGGTGACCGGGCCCGGGGCACAGAACCAGCAGGTCGGGATCGGGCCACGGCTCCAGCGGGTGCTGCTGGCCGCGGAGGACGAGGCGAAGCAGCTGGGGGACGAGTACGTCTCCGTCGAGCATTTCCTCCTGGCGATGGAACGGACCGGGGTCGAGGCCTGGCAGCTCCTCGCGGCCGCCGGCGCCACGCGGGACGGCATCCTCGCCGGGCTGCGGCAGCTCCGGGGCAGCCAGCGGGTCACCAGCCGCGACCCGGAGAGCACCTACCAGGCCCTCGAGAAGTTCGGACGGGACCTGACCGAGCTGGCCCGCCGCGGGAAGCTCGACCCCGTGATCGGCCGGGACGAGGAGATCCGGCGCGTGATCGAGGTGCTCTCCCGCCGGACGAAGAACAACCCGGTGCTGATCGGCGAGCCGGGTGTCGGGAAGACGGCCATCGTCGAGGGACTCGCCCGGCGCATCGCCGCCGGTGACGTGCCGGAGAGCCTGAAGGACCGCCGGGTCGTCCAGCTCGACATGGGAGCCCTCCTCGCCGGGGCGAAGTTCCGCGGCGAGTTCGAGGAACGACTCAAGGCGGTGCTCAAGGAGGTCGTCGACGCGGAGGGCCAGATCATCCTCTTCATCGACGAGATCCACACCGTCGTCGGCGCGGGCAAGGCCGAGGGCGCGATGGACGCGGCCAACCTGCTCAAGCCGATGCTGGCCCGGGGGGAGCTGCACTGCATCGGTGCGACGACCCTCGACGAGTACCGGAAGCACATCGAGAAGGATCCCGCCCTCGAGCGCCGGTTCCAGCCGGTGATGGTCCAGCCGCCCTCGGTCGAGGACACGATCTCGATCCTGCGGGGGCTCAAGGAGCGCTACGAGGTCCACCACCGGGTGCGGATCCAGGATGCCGCCCTGGTCGCCGCGGCCGTCCTCTCCGACCGGTACATCGCGGACCGCTTCCTGCCCGACAAGGCGATCGACCTGGTCGACGAGGCGGCGGCGAAGCTGAAGACCGAGATGGAGTCGATGCCGGCCGAGCTCGACGAGCTGCACCGGAAGATCATGCAGCTCGAGATCGAGCGGGAGGCGCTCCGGAAGGAGAAGGACAGGGCCTCGAAGGAGCGGCTCGAGAAGCTCGAGAAGGAGCTGGCCGATCTCCAGGCGGAGTACGACGCCCTCCGGGCCCAGTGGGAGGAGGAGAAGGCCGCCTACCAGCGGATCGCCGATCTCAAGGAGCAGATCGAGCGGGTCCGCCTCGAGATCGAGGAGGCCGAGCGGAACGCCGATCTCCAGAAGGCGGCGGAACTGAAGTACGGCCGGCTGCCGGAGCTCGAGAAGCAGCTTGCCGAGGCGGAGGCCGCCCTCGGTGACGAGCAGCGTCCCCACCTGGTGCGGGAGGAAGTCACGCCGGAGGACATCGCCGAGATCGTTTCCCGCTGGACGGGGATCCCGGTCAGCCGCCTGATGGCCTCCGAGAAGGAGAAGCTCCTTCACCTTGCCGACCACCTGCACGAGAGGGTCGTCGGCCAGGACGATGCCGTTCGGGCCGTGGCCGACGCCGTCGTCCGGGCGCGCGCCGGGCTCTCGGACCCGAACCGGCCGATCGGCTCGTTCCTCTTCCTCGGGCCGACCGGCGTCGGGAAGACCGAGCTGGCCCGGGCCCTCGCCGAGGCGCTCTTCGACGACGAGCGGGCGATGATCAGGATCGACATGTCGGAGTACCAGGAGCGGCACACCGTCGCCCGACTGATCGGGGCGCCTCCCGGTTACGTCGGTTACGAGGAGGGCGGCCAGCTGACCGAGGCGGTCCGCCGCCGGCCCTACTCCGTGATCCTGTTCGACGAGATCGAGAAGGCCCACCCGGAGGTGTTCAACGTCCTCCTCCAGGTGCTGGACGACGGCCGGCTGACCGACAGCCACGGCAGGACCGTCAACTTCAAGAACACGATCCTGATCATGACCTCGAACGTCGGCAGCCAGTTGATCCTCGAGCGCCTCAGCAGCGAGGGGTACGGCGAGGACGAGTTCGCCCGGGTGCGGGACGAGGTGCTCGGCCTGCTGCGGCAGCAGTTCCGGCCGGAGTTCCTCAACCGGATCGACGAGACGGTCGTCTTCCGCCCGCTCACCCGGGAGGATCTCCGGCAGATCGTCCGGCTCCAGGTGCGTCGACTCCAGGACCGCCTCGAGGAGCAGCGGATCACGATCCTGCTGACCCCCGAGGCCGAGGACTGGCTTGCCGAGGTGGGTTACGACCCGGTGTGGGGCGCCCGGCCCCTCAAGCGGGCGATCCAGCGTCACCTCGAGACCCCGTTGGCGCGGAAGATCGTCGCCGGCGAGGTCCGCGAGGGGGACGCGGTCACCGTGGATCGGGGCGACGGCGAGCTGACCTTCGCGGTCAGCCGCCCGGTCGCCGAGGAGGCGGGCGCCGCCTGAGGCGCTGCCGAGCGAGGCCCGGCGGCTCGCCGCGGGCTCACCGGGACCGCGCCGCCGCCGCCGGGCATGGGACCAACCCGACCGGCCGGGGGCCGGGGGAGGGGGCGCAGGCCCCCGAACCCGGCCCCCATCTTCGTTCCACGGTGGTGCAGGGTATACTCCGGGGTCCGGTTGACGCATTCGTAAGCCGTGCCGGCCCACGTGGGCGCGCATGCGCCGCATGTTCGCCCAGGGGGGCTTGGCCCGTCGCGCCGGCGGTCCCGGGACCGCCGGGAGGGGAAGGTCATGGAGAGAACGGTCATCGTCAGCGCGTGCAGGACCCCGATCGGCAGGTATCTCGGCGGGCTCGCCGCGATCCCGGCGACGAAGCTGGGGGCCCACGTGGTCAAGGAAGCCGTCCGGCGGGCGGGGATCGAGCCCGGGGACGTGGACGAGGTGCTCGGCGGGATGGTGCTCCAGGGTGGCCAGGGCCAGAACCCGGCCCGGCAGGCAGCCCTCTTCGGAGGACTCCCGGAGACCGTCGCGGCCGTCACGATCAACAAGGTCTGCGGGTCGTCCCTCAAGGCCGCCATGATCGCCGACCAGGCGATCCGCTGCGGAGACGTGAAGGTCGCCCTCGCCCTCGGGATGGAGTCGATGTCGAGGACGCCGTACTACGTCTTCGACGCGCGGGAGGGGTTCAAGTTCGGTCACCGCAAGCTCGTCGACGGGATGATCCACGACGGCCTGTGGGACGTCTACAACGACGTCCACATGGGCGAGACCGCCGAGCTGGTCGCCGAGAAGTACGGAATCTCCCGGGAGGAGATGGACCGCTGGGCGGTCCGTTCCCACGAGAAGGCGCTCGCCGCGATGGACGGGGGAAAGTTCAAGGAGGAGATCGTCCCGGTCGAGATCCCGCAGCGGAAGGGAGACCCGGTCGTCCTCGACCGGGACGAGGGGCCGCGCCCGGGCACGACCCTCGACAAGCTCGCGAGGCTCCGGCCGGCCTTCAAGAAGGACGGCCTCGTCACCGCCGGCAACTCCTCGACCCTGAACGACGGCGCCGCGGCGGTGCTGCTCGCCGCCGAGTCCTGGGCGAAGGAGAGGGGTCTGCCGGTGCTCGGGCGGGTGGTCGCGTCGGTCACCGCGGGCCTCGCCCCGGAAATGGTCCTGATGACGCCGGAGCCGGCGATCCGGATGCTCCTCGAGAAGACCGGCTGGTCGATGGACGACGTGGACCTCTTCGAGATCAACGAGGCGTTCGCCGTCCAGCAGGTCGCCCTGGCGAAGGTGCTGGAGATCCCCGAGGAGAAGCACAACGTCCATGGGGGCGGCGTCGCCCTGGGGCACCCGATCGGCGCCTCCGGGGCCCGGTGCCTCACGAGCCTGCTCTACGCGATGAAGGACCGCGGTGCGAAGCGCGGCATCGTCACCCTCTGCCTGGGCGGGGGGAACGGCGTCGCCATGGCGATCGAGCGGGACTGAACCGGTGGCGGAGGTCCTTCCCGGTCCGGGCCCGGTGCCGCCCCGACGGGATGCCTGCCGGGTCGTGCGGTGGGCCCTCTCGGTGCTCGCGGTGGCGGGAGCGGTCGTCCTGGCCGCCTGGGCCCTCGGGGGCGGGGTGGATCCACTCGGCGCCGGCGTGGCCTGCCTCCTCGCGATCGGCACCGTCAAGGTGCTGCCGGGCGGGTCCCGGGCGGGGGCGTGGCTGTTCATCCTGTGGCTGGCGCTCAGCCTGGTGATCGCCGGGCGGGCGCGCCTCGGGGAGACGCCCCCGGGGCCGGAGCGGTGGCGGGTGGCCGCCCTCGGGGCCGCCACCTACCTGGTGCTCGCCTTCGTCGCCTTCCGGGCGACGGCCGGCGGGTGCGGGAAGAAGGGAACGACCAGGAAGACGGGAGGGGGCGCGGTGGCCCCGCTCCCATGGAGGGACGAGCGATGAACGCGAGCGAGGTGAAGACCGTCGGCGTCGTGGGCGCCGGCCAGATGGGGAACGGGATCGCCCACGTGTTCGCCCAGTCGGGTTACCAGGTGATCCTCCACGACGTCACCGACGAGCTGGTCCAGCGGGGTCTCGCGACGATCGACAAGAACCTGCAGCGGGGCGTCGACAAGGGGCGGATGACCGCCGAGGAGAAGCAGGAGGTCCTCGCGCGGGTGCGAACGACGACCAGCCTGGAGGACATGGCCGGGGCCGACTTCGTCGTCGAGGCGGTGACCGAGAACTTCGACGTCAAGAAGAAGGTCTTCGGCGAGCTCGACCGGATCACCCGGGACGAGATCGTCCTCGCGACGAACACGTCCTCCCTGCCGATCACCAAGCTGGCATCCCTGACGAAGCGGCCGGAGCGGTTCATCGGGATGCACTTCATGAACCCCGTCCCGGTGATGAAGCTGGTGGAGATCATCCGCGGTCTCGCCACCACCGACGAGACCTTCGCGATGGTGAAGGAGCTGGCCGAGAAGCTGGGGAAGACCCCGGTCGAGGTCAACGACTTCCCGGGCTTCGTCTCGAACCGGGTGCTGATGCCCCTGATCAACGAGGCGATCTACGCCGTCTACGAGGGCGTCGCCGGGATCGAGGAGGTCGACACCGTGATGAAGCTCGGCATGAACCACCCGATGGGGCCGCTGACCCTCGCCGACTTCATCGGTCTCGACACGTGCCTCGCGATCATGCGGGTGCTGCACGAGGGGCTCGGGGACCCGAAGTACCGCCCGTGCCCGTTGCTCGTGAAGTACGTCGACGCGGGCTGGCTGGGGCGCAAGACGGGCCGCGGTTTCTACGACTACGGCAGGAAGTAGGCGGGGAACGCCCCCGCCCGGGATCGGGGCCCGGCTCCCCCGGGGCCGGGCCCTCGGTCGTCCGCCGGGACCGGACGGGGCAGAATAGGAACATGGAAGGGTTCGATCCGGTCGGGTTCGCCCTCTGGGGCGTGGCGTTCCTGTTCTCCACGACCTGCCACGAGGCGGCCCACGGGCTGGCGGCGTGGTGGGGAGGGGATCCGACCGCCCTGCGGGCGGGGCAGGTGACCCTCAACCCGCTTCCCCACGTGCGCCGGGAGCCGTTCGGCATGGTGATCGTGCCCGCCCTGTCGTACGCGCTGGCCGGCTGGATGATCGGCTGGGCCTCGGCCCCCTACGACCCGTACTGGGCCGAGCGCCACCCGCGGCGCGCCGGCCTGATGGCGCTCGCGGGCCCCGGGGCGAACCTGCTCCTCGCCCTCCTGGCGATCGCCGGTCTCCGGGCGCTGGTGATCACGGGTATCGGCTTCGCCCCGGCGGTCGCCTCCTTCGAACACCTGCTGGACGTTCCCTCGGGAGACCCCCTGGTGACGGCCGGCGTGCGGCTGCTCTCCATCCTCGCCTGCCTCAACGCGTTGCTCTTCGCGTTCAACCTGCTCCCGGTTCCGCCCCTGGACGGGGCGACGGTCCTGGGCGGCCTCGGCGGGGAGGCGGTCCGGAGGGCCTACGCGCGGGTCCTGGCCCTGCCCTGGGCCTCCCTGGTCGGGATCCTCGTTGCCTGGAAGGTGTTCGACCTCGTCGCTCCCCGGGTCTTCATGACGGTCCTCTCCCTTGCCCACCCGGGCGTCGCCTACGGAGGCTGACGCCGTGCCGAGCGGAAGCTGGCGACGCACCGGCAGCCGGGTCACCGCGGACCACCGGATCTTCCGGGTTCGCGAGGACCGGTACCGCTTCCTGCCCCGGGGCGAGGAGCGGGACTTCGTGGTTCTCGAGGGACCCGACTGGGTGAACGTGGTGCCGCTGACCGACGACGGCCGGGTCGTGCTGATCCGGCAGTTCCGCCACGGCGTCGAGGACGTGACCCTCGAGATTCCCGGGGGGATGGTCGACCCGGGCGAGGATCCGGCCGAGGCGGCGGCCCGGGAGCTGCGGGAGGAGACGGGATGGGGAGGGGGGACCATCGAGCCGCTCGGTGCCGTCTGGCCGAACCCGGCGATCCAGGACAACACGTGCCACTCGTTCGTCGCCCGTGGGGTCCGGCCCCTCGGTGAGCCCCGGCCCGACCCGTTCGAGCGGATCGACGTGCTCGTCGTTCCCCTCGCCGAGGTGCCCGGGCTGATCCGCCGGGGGGAGATCCGGCACGCGCTGGTCGTCGCGGCCTTCGCCTTCCTCGGCGTGCTGTGCACGGGGGATCGGGACCGGTGAGCCGGTTCGTCCCGCCCCTCCGGATCGGTTCCCTCGAGGTCGATCCGCCCCTCGTCCTCGCCCCGATGGCGGGAATCACCGACCGTCACTTCCGGCGGATGCTCCGGAAGGTCGGCGGCGTCGGGCTCGTGACGATGGAGTTCATCTCCTCGGAGGCGATCACCCGGGGGGTCCGGCCGATCCTGGAAAAGATGGTGTTCGATCCCGCGGAGCGCCCGATCTCGATCCAGGTCTACGGCCGGGACCCGGAACGGATGGCGGACGCGGCCGGGATGGTGGAGGACCTGGGCGCGGACGCCTGCGACATCAACATGGGGTGCCCGGCCCAGAAGGTCCTCAAGGGGTTTTCCGGGGCCGCGCTGATGGGAGACCTCGACCGGGCGGCCCGGATCGTCGAGGCCTGCCGGAAGCGGGTCTCGATCCCGTTGACGGTCAAGATGCGCCTCGGCCTGGGAAGGGGAGACCGACCGGAGACCTTCCGGGAGCTGGCACGCACCTGCCGGGACCTCGGGGTCGACGCCGTCGCCCTCCACGCCCGGACGGCCAGGCAGGGATACACGGGCGAGGCGGACTGGTCGAAGATCCGGGAGCTGGTCGAGCTGCTCGATATCCCCGTGATCGGCAACGGGGACGTCCGCACCGCGGAGGATGCCCTGCGGATGTTCCGGGAGACCGGCTGCGCCGGGGTGATGATCGGGCGGGGAGCCCTCGCGAACCCGTTCGTCTTCCGGGAGGCGGCCGCGCTGCTCGAGGGCCGGGACCCGGTCCCGCCGACCCTCGCGGAGCGGTACGCCTTCTACCGGGAGCACTTCGAGCGGATCATCGCGGCGGAGGAACCGAAGGTGGCCCTGCACAAGCTGCGCACGTTCGTCGGGAAGTACACCCACGGCCTGCCCGGCGGAAGGGCGCTCCGGCGCCGGATCAACGACCTGCGGGACCCGGCGGAGTTCCTCGCGGCGCTGGAGGAGCATTTCGCGGGCCTCGCGGCGCGGGACGAGGCCTCGCCGTGAACCCCGCCGGCCTGGTTCCCCTGGTCGAGGTCCTCCGGGGTGGGCTCGTCGAGTCGCTGCACCTCGGGGCGGTGGCCGTCGCGGCGCCGGACGGCGAGATCCTCCACGCCGCGGGCGACCCGGGCGTGCCGGTCGTTCTCCGCTCCGCGGCCAAGCCCTTCCAGGCCGCCTCCGTGGTCGCCTCGGGGGCCGCGGAGGCCCGGGGCATGACCGCGGAGGAGCTGGCGGTGGCTGCGGGCTCCCACGGAGGACGGCCGGAGCAGGTGCGCGTGGTGCGGCGACTCCTCGAGCGGGCCGACCTGGACGAGGGCGCCCTCCGGTGTGGCCGGGCCACCCCCCTCGACCGGGACGCGCGCCTCCTGGCCCGGGCGTCCGGCGGTCCCGAACCGGTCCAGCACCCGTGCTCGGGGAAGCACGCGGCGATGCTCCTCGCATGCCGGCACCTCGGCCTCGACGAGGGGACCTACCCGGCCCCGGACCATCCCTGGCAGCGGCGGGTCCACGAGGACCTGGCCCGCTGGGCCGGTCTCCCCCCGGGGCAGGTCGCCGCCGTGCCCGACGGCTGCGGCGTGCCGTCGTTCGTGCTCCCGCTCGCGGCGGCGGCCCGGGCGCTCGCCCGCCTCGCGACCGGCGAGGACCCGGCCCTCGCGGCGGTGTTCCGCGCGGTGACCGCGCACCCGGCCCTCCATGCCGGCCCCGGTCGGCTCGGCACGGCCCTGATGGAGCTGCGCCCCGGGATGGTCCTCGCGAAGAGCGGGACCGAGGGTGTCTACGCCCTGGCGATCGCCCCGCCGGTCGGACCCCTCGGCGCGGTCCTCAAGGTGGCCGACGGGAACGATCGGCGGGCGCGGCCGGCGGCGGCGATCGCTCTCGCCCGGGGGACGCTGGCCCTCACCCCCGGGGAGACGGCTAGACTGGTGCGGGACCACGTTCCCCGGCCGGTGACGACCACGGGTCGTCCCGCCGGCGACGTCCGGCCGAGGGAAGGGGCGTTTCCGCGTCCCGCGGGGCCGGTCCCGGAGGAGGAACCGTGAGGCGGGAGAGCCTGCGCGTGGCCCTCGGGTGGGTCGCCCTCGCGATCGTCCTGTGGGGCTCCCTCAAGGTGATCAAGCCGTTCGCCCCGGCGATCCTGTGGGCCCTGATCCTGGGGAGCGCCACCTGGCCGGCGTACTCCCGGCTTCGCCGGTGGTTCGGCGAGCGGGAGACCGTGGCCGCCCTCGCGATGACCCTGCTGCTCACCCTGGTCGTCCTGATCCCGGTCGTCCTCCTCGGGATCTCCCTGGTCCGCGAGATGGAGCCGGAGGTCGCCCGGCTCAGGACGTGGGCGACGGCGGACACCCTCGAGCTCCCCCCCTGGGTGCACAAGGTCCCGCTGCTCGAGGAGCAGCTCGACGACCTGCTGCAGCGCGCGTCCGACGCCGACGTCCGCCGAGCCTGGATCCGGCAGGCGACCGGCCCGGCCCGCAAGGTCCTCAAGTGGACCCGCAACTTCCTCGCCCTGGTCGCGGAGTTCGTACTCACCCTCTTCACCCTCTTCTTCGTCTACCGGGACGGGGAGACCCTGTTCCGCCAGGTCGGCCTCTTCCTCGACCGGATTGCCGGGGGACAGGGGCAGCACCTGGTGCGGGCGGTGCGGGAGACCGTCTCCGCGGTGATCTACGGCTGGCTGCTGACCGCGGCCCTGCAGGGGGTGGTCGGCATGGTCGGCTTCTGGATCGTCGGCCTGCGGGCGCCGGTCCTGCTCGGGGTCGTCACCGGCCTCGCCGCGGTGATCCCGTTCGGGGTCGGGTTCGTCTGGACGCCGCTGTGCGTTCTCCTCGCCCTCGAGGGGCGGTGGGGGGCGGCGATCTTCCTCGCGCTGTGGGGCACGGCGACCGTCACCCTGATCGACAACGTCCTCCGCCCTCTCTTCATCTCGGGATCCTCGCGGATCCCCTTCATCGTCGTCTTCTTCGGCGTGCTCGGGGGGCTGGCCGTCGGGGGGCTGCTGGGGCTGGTCCTCGGGCCGGTCTTCCTCGCGGTCCTGCTGGCCCTGTGGCGGGAGGCCCAGGAGAGCTTCGCGCGGGAGGAGGCGGACGGCGCACCTCCATCGGTCGCCTGAGCGGCGTCTCGCGGGGCGGTCAGAGGAACGCGCGCACCAGCACCAGCAGCCCGGCGGAGAGCACGAACGAGACCGGGAGGGTGATCACCCACGCGGCGAAGATGTGCCGGACGACCCGCATGTCCAGGGCGGCGATTCCCCGGGCCAGGCCGACCCCGATCACCGACCCGACCAGGGTGTGGGTCGTCGAGATCGGCAGCCCGAGCTTGGAACAGACGAGCACCGTCGTGGCTGCCGCGAACTCGGCGGAGAAGCCCCGGGACGGCGTCAGCTCGGTGATCTTCTTGCCGATCGTCTCCATCACCCGGTAGCCCCAGGTGGCGAGCCCGATGACGATGCCGCCGCCTCCCATCACCAGGATCCAGGTCGGTACCGGGACCTTCCCGGCCATCTCCCCGGAGGACCATGCCGACCAGATTCCCGCCACCGGCCCGATGGCGTTCGCCACGTCGTTGGCCCCGTGGGCGAAGGCGACGTAGCAGGCCGTCACCACCTGCAGCCAGCGGAACTGCCGCTCGACGTACCCGAAGGGGCTGCCCCGGCGGTTGCGGCCGGAGCGCCGGGTCCAGTAGCGCAGGCCCGTCGCGCCCGCGGCGACGACGGCGAGGGCCGTCGCCCAGGCGAGGGCCCGGCCGAACGGCATGTCCAGGTGCAGGTTCTTGAGCCCCTTGTAGAGCATCGAGAGAAAGAGGATCTCGACGACGAGGGCGACGAGCAGCGGCGACCAGCGACGGACCATCACCCGGGGCGTGCGGCTCGCCAGGATGCCCCGGGAGATCGCCCGGAAGAGAAAGAAGGCGATCATCGCGCCGATCACCGGGGAGAGCACCCAGGAGACGGCGATGAAGCCGAGCTTCGGCCAGTTCACCCCGGCGAGCCCGGCTGCCGCGATCCCGGCGCCGGCCACCGCGCCGACGATCGAGTGGGTCGTCGAGACGGGCCAGCCCTTCCAGGTGGCGAGCTGGAGCCAGATCCCCGCCGCCAGCAGGGAGCAGACCATCACGGCCATGAACAGGACGACATCCTGCCCGGGGATCTTGTCGACGTGGACGATCCCCTTCTTGACGGTCTCCGTCACGTGGCTGCCGACGAGCACGGCCCCGAGGAACTCGAACACGGCGGCGGCGAGAATCGCCTGGCGCAGCCCGAGGGCCCCGGAGCCGACCGAGGTGCCCATCGCGTTGGCAACGTCGTTGGCCCCGATGTTCCAGGCCATGTAGAAGCCGAACAGCAGCCCCACGGTGACGAAGATCGTCGTGGCCACGGCAGGTTCCTCAGCGGGAGAGCATCAGGCGGACCTGGTCCCCGATCGACTCGGCGGCGTTGGCGATCTGGCCGATCAGCTCGAGGATCTTCTGCCAGAGCATCAGCCGCACCGCGCCGAGTTCTTCCTCGCGGCGGTAGAGTTCCTTGGCGAGCGTGTAGATCGCCTTGTCGACCTCGTGTTCCTCGAGGCCGACCTGGTGGATCAGCTCGAGGACGCTCTCCGCCTCCGGTCCCCCGAACGACGCCTCCAGCAGCTCGTCGAGCTGGCTGATGATTCGCCGGGCCGTGTGACTCGCCTGGCGGGTTCGGCCGAGGACCTCCCGGACGTTCTCCCGGAGGTCCGACGGAAGGGAGAGGTCCTCGCGGAGCGTGGCGACGATGACGATGTCCTCGCACAGGTCGGCCAGCCGGTCCTGCTGGTGGAGGAGGGAGAGCAGGTCCCGGCGGTCGACCGGGAGAAAGTACGACTTCGGCAGGTGGTCGCGGATCTCGTTCTTGATCCGGTCCGCCTCGTGCTCGAGCTTGAGGATCTGCTTGCGGATCTCCCGGGTCCGCGCCGGGTCTCCCTCGAGGAAGGCCTCGAAGAACGGCTCCAGCCGCTCCAGGGTCTCCTCGACCTTCTCCATGTGTCGCTGGAGGGCCGTGAACGGACTCCGGCCGAAGAGGGGCAGGATCGAACGCATCATGGCAACACCCTCCGCTGCCCCGCGCCGGGGGGCCGGGCGGGGGCGGGAAGCATACCGCAAGCCGCCCGACGGTCCAGCCGCTCCGTCTTCCCGGCCGGGCTTGCCCGCCGGGGAGGGGTTCGCTAGAATCCCCGCTCGAGCCTCGGAAGGGGCGGGAATAGCTCAGCTGGTAGAGCACGACCTTGCCAAGGTCGGGGTCGCGGGTTCGAGTCCCGTTTCCCGCTCCAGTCCTTCCTTCTCCGGGGAGCCCTCGTGCCGGACCCCTCCACGGTTCCCCTGGGATCCCGCCGGATCCTCGTCACCGGTGCCACCGGGGGCCTGGGGCGTGCCGCGTGCCGGCTGCTCGCCGCCGCGGGAGCCCGCCTCGCCCTCGTCGCACGCCGGGAAGAGCCCCTGGTGGAACTGTCCGCGGACCTGGCCGCCGCGGGCGTCGAGACCTTCGCCGTCGCGGCGGACCTGGCCGAGCCCGGGGCCGCCGACCGGGTGGCCGGGGCGCTCGGGGAGCGGTGGGGCGCACTGGACGGGATCGCCCACCTGGCGGGCATCGTGGCCCTCGGCCGGAGCGATGAGCTGGACCCGGCGGACTGGGACCGGGTGATCCGTGCCGACCTGACGGCTCCCTGGCTCCTGTTCCGCGCGGCACTGCCCCTCCTCCGGGCGGGGGATCGTGCCTCCGTCGTGCTGGTCGCCAGTACCCTGGGCCTCGCCGGGATCCGGGGCGGGGCGGCCTACTGCGCCGCCAAGGGAGGGCTCGTCAACCTGGCCCGCGCCCTCGCCCTGGACCACGCACCGGAAGGAATTCGTGTTCACGCCCTCTGCCCGGGGCCGGTCGAGGCCGGGATGCTCCTCGAGGCGGCCCGGTCCCGGGGGCAGGGATTCCTCGACCGGCTCCGGGCCCGCCACCCCGCGGGGCGACTGGTCGCCCCGGAAGAGGTCGCCCGGGTTCTCGCGTGGCTGCTGTCGCCGCAATCGTCCGGGCTGGCCGGCGGGGTGACCGTGGTGGACGGGGGGTTCACCGCCGGCTTCCTGGAGTAGGAAGCGGTTCCGCCTCGCTGTTCGCATTTTTTCGCGAACTCGTCGCATTGCCCGCATTCTCGTGGTTCCCCGGGCATGTTCGACGTACAATCTGGTTACTCGGGCGTTGCACCAGGATGATCTGGTCGAACACGGAGGGGTTGGGCCCAGCGGGGAGGGATGCCACGGTGTCCACGCTGACGGAGATCCGGCAACGAGAGGATCGAAGCGACCTCGTCCCGGCTCCACGGATCCTGGTGGTCGATGACGACGAGGACGTTCGCCGTGGCCTCGCCTTTGCGCTCGGCACGGGCCGCGGCTGGCAGGTGCGAACCGCCGCCGACGGGTTCGAGGCGGGTTACCAGGTGGCCCGGTTCCGACCGCACCTGGTGCTCCTCGACCTCGCGATGCCCGGGATGGACGGGTTCACCGTCTGTCGGCGCCTGCGGGAGATCGCCGAGGGGCGGGAACTGAAGATCGTCATCCTGACCGGTTACGGCAGCGAGCGGAACGGCGAGCGTTCCCTGCTCTACGGGGCGGACCTGTTCCTCAGGAAACCGGTCGAGCTCGACCGGCTTCTCGCCTACCTGGACGAGCTGCTCCAGGCGTAGCGAATGGCCCGTGAACTCGGGGGCGCCCCGGGCGCCCGGGGGGGAGGCACCGGTGGCGGCGGGTCGCCCCCCGGGGGTGGGGCGCGCGAGGTGTTGCTGGACGCGGCGGGACGGCTGCCCGGGGGCGGAGACCCCGCGGGCGTGCTCGTCGGCTGGGTCCCGGACCGGCAGACGCGGGGGGAGATCCTTCGTGCGATCCGCTGGATGCGGGCCGGAGGGCTGGTCGGCGGACGTCACTGGCTCCTGCCGGGAAACCCCGCTCCGGGCGTCCTCGTCGCCTGCCGGCCCGAGTTCGATGGAGAAGGTCGCGTCGCGGGCATCCGGTTGTTGCGGGCGTCCGGGCCCGAGCTCGCCCCCGCCCTCTCGCGGTGGCTGCGGGGCGCGGAGGGGCTGGTGGGGCGATACGCCGGCGCCTGGCGCCGGGCGGAGACCCGTCTCCGGGTCCTCTTCGACGGCAGCCCGGACATGCACGTCCTGGTCGATGGCCGCGGCCGCATCCGGGAGGTGAACCGGGCCGTGCGGGAGACGGCCGGCTGGCCCGAGGAAGCGCTCCTTGGCCGGCACCTGGTTCGATTCGTTCCCTCGGCGGAGCGGCCGCGGGTCCTCTCGGTCGTGCGCCTCCTCCAGGGGACGGGGAGAATCAGCGACTTCGAGACCCGGGTGAACCGCCTGGATGGTTCGGAGCTCGAGATCAGCGCCAGTGCGACCCTCGTGCCCGGGGAAGGCAGGATCCCGGGGGGCGCCCACGTGGTCCTGCGGGACGTCACCCAGCGCAACCGGCTCCAGCGCAGGATCTGGCAGGCCGATCGCCTGGCGGTGACCGGCCGGATCGCCGCCGGTGTCGCCCACGAGATCAACAACCCCCTGCAGGCGATCCTGATGCACCTGGCCCTGCTCGAGCCGGGTCTCTCCCGGGACCCGGCGGTGCGCCAGGCGTGGCACCGGATCCGGAAGGGGGTCGAACGGATCCGCGGAATCGTCTCCGACCTGCTCGACCTGCACCGGGGCAGCGAGGGTTGCCGGTCCCAGCCCGCCGACGTCAACCGGGTGGCGTTCGAGGCGCTGGAGCTCGTCCAGGTGCCGATCCGTCACCAGGGGATCCGTCTCCAGGTCTCGCTGGCCGACGAGCTTCCCCCGGTACGGATCGTCGAGCAGCATCTCTACCAGGTGCTGCTCAACCTGCTGCTGAACGCGATCGGCGCGATGCCCGGAGGAGGGCAGCTTGCCCTGCGCACCCGGTGGCTGGCCGGTGTCCGGGAGGTGGAGATCGACGTGGCGGACACCGGGCCCGGCGTTCCGGAGCACCTGCTGCCCCACATCTTCGAGCCGTTCCACGGGGGGGACGACTCCCCCGGGACGGGTCTCGGGCTGTTCGTCACCTGGGGGCTCGTGCACCGGGCCGGGGGTCGCATCCAGGTCGACTCGGTGCCCGGGCGCGGGACGACCTTCCGGGTCTTCCTGCCGGCGCTGGAGGAACCGTGAAGCCGTCGGTCGAGGCCATCCCGGTCCTTCCGTCGGGCGCCTGCCCGGCGGCGTGCCGCCCCAGGGCCCTCGTCGAGGCCGGGCGTCTCCTCGGGTTCGAGGGGCGGCCGGCCGGCACGCCGTGCCCGTGGTGTCTCGAGGCCTGGCGGGAGGAGCGCCGGGCCGGCCGGCCGCATCGGCCGCTCCTGCCCCGGGCGGGCCGCCGTCTGCCGGGCGGCGGGCACGAGATGGAGGAGGGGCGGCCCGGCGAGGCGATCGACCGGCTCGCCGGCGTGCTCGACGGGCGGGCCACGCGGATCCTCTGGATCGACACGGAGGCGCTGCCTCTCGAGCTGTGGACGATCCCCCACCGGGTCGCGCGGCTCGGGGCACCGGTGCACCTGGTCCGGGTCCCCCGTGCCCCGTGGCACCTTGCCCGGCGGCTCGCCCGGGTGGCCCCGCGAGACCGGCTTCTTGCCCTGGCGGAGGCGTTCCCCGGGGCCGGGGACCTGGTCCTCGCCTGGGACGTCGACCCGGCGGGGGGGTGGTCTCGGGGCGCGGCCTGGCTTCACGAGGCCCGGTCCCGTGGCGCGCGGGTCGTTGCCATCGGCCCCCTCGCCGGGGCCGACGGGGCGGGGGAGGAAGTGGTCCTGCGGGTGCCCCCGGGGTGGGAAGGAGCCCTCGCGCTCGCCCTGGCCACCGCCTCCCGCGGCCCGGCTCCCGGTGGGTGGAGCCTGCGCCGCGTGGCGGAGGAGACCGGGCTCGACCCGGTAGCGCTGGATCGGGTCGCCGGGCTCCTCGCCGGCCCGGGAGGCCGGCGGTTCCTCCTTCCCGGGGATCCGCTGGCCGTGGGGACCGTGACGACCCTGGCGGCCCTGGCCAACCTGGCGGTCGCCCGGGACGCGCACCTGGTCCTGTCGATGCCGCCACCTCCCGTGGAGACACGGTTGCCGGGAGAGGGGCGGGTCCTGGAGGCCGGGACGGAGGAACTGCCGGAGCTGCTCGGGGACCTGCCGCCGGGGGAGACCGTCGTCGTCGTTGCCGGGATCGATCCCCTCGCCGGCGCCCCGGGGGCGGAGCACCTCGGGCGCTTCCTCGACGCCGCGGGGCTCGTGGCGGTCTTCGGCGCGTGGGAAGGCGCCGTGGCTCGGCGGGCCGACCTGGTCGTGCCCGTGCCCGGCCTCCTCGCGCGGACGGGGACGGCCTGGACCGGCTCCGGGGCCTGGACGGGCCGGAGCCTGTCGCTCCCCCGGGGAGGGGTCGGGGACGAGCTGGCGACCTGGAGGGCCGTGGGACATCGCCTGGGCGCACCCGAACGGCTCTTCGCGCCCCTCGAGCCGACCGGGGAAGACCCGGTGACGGATCGGCATTCGGCCCTGCCCGCACCGGCAAGGGACCCGGCTCCCCTCGCTGCCTCCTGGCGCCCGGATCCTTCCCTCGTGGCCGGGCGCGACCGGCTGGTGTTCCTCGCCCGGCGCGTTCCGCCCGGCAGGGCCGGGAAGGACGGTGTGCCGGTCGTGCGCGTGGCGCCGGAAACCGCGGAGAGGCGCAAGTTGGACGAAGGTGGTGCGGCCCTGGCCCGGTCGGACAGGGGGGATCTCGCGGTCCGGGTCGAGTTCGACGATGCCCTGCCGGCCGGGATCGTCCTCTACGCGGCCCCGGACACCACGGTCCTCGAGGGCCCCGGGGTCCTGGCTCCTCCCCCGCTGGTTCTCGGGGCGGCCATGCCGTTTCGCGGGGAGCTGTTCCCGGCCCGGGACGTGGTGGACGAGGCTTGACACGGGCGGGGGAATCCTGAATAATTAGTTCGCAAGGGAGGGTCGTCTAGGCGCTCCCTCGCACCAGCGGAGAGCCTGGCTCGTGGGCCCGGATGCCGGGAAACCGCGCGGGTCAGCAAAGAACGGGTGGGGAACGGCCCGCCGGACCGGATCCGGATCATCAGGTTCTCCAAGCCAGAAAGGCCATCCCCCGCGGCTCCGGCCGCGGGGGATCTCTTTTCCCCGTCTTGAGCGGCCGTGGGCCGGCTGGTACCGTGCTGGGATCGCGGCCCCCCGGCGCCGCGGGGAGGGGGCGCATGCCCCCCGGGGAAGGCGGACATGCTGCTCAAGGCCCTCGAGAAGGTCCGGAACATCGGCATCATCGCGCACATCGATGCCGGCAAGACGACGACGACGGAGCGCTTCCTGTACTACGCCGGCCTCACCCACAAGATCGGGGAGGTTCACGACGGCGAAGCGACGATGGACTTCCGGCCGGACGAACGGGAGCGGGGGATCACGATCTCCGCGGCGGCCACGACCTTCCTGTGGAACGACCACCAGGTCAACCTGATCGATACGCCGGGGCACGTCGACTTCACCGCCGAGGTCGAGCGGAGCCTGCGCGTGCTCGATGGTGCGGTCGTGATCTTCTCCGGCGTGGAGGGCGTCGAGCCCCAGAGCGAGACCGTCTGGCGCCAGGCGGACCGGTACCGGGTGCCGCGCCTCGCCTTCGTGAACAAGCTCGACCGGGCGGGCGCGGACCACGAGCGCGTCCTCGGCGAGATCCGCGGGGAACTCGGGGCCCACGCGGCCTTCCTGAACCTGCCCCATGGCCTCGAGGGGGACCTGGACGGCGTAATCGACCTGCTCACGATGAAGTGGCTCGTCTTCGACCCGGAGACCCGCGGCCGGGAGCTCGAGGCCCGCGAGATCCCGCGGGACGACCGCCCGGCCGCCGAGGCCGCCCGGGAGCGGCTGATCGAGGCGGTCGCGGAGGTCGTCGACTGGCTGGCCGATCGCTGGCTCGCGGAAGAGCCGATCGAGGTCGCGGACATCCGCCGGGCGGTCCGCGAGGCGACGATCGCCGGGACCTTCGTCCCGGTGCTCTGCGGGGCCGCCCTCAAGGACCTGGGGATCCGCCCGGTCCTCGATGCGGTGTGCGACTACCTGCCATCGCCGCTCGATCGTCCCCCGGCCGAGGGACACGACCCGGAGACCGGTGAGACCCTCTACCGCGACCCGTCGCCGGATGCCCCGTTCTCGGCGCTGGTCTTCAAGGTCGTGGCCACGCCGAACACGGACTACCACTGGCTCCGGGTCTACTCGGGGAACCTGACCACCGACGAGCGCTGCTACAACCCGCGGACGAAGACCCGGCTCCGGCTCCGGCGCCTGCTCCGGCTCCACGCCGACCGGACCGAGCCGGTCAAGGAGGCGGCATGCGGGGACATCGTCGCCGCACCCGCGCTCAAGAACGTCGTGACCGGGGACACCCTCTGTGACCCGGAGCACCCGATCGCGTACGAGCCGATCCACTTCCCGGAGACCGTCGTCTCGGTGGCGGTGGAGACCCGCACCGCGGCGGAACGGGAGCGTCTCCTCGAGGTGATCGAGAAGCTCCAGCGGGAAGATCCCACGTTCCGGTGTCACACCGACGAGGAGACGGGGCAACTGATCCTGTCGGGCATGGGGGAGCTGCACCTCGAGGTGCTGCGCGACCGCATGCTCCGGGACTTCCGGGTCGATGCCCGGTTCGGCAAGCCCCGGGTTTCGTACCGGGAGACGATCGCC
The DNA here is from genome assembly GCA_964420365.1 of uncultured Acidobacteriota bacterium. Taxonomy (GTDB): domain Bacteria; phylum Acidobacteriota; class Polarisedimenticolia; order J045; family J045; genus JAMOQA01. Next base: position 87,584 of record CAYQTA010000011.1, on the reverse strand, counting down.
GCTCCCGCGACCGGCAAAGGGGTGTTCGAGAAGCGGATCGGTGAGACCCTGGTCGTCGCGCGCGCGGTGGTGGCCGTGGAGCCCCGGCCCCGCGAGGCGGGGGATCGCAGCCAGCCCCCGGTCGAGGTCGACCTGGGGACGTTCGCGATGCTCCTGCCGGCCGAGCTCGCGCGGGAAGCCGAGGAGATCCTCCGGACCGGGTGCGAAGGAGCGGGCCTGTACGGCTACCCCGTCGTCGACGTCAGGGTCCGGCTCGAGCGTCTCGAGCTGGGGGATGCCCCGGATCCGCTCCTGCCGCTCGGCGCCTCCCTGTCGATGGCCCTGCGGGCCGCCGTGCAGGAGGCGGACACGGTGGTCCTCGAGCCGGTGATGCGCCTCGAGGTACGCCTGCCCGAGGACTTCCTCGGGCCCGTGATGAAGGACCTGGGCGCCCGCCGCGCGGAGATCCGGGAGACCGCCGTCGTCGGCCAGCAGGCCGTGATCCGGGGCTTCGTGCCGCTGGCCGAGATGTTCGGTTACTCGACGGACTTGCGGTCCCTTACCCAGGGGCGGGGGAGCTTCTCCCTCGAACCGTGGGACTACGTGCCGGTTCCCGAGCAGATCGTGCGCCGTGACCACCTCCGCCTGGGCTGATCCTTGACGGCAACCACCGCGCATCTTAGGAAACGCATGCCGGCCGCCGGGGGATCTCGGAGCGGCCGAGCCCGCCCCGCGGACGGATCCCGCGGGGTGATCCCGGCAAGGAGGTGGACCATGGCGTTCGTTGGACTGGAGCCGCTGCGCAACCTGGCGCGGATGCAGGACGAGATGGCCCGGCTGCTCCGGGACGCGTTCGAGAGCGTCGAGGCCGGTACGACCAGCACGACGGCGGGCCTGTGGGCGCCGCCGGTGGACATCATCGAGCACGGGGACGACCTGGTGCTGGTGGCGGACCTGCCCGGGGTGAGCCGGGACGACATCGACATCTCGGTGGAGAATCGCACGCTCACGCTGAGCGGCGAGCGCAAGCCGCCGGAGGAGTACCAGGACAGCACGGTCTACCGCACGGAGCGGGCGTACGGGAAGTTCACCCGGACCTTCGCCCTGCCGGCCTCGGTGGACGTGTCGCGCATCACGGCGGAGTACCATGACGGTGTCCTCCGCGTGATCCTGCCCAAGGCCGAGGAGGCCCGGCCGCGGAAGATCGAGATCAGGTCCTGAGCAGGCCGCTCCGTGCCGGACGGCCGGGACGCCTGGCGGACTTGCCTCGCGGGGCGGGAGGACGTCTCCCGCCCCTTCGATTCGACGGAGCCGCCCGCGGAGGCGGCGGGGAGCCGACGATGGCGCGCAAGGCGAAGCAGGAACCCGGGACCGAACAGGGCACCACCGCGGCGGCGGCCGCGGCCGAGACGTTCGGCGTTCTCCCCCTGCGGAACAGCGTGCTCTTCCCGCACGCCGTGATGCCGATCTCGGTCGGCCGCCAGAAGACGCTCGCCCTGATCGAGCAGGCCCTGGAGGAGGACCTGCCGATCGCCGTCGTCAGCCAGAAGGACGCCACCGTCGACGATCCCGGGCCCGGGGACCTCTACGAGCACGGCACGCTGGCGCGGATTCTCAAGGCGATCCGGGTCGGGGGTGGCAACATCAACCTGATCATCCAGGGCCTGGACCGGCTCCAGGTCGTGCGCTTCGTCCAGCAGGAGCCGTACCTGGCGGCGGAGTTCCTCCGGATCCCCGAGGTGGAGGAGGAGGGGCTCGAGGTCGAGGCGCTGGCCCGCAACCTGGCGATCCAGTTCCGGAAGCTGGTCGAGATCCATCCGAACCTCTCCGGGGACATGGCGGAGCTGCACCTTCCCGAGGACGACCCGGCGCGCCTGGCCGACCTGGTCGCCTCGGTCCTGCCGATTCCCGTGCGGGACAAGATGGAGTTGCTGCCGATCGCGTCCCTCAGGGAGCGGCTGGAGAAGATCACCTACCGGGTGGTCCGGGAGATCCAGGTCACCGAGCTCGGCTCCCAGATCCAGTCCAAGGTGATGGACGAGGTCGGCAAGACGCAGCGCCAGTTCTACCTCCGCGAGCAGATGAAGGCGATCCAGAAGGAGCTCGGGGAGGGCGACGACCGGATGCGGGAGGTCGAGGAGTTCCGCCGGAAGATCGAGGAGGCCGGCATGCCCGACGAGGTGCGGGAAATCGCCGAGCGTGAGGTCGATCGCCTCGCCGGCATGTCTCCCGCCTCGGCCGAGTACACGGTCTCCCGGACGTACCTCGACTGGCTGACCAGCCTGCCGTGGTCGAGGACCACGGAGGACAAGATCGACCTGGCCCGCACGCGGGAGATCCTCGACGAGGAGCACTACGACCTGGAGAAGGTCAAGGACCGGATCCTCGAGTACCTGGCGGTTCGGAAGCGGAAGCCGGACCTCAAGGGCCCGATCCTCTGCTTCGTCGGGCCCCCCGGCACGGGCAAGACTTCCCTCGGGCGTTCGATCGCGCGGGCGATGGGGCGGAAGTTCGTCCGGGTGTCGCTCGGGGGCGTGCGGGACGAGGCGGAGATCCGGGGCCACAGACGCACCTACGTCGGGGCCCTGCCGGGCCGGATCATCCAGGGTCTCAAGCGCGCCGGGACGAAGAACCCGGTCTTCGTCCTGGACGAGGTGGACAAGCTCGGGGCGGACTTTCGGGGCGACCCGGCGAGCGCCCTCCTCGAGGTGCTCGACCCGGAGCAGAACTTCCAGTTCTCCGATCACTACCTCGAGGTGCCGTTCGACCTGAGCCAGGTGTTCTTCATCTGCACGGCCAACGTGCTCGACACGATCCCGCCGGCCCTGCGGGACCGGATGGAGGTCCTGTCGCTCCCCGGGTACACCGAGGAGGAGAAGGTCGAGATCGCCCGCCGGCACCTGATCCCCCGGCAGATGAAGGAGAACGGCCTCGAGGACGCGGGAGTCGAGATCACCGAGGGGGCGATTCGGCGGATCATCGCCGAGTACACCCGCGAGGCCGGCGTGCGGAACCTGGAGCGGGAGATCGCCAGCCTGCTCCGGAAGATTGCCCGGAAGCTGGTCGAGGAAGGAGACAGGGAAGAACCGATCCGCGTGGATGCCGACGACGTGCCCGGCTACCTGGGCCCGGCGAAGTTCTGGCGGGAGGTGGCGGAGCGGGCCGACCGGCCCGGCGTCGCGATCGGGCTCGCCTGGACCCAGGCGGGTGGCGACATCCTGTTCATCGAGTCGACCCGGATGCCGGGCAAGGGAAAGCTGATCATCACGGGGCGGCTCGGCGAGGTGATGAAGGAGTCCGCCCAGGCGGCTCTCTCCTGGATTCGCTCCCACGCGGAGGAGCTGGGGATCGATCCCTCGGTCTTCGAGACGTCGGACATCCACGTGCACGTTCCCGCGGGGGCGATTCCCAAGGACGGGCCCTCGGCCGGCGTGACCATCGTCGTCAGCCTCCTCTCGCTCCTGACCGGCAGGGAGGTCCGGCCGATGCTGGCGATGAGCGGCGAGATCACGCTGCGGGGAAAGGTGCTGCCGGTCGGCGGGATCAAGGAGAAGGTCCTCGCCGCGCGGCGGGCGGGGATCCGCCGGGTGATCCTGCCCCGGCACAACGAGAAGGACCTTGAGGACATCCAGCCGGAGCTCCGGGAAACGCTGGAGTTCGTCTTCGTCGAGGACCTCGCCGAGGTGATCGAGGAGGCCCTGGGGATCCGGGTCCGGGAGGGGGCGACGGGGCGCCGGAAGACCGCGCGAAAGACCGCGAAGAAAACGCCGTCGCGGAAGCGGGGCTCGCGCGGAGGTGCTTGATCGCGGGGCCTTCCCGGGGCACCATGGGGTCCCTTTCGCGTGGGCCGACCGGCCCCGAGGAGGACCGAACGTGCTGGCGCAGCAGGATACCTGGAAGCCGGGCGAGCGGTGTCCCGCGCGGGGCCGCTACTACTGCGTGACCTGTGACCGGGCGGGAGTCGAGACGGTCGTCGAGGTCGACGAGATGGCGCCCTTCCCCCTCTGTTCCACGTGCACCGAGGCCGGGCGGGGAGAGGTCGACCAGCTCTGGGACCTGCTCGATCGGCGGGACGTGCGCCGCCGCCAGGAAAAGACCCGCTGGCGCGAGATGTGGGGCGCCTGATCCGGGCGTTTCCCCCCTGGTGAGAGGGGGGAGCAGACGCGACGAGGCGGGCCGAGCGGCCCGCCTCGCAGCGTCTCAGCGGCCCCTGCGAGGAATCACTCGAACTCGCTCGCCTCGCTGTCGTTCGTGTCGTTGTCGTCGTTGACCACGGCAGCGAGGCCGACCATTCCGGCAACCGCGAGGGCGGGGACGAGCCAGGAAGCCGTGCCGGCCGCCACGGCGGCCCCGGCGGCCCCGGCCCCGGCGGCCGCCGTCCCGCCGGCGGCCGCGCCGCTCGCGGAGGCGAGGGCCTTCGCCTTCGCCAGGGGCACCCGGCCCTCGACGATGCGGGCGACGCCGCTGGGCACCCGGTCAAGGCCGGGGATCCGGCGATCCGGCTCCGCGGACCACCACTCGGTGTCCTCCGGCTGGGGCGGCCCGAGCATCAGGGACATGTCGACCTTCTCCCCGGCGGGCGCGTTGATCACCCGGTTCGCCAGGTAGAGCCCGTCGGTGGTCTCGACCGCGATGTCGTAGTAGCCGAACGGGAGCCCGGTGATCTGGTACTCCCCCTTCGCGTTCGTCAGCGCCGACGTGAAGACCTGCTTGGTGTCGAGGTGGACCGCGTACACCCGGGCACCGGCGATCGGCTCGCCCGTCTCGGCGGAGCCGACCTTTCCGCGGATGACGACGTTGCCCGCCGTTCCGGCGGCGAGGGTCCAGGTGGTCTGGGGCCCGAGGACCAGCCCGACGATCACGAGGATCAGCGCGAGGCGACGCACCCTCTCGAACTTCGTACGCATCCCATCTCCCCTTTTCCGGCCCGGGCCGGCTCGTGCCCGTTCTCCCGGACACGCCCGGAACGCCCGCGGCACAAGGTGGCCACGAGCTAAACGTAATGCATGGCTTCGCCGGGATCAAGGGGGGGAGTTCGGACGAATGCGAATCTTCGCGGACACGAAAGGGGCGCCCCGGATCCGCGACCTCCGCCGCCTCCGCGCGCTACGGCGTAACTCTATGGGCGGGAAGGACTTGCGATGACCTCGTCGTCGTCCTCGGCCAGCGCGATCACGCCGGCGACGAGGAGGGCCGATCCGCCGAGCAGGACCGCCACTCCCTTGCCGGTACGGAACCAGGCCCACCCGGACGGCCCGAGCTTCTCCTCGAGGTGGGCCACGCCGGCCGCCGGACGACCCGCCAGGGGAACGTCCTTCCCGGGTGCGAGGCCGAGGTCCTGGTCCTCGGGAAGGGCGGGACCGAGGGCGAAGTTCGCCTCGACCTTCTTCCGTGGCGGGACGAGAAGCACGCGGTTGGCGGGCCAGGCCCGGTCTCCCCGGCGGAAGGCGAGCTTCCAGTGCCCGTACCGGAGACCATCGAGGCGGTAGCGGCCCCTCGCGTCCGTCGTCGCCTCGGCCGTCCTGCCGGGGTCCTCGAGGCACTCGGCGACCACGGTCACGTTGGCGAGTGCCCGGCCCGAGGCGTCGCGCACCGTCCCTTCCACCGTCGACGTCGCGAGCGGGTCGGTTCCCTTCCGGCTCCGCGCCAGGCCGGGGAGCGTGGCGGGACCGAGGAGCAGGGCGAGAACGAGGGGCGGGACGAACAGGGCACGGGCGGTCACGGTTCCACCTCCAGCCGGCGAGGATACCCGCCGGGGACGATCCGCGCACCGTCGGCCGATGCGGAGCCGGCGGGGGACTCAGCGGTCGCGGAACCGGTTCACTCCCCGCTCCAGCTCGCGGACGATCTTCTCGGCCTGCCGGTACCCGGGGTCGATGCGGGCGACCTTTCGGAACTGGTCGAGGGCGGCCCGCATGTGCCCGAGGTGCGCGTACGCCTCGCCGAGGCGCCACCGGATGCGGGCCCGGAACATCGGGTCGGGGTGGTGCCGGTACCGGTCGAGCATCCGCCGCGCCACCCGGACGACCGTCTCCCAGTCGCCCTCCCTGCGGGCGAGGTCCATCTCCAGGTAGTCCCGGCTCGCCCCCTCCCGGATCTCCGGGAGGATCTGCCGGACCCGGTCCAGCTCCCCGCGTTCGTACCAGGTCCGGGCGAGCCAGATCCGGACGTCTCCCGCGGCCCGCTCGTCGTCGCGGATCACCGGGAGGCGGAGACATGCCTCCAGGAACTCGTCGGGCTCCTTGCCGTAGAGCTTCCGCAGCGCGAGGCGGACGTAGCCTCCCGCCCGGCAGGTGACCTCGGAGGGCTCGGGGTCCGGAGGGACGACGAGCCGCAGCGTTTCCAGGTCCTTCTCGCGCCACAGGGCCCGGAGCAGCTCCCGGAACGGGATCCAGGAGCGGGCCATCACCCCCGCGACGAGGGTGGGAGGAACCCCCATGTCGAGGAGCTGGTGGACGATCCTCCGCGCCAGGGCGGGGCGCAGGCGCGCGGTCACTTCCGCGTGATCGAGGGCCCGGTCCAGCGCACCGAGGGAGAGGCAGACGTTCATCAGCCGGCGCCGGTGCCACGCGTTCCAGGGGTCGAGGAGCACCGTTCGCTCGGCCTCGCGGAGTGCCTCTTCGCGCAGCCGCTCCCGCTCCGCCGACGGGATCCCTTCCATCAGGGCCGCCCGGGCGCCCAGCGTCGCCCACAGCACGGACTGGTAGGCGTCGATCGTGCGGAGCCCCTCCGCGAGCGTCGCCTCGTGGAGCGCCCGGCAGAGGGTCTCCCGGTCGATCTGCCGGAGGCCCGTCGCAAGGGCCCGGGCCCGGGCGTGGTGGACCTCCGGCAGGTCCGGCCAGGGCAGAACGCCGGCGATGCCGGGCCAACGGGCGACGGAGTGGAGGATCGCCAGGGGGACCAGGAGGAACGCGATCCCGGCGACGACGCCGCGGAGGGGCCTTGCCGCCGCCGGAGAACCGAGGCGCCGCGGAAGCACCAGGGGGGCCGCCAGGGCGACGAGAAGGGCGTTCGAGGGGATCTGGAGAGAGAAGTCGACGACCTCGTGCAGGAGCAGGGCGCCGAGGGCGACGACCAGGGGCCAGGGGATTTCCGGCGCTCCCCCTTCCCGGCGGGCCCGCCGCCGTGCCGCCAGGAGGAGCGCCCCGACGAGAAGAACCGGGAGGAGGGCGGCGAGGAGCCCCAGGAAGCCCCCCTCGATCAGGACCTGGAGGTAGTCGTCGTGGGCGAAGGTGTAGCGGCTCTGGATGCCCTCCGTCCGCCACCGGGAGAAGACCATGGCGAACGTGCCACCGCCCGTGCCGAGGACGGGGAAGGTCCGGACGATCGCCAGGCTCGCCCGCAGCACCGCGCCGCGCCCGGAGGGGCTCTCCCACTCGAGCGGAAGCTGGCCGAGCCGTTCCATCACGTCCGGGCCGACCAGGAGAACGGCGGGGACGGCGACCAGGAGCAGCACGAGCAGGACGACCGCCCGGGAAGGGCCCCGGCCCCGCAGGACCAGTCTCGGCAGGAACGGGAGAACGACGAGGAGGGCGGCGGCAAGGCCGGCCCGGGACTTGCTGGCGAGAATCGCGGCGAGCTGGACGCCGACCATGACGGCCAGCGACGTTCGCAGAAAGGTCTCCCGGCCGGGGTCCTCGTGGCCGGGGCCGCGGTGCCTCCCCTCGAGGAAGGACAGGAGGGAGAGGGTCGCCCCGAGGCCCAGGTACACCATCATCGCGAAATGGTTCCGGTTGATCAGGGTGCCGCTCGCGCAGTCGCGGTAGGCCTGTTTCACCTGCCACAGCACGTGGGGGGTCCCGGCGCCCCATTGCCCGATGCCGTAGGCCGCCTCGGCGGTGGCGAAGATCGCGAGGATCCAGAGCAGGCGGTTGCGCCAGCCCGGGTGCGAGCGGTGGAGCGCCCGGGAGGCCAGGAACACCAGGCTCCCGGCGGCGACGAGGAACAGCGTGACGCGGGTGCTCACCGGGTCGAGGGAGACCGGCAGCCACGAGGGCGGCGCAGGGGAGACGAGGTCCGCGGTGCAGTCCCCGAGGGGGCCCGGCCAGGTTTCCCGCCACGAGGCCAGGTTGGCCGGGGCGAGCACGCCCAGCAGGCCGGCCGGCATCCGCACGAGCTGGAGCGCCAGGAGCAGCGGGTAGGCGAGGACCCCGGCGACGAGCAGCCGTTCCGGCCCACGGTCCGCTCGCCAGATCACCGTGCCGGCGAGGAGGCACGCGAGGCCGGCGTACAGGTTACGGATCTCGACCCGCGGAAGGTCGAAGGGAAGCGGGATCTCCCCGACGGCACCGAACAGGACGGCGCCGAGGAGAATCACCCCGAGCAGGACGAAGGCCGCCGGCCCGGGCAAGACCGGGCCGGGGCGGGGTGCCCCGTGGACCCGCTCAGGCGTCGTGGGAGCCCGCGGCGGCGACACGCTTCCCCTTCTGCTGCCCGGCGTCCCCCTTCTGGCCGTAGCCGTAGCGGTAGTAGCGGTACTGGTAGGGGACGTGCTCGATCTCGACCGCGTTGAGGACGACGCCGAGCACGTTGACCCGGCCGGTCTCGAGCTTCTCCTTGCCGAGCTTCCCGGCCTCGCGCGTCGTGAAGCCCGACTTGATCACGAGGACGGTGCCCTCGACGTGGCGGCCGACGAGGAGCGGATCGACCACGGAGAGGACGGGTGGCGTGTCGAACAGCACGTGGTCGAAGCGATCGTCGTTCCGCAGGTGTTCCACCAGCTCGGAGAACCGCGAGGAATCGAGCAGCTCGGCCGGGTTCGGAGGGATCGGGCCGGCCGGGATCACCGAGAGGTTCTCGATCCTGGTCGGCAGGATCAGGTCGTCGAGCCCGCTCATGCCCGTCAGCCAGGTGCTCATCCCCTGCGAGGAAGCCACCTTGAGCACCTGGTGGCAGCGGGGCTTGCGCAGGTCGGCGTCGACGACGAGAACCCGGCGTCCCAGCTGGGCCAGGGTCGTGGCCAGGTTGATCGTCGTGGTCGTCTTCCCCTCGCCCGGCTGGCAGGACGTCACGCAGAGGTCCCGCGGCGGATGGCCGGGCGTGGCCAGGAGCACGGCGGTGCGCAGCTCCCGGTACGCTTCCGCGATGGGAGAGAGAGGCGCCTCCGCGGAGATCAGGGCCGGCTCGGCAGCGAGATCCTCCCGCCGGGTACGGCCCTTCGTCCTGGTCGTGGACGAGAGGGATGGCACCATGCCGAGCACCGAGAAACCGAGCACCTGCCGGACGTCGTCCGGGGTCTTCAGCGTGTTGTCGATGTATTCCATCAGGACGGCGGCGCCGACCCCGAGGAAGAGCCCGAAGAGGAAGCCGAGCAGGATGTTCAGCTTCTTCTTCGGCTTGTAGATCTGCCGTGCCGGCTTCGCCTCGTCGATGATCCGGACGTTGTTCGCGGAGTCCCCGGCGTTCACGAGACTGGCCGAGAGGACCATCTGGTTCTCCCGGTCGAGCAGGTCGTTCAGGGTGGCCCGCTTGCGATCGACCATCAGCTTCAGCTGCTGGTACTGGACGTAGTCGGACTGGAACCGGTCGACCTGCTGCTTCGCCTTGTCGTACAGGCGCCCGAGCTCGGTGACTTCCTTCTTTGCCTGGAGGTAATCGGCCTTCGCACCCTCGATCACCTTGCGGGCGATGTTCCGCGTCTCCTCCTTGAGGCGGTCCTTCGCCGCGCGAAGCTTCTCCTCCTGCTTCTTCACCTCGGGGAACGCGGGACCGTACGTCGCCAGGAGCTCCCGGTACCGGCTCTCCGCGTCGGACACCTCCCGGGCCAGTCCCTGGATCAGCGGGTTGTGCCGGACCTCGTCCAGCGACTCGGCGGGAGTCTTCAGCAGCGACTCGTAGCGGGCCTTTGCCTTGGCCAGGTTGGCCTCCGCCTCGGTGTAGCGGCTGCGCAGGTCGGCCAGGTTCTGCAGGGCGACGTCCGTGGAGTCTCCCGTGACGATGTGGTGGGTCCGCGCGTATTCCCGCAGGTCTTCCTCCAGGTTCGCGATTTCCTCCTGGAGGGAGTGGATCCGCTCGATGAAGAAGTCCTTCGACTGCTCGGCGATCTCCAGCTTGTAGGAGAGGGTGAAGTCGATGTAGGCACGGGCGACGGCGTTGGCCGCTTCCGCCGCGAACTCGCGGTCCGGGGAGACGAAGGAGATCTGCACCAGGTGGGAATCCCGCACCGGCTCGACGGAGAGCCCGCTCCGCAGGAGCTTCAGGTACGGGTAGTACGGGTCTTCCTCGCCCTCGGGGACCTGGGTCCGGGAGACGAACCGCACCAGGGACCGCTTCAGGCTCCCGAGCTTCTTTCCCACCTGCGCGGCGAGACCCTCCTCTTCTTCCTCCATGCCGGGGAGGTCATCCCGGTGCATCAGGTCCATCCTGTCGATCGCCCGCCGCAGGACGGCGTCCGACTGGATGATCTGGTACTGGGTGTTGTAGAAGTTCTGGTAGTCCAGCCAGCTCGGCTCCGCCGAGGTCAGGTTCTGCCGCAGGATCCGGACTCCCGTGCGCTCGATCGCGATCGTGCAGGTCGACCGGTAGACCGGCGTCGCGAGGAAGCTCGAGACGGCGGCGGCGACCGTGACGACCAGCACGCACGTGTAGATCAGCCACCGGCGGCGGACGAGGATCTGCCAGTAGTCGCGGAGATTGAATTCCTGGTGGGTCTCGTTCTCGGCCATGCTGCTCTCCGCCGGAGCTGTTCCGAACCAGTGCGGATCAGAAGAACGACTCCGGGACGTAGACGACATCGTTCGGCTCGAGGAGCAGGTCCTCGGCCCTGCCGCGCTTGATCCTCTTGAGGTTTACCTTGAACATCCGCTTCGTGCCATCCGGCAGTCGGCGAATCACCTGGACCCGGCTCTCGTTGGCCCGGTCGGTCGTGCCGCCCGCGGCGGTCACCGCCTGGAGCAGGGTGACCTCCTCGTCCGCGAAGAACTCCTTGACCCCGGGTTGCTGGACCGCCCCGTTGACGTAGATCCGGATCTTCCGCTGGTAGGGGACCATGATGATGTCCCCCGGCTGGAGAGGGACGTTGAGCATCGGGTCCGCCTCGTAGACCAGCTTCTCCGCGTCGATCTCGATGCGCTCCTCCCCGGGTGGTGCGTAGGGGCGCAGGATGTAGATCTTCTTCCCTGCCCGGTCGGAGAGGCCCCCCGCCTCGCCGATCATGTCGAGGAGGGTCTTCTGGCCGAGCATCGGGTACAGGCCGCCCCGGTTCACCGCGCCCTGGACGCTGACCCGGCGGGAGACGAACTCCTTGATGAAGACCGTCACCTGGGGGTTCTTGACCAGGTGGCGATCCTGGAGCATCCGGGCGATCTGGGCCTCGGCCTGCTCGGGGGTGAGACCCCCGACCTGGATCTTCCCCAGGAGGGGGAGGGTGATCGAGCCCTCGGTGTTGACCCGGACCGTGCGGTTCAACTGGTCCAGCTCGAAGACCGAGATCTCCAGGAGGTCGTGGGCCCCGATCACGTAGTCGGCCACGTTCGCGTCGCGGGGAACCGCGAAGACCCGGGTCGGGGAGGCGGTCTCCCCGGTGGGCGGGGTGGTGCCGGACGGATCCCCGGCCTGGACGAGGGGCGTGACGGCCAGGAGGGCGAAAGCCAAGAGAATACTGGTGGCGCGCATGGCAACTCCTCGTCCACGGGTCAGAACGTGTACCGACCCGTGGTCATAATGTAGGTCTGTCGATCGCTGGCCCAAACCTCGTTCGAGGTGCGGTCCCGGACCCCGTAGCGGATCCCCAGGTCGACCCCCCCCGGCAGCCGCAGCAGCACGCCGAAGAAGGTCTCCTTGATCTCGTCGTGGCGCCGCTTGCCGACCAGGGTGATCGTTCCCTTCTCCGGCCAGTCCAGCTTGCGCATGCTCCAGCCGGCCTGGACGCCCCAGACGGAGCCGAGGTAGCTGTCCATGCGCAGGCTGCGCAGCCGGTACTCGTAGTAGAGGTTGTTCTGGTAGGTGGAGAACCGGACGTCCCGCTCCACCTTCCCGGTGAACTTCGTCGTCCCGGTCGGTTTCCACGAGACCTGGGCCCGGCTGACGCTCCCGTCGAACTCGCGGTAGGGGAACGTCTGGTGCACCGCCCGCAGCCGGGCCTTCCCGAACGAGATCCTGCCCGACAGGAACGACTTCGGCCGCAGCTCGAGGCCGATCTCCCGCCGCCGCTCCCGGCTGTCCCGGCCCAGGTCGTCGTAGACGAAGTCGTCCTCCCGGGAACGGTACCGGAAGAAGAGCCGGGTGGTTCCGCGGGGACGCCAGCCGATCTCGACGGAGGTCTCCGACTGGTCCCGGTCCAGCGCCTGCCCGATCGTGACCGCCTGCCAGGTGCCGTCTCCGTCGGGGTCGACCCGGTACAGGTAGTCCGGGTCGCTGTACCGGATCCGGTTCGCCCGGACTTCTCCGTACAGGTCTACCTTCTCGCTGGCGAACAGGCGCAGCCCCTGCCGCAGGTCCCGGCTGTCCCGCCGGGTGCGCTCGTCGATCTCGGAGTTCGGGCGCTGCCGATAGGTCCACCAGCGGACCTTCGTCGTCAGCAGGAACCGGTTGAGGAAGACGTCGAGCTGGGTCTTGAGGTCGTTGTCGGCATGGTTGAGGTTCGAGTGGCGGACGAAGACCTCACCGGAGAGCTTGTCGTGGATCGTCAGGGCCACCCGGTGACCGAAGCGGGTCTGGGCGGTCACGTCCGGGCCGAGGCGGATGACGAAGTCGCTCTCCGGCTCCCGGAACTGCTCCGGAACGAGGTAGATGTTGTCGTCGTAGCCGATGTGATCGATGACGAACAGGGGCTGTACGAGGAACGGCCCCCACCGGCGGCCCTCTTCCATCTCGGGGAACGGCCGGTCCCGCGTCGGGGTCTGGCCGAACGCGGGGGGAACGAGGAGCGGGCCCGTGGCCAGCAGGATCAGGAGCACGATGAAGGGAGTTCGCCGTCCTCGAACCATGTCACCTCCCGGCCCGGCCGCGCGCCCGGGACCCCGCAAAGTCTAGCTGGCCCGGGAGATTCCCGCGACGAGGAGGCGGCGAACACGAGAACCCCCGTCCGCCCGGGAGGGCGGACGGGGGGCCGGCGGGCCGGGACCCCGGGCTCAACGGGCCGGCAGGGAGTCGCTGGCCGGCGGTTCGTCTTCCCGGGTCTCCGTGTTGTCCGACAGGCTGTCCGCGGCGACCGCGATCACGACGGCGGCCGCGACCAGGGTGACGGTCGCGCCGATCGGCGTGGCGATCCAGGCGGCCATGCCCGACGATGCCGCCGGGGCTTCGCCCGGGGCGTCCGCGCCCGGCAGGGCCAGGACCACCGGCGTCGCATCGCCGGACCGGGCCGTCACCCGGGCGGCGGCCACGGGAGTCTCTTCCTTCGGCCGCACCAGCACGAGCAGGTACTCGCCCGCCGGGAGGTCGCCGAGGTCGAACCGGCCCCGGCGGTCGGTCACCGCCTGCGCCACCGGGGTCTTCTCGCCCGCCGGGAGGGCCCGGACCTCGAGACCCGGCGCGGGAGTGCGGAGGTCGGCGCCGAAGACCGCGCCGGCCAGGTGGGCGTCCCGCGCCGGTGCCGGGGCGGCGAGCACCGGGGGAAGGGTGCCGGCCGCGAGGGCGAGGCACAGGACGGCTGCGAGGAACGAGCGGAGACCGAGGGGCATGGAACCGAACCTCCTTGAGTGGCACAGCGGCCGGACCCGGGCCGGGCGGCCTGTCCGGCGGGGCTTCCCGTTGCTAGGATAGCCCGCCCCCCCGCGGGGACGGGCAACGTGGCGCGACAAATATACCGGATCGGCACGGGATGCAACGGGAGGCACGATGAATCCTGCGGAGTGGAGGCAGCGGCTGGCGGAACTCCTTCGGGAACTGTCGCTTCGGCGCGGAACGTTCGTCCTCGCTTCCGGCCGGACCTCGAACTACTACCTGGACTGTCGCAGGACGACGCTCCACCCGGAGGGAGCGGTCCTGGTCGGCCGCCTCGTGCTCCGGGCCATCGTCGAGAGGAACTGGAACCCGGTGGCGGTCGGCGGGATGACCCTGGGCGCCGATCCGATCGCCACCGCCGCGTCCGTCGTCTCCTGGCTCGAGGGACCGGCTCCCGTGGCCGCCTTCCTGGTGCGAAAGGAAGCGAAGGCCCACGGCACGGGACGGCGCATCGAGGGAGCTCCCGCGGCCGGCAGCCCTGTCGTGCTCGTCGAGGACGTCATCACCACGGGCGGAAGTTCCCTCCGCGCCCTCGAGGCGTGTCGGGGCGAGGGGCTCGAGGTCCTGGGCCTCGTCGCGATCGTCGATCGCGAGGAAGGGGGGAGAGAGAACCTCGAGGCCGCCGGCTTGCCCGTGGCCTCCCTGTTCACCGCCCGGGAGCTGCTCGGGGACTGACCGCCTGTCCGCCTGTCCGGACAGGTTGTCCGGGAGCCGGACGGCCCGGCGACCCGCGGCCGGCCCGTCTTCCGGGCAACCCTTGTTACTTCAACCAGTTGACCGTTGAGCACGCCTCTTGCTACTCCCGGGGGTGCCGGGAGGATCCGGCCACCACTTCGAGGAGGAGCAGAGCATGGTTCGCGAGCCCTTCCAGGAGGATCTCGTCGAGGAGCTGACGCGCCTCGTCGGACGGCCGGCCCCGATCATGCGGGAGCTGCTCTCCCGCTTCCTCGCCGTCGTCGCGGCCCGGCTGGACGACGGCACCGCCGAGGGACTGTGGGCGTTTCCGCTGACGGCGTGGCACGCACTCGCGCCCGGCCACCCGGTGGTTCGAGAGACCTGGGACCGTCTCCGCGGAGTCGGCCTGGGTGACGAGGAGATCTTCACCGCCCTCGCCGTCATCGACGACCACGTCCGCCGGCGCTACGGGAACCGCGCCTGGTACCGGGCGGACGAGTGGCTCCATCGCCTGGCCGGTCGGTACGACCTGGACCTGCCGGCGGTGACCGCGGCCCCGGTGCCCGGCCGGGGACGGGCGCGAGCCAGCTGATCCCCGGCCGCCGGGCCGCGGGCGGGAGGGAGAGAGACGATGGAACCCGATCGCAGCACCCAGTCGAGGCAGGAACCCGCTACCGAGGCGCGCCGGGAGTCGCGCCGGGCCGCCGAGCTGCGCGAGGCACTGGCGGCAGCCACCGGGCTCACCCCGGAGGGGGTCACGGCCGGGCTGGTGGCCCTGGCGGAGGCGATCCGGCACCGGTTCCCTCCGGCGATCGAGGTCTCCCTCTTCTCCTGGGTGCCGGAGTGCTGGGCCCTCGCCACCCGTCCCCGGAACCGGGATGCCGCCCACCAGGTCCGGGGCCGCGAGGCCCTGGTTCGCTGGATGATCGATGCCGGGCTGCCGGACGACGCCGTCGAGGCGTTCCTCCGTACCTTCATCCGGCACGTCGCCCGCCGGTGCGGCACGCCGCTCGCGGACCACGTCGTCCGGCGCGTCCCGGAACTGGGGGAGTTCCTTCGCGAGGGCGAGCCGGCGCCCAGCCACTGAGCGCCCGACGCCTCAGCGCCGCTTCATCCAGCCGAGGATCCTCTCGATGGCCTCGTGGTACGCCTTCTCGCGGTAACCGAGGGACCGGGGATCGAGCAGCCCCGTCCCGGCCGCCGGGACCAGCGAGACGGTCAGATCGACGCCGCCCCGGCGGGCCGCCTCCTTCCACTCCCGCTCCAGGTTCGTGTCGAACGCGGCGCTTCCGGCGCCGACGAGCCACAGGACCGGGCACCCGACCCGGGGAAGCACCTCGAGGTGGCGGGACAGGTTCGTGCTGTCGAGGACGAGCCCGCGCAGCGGCGGCTCGGCGCTCTCGGCGGCCCGGGCCGCGGCGAGTGGAACGGCGAAATCGCCGCCCTGCTCGACTCCCAGCAGGAAGGCGCGCCCGTCGAACCGGGGATGCCCGGCGAGTCGGTCGAGGCCGGCGGCCAGCAGCGTCCGGGCCCGGTCGGCGTCGACGCCGGCCAGCAGCTCGGTCGCCGACGTGCGGGAGGTTGCCACGACCTGCTCGTACAGGTCCGGGACGACGACCAGGAACCCCCCGGCCGCCAGGTCCCGGGCCAGGTCGCGCGTGCCCGGATCGAGACCCCACCACGAGTGGGCGAGGACGATGCCCGGGACCTGGCTCCCGTCCCCCGGTTCGACCAGGAAGTCGCGGACCGGCGGATCGATCCCCGGGAGGCGCTCGTAGACGCCCGGCTTTCCGTCGTCGGCCGGAACGGGTGCCTCGGGCACGGGCTCGAAGACCGAGGGAGCCTCCGGGAGCGCCGGGCGGTCCGGCTTCCCGGCCCCTCCGCAGCCGGTGGCGGTGAGAACGGCGGCGACGGACAGCGCGACGAGGAGACGGTGGGCAGTCATCGGTTCGAGCCTCCCAGGTGCTCACGGAAGAAGGCGAACATCTTCCGGAAGAGATGGACCCGGCTGGCGTCGCGCCGGATCCCGTGCTTGCCGGCCGGGTAGATCATCATGTCGAAGGGTCGACCCGCTCGCACCAGGGCGTCGGCCATCCGGAACGTGTCCTGGGAGTGCACGTTGTCGTCCCGGAGCCCGTGGACCAGCAGGAGGGGGGCCCGTACGTGCTCCGCCCAGGTGACCGGGTTCGCCCGGCGGTAGGCGTCCGGGTGCTCCGCGGGCAGGCCGAGCCGCTCCTCCGTGTAGTGGGTGTCGTAGTGTTCCCACTCGGTCACCGGGGCGACGGCGACGTGGGCGGCGAAGGCTCCGGGCGCCTTCCCGGCCGCGAGGGCCGCCAGGAACCCGCCGTAGGACCAGCCCCACAGGCCGATCCGCCGCCGGTCGACGCCCGGGACGTTGCTCGCCAGCCAGTCGGCCGCGGCGACCGTGTCGTCCAGGTCCGGTCCCCCGAGGTCCAGGTGGACGGCGGTCCGCCAGGCCCGCCCGTAACCCTCGGAACCCCGGTAGTCCACCGAGAGGACGACCCAGCCCTCGCGGGCCATCAGGGTGTGGAGCGGGGTCGACCACAGGAAGGCTCGCCGGACCGCCTGGGAGTACCCGCCCCCGTGAACGTGGACGATCGCGGCGCGACCTGCCCGGGAAGGTCTCCCGGGCGGCTCCCAGAGCAGGGCGGGCACTGCCGCGCCGTCCTTCCCCCGGACGTGCACGATCCGGGGAACGATCAGCTCCGCCGGGTCGAAGTCCGGGGGCGGGGAACGGGTGAGGCGCAGCCAGCCCCGTTCGCTCCGTCCCGGCGGGCCCACCCAGAGGTCCCACGGGAGCGTCCAGTCGGAACGGACGGTCGCGACCCACTTCCCGTCGGGGCTGAGCCGGGCCCGGTGCCAGCCGGCTTGCGGGGTGAGGCGCTCGGGCTCGCCCCCGTGGAGGGCGAGCCGGTAGAGATGCTGCTCGTGGGGGGAATCCAGGTGGCCGAGGAAGACGACCTGCCCATCCACGACCCCCTGGAGGGCCGTCACCTCCCGGTTGCCCCGGGTGAGCTGGAGCATCCCCCCCCCGACCGGGTCGAGCAGCCAGGCGTGGGCGGCACCCGTCCGCTCGCTGCCGAGGAGAAGGCGGCCGTCCGGCGTGACCTCGAGGAAGGACCGGGACAGGTTCACCCACGCGTCGTCCCGCTCCACGTGGATCTCCCGGGTGGACCCGTCCGGGTGCACCTCGAGGAGGTGGAGCGCGTGCAGGTCCCGCGGCTCGACCCCGACCACCAGCTTCCCGGGAGCCCGCCACAGGAGGTGGGTCACGTAGAAATCGTCGAAGGCCGACAGGTCGGCCCAGGTGACGTCGCCCCCCTCGGCCGAGACGATGCCGACGCGGATCCGCGAGTTCGCCGTGCCCGCGGGGGGGCGGCGCTGGTGTCGGCAGCGGACCCGGTCCCCGAGCACGTCGGGAATCGAGAGGACCGCGACGGGAGACGTGTCGTACTGGACGAACGCGACGAGCTTGCCCCCGGGGGACGGGGTCCAGGCCGAGCGGAAACCGACCTCTTCCAGGGCGATGTAGTCCGGGCGGCCATTCAGGAGCGTCTCCGTGCCGTCCGACGTGAGCTGGACGAGGGAACCGTCGTCGACCCCGAGCACCCACAGGTCGTTGTCCCGGACGAAGCCCACGCGACGACCGTCGGGAAACCACTGCGGGTCGATCTCCGGCGCGGCCGTGCGCGTCAGGCGGCGGAGATCCTCTCCCCCGGGGTCGACGACGAAGAGGTCGCCCCCGTAGGAGAGGAGCAGCCGGGAGCCGTCCGGCGACCAGGCATACGAGTCGATCCCCTCGTCGTCGAGCCGGGCCGTCTCCTTCAGCTCCTCGACCGCGTCATTCCGCACCGGGCCCGCCTCGAGCCGGCGGTGGTCGACCACGAGGCGGGGCTTCGCGTCACCGGGTGCCCACGTCCACAGGTCCCGGGCCTTGACGCCCCGGTCGTTCCAGAGAAACGCCAGGCGCGCCGGGCCGCCGGGGGCCCAGCGGACCAGGCGGGGGGGAATCCCGAAGGGGCGGGGATCTCGGTAGAGGCGCTCGAGGTCGAGGGGGGCGGCGAGGGCCAGGCCGATCGCCACGAGCGTGGCGACCGCGGCGGGGAACCACCGCGAACATCGGGACATGCGGGTCTCCTCCGGGAGCGGTTCAGCGGCGAGGCGTTCCGTCGTCCCGCTGCGCGCGGATCCAGCGAATCGCCGCCAGCCCGCCGACGATCACGACGAGCAGGGGCAGCCCGAGCAGCAGGGCGAGCAGGACCACCTCGCCGGTGGACATCGCCTGGTTCATGGCGAGGATCATGCCCTGCCCGGGGGGGCGGTCGCCACAGGCCCGGTCTCAGGACCCGCTGATCGCCATCTCGCCGAGGAGCACGGTGGCGCCGCCGGCCCCGCCGATGAAGAACTGGAGGTCGTCCGCGACCGCCTCCACCGCCGAGAACAGGTCGAGGATCGAGCCGGAGATCGCCATCCGGTCGAGTGGCTCCGCCGGCTCCCCCCCCGGGCCGATCCGGCGTCCCGCCGCGCCGAGGCTGAAGTCGCCGGTCACCGTGTTGACCGTGTGGAGTCCCATCAGCTCGCTGACCAGGATCCCCCCCTCGGCACGGGCGAGCAGCTCCATGCGGCCGGGCCCGGTCGGGAGCAGGTGCAGGGCATGGGCCCCGATCGTCGGCGGGGCCGCGTAGCCCCCGCGCAGGCTGTTTCCCGTCGGCTCGAGCCCGAAGCGACGAGCGGTGTAGCTGTCGTGGAGGAAGCCGCGGAAGATCCCCTCCTCGACCAGGACGTTACGCCGTGTCGGCAGGCCCTCGCCGTCGATCGCGCCGGTTCCCCACGTCCCGGGCAGCGTCCCGTCGTCGACCAGGGTCACCCGGGAAGAGCCGATGCGCTGCCCCTCCCGGCCCTCGAGGACCGTTCGGTGGCGAAGCGCCTTGAGCCCGGAGAAGGCGTCCCCGAGGGCGGAGAGCAGGGCCGCCGTTTCCTCCGGGGGCAGGACGACCGGGAGCCGGCCGGTCGGGCCGGGGCGAGCCCCGAGGAGTTCCACCGCCCGGGCCGCCCCGGTTCGGCCGACCCGTTCGGGGTCGAGAGGGCCGGGCCCCAGCGCCCAGTCGCTCCACCAGCCGATCCGCTGGTCGTTGCCCCGGCGGGCCGCCGCCTCGATGGAGAGCCAGGCCCGGGTCCAGCCCTCGGCCGCGTCCACGCCACGGGTGCTGACGATTCGCTGCGTGCCCCGCGCGTCCTGGTAGGAGGCCCGCCGGATCCTGTCGACCTCGGGATAGGCGGCCCGGGCGGCGAGCTCCACCTCCCGGGCGAGGGCGATCTTCCTCGCCACCGGGAAGGCTGCCAGCGCGGGGTCCTCGTTCGGGGGAAGGGCCTCCGGCAGGGGCGCGGGGTCCGGGGCCCGGTTGGCTTCCTCCGCTTCCCCCAGTTCCGCCAGGTCGCGGGCGATCTCGAGAGCGCGCGCGAGAGCCTCGTCCCCCGGGTCGGCGGTGAAGGCGAAGCCGGTCCGTCGCCGGTGAAAGACCCGGAGACCGATCCCGGCCTCCTGGCGTTCCTCGACGGACTCGAGGCGACCGTCCGCCACGGAGACCTTCGTGGAGACGGTCTCGACCAGCGCCACCTCGACCTCCTCGATCCCGAGCCGCGCGGCCAGGTCGAATGCCCGCTGGGCGATCCGGCATCCCGCCGCCCCGCCGAAGTCGCTCATCGCTCGTCTCCTCCGCCCGTGCCCCCGACGACGAGGGAAGGGATCCGGATCGTCGGCTGGGCGTCTCCGACCGGGACCCCCTGCCCGTCCTTTCCGCAGGTACCGACCGCCCAGCCCAGGTCCTTGCCCACCATGTCGATGCTCTCGAGGACCGCCGGCCCGTTGCCGGTCAGCATCGCGTCCCGCACCGGTTCCGCGATCTTCCCGTCGCGGATCCGGTAGGCCTCGAGACAGTGGAAGACGAAGTTCCCGGAAACGATGTCGACCTCCCCCCCGCCCATGTCGGCGACGTAGAGGCCGTCCTTCACCGAGGCGACGATCGCCTCCGGCTCGTCTTCCCCGGGCGCGATGAACGTGTTCCGCATCCGGGGGATCGGCAGGTGGCGGAACGACTCGCGCCGGCCGTTCCCGGTCGGTTCCATCCCGAGCTTCCGCGCCGTCTCGCGGGACTGGAGCAGCCCGACGAGCGTGCCCCGGTCGATCAGGACGACCCGGCGGGTCGGTTCGCCCTCGTCGTCCACCCGGTTGCTGCCCCGCCGACCCGGGAGCGTCCCGTCGTCGATGACGGTCACCTTCTCGGAGGCGACCCGCTTGCCGAGCTTGCCCGAGTAGATCGAGACGTTCTTCAGGTAGAAGTCCGCCTCGAGCCCGTGCCCGCAGGCCTCGTGGATCATCGTCCCGCCGGCCCGGCTGGAGAGCACCACGGGCATCGTGCCGGAGGGCGTGGGGGCGGCCCCAAGCTGGAGGCAGGCGATCCGCGCCGCCTCGGAGGCGACGCGCCGGACGACGCCCTCCTCGAGGAACTCCCATCCCCGGGTCGCCGAGTCCGCCTGGTATCCCGACCGGATCTCGTCGCCCTCCCGGGCGACGACCTGGCAGTTGAAGGTCACGTAGGGAGTGGGCTCGACGACGAATCGTCCCTCGGAGTTCGCGACGAGGATCACCCTGCGCGTCGTCCGGACCACGGCGGTCACCTGGACCACGCGGGGATCGTGTTCCCGGGCCACCCGGTCGGCGAGCGCCAGGCGGCCGGCCAGCTCGGAGACCGGCACGGTATCCGGCCACGTCCGCACCGGGACCAGCGGTTCGAGGACCTCCTCGCGGAAGGGGGTGACCCGCACCTGCCGGCTGCCGCCGACCCCCTCGGCGAGCCGGTCCGCCAGGACCAGGAGACTCTCCGTGTCCGTCGCGTTCCCGTTGGCGAACCAGGTCGAGTCGCCCCGGATCACCCGGAGGCCGACACCCCGGTCCCGCCCGGAAGAGGTGCGGACGATGCGTCCTTCCTCCCGGACCAGGCTCGTGCCGTCCCGCTGCTCGAAGAACAGCTCCGCGAACTCTCCTCCCCGGGCCAAGGCGCGATCGAGGACCTCGCGCACGAGATCGGGTTCGAGTGGAATCATCTCGGTCTCCCCCCGGGCCGGGCCGGCCCGGTTCCCGGCCTGCGGCCGGACCGGCGATTCTAGCAACAACGCGACGCGCCGGGGTCAGGCGCGGAGCGGCAGGGGCTTTCCCTCCCGGAGGAGCCGGGCGTCCTCCCGGAGATCCCGGTAGACCTCGGCCACCCGTTTCCGGGTCTCGTGCCAGGGACCGGAGTTGTCGATGACGTAGTCGGCGACGGCCGCCTTCCGGTCCTGGGGGAGCTGGGCGCGGATCCTCGCCCCCGCCGCGTCCGCGTCGATCCGGTCCCGGTCCATCAGGCGCCGGAGCTGGACCTCCGGGTCGGCCACGACGACGACCAGCCGATCGAACTGGTCGTGGCGGCCGGTTTCCACCAGGAGAGCGGCGTCGTAGAGGATCACGTCGACCCCCCCCGTCATGGCCAGCCCGGTGATCCGGCGCCGGCTCTCCTCGACCACCATGGGGTGGACGATTTCCTCGAGCCGTCGCCGCTCCCCGTCGTCCCCGAACACGATCTCGGCCAGGCGGGCCCGGTCGATGCCGCCTTCCGGCAGGAGCACTCCCCGGCCCCAGGTGGCGACGATCGGCGGGACCGCGGCTCCCCCCGGCCCGAGGAGGTCGTGGACGATCCCGTCCGCGTCCACCACCGCCGCGCCCAGCTCCCGGAACATCCCCGCCACCGTGCTCTTCCCGGTGGCGATGCCGCCGGTCAGTCCCGCGACGAGGACCGGGCGGGGCAGGGAGCGGGGGCGCAGGCGACCGGTCATCGGGCGGCCGGTCCTCCCGCGGCGAGCGCCCGCTCGGCGGCGAGGAGCGTGTTGTCGAGCAGCATCGTGACCGTGAGCGGGCCGACCCCCCCGGGTACGGGGGTGATCGCCGCCGCGCGGGCCGCCGCCTCGGCGAAGTGGACATCGCCCACCAGGGCGTGCCCCTTCTGCCGGAACCGGGCGAGCCGCTTCTCCTGGCCGCCGAGCAGGTCCTCGGCCAGGGCCGGGTCCGTGACCCGGTTGATCCCGACGTCGATCACGACCGCTCCCTCCTTGACGAAGTCGCCCCGCACCAGGCCCGGCCGGCCGACGGAGGCGACCAGCAGGTCGGCCTCGCGGCACACCGCGGCGAGGTCCCGCGTCCGGGAATGGCAGACCGTCACCGTCGCGTGCCGCCGGAGCAGCAGCAGCGCCACCGGCTTGCCGACGATGTTCGAACGGCCGACCACCACGGCCCGCTTCCCCGCGAGATCGAGCCCCGCCTCGTCGACCAGCGCGAGGATTCCGCGGGGAGTGCAGGCGACGATGCCATCGTCCTCGCCGAGGAGCAGCTTGCCCGCGTTGACCGGGTGGAACCCGTCCACGTCCTTGCCCGGCGGGATCGCCTCCAGGATCTCCCGCTCGTCCAGGTGGCCGGGCAGGGGGAGCTGGACCAGCATGCCGTCGATCTCCGGGTTCCCGGCCAGGCGGTGGACCGTCGCGAGAACCCGCTCCCTCGTGGCCTCCGCCGGCAGGCGCTCGACCGTGGAGGCCATGCCGATCGCCCGGGCCGACTTCTCCTTGTTCCGCACGTAGACGGCGCTTGCCGGGTCGTCGCCGACGAGGACGACCGCGAGACCGGGTGGCCGGCCGGCGCGCCGGGCGAAGTCGGCGACGCGCGCGGCCAGGTCGGCCTGCAGGCGGCGGGAGAGGGCCTTGCCGTCGAGGATGCGTGCGCTCACTGCCTGGTTCCTCCTCCAGCCTTCCCCGCGGGGAAGACCTTCCGGAACGGGACCCGGACCCGGTGGGTCCGCGCCCCGACCTGGACGAACGGGATCTCGAGCACCAGCACGCGGGCCTCCCGCGGTGGTTCCGGGAAGACCAGGAGGCCCTCCCGGCCCTCCCCGGGGGCCCGCAGGTCCACCGGGCCGTCGAAGAGACCCCGCATGAACCGGTCCACCGTCTGCCGGGCCGGGCCGGTCTCCCGGTCCGGGCGGAGCACTTCCCAGGCGCGGGTGTAGTCGAGGGGGGCCACCGGCCAGTTGCCCCGGTCGGGCCAGAGGTGGATCGCCCCCGTCTCCACGTGGACCGGAAGCTCGCCGGTCGCCCGGAAGAGGGCCCGGAACGTCACCAGCCGCTCCCCGTGGGGGAGGCGGGCGAGGGGATCCTCGGAGATCCCGAGCCGGTCCCGCAGCCAGGCACGACGCGCGGCGGCATCCAGCGGCTCGAGCTCGATCTCGACGCCGGGGAGGACCTCCCGGACGGGGACCCGATCGCCGGGGGGCGCGAGGTGAAACGGGCGCCACGGGGGCGGTCCCGTGGCACACCCGGCGAGGCCGAGGAGCGAGACGGCGAGGACGGTCGTGGCAAGGCGGCACGGGTGCACGGGCGGATCCTCCGGGCCCGGAGTCTACCCGGGATCATGGCGCGGGGGAAAAGGCACCCTAGAATGAGAGATTCGGCCGCGCGGAGCGGCCTCCTGGAGCGAGGCATGCCGGACGAGATCGTCGTTCGCGGGGCGAACGAACACAACCTGAGAAACCTCGACGTGCGGATTCCCCGGAACCGGCTCGTGGTCATTACCGGGGTCTCCGGCTCGGGAAAGTCGTCCCTCGCCTTCGACACGATCTACGCGGAGGGACAGCGCCGCTACGTGGAGTCCCTCTCCGCCTACGCCCGGCAGTTCCTCGAGCTGATGCAGAAGCCGGACGTGGAGTCGATCGAGGGGCTTTCCCCGGCGATCTCCATCGAGCAGAAGACGACGTCGCGGAATCCCCGGTCGACGGTGGGGACCGTCACCGAGATCTACGACTACCTGCGCCTGCTCTACGCCCGGGTGGGGCATCCCCACTGCCCCGAGTGCGGCCGGTCGATCGAGCGGCAGACCGTCCAGCAGATCGTCGACACGGTGCTGGCGCTGCCGGAGGGGACCCGGGTCCAGGTGCTGGCGCCGGTGGTGCGCGGGCGGAAGGGCCACTACCGGAAGGACCTCGCGGAGTGGGCGAGCCGGGGCTTCGTGCGGGCCCGGATCGACGGGGAGCTCGTCGACCTCGACGACCCGCCCGAG
Organism: uncultured Acidobacteriota bacterium; assembly: GCA_964420365.1. Lineage (GTDB taxonomy): Bacteria > Acidobacteriota > Polarisedimenticolia > J045 > J045 > JAMOQA01. The sequence continues at coordinate 63,109 of CAYQTA010000011.1, read as the reverse complement.
CTGGACCGGAAGCGGGCCCACACCATCGAGATCGTCGTCGATCGGGTCGTCGTCAAGGAGAGGGCCCGGCAGCGGCTGGCGGACTCGGTGGAAACGGCCCTCAAGCTGGCGGACGGCCTCGTGCGGATCGTCCGGGGAGACGGCGAGGAGACCCTCTACTCCGAGCGCTATGCCTGCCCCGACTGCGGCGTTTCGCTGCCCGAGCTGGCGCCCCGCTCGTTCTCGTTCAACTCCCCGTACGGGGCCTGCCCGACCTGCGACGGGCTCGGCGTTCACCGCGAGTTCGACCCGGACAAGATCGTCGCCGACCCGTCGGCCCCGGTCGTCCTCGGCGCGATCCAGCTCTGGGGGGGCGCCGAGGCGTCGGCGATGGCGGAGATGATCCGGACGATCCTCCGGGCCCACCGGATCCCCTCGAACACCGCCTGGAAGGACATCCCGAACCGGGTGCGACGGATCCTGATGTACGGGTCGGGAAAGCGGGAGTTCGAGTTCGTCTTTCGCGGCGGGCGGTCGACCTACACCGTGCGCCGCCCCTTCATCGGCATCATCCCGCGCCTCGAGCGGCGGCTGCGGGAGACCGGCTCGGACACGGTTCGGGAAGAGCTGGAGCAGTACATGTCGGTCTCCCCGTGTCCCGATTGCGGGGGCGCCCGGTTGAACCGCGTCTCCCTCGGCGTCCGGGTCGGGGGCCTGAATATCGCCGAGGTGACCGCCCTGCCGGTGCACCGGGCGCGGCGGTTCTTCGACGAGCTCCGGCTCTCTCCCCGGGAGGAGGAGATCGCCCGCCAGGTTCTCAAGGAGATCCGGGAACGGCTCGGGTTCCTCGAGAACGTCGGGCTCGGCTACCTCTCCCTCGACCGGTCCGCCGGGACGCTCTCCGGGGGAGAGGCGCAGCGGATCCGGCTGGCCACCCAGGTCGGGTCGCGCCTGACCGGCGTGCTCTACGTGCTCGACGAGCCCTCGATCGGGCTCCACCAGCGGGACAACCGGCGGCTCCTCGACACCCTGGTCTCGATGCGGGACCTGGGGAACACCGTGATCGTCGTCGAGCACGACGAGGAAACGATCCGCAGCGCGGACCACGTGATCGACCTGGGGCCGGGACCGGGAGAGCTCGGGGGCCGGATCGTCGCGGAGGGCACGCCGGAGGAGATCGCGGCCTGCGAGGAGTCGCTGACGGGGCAGTACCTGGCCGGCAGGCTGCGCATCGAGGTGCCGCGGCAGCGCCTCGAGCCGGACGGGCGCTGGCTCGTCGTGCGCGGCGCCCGCCAGCACAACCTCAAGGGGATCGACGCGCGCTTCCCCGTCGGCCTCTTCACGGTCGTCACCGGCGTCTCCGGGTCCGGCAAGTCGACCCTCGTCAACCACACCCTGTACCCGGCGCTGCTGCGGGCGTTCGGGCTGCGGGCGGATCGCCCCGGGGAACACGAGCGGATCGACGGCCTCGAGCACGTCGACAAGGCGATCGACATCGACCAGTCGCCGATCGGGCGCACGCCGCGGAGCAACCCGGCGACCTACGTCGGCGTGTTCGCCCCGATCCGGGAGCTGTTCGCCCAGGTCCCGGAGGCCCGGGCCCGCGGGTATCGGCCGGGGCGTTTCTCGTTCAACGTCAAGCGCGGGCGCTGCGAGGCGTGCGAGGGCTGCGGCGTCCTCCGGATCGAGATGCACTTCCTGCCCGACGTCTTCGTCACGTGCGACGTCTGCGGCGGCACGCGCTACAACCGCGAGACGCTGGAGATCCGCTGGAAGGGGAAGTCGATCGCCGAGGTTCTCGACATGACGGTCCGCCAGGCGCTCGACTTCTTCTCCGCCGTTCCGCAGGTGGCACGCAGGCTGAAGACGCTCGACGACGTCGGCCTCGGGTACATCCGGCTCGGACAGCAGGCGACGACCCTGTCGGGCGGAGAGGCCCAGCGGGTGAAGCTCGCCCGGGAGCTCTCCCGCGCCTCGACCGGCAGGACGGTCTACATCCTCGACGAGCCGACGACCGGGCTCCACTTCCACGACGTGCGGAAGCTGCTCGAGGTTCTCCTCCGGCTGCGGGACGAGGGCAACACGATCATCGTCATCGAGCACAACCTCGACGTGATCAAGACCGCCGACTGGGTGCTCGACCTGGGCCCCGAGGGAGGAGACGAGGGGGGGCGGATCGTCGCCGAGGGCCCCCCCGAGGCGGTCGCGGAGGTGGAGGCGTCGTGGACCGGCCGCTACCTCCGCCGGGTCCTCCGGTAGCGGAGGCCGGCCCGGGGCGTCGACCCGGGCCGAACACGTCCGGATGCCTGCGGACTCGATGTAATGGCTTCGTCATCTGCTTGACACATTTCCCGCCGGGCCCAGATTGGAACCCCGTGGGTCCGGATGCGTCGCCCCGGGGGACGGCGCGGAGGAGAACCGGTCCGGACCCGGGAGGGAAACCGGTGAAGAAGGCCACGCTGTTGCCCCTGGTCGCTCTCCTCGCCGCGGTCTCGCTGGCCGTAGCCGGCGGGGGGCACCACTACCCGGACGGTGTCGAGAACTACTTCTCGGGGATCGCTCCGCCGCCGGGATTCCATGTCGTCAACTACACGCTCTACTACGCCGCCGATACCTACAGGGACGACGACGGGAACACGGTCGACGGCATGCAGGTCAACGTCTTCGGCGAGGTGGTTCGCTTCGTCTGGATCTCGGACAGGAAGGTGTGGGGCGGGAACTACGGTCAGCACCTCTTCCTGATCTGGATGAACCAGAACCTGCGCCCCGGGTCCCGGTCGTTCTCGAAGAGCGGGATGGCGGACGTGATCTGGTCGCCGTTCCTGGTCACCTGGCACGGGCAGAAGGTCCACTGCGCGATCAGTCTCGCGGACATCTACCTGCCCGTCGGCAGCTACGACCACGAGGACCCGGTGAACCCGGGAAAGAACTTCTGGACCATCGAGCCCGTGTTCGCGGTCACGTGGTTCCCCGGCGGGAAGTGGAACGTCTCGGCGAAGTTCATGTACGACATCAACGGCACGAACGACGAGTACGCGTACTGGGCGACCGGCCGCGATCACGACCTGAAGCCGGGCCAGGAGTTTCACGTGGACTACGCGGTCGGCTACTCGTTCAACCAGAAGTGGACGGTCGGCCTGAACGGGTACCTCTACTACCAGGTGACCGACGACGAGATGGACGGCAGGGATCTCGCGGACCAGAAGTCGCGCTACTGGGCGGCGGGTCCCGGCGTCTTCTACAACGCCGGGCGTCTCAAGATGTCGCTGACCAGCGCCTTCGAGTTCGGCGCCCGGAACTGGTTCGAGGGCAGCTCGGTGCTCTTCAAGCTCTACTACTCGTTCTGACAGCGGGCGAAGGAGACGAGATGTACAGGATCGAGAAGAAGCCGTACGGGTACAAGCTGACGTTCTCGGGGTTCATCCAGGCCGCGGAGATGCAGAAGTGGGTCGAGGAGTCCCGGAAGGCCCTCGCCGCCGCGCCCTCGAAGTTCGGCGTCCTGGTCGACATGCGGACCCTCAAGCCCCTGGCCGCCGATGCGCAGGCCCTCATGCAGGAGGGCCAGAAGCTGTACAAGCAGAAGGGAATGGTCCGCTCGGCGGTCGTCGTCGACAGCGCGATGACGAAGATGCAGTTCCAGCGGATCGCCAGGACGTCCGGCATCTACCAGTGGGAGCGCTACATCGACGGTTCCTCGGTGAAGAACTGGGAGCAGGTGGCCGCCGACTGGATCACCAGGGCGATCGACCCGGACAAGAAGCCGGTCGGGGCCTGACCGGCCGGGAAGGTGCGAACGATCGGGGCCGCCCACGGGGGCGGCCCCGTCGCCGCGCCCGACCCGTGTTCCCGGGGCCGGCCCGTCCCCGGGGTCCTTCCGGGGTTGCCGTCCCGGCTGGTATCCTCCGCCCATGGTGACCGAGGGTGACGTCCGTGCGTTCTTCGACCTGCTGGAGCAGGGCGAGTGGGATCGCCTCGCGGGCCTGCTCGCGGAGGACGTGGTCCTCGAGTTCCCGGGGGAGAGGTTCGGCGGCCGGTTCGCGGGTCGCCGCCGGGTGATGGTTTTCCTGCGGCAGAACCAGCGGCTGTTCCGCGGCGGCCTGCACTTCGAGTTCCGGTGGGTCGGCGCGTCCGGCGACCGGGTCGTCGTCGAGTGGACCAACCGGGGGGTGACCCGGACGGGAAAGGACTACGCCAACCGGGGCGCGACGGTCTTCGTGCTGCGCGACGGCCTGGTCGCCGAGATCCACGACTACCTGGACACGGCGATCCTCGAGCGCACCTGGCCGCGCCTGGAGGGCTGACCGTGGACCGGTACGTCGCGCCCGAGGGAGCTCCCTTCCTGCCGGACGGTCTCTTCGAGGGGAAGGTCGCGCTGGTCACCGGGGGCGGCACCGGGCTCGGGCTCGCGATCTCGACCCGGCTCGGCCGCCTGGGAGCGAAGGTGGCCTGCGCCAGCCGGGACGTGGAGCACCACCGGGAGCTCCTGGGCCGCGGAGAGCGGGAGGGGTTCGAGGTCCTGTCCCTCGCCTGCGACGTGCGGGACGCCCACGCCGTGCGGCGGAGCGTCCGGGAGGTCGTCGAGCGGTGGGGCGGGCTGGACGTGCTCGTCAACAACGCGGCGGGGAACTTCATCCGTCCGTCTCTCGCCCTCGCGCCGCGGGCCTTCGACACGGTCCTCGACATCGCCCTGGCCGGCGTGTTCCGCTTCAGCCGCGAGGCGGGACGCGTGATGCGGGACCAGGGGGGCGGGGCGATCGTCAACGTGTCCGCTCCCTACGCCCGGGACGGCAAGCCGGGCGTGATCCACTCCGCCTGCGCCAAGGCCGGCGTGGAGACCCTGACGCGGACGCTGGCCGCCGAGTGGGCCGGCTACGGCATCCGGGTCAACGCGATCTCTCCCGGGCCGTTCCAGAGCCGGGGGGCGGCGGACCGCCTCTGGCCCACCGCGGAGCTCGAACGGGCCGTGCTTGCGCAGATTCCCCTGGGCCGGTTCGGGACCGTCGAGGAGGTCGCCGAGCTGGCCTGCTTCCTGGCGAGCCCCGCCGCCGCGTGGCTCACCGGGACGATCCTCCTGGCCGATGGCGGTTGGTCCCTCCCGCGGCCCCTGGTCGACCCGGGGGAGCGGGGCGTGGACCGGAGGCGTTCCTGAGCGACAGGGGGCCCGGATCGGCGTACCTTCCCCCCGAGGGAGGTCACGTCCATGGGTACGCGCCGTTCCGCCGCCGCCGCCGTCCTGCCGGTGCTGTTCGCTCTCTTCGCCGTCCCGGCCGCGTTCCCGGCCCCGCCCCCCGGGGTCGGGCCGAGCCTCCGCTTCGAGGGAAAGACGACCCTCGCGTGGGAACCGGTCACCGGCGCGGAGCGGTACGACGTCTACCGGGGCACCCGGCCCGACGGGACGGACCTCGCGTGCCTCGTCTTCCGAACCCCCGAGACCACGGCGGAGGACCCGGAAACGCCTGCCGTGGGCGGGCTCTTTACCTACGTCGTTGCCGCGTGGAACGCCGACGGCGAGGGCTCCCTCGGCGCGGGCACCGACGGTACGGAGCGCGTGCCGGCCGTCCGCTGTGCCGACGACGACGGGGACGGGGTCCGGGACGACCGGGACAACTGCCCGGGGGTCGACAACCCCGGCCAGGAGGACCAGGACGGGGACGGCCAGGGGGACCCCTGCGACCCGGAGACGTACACGTTCGAGGAGGACACCCCCGGGGAGCGGCCGGCCGACATGACGCAGCTCGGGGGCCTGGACGAGGGGTTCCTCGTCCGGGACTGCGGCGGCGACCGGTGCATCTCCTACGATGGCGGGGCGACCGGGATCCACGACCGGTTCGACCGGTGGATCGCCGGGGAGGCATTCCGGGACGAGGACGTGGTCGTCGACCTGGCGCCGGCCAACGGGGATACCGTCCTCCTCGAGCTGTGGTCCGAGGGAACGTGGGCGGAGAACGCCGGGGGCGGTATCCAGGTCTACGTGGCCGAGGACGGGGCGCTCACCGTCCGCCAGCGGCGGGGCCGGGAGGTGACCGGTCTCGCGGCCCCGGGGGATCCCGGGACGACGCGCCTCCGGTTCCGGCTGCGGAAGGGGGAAGGGACGGCATCCGTCCTGCACGTCGACCGGTGGCTCGACGGGGGCTGGGACGAGGACTGGGCGGTGGCGGAGATCGCGGACGACCACCTGCTGCGTGGCCGGGGGATCGTCACCGGCAACTACGGCGGCGACACGTCCGGCAGGCGGGGGATCCTCCTCGCCACCGGGAACGTCGCCCTGCCGGGGGAGTCGTTCCGCCTGCGCCGCTCCTGGGAGGCGCTCGACGACTGGAAGCTGTTCCAGCGGGGGCCGGACGACACGGCCCCGGTGCCCGTGCCGTTCGCGTGGCGGAGCGAGGGGGAGGTCCACCTCGAGGTGCGCCTCGTCGAGAGCGCGACCGGGACCGTCGTGCCCGGGTTCGACTGGGCGGACCACCGGTGGGACCTCCCGGCCTCCCCCCCGGGGGCGGAGGACGAGGTCACCCTCGAGGGGGTGCCCGCCGGCGGGAACTACGACCTCGAGGCTCGGCTCGTCGACGGGGAGGGGGAGATCCTCGGCGAGGACACGGTCCACGACATCGCGGTCGGGGATGCCTGGCTGGCGGCCGGGCAGTCGAACATGTCGGGCTACTCGGGAGGCCTCGAGCCGATGGAGCCACCCGTCGACGAGGTCCACCTCTTCGGCAACGACTACCGCTGGAAGCGGGCCCGCGAGCCGATGGACGACGGGACGGACCAGGTCGACCGCGTCAGCGAGGAGTTCCCGCAGCACACGCTGATGCTCCGGTTCGCCAAGGAGATCTCCGCCGCGGTCGGTGTTCCGGTCGCGATCATCCCCGCGCCCCTCGGCGGGACGAACCTCTACTCCCAGTGGCAGCGGCGGGAGGACGACCACGACAACCGGGGCACCCTCTACGGCTCGTCCATCTGGCGCGTGCTCGTCCAGGGGTACGCGTACCCGGTCCGCGGCGTGATCTGGTACCAGGGGGAGTCGGACGTCGGCCGGACGACCGAGCAGTACCTCGCCGACCTCGAGGCGCTGGTGGCCCACTGGCGCGAGGACCTCGGCAACCCCGACCTCTGCTTCGGCAACTGCCAGCTGGCGACCTACATGTACGCGGACCTGGACGCGTGGACCGACATCCAGGAGGCGCAGCGCCGGCAGGCCGAGAGGGACGACCTCTCCGCGATCGCCGCGCTCGTCGACCTGCCGCGAAACGACACGATCCACCTGAACACGGAGGGATACCGGGAGGCGGGGCTGCGCCTCGCCAGGGCGGTGCTCCCGGCCTGCTACGGGATCGACGCGCCGCAGGAGCCCCGGCTCCAGTCGATCGCGTTCGACGGGCCCGGCACGTCCCGCATCGCGCTGACCTACGACAAGGAGATCACCGGCGGCCACGCGAACCTCTACCGCGTGACCGACCGCAACGGGTACGTGCAGATCACGTCGCTGAGCGTCGAGGGGAACCGCGTGATCCTCCAGCTCCAGAGGCCGGCGTCCGGCGACACGTTCGTCTCGTACGGCTACGGGCGGAACCCCGGGGACATCTGGATCCGGGCGGTCGACGGGACCGGGGCGGCCCTCTGCTTCGACCTGTTGCCCGTGCAGTGAGCCGTGCGCCGCTAGGAGCCGGGCTCGTCGGAGGCGAGGGCGTCGCGGAGGCCGAGGAACAGCCGGGCGAGACCGCGCAGCATGCCGCGTCCCCCGGCGCCGAGGACGCCGGAGGCCCGGCGGAATGCCCGGGCGGTGCCCGGCGCGAGTTCCTCGCCCACGAGCCCGGCGAGGCGCCGCGCGGCCTCCCGCCACATGGTCGGCGTCCAGGGCCGGATGCCGACCCGCCGGCTGCGGAGCGAGCGGCACCGGAGCACCGCCACGTCCCCCAGGCGCACGGTCAGGAGCCCGTTGACCAGCCCCTGGCCGACGGGGCCGGCGAGGCGCGCCGTCCAGTTGCCCGCGACCTCGGCCAGCGCGCTCCCGGCGGAATCGGCGATCCGGTCGACGAGGCCGGCAGTGACCGCGGAGGCGAGGACGTCCCGCACGACCCGGAACGTCCCGAGCGGACCCGGCCGGCCGTAGTAGAGCGTTGCGACGCGGGCCATCAGTTCCAGGTTGCGGACCAGGGTGACCAGGGCATCGACCAGGGCGGACGGGTTGACGGCGGTCAGCAGCGCCACCTGGGAAGCCGCCTGCCACACTTCCGCCCGGGCCTTCCTGTCCAGGGGCTCGAGCAGCCGGTCGATCTCGGCCTCGACCACCCGGACGAGCGCCTCGTCGTCGTGTTCCCCCGCCGCGATCGCCTCGATCCGCTCGAGGACGGCCGGGACCTTCCCGCGCGCCGTTTCCTCGAGGGCCGGGTTCGCCTCCTGCCGGGCGAGCCAGCGGCGGACGAACCCGAGGTACCGGCGGCGGTGCCGGGGGGCCCAGTCCGCGGGGGGTGGAAGCTCGGGCGGTTCGATCACCCGCGGGAGCTTCCACCAGCGCCAGGCGATCCAGCCGATGAAGCCGGCGACGAGGGCGAGCAGCATGCCGGTGACCGCCCATGCCAGCCAGGGGTGGAGGCCGGCGAGGAGCTGGTGGAGGTGGATCGCCTCGAGGACGAGGACCGCCGTTCCGACGACCAGCACGGTCCAGAAGAGGCGACGGGCCCACCGAACGGTGCCGGCCAGCAACCGGGCGAGGAACGGCGTCTCCAGGCGGTGCATCGGGGCGCTCATCGGCCGCCTCTCCCGGGAACGGCGAGGGACGGGCTGGCCACCTCGACCCGGACCTCCATCTCCTCCGCCTCGTCGACCGCGCGGGCGAAGTTCCGGAACGCCTGGTACTCGTCCCCCGGTTCGACGCGACGGTACGGCACGAGCAGCTCGCGACGGAGCTCGAGGACGCCGTCCGTGAGCCGGGCGGCGAGGTGCAGAGAGCCGAAGGGTGACGAGATCGACGCCGGTTCCGGGAGGTCCCGTGGCGCGAGCCCCCCGGGCAGGCGGATCCGCAGGACGTCCCGGCGGAAGATCCCGGCGTCGAGGAGCAGCGGCTGGCGCCGGGTCGGCAGCGTCCCGTACTCGCCGAGCAGGTTCGCCCGGTGGAGCACGAGGGGAAGGGCGAACCCGGTCGCGATCCGGCGCGCGAAGGTACCGCCCCGGATCCCGAGGGTGATCGTCACCGGTCCCTCTTCCTTCCTGTCCGCCCCCTCGACCCGCGAGGACACGACCTCGGCGCCGGGGAACGAGTCCGCGGCGAGCCCGCGGAACACCCGGGGCATGTCGTCGGTGGAGACCTCGGCGAGAAGGGAGCGCAGCGTGTCGGCGTACCCCTCGCGGAGCACGAGGACCAGGGTTCCCTCCACCCGGCCGTCGCCCGCGAGGACGAGGTCTGCCGTCCGCTCGGCAAGGAACCCCGGGGGGCGGTCCGGCAGGTCGACCAGGCGCACCGGGTGATCCAGGTCGAGGGGAACCTCGAGGGCGTCGCCCCCGGAGAGCTGGACGGGGAGCCGATCGAAGGGGTGGTTCGTGCCGTTGTAGTCGAGGAACACCGGGCCCCCGGGGAGCAGGAGTTCGACGACGGGATAGGTGAACAGGGTCGGGCTCGGGCACTCGAGGTTGCGACCCTTCATCCAGGAGGGCCGGGCGAGGACCAGGCGTGCCTCGAGGCCGAGCATGCGGGCGAGGGCCAGGGCGACGACGGCCCGGTTCCCCTCCCCGGCGGAAGCGGCGGCGCTCGCCGGCACGCCCGGCCGGAAGGCGGCGCTCCCGGGGTCCATCGTCTCGCACAGCAGCCGATGCATCGCCCGGGCCAGGCGGGTCGGCCCGGGGTTCCGGCCTTCCGCCGCCGCCCGGCGCCGGATCTCGGCCACCATTCCGGGCAGGGGATCGTCGGGGCGGAGCATGCCGACGAGCGCCGAGCGGATCATGTCCCCGAGATCGGCGAAGGAGAGGCCCAGGCCGAGGCGCACGTGGGGGACGACCTCCACCGGGTCGGGCACGTGGGGCTCCGGCCGGAGCCGTTCCATCGACCGGGCGGTCCAGGAGCGAACCCGCAGCCCGTCCCTGAGCTCATCGGTGGTCTCGAGTCCTTCCTCGTTGCCGCACGCGCGGACCGGGAGGTCCGGGTCGTGCATCACCACGTACCGGGAGAGCTGGAAGCTGCGGTCCGGCCCCTGGAAGAGGAACACCGACCGGTTGTCCAGCGCCCCGGGCACCGGGCTCCAGGGCGGGATCCACCGCCGCCACGTGTAGACGATCGCGTCTCCCGGCGCGAGGCCGGGCAGGTTGAACGGGGGACCCGCGCGCGGATCGACGTCGACGATCCGTCCGTCCGGCTTCCACACCTGGAGGGTCTCCAGCATCGCTCCCGGCATCACCGTGAGCTCCCCCTCCTGCTCGACGCCCTTCCGCGTCCAGACCTTGTGGATCCCCTGGTAGTACTCCGTCTGGCTACCGTCCGGGTGGACCCGCACGACGGCGATGTCCGCGAGCAGCGAGGCATCGGTCCCGGGCTCCGGCGCCGGCACGTCCCGGAGGACCTCCCCGGGATCGACGAGCCAGGCGACGAACGGATCCTTCCGGCCCCGCCTGGCGAGCACGCGCCACAGTCCGACGCGGGCCGGGTTCAGCTCGAGCGTCTGCCGGAGCAGCTCGGCGACCTCGTCCTCCCGGCCGAGGAGAGACAGGACGGCCGCCATCCTCTGCGGGATCCCCCCTTCCCGGGGGAACGTCTCGCGTGCCTGCCGGAGGACCTCGAGGGCCTCCTCCGCGCGGTCGGCATCGAGGAGGGCCCGGGCGAGGGCGAGCCGGGCATAGAGATAGGCCGGGCGCCGGCGGACCATCTCCCGCCACGCGGCGATCGCCTCCTCGTGTCGCCCCCGGGCCGCGAGGAAGTCGGGCCAGTCGTCGTCGACCGGGTCCCGGCGATGCAGCTCGGCAAGGGCTTCCCGGAGGTCGTCGAGGCGCCGGAAGCGGCGGTCGAAGCCGATCCGCGCGTCGAGGATGCCCTCCCGGCCCGGTGCCAGCGCGAGCACGCGCTCGAGGGTCTCCTCGGCCTCCGTCCGCCAGCCGCGCGTGGCCGCGACCCGCTGGACCAGCAGCAGCGCCTCCACCTGGTCCGGGCGGGTTTCCAGGATCTTCCGGGCCCGCCGGAGCGCCTCGTCGGTGCGGCCGGCGTGCTCGTCCATCCCGGCGAGCAGTACGTCCGCCCGCAGGAGAGCCGGGTCCTTCCGTGACGCTTCCTCGAGGAGGGAGCGGGCCCGGGCCAGGTCCTTCTCGGGAGCCAGCCCGGTATCACCGGTGCGGAGAAAGTCCCCGAGGAGCCATGCGAAGACCGGGGCCTCCGGCCAGGCCTTCCGGGCCGCCTCCAGCAGGGTGCCGGTGACGCGGTCGAGGCCCCGGGCCCGGGTCCACCACGCGGCAGCCAGGACCGCCGCCGGGTCGTCCGGGGTGCCCTCCGGGGCGGTGGTGTCCAGGGGACAGGAAAGGGGACGGGCCCGGAAGCGCGCGGGAGGAAGCGGCGCCGGTCCGGCCGGGACGGCCACGAGGGGCGCCCCGCCGTCCAGGGGATGGAGGGCCAGGACGAGGTCCGCGAGTCGCAGCGAGTTGTCCAGCTTGGCGAGGAAGCGGTGCCGGCCCGCTGCCAGCTCGACCCGGGCCGCGAGGGACCGGGGTGGACGCTCCCGCCGCCGGTCGGCGGCGAGGAGCTCGCGGCCGTCGAGGAACAGCCGGAACGACCCGGAAGAGCCGGCGACCACCCGCAGGACCCGGGGCTCCGTGACCTGCACCTCGCACGCGGCGTAGACGACGCCGGCCTGGCGGAACGCCGGGGGGACGAGGACCCTCCCGTCCGGGAAGGACGCCTCGAGACGGAACGGGGGCCACGGGGAGTTCCCGGCACCCGGTGTCCCGTCGAGGCGCCCGTCCTCGGGTGGGAAGCGGCGGGCGAGGGCCAGGGGAGCGAACCGCCCGTACGGGCCGACGAGCGTCCACCTGGTGACCCGGTGACCCGGGTCCACGAGGGCGGAGAGCCCCTCCTCGCCACGGCCCGCCCGGGAAAGGATGTCCGCGAGGACCGCCGTCGCGACGTCCCGCAGCTCCGGGGGAAACCGCTCGTCCTCGCCCGTGGCGAGGCGACGCACGAGCGGGACGAGGGAGGCTCCCCCGTCGGGAAGGAGAGCAGAGATCGCCAGCAGGTGGACGGCGGCCCCGGAGGCCAGGGGCCCCCGCGCGCCCGCCTCGAGGGCCGCGGCCAGGACGGACGCGGCCCCGGCCGGATCGCCCCCGCCCTCGAGCAGGGTGGCGAGGCCGATCGCGGCCCGCACGTCCGCCGGGTTCCCGGCCAGGCGATCGCGGAAGAAGGCGCGTGCTTCCTCGTCCCGGCCGGCGGCAATGGCGGCCCATCCCTGGTCGGGTCCCGCGGCGGCCGCGCAGGGAGGTGCCGCGGGGAGGACGGCCAGGAGGGCGAGCGTGGCGACGAGGGGAGACGCGACCGTCCACTTGTTCTTCTTCATGGCAGCCACCTCGTCACGATGCGCTGGTCCAGTGCTTCCCGGACCCGGCGCAGGACCTCCGAGAACCGGGGCAGGTCGGCCGGGGCCACGTCGCCGCCGCGGAAGACCAGGTCGATCCGGACCTGGACTCGCCCCCGGCCCTCCCGGACCGCGAGGTCCAGCTCGAGCCACGGGGAGGAGACCCGGACCGGGCGCGGGAGGTCGGCCAGCCGGACCCCGGGCGGCAACTTCCAGCGGGCCTCGGTGGTCACGTGCCAGGGGACCGGCAGGCGGACCGGGAGCTCCCGGCCCGGGGACGGGGGCTGGACGCCGGGCCGGGGCACGTGGAGCGCGAGCGGAAAGCTGACCGTCCCGTCCCCTTCCCGGCGGCCGAGGCTCTCGTCCCGCAGGGACGCCCACCAGGAGACCTCGGGGGTGTCGAGATCCATCGGGCCGATCCGGGCGTCGAGGAGCGTGACCTCGGGCCAGCGCCGGCGCAGGCGGCTCGCGAGGACCGCCCGGGGGCGGTCCGCCAGGCGGAAGAAGCTGCGCTCCCGGGCGGCGGCCTCCCCGCGCGCGGCCAGGCTCACCCGGATCTCCGCCGCCCCGTCCCGCTCGGGGAGCAGCTCCTCGACCCAGCGTGCCACCGAGTCGTCCGGCCGGGGGTCCGGGGTCCTGACGAGCCGGCCGCCGGGCGGGTTCTCGTCGACGACCAGCGCGAGGGCGCCCCGGTCGCCTCCCGGCAGCTCCCCGAGCCCGTAGTGGAGAACGGTTCCGTCGAGCCAGAGGTCCGGGTCCTCCACCCGGACGATCGCGTGGTCGAACGCCGCGAACGTCGGCACCCGGGAGTCGAATCCCCCGCGGTCCCGGCTTCGCAGGAGGGCCACGTGGGCGTCGATCCCGGCGAGGCGGAGCATCGCCACCATCAGGGCCGCCTTGTCCTTGCAGTCCCCGTGACGCCGGCGGAAGACCGCCTTGACGTCGTACGGCTTGACCGCGTGGATCCCGAGCTCCAGGGCGACGTACCGGGTGTTCTCGAGGACCCACTCGTAGATCCGGCGGACCGTCTCCCGCCGGGACGGATGGTCGGCGAGCAGCTCCTGCACCTCGGCGCGGATGTCCGCGTCGGGGTGGGACGCGTCCTCGAGCAGGCGAGCGTACAGGGCCCCCAGGTGGTCCCAGGTGTCCACGGTGCCGAGCACGGCGAGGGGGGCTCTCTCCTCCCGCGGCGGGGCCCAGGGAACGTCGCGGAGGGCGGGAAGGGGGCCCAGGCGGATTGCCCGGACCCTGCGCCCCGGGTCGGCGGGCAGCTCCTCCTCCCGGGCGGGCTCCGGCAGGTGCAGCAGGTCCCGGTGGATCGGCAGGTCCCCGGGAGCATCGATCACGAGGAGCGTCCGCAGCACCGGGATGCTCCGGCCGAGGACGACGATGTCGCCGAAGTACCCCTCGGCGAGGGGGTTCACCGGCCCGCGGTCGGTGACCCGGTACCGGATCTCGAGCAGGTCCCCCGCCTCGAGGCGGGGGAAGAGCGCCTGGAGCTGGCGCGTGTCGTACCACATCCGCAGCTCCGGGTCCCGGAGGAGGGACGACTCGCGGCGTTCCGCGGGCAGGACGCTTCCGTCGGCCCGCACGATCCGCGCCTCGAGCAGGCGGACGGAGCGCAGGGCGGGGGACCAGGAGACGACCCGGTAGGCCCGGAGCCAGTCCGCCTGTTCCGGGTGGCGGACCCGGATCAGCACCTGGTGGAACCGCGTCGCCAGGCCGTTCGGCTGCAGGCGCCAGGCCGTGACCTGGGAGACGACGACGGCCTCCGGGTCCCCGGAGAGCGGGTGCTCGGCCTCGATGCGGGACGCCTCGGCCGGGTCGACCGCGTACGCCTCGCCGAACGTGTCTTCCCGCCCCGTGAGCGCCGCGATCCGTTCCGCGTAGTGGCCCGTGTCGAGTCCCCGATCGACCAGCTCCCGGAAGGCGGCGACCGCGGCCGTCGTGTCCCCGGCGGCCAGCGCGGCCTCCCCGGCGAGGCGCAGGAGGTCCGGGTTGCCGGGAGCCAGGGCCAGGTGGCGGGCGACGAGCCGGCGGGCCTCGTCGATGCGCCCGAGCCCGAGGAGCAGGTCCGCGGCCCGGGTCGTCCAGGTCACGTCGAGGGGACGGAGTTCCCGGGCCCGCTCCAGCACGCGCAGCGCCGCGGGCACGTCCGCGGCATCCTCCAGCAGGTGGAGCAACTGGACCCGGACCTCGTCGTCCCGGCCGCGGAGGGCCAGGTACCGTTCCCAGGCGTTCCGGGCGACCGCGGGGAGCCCGACGCGCCGGGCCAGCGCACCGATCCGCTCCAGCGCGATCGGCTGGCGGGGGGCTTCCCGGGCGACCCGGCGCAGGGTGGCCAGGGCGCCCCCGGGAAAGCCGTGCTCGTCCCGGGCCAGTGCCTCCCAGGCGGCGAGGAACGGGTCGTGACCGTCACACGCGGCGAGGCCCCGGGCGGCGAGAGCGAGCGCATCGTCCTCCCTCCCGTACGCCAGGTCGTAACGTGCGAGCGTGCGCAGCGCCGCCGGGTGGCCGGGCACCGACTCCAGCATCTTCTCGAGGGCTTCCCGGCCCCGGGAGGGGTCATCCTCCACCTCCCAGCAGGCCCAGAGCACGTCCGGATCGTTCGGGGCGAGGCCCGCGGCCCGTCGTACCAGCGTCGTCGCCTCGTCGACCCCGCGGGACGGGAGTCGTCGCAGCGAGAGCCAGGTCGCCCGGGCCGCGAGGGCGATCGCGGAGCCGTCGTCCGGGGGGAAGAGATCGCCCAGGGTGGCGGCCCTCGCGGCCCGGCGTCTCGGCCGGCGCCGCCGGGACGGCGTGGCGAGACGCGGTGCCCGGCGGGGGACATCCCACCGAACCCCCGCGGGAACGGGCCCCCCGTCCGGCGCCGCGAGACGCGCGGCGACGATCCAGGGACCCTCCTGCTGGATCGCCTCGATCCGGAGACGGTGCCACCCGGGCGAGAGGTCGAGCAGGAGCGCTTCCTGGTCCGGGGCGAAGTCCCGTTCCGGGCCGGTGGCCAGGAGGGGCCGGCCGTCCAGGTGGATCTCGGCGCCGTCGTCCGCGCCGAGGTGGAGGGCCACCCGGGTTCTCCGCTCCGCGTGGAGGTACGTGACCAGGCTGGCCCGGCGTTCCCGGGCGGGGAAGAGCAGCAGGTGAAGCGGGACGTTGCCGCGGGGGTCGGCCGGCACCACCCGCCACGGGGCACCGTCGGTGGGAGCCCCCGGGGCCGGGGGCGGGGGGGGTGCCTCCCCCGGGTCCCGGGGCCCGCCAGGAGCCACCGCTCCACGATCCCGAGCCTTGCCCGCCGGCGCGCCGCCGACTCCAGGTCCCCCCGCTCCAGGTCGGCGTCGAGGAGTACCCGGTCGATCTCCGCCGCCAGCAGCGGGGAGATCCCGGGCCGGATCCCGTCCAGGGCGGAAAGGAGCTCGCCCGGGTCGGCGGCCGTCACGGCGAGCCGGGCGAGGCGCGTCACCCGGAGAAAGGACCGGGGACTCCCGGGCTCCCGGGCGATCTCCGCGACCTCCCGGCGCCACCAGGCGGAGAAGCAGGGGGCCGGCTGGTCGGCGGCGAGGCCGGGCCGGGGGAGCAGGAAGCCGAGGACGAGGAGCGGCAGGAAGCGTCTCATCGCTTCGTTCTCCGGGAGGACGTCGCCCGCCCGGACCGGCGGGGCGGGTCGTCGAAGTAGGTCCGGATCCCGCGGGCGATCGCCCGGGCGATCCGTTCGCGTCCCTTCGGGTCGGCGAGGAGCCGGGCATCCGAGGGATTGCCCAGGTTGACCGTCTCGAGGAGGACCTTGGCCGGCACCAGGTTGCCCCGGAGGACGGCGGGGACCCAGGAGCGTTTCCGGCGGCGCGTGCCCCGGACCACGTGGTCCCGGATGGGCCGGTTCGCGTGAACGGGCAGCTTCTCCTCCCGGTACGCGGCGAGGAGGCTCCGGGCGAGCTTCCGGGAGAGGATCTCGTCCCGTCGCCGGTCGGTTCTCCGCACGGTCACGCGCGGGCGCGCCCGGTACTCCCGGTACCGGCGGTAGGCCGCCCCCCGGACCGCGTGGCGCGCCTTCCGCCAGCGGGCTCCCGGAACGTACACCATGCCCCCGCGGAGCTTCCGGTGGAGCGAGTCGGCGTGGAGGCTCAGGAAGACGACCCGCTCGGGGGGAACGCGGTCCTTCGCCCCCTTCCGGGTCAACCGGGCGAAGATGTCGTTGGCGAGGTACCAGCGGAGGTTGACGCCGATCCGGGTGCTTCGTCCTCCCCGGTTGCGGTGGGGGGGATGGGTCAGGATCACCTCCCGGCGATTCATCGGAAGGCGTTCCCGGTCGAAGACCCGGCAGCCGTACTCGGTGTCCCGCACCAGCATGTGGACGGTCGCCCCGTCCCGCTCGAGAAGCCGCCGGGCGCGGCAGGCGACGTCGTAGACGTAGTCGCTTTCCCAGACCTCGGGCCGCCGCGCCCGCGCGCCGATGTCCTCGCCACCGTGGCCCGGGTCGAGGATCACGTGGACTCCCGCGAGGCGTCGCGGTTCCGGTGGGGCCGGTCGCTTCTCCTTCCCCGGTGGCGCCGGGGGCTTCGCGGCCGCTTCCTCCGCGCCGGTGCCCATCAGCCGGGCGAGCACGCGGCGGGGGTGGTTCTCCGGCAGGTAGGGAAGGGCGAGCATGTCGAGGGGGATCCGGATCCGTGCCCCGGCGGGAATCTTCCGGACGTCCCGGATCCCGTTCCGCGCCGCGATTTCCCGGGCGGCCTCCTCGACGTCGTCCTTGTCGACGTAGTCGGTGAACCGCAGGACGACGGCGGACCAGAGCGCCTCCCCGCGGCGCAGCACGTACTCGGCGTAGTCTCCCTTTGCGTCCCGGCCGTAGCGGAGGACCCCGTTGGCCCCGGTCTCCGGGACGCGGAAGAGGGGCACGAGGAGGTCTCCGGGCACGAACACCGGCCGGTCTCCCGGGAGGTCCGGGCCGGGGATGCCGTTGAACTCGGCGATCCGCTCCCAGTTCTCTCCCCTTCCCGTGAACCAGAGCGCGACCTGCCACAGGCCCTCGCCGTAGGTCAGCACGCGGGCCCTCGCCGGGACGTGTTCCCAGGCCTTCCGGCGGGACGACCACCGGTCCGCGGGGAACAGGGCCCGCAGGGCAAGGTAGCGGTATTCCTCCCGGAGCAGCTCCCAGGGGACCTCCACCGGCCGGCCCTCGATCGGCACCAGGCCCCGGTTCGCCGCGGCCAGGGCGGGGAAGCGGGACTCGTCCCCGCAGACCCGCCGGGCGAGGGAGCGCCAGCCCTCGCCCTTCTCGGGAAGCACCTCGAGGACGATCTCCCGCCCGGCCCGCAGGGACACCCGGACGCCCTCGTCGATCTCGACGGACGCCGACCAGGGGGCGTCGCCCCGTCCCGGGATACCGAGGCAGGCGAGCGTCACGGCGAGGACGGCGAGGAACCTGCGCATCGTCTCAGGTGATTCCCGCCGGCGGGAGGAGCGGGCGGTACCCGGCGGCCTCGAGGTGCGCGCCGGCCCGGAACAGCAGGTCCTCGCGGCGTCGCGGGGCGACGAGCTGGACCGCGGCCGGCAGTCCTCCCGGCGGGGCGGGGGCGGGAAGGACGAGGGCGGGAAGGTCCGCCAGGTTGGCCGGCAGGAGGAAGGCGTCGCACGCCCAGACCGCGAGCGGGTCGAGCTTCGAGCGGAACGGGAACGCTCGCGTGGGGGTCGCGGGTCCCAGCAGGAGGTCCACGCGGTGGAAGAGGGCGTCGGCCTCGGCCGCCAGTCGGGCCCGGACGGCCCGGGCCCGGTCGAGCCACCGCCGGTGCCAGCCGGCGCGGAGGGCCCAGGTCCCGAGCAGGATCCGTCGCTTCACCTCGGGGCCGAACCCCGCACCCCTCGTGCGCGCGATCGCCTCCTGGAACGTGCCGCCCGGGAGGGAGCATCCGAACCGCACCCCGTCGTACCGGGCCAGGTTCGAGGCCGCCTCGGCGGCCACCTGCAGGTGGTAGGCCGGGATCGCCAGGTGGGCATGGCCGAAGCGGACGGCCTCGACCCGGGCGCCCCGGGCGGCGAGTTCGTCCGCGGCCCTCGCGACCGCGTCCCGGATCCCCGGCTCGAGGTCCGGGTGCTCCAGCGGGCCGGCGAGGAGCCCGACCCGCAGGCCGCGGAGGGGCCGGCGGGGGTCCGGGTCGAGTTCCGGGAGCGACTCGCGGAGCGAGGTGGCATCCCGGGGATCCGGGCCGGCGATCACCCGGTAGACGAGGGCGAGGTCGCGCAGCGACCGGGCGAGGGGACCGGCCTGGTCCAGGGAGGAGGCGAGGGCCACGAGGCCCCACCGGGAGACCCTCCCCCAGGGTGGTCGGAGCCCGAGGATACCGCAGAGGGCAGCCGGCTGGCGGATCGACCCCCCGGTCTCCGTGCCGATCGCCACGGGAACGATCCCGGCGGCGACGGCGGCGGCGGAGCCGCCGGACGAGCCGCCCGCCACCCGGCCCGGGTCGTGGGGATTGCACGGGGCGCCGTAGACGGACGTCTCCCCGGTGGAGCCCATGGCGAACTCGTCCATGTTCGCCCGCGCGACGACGATCGCCCCCGCCGCCTCGAGCCGCTCGACGACCGTCGCGGGGACGGGCGCCACGAACCCGGCGAGGATCCGGGAGGCACACGTGGTCGGATGGCGAGCCGTGCAGAGATTGTCCTTCACGGCTACCGGGATGCCGGCCAGGGGACCCGGGTCCCGGCCCGCGCGCACCCGCCGATCGATCTCGTCGGCCCGCCGCCGCGCGGCCCGGAGCGCGGGAGGGGCGGGGGGCAGCAGGGCCCGGAGGGCGACGCCGGCCTCGAGGTGGGCGAGGGTCTCCTCGAGCACGTCCCGGGCGCGAACTTCCCCTTCCCGAACGGCCCGGGCGATCTCCGCGGCTTCGCGCTCGAGGAAGGGGCCTGCCCCGCCCCACCCGGGCGTCCCCGTTGCCCCGCCGGGGGCGGGGAGGGCCCCGGCGGCGACGGCGCCCCCGGTCTCCCCGGGGGCCGGTGCGACCACGTACCCGCGGCGGACCCGCGGGGCACGCCGGAGGAGCGGGCCCGGGTTCCCGGGCGCCGGCTCGTCCGGGCGAAGCGGGCCGGGCCGGGCCTCCGGGAACGTCTCCCTGCCGGCCGGGATCGTCTCGAGGAGCTGGAACTCGTCCAGGATGCCGGAGAGCTCGGCGTGGAACCGCTCGACTTCCTCGTCGGTCAGCGTGATCCGGGCCGCGTTCGCCGTGCGCCGCAGCTCGTCCGCGTCGATCCGGGCCGGTTCCATGGAACCGATGGTAGCCCAGCCCCCGTGCCGGGGCACCGCGGGACTCAGAAGAACGCGGTCACCCGGAACGTCACCGGCTCCGTCCCGGCCCCCCGGGGGAGGGGCAGCTCGAGGGATCCACCGGGGGCCACGCGGCCCGAGGTGGAGGCCTCCGAGGCCAGCACGCGGGCCCGCCGGTCCCCGGTGCCGGGGCGCTCCGCCCCGTTTCCCGGGCCGCGGTGGACGGTCACCCGGGCGTGCAGTTCCAGCTCGCCGTCCCGGAGGGCCGCCGGCAGCAGTTCCAGTTCCACCCGGAGCGCCGGGTCGGCGCCGTCGTCCGCGGCGCCCGGGACCGACGCCAGGCTGTAGCGGGCGGGAGAACCGACCAGGGCGGCGAGCCGCAGCCGTTCCACGGTTCGTCTCCGGTTACCCTCCCCGGCCAGGATCTCGACCAGCAGGTCCACCGGCCGGGTCGCGGGGGTGATCCGCTCGAGGCGGGGGACTTCTTCCGTCGTGGCGGCAAGCACCGCGACGAGGCGGCGCTCGCCCCGGGCGTCCGTCCAGAGCTCGACCAGGCCCGCCCGGCCCGGGTCCAGCTCCAGGGTGCGGCTGCTGCTGGTCGGAGGCGCCCCCGTGGGCTGCACGTCCGCCTCGATCCGGAGCCGGATCCGCCCGGT
Organism: uncultured Acidobacteriota bacterium; assembly: GCA_964420365.1. Lineage (GTDB taxonomy): Bacteria > Acidobacteriota > Polarisedimenticolia > J045 > J045 > JAMOQA01. Next base: position 42,683 of record CAYQTA010000011.1, on the reverse strand, counting down.
CGCCTCGATCGGTTCGGCGGTGACGACCAGGCCGACCCGGACCGGCCGATGTTCCCCCAGGGCCAGGGCCAGGGGGGCCGGGTGTCCCGGCTCGAGGGACCAGTCGAGGGGGGCGTCGACGGGGGGAGAGGTTCCTGCGCGCAGGAGGAGCCGGCCCGTCACCCGGACCCGCGTTTCCTGGACGACCGTCCAGCCGGGGCGGCCCGGCGGGTCGGCCGCCCGCGCGGGCGGCGTTCCGGCGGGGACGAGGACCGCCGCGGCGAGCAGGGGCAACAGGATGCGCGGGTTCACGTCAGCAGGCTCTCGGTCACCTCGAGGACCCGCCCGCGCAGCATCCTCCGGGCGAGGTGCCAGCCGGCGAGGACGGCGATGCACCCGCCGGCCACGGAGAGGAGGGAGCCCGCCGTGGCCGGCCCGCGAAGGAACGGGGCGAGGGCGAGCCCCTGGACCGCGACCATGATCCACCTTCCGGGGCCCGCGGGCCACAGGGACACGCCCGGCAGGTCCGGGTCCAGCCGCACCGGCCAGGCGACCGAGAGAAGGAACCCGGCTCCCGCTCCCAGCCCGAGGGCGCCCACCGCCACCGCGGCCAGGACGAGACCGGCCCCGGTCCCCGGGAGAAGCCAGGCCGCGACGGCCGCCGCCACCGGGACGAGGATGATCGCCGGGCAGGCCGCCGCGGCCGCGAGGCGGGCGAGGAGCCGACCCGGCCGGGCGCCGGCCAGCAACAGCCCGAGGGGACCGCGTCCCCCCGCGCCCAGGAGGTTCGCGAGGAGCGGGGCGGGCGCCGAGGCCAGGATCAACCCGGCCAGCGCCCCCGCCGCTCGCGGGAGCGTCGGCCAGGGAAATCCCTGCCGGGCCAGCACGTGGGCGGCGAGGAGCACGAGGAGCGCCGCCGCGCCGTTGCCGGTCCACTGGGCCACGACCGGCCGGGCCGCCCACCAGGCGGCGGCAAGGGGAAGCGCCCGCGGGGGACGCCCCCGGGCGTGCGGCGGCGCGGGCCCGGGGCGCTCGTCGGCCCGGGCCGCCAGGACCAGCAGGCCGAACGAGACGAGGAGCAGGATGCCCCCCGGCAGGAGCGCCGTACCGCGCCCGGCGAGGGCCTCCCGGCACGCGTGGCGGATCCACCACCCGGGCGTCCAGGGGCCTCCCTCGAGGCGGAGGAGGTTGGCAGCCTCGCGCCAGCCGCCGAGGAGCCACGCCGCCGGGGCGGCGAACACGATCCCCGTGGCGAGCACCGCGGTCACCGGCCGGTGGCGTCCACCCGCGAGGAGGATCCGTCGCACGGCCAGCCCGAGGCTGGCCAGGAAGATGAGCAGCCCGGCCGCCGGGAGCGCGAGCAGCAGGGCCGCCCTCGGCGCGACCTGCCCGGCACCGAGAACCAGGACGAGGGCGGCGGGCCAGGCGACCGCCGCCAGCGGCTCGGCCAGGAGCAGCGAGATCGTCTCGGCCAGCAGGCGGTCCCCCGCGCGCACCGGCAGGAGCAGCAGCGGCCGGGGTGGAATCCCCCGGTGGGTTTCCTCGGCCGCCGCCACCGCGAGGACGGAGAGGATCGCCGCGGCGTCGGCGACCGTTCCGGCCACGGCGATCGCCAGGTCGCCGTCGCCACGGCGTGCCAGCACGGCCACGAGCGTGGTGCCGACGGCGGTGAACGCGAGGGCCCCGGCAACGAGAAGGATCCAGGCGAGCAGCGCGCCGGCTCCGCCCAGGAGGATCCCCGCCGGCCCGTGGCGACGCCGCCAGGCGAGACGCCAACGGGCCGCCGCGAGGCGGGTCCCGAGCAGCAGGAGGCGAGCCGACCGGGTCATCGATCGGTCCCGGGCCGGTACCAGGAGAGGTCCGGTGCCGGCGTCGGTTCCCCCACGGCGGCGACGAACGCCTCCTCGAGGCTCCTCCCCGCGAGGACCTCCTCGATCGGGCCTGCCGCCGCGATCCGGCCGTGATCGAGGATCGCCAGGTGGGTGGCGAGGGTTTCCACGAGGGGCAACACGTGGGAGGTGAGCAGCACCGTGACCCCGCGTTCCCGCAGGCTGGCAAGGATGTGACGGATGGTGCGGGCCGCCACGGGGTCGATGCCCTCGAAGGGTTCGTCCAGGAAGAGCAGCGGGGGTGCGTGGAGCATCGCCGCGGCCAGGGACACCTTCTTGCGGGTCCCGTGGGAGAGCTGGAGAACGGGCTGGTCGAGGACGTCCCCGAGGCCGAGCGCTCCCGCGAGGTCATCGATCCGGCGGTGCGTCTCCCGCTCCGGCAGGCCCCGCAGCCCGGCGATCTCGAGGAGGTTCTCCCGCGCGGTCAGCGGCTCCCACAGGGGAAGGAAGTCCGGGACCACGCCGACCAGCTCCCGGACCCGGACGGGATCGCGCGAGGGATCGACTCCCAGCAGGCGGACCTCTCCCCCGTGCCGCCCGAGCAGCCCGGAGAGAATGCGTACCGTCGTGGTCTTGCCGGCCCCGTTGGGACCGACCAGGGCGAAGAAGGCCCCACGGGGGACGAGGAGATCGATCGCGTCCAGGGCGAGGACCGCCCCGAACCTGCGGCTCAGGCCCCGGACCTCGAGGACGGCTTCCTGCCCCGTGCGCACCATGCCATTCCCAATATAGGGCCTCGGGCTGCGCCGCCCCCCGGCCCGGCATTCATGGAATAATGACCCCGGAGGCGTGGATGGCGAGGTTCCCTGGACACCCGGGCCAGGCGTGGGCGTGGCTGCGCACCCTGCTGTTCGTGCTGGTCGTCGCGTTCCCGGGGACCGGGATGCCCGCGCGGGCCGGCGCAGGTGGGGACCCGGTGGTGCTGTCCGGGATCGTCCTCGATCCGCTGGGCCGGGTCCTGCCCGGCGTCGAGATCAGGCTGGCCCCGGCAGGACGGGTCGCTCCTCCCGTCGCCGCGGTTCGGACCGATGACGGGGGGCGTTTCGCCGTCCGCGGGATCCGACCGGGCGTCTATCGCCTGGTCGCGATCAAGGGCGGCTACGCGGTGTTCGTCGACCGGGTCGACACCCTGCTCCGGCGAACCCTCGAGCTGGTCCTCCATCCGGCGGCGACCGCCCGGGCCCCGGGCAACGACGTGCCGGACCGTTCCTGGGCGTTGCGCCTCCCGGGCCGGGACGTCCTCGAGGAGCTTGGTCCCGGGGACGATCCCGCCGGGGTACCGCCGCGGCCCCGGTTCGCCGTCGACCTGGCGCCGGCCTCCCTCGACGCCGGCGCCGGGGGCGAGGGCGGGGGCGTCGACCTCGCGCTCCGCGGTGCGGCTTCCACGTCGTCCGGCGGGCGGGTGGCGGGGTCGGTCTCCCACCGGGGTGCGCGGGGACGGGACGGTCTCCTGGAGCGGACCGACCGCCTCGTCGCGACCGGGCGGGGTCCCTGGGGACCCGGTCGGTCATCCCTGGAGTTCCGGGCGAGCACCTGGCGCCGGGAATCGCGACGCCGGGAGACGGCGGGTCCCGGAGCCTGGGCGGACGTGCGCGGGCGTGCGGTTCTCGGGCGGCTCGGCGGCGAGAGTTCGCTGGGAAGCTGGGAGGTGCTCGCCGGGTGGAGAGCACTCCGCCAGTCCCAGGAAGGAGCCCGCCGCTCGGCGTCCCTCTCCTCCATCGGGTTCGAGCTCCGGCGGGGTGGCGAGACCGGCGGGGCCTTCCGAGGCCGTGCGGTTCTCAGGAATGCGCGCCGTGCGGGCCTGCGCCGACCCGGGGGAGAGGAGTGGTACTCGGCCGGCCTGGTTGCCGGGGAGTTCCTGCCGCTCGAGGTTCTCGGGGGGACGTCGCTGGAGCTGGGCATGGAGAAGGGGTGGGCCCTGCCCGGCGCGGTGCGCCTGTCCGTGGCCTTCGACGGCCTGACGGTCGATGGCCGGGGCACGCGGTGGACCGGCCGAAGCCGGGTGGAGTGGCGGCCGGGCGACGGGTGGTCCCTCGAGGCGGCCGGGGGAATCGCCGCGGGAGGTTCGATCGGATCGGCCCCGACCTGGCTCGTCGGTGTCGGCCGGGACCTTTCGTCCTGGTCCTGGTCCTTCCGGCGGTACCGCGGAGCCGGGCCGCTGCCCGCGGGCCTCGCCGGCCGGGTGCCGTTCCTGCTTCTCTCGCGGGAGGCCCGGCTCGATACGTGGTCCGGGGGGGTCACGACCCGGCTCGGACCCGCGGGCGTGGCGCTCCACCTCGAGGGAACGACCGGGCGTCTCTCCGGGGGAGCGCTCCCGCTGCTCCCGGGGGACGCGCCCCTCGTCCCGCTGGTCCCGCGGGCCCGCGGGCGGCTCGTCGCCCTGGCCGGCGGCCTCGCCCTGTTCGAGGGCAGCACGAGGATCGGGGTCACGTGGCAGGAGCTGCTCGACCGGTCCGGGGACGGGGTCCTGCTCGGGGGAGGCGAGCGCTGGATCCGGCGCGAGGTGCAGGTGGTCCAGCGGCTCGGCCTGCTCTCCGGGCGGGGCTTCGCGTGCGACCTGCTGCTCGGGTACGGCCGGGCGCGGGTCGAGAACGTGAACGGCAGCGGGAACTCCCCGGCCCGGGTCGCCCTGCTCCACCGATCGCGGGTGGCCGGCGGCCTGCGGGTCGCGTTCTGAGGGCCTGCGGATGCGTCCTCGTGATCTCCTGCCGCTTCTCCTGCTCGCCGCGGCGGTCGTCCTGGTCGGCGTGTCGTGGGCACGCACGTGGCGGGAGATCGTCCCGTGGTGTGGCCTCGCCTTCGGCGAGGAGCGGGGCCGGGTGGTGGTCACCGAGGTTCACCCGGACGGACCGGCGGCCGGACAGGACGTTCGGCCGGGGGACGCGGTCGTGTCGATCTCCGGGCGGCCGGTACGCCGCGCGTGGGTTGCCCGGGACCTGGTCGCGCGGGTTCGCCCCGGGGCCCCCCTCGGGCTGACCCTCGTTCGCGAAGGGACACCGCACCACGTGCGCCTGCGAACGCTGGCGGTGGTTCGCTGGCACCCGGAACGGATCCTCGACGGCCTGGTCGCCCTCCTGTTCCTCGCCGCGGCGGCGGCCGTTCTCGCCCGGCCCCGGCGCCGCGGCAGCTTCGTCGTCCACGCGATGTTCTGCCTCGCGGGGGCCCTCCTTCTCGGCGTGTCCTGGTCCTCCCGGGGGGACGGGATCGACTGGATCCTGTTCTGGGCGGACCGGGTCGCTCGTCTCGCGTTCCCCGCCCTCTGGATCCACCTGGTCCTCCTGCTGGGTGGCCGCCCGCGGGCCCGCCGCTGGCTCCCCGTCGCGTGGGCGCCCCCCGTCGCCTTCCTCCTGGCCGAGGTGCACCTGGTGGGGCTCGGCGGCGCCCTGCGTGCCCGGGAGCCGGTCTCGGTGATCGACCTGCTCCAGTCCCGCCTCGAGATCGGCTGGATCGCCTGCGGGTTCCTGGCGGGCCTCGTGATCCTCGCGGTGCGCGCGTTCCGTCGCGGTGGCAACCCGACGGAGAAGGTCCGGTACCGGTGGATCCTGGCCGGGACGACCCTCGGCTTCCTCCCGTGGCTGGTCGTGGCGGCCGTGCCGGCGATCGTCGCGGGCCGGGAGCTGCCGTGGAGCTTCCTCGCGGTACCCGCCCTGGGCCTGGTCCCGCTCACGTTCACCGGGGCGGTCCTGGAGTACCGCCTGATGGACCTGGCGTTCTTCCTGCGCCGGGGCCTCGAGCTGGTGGCCGCCCTCGGTTTCTCCCTGCTCCTGTTCCTCGGGCTCCTGTCGGTGGCCCGCTGGGTCGTTCCCTTCTTCGTGCGGCCGTCCGGCCTGCTCCCCGTCGTCTTCGCGGTGCTCGGGACCGCCGCCCTCGCCCCGGCGATCCGGGCCGGGACGCGGGACCTGGTCCGGCGGCTCTACTACCGGCGCCGGTACAGCTTCCGCCGGGCGCTCGCCCGCCTCGGGCGGGATCTCTCCGCCGAGCAGGAGCTGCCACGGATCGCCCGGGTCCTGGAGCACCGGGTGAAGGAAGCCCTGGACGCGGGCGTCGTCCGTCTCCTGCTCCGGGGCGAGGGCGAGCGACTGCTGGACCCGGAGACCGGCCGGCCGGTGCGGGCCCGCCTCGGCGGTGATCTCCTCGAGCAGCTCGCGGCGGGTCGATCGGTGACCCTCGCCATGATCCCGGGCGCGCCGCGGCTGGTGCCGGGACTTCACCGGGAAGGGGTGCAGGTCCTGGTCCCGCTGCGGATCGAGGGGCGCCTGATCGCCGTCCTGGCGGCGGGCCCGCGAAAGGCCGGAAGCCTCCTCGATTCGGACGACCTGGAGCTGCTCCGCACGGTGGCGAGCCATGCCGCCTCGGCGGTGGCGGGAGCGCTGCACCTGCAGGAGCTCCGGTCCCAGGTCGAGCTGGTCCGTCGCCTTTCCGCCCGCACCGAGGCCCTGATCGAGTCGAGCCCGATGGGCATGGCCGTCATCGATCGGGAAGGCCGGATCCGCCACTGGAACGCCGCCCTCGAGCGCCTCCTCGGCGTGGCGCGGGCGGAGGTCCTGGGCCGGGACTGGCGGAAGGTCTTTCCCCTGGGCCTCCTCGGGGCGATCGGGGAGCTCCTGGCCGAGGGAGACCGGGGCCGGGCCTACCGGGTGCGCGTGCCGACCCCGGGGCGTGGCGAACGCCGGGTCAACCTCGTCGTCAGTCCGCTGCAGGGACCCCCGGGGGACGACGGGATCCTGCTGGTCCTCGACGACGTCACCGAGCAGGTTCTCCTCGAGGAACGCCTGATCCAGCAGGATCGGCTGGCCTCGGTCGGCCTCCTGGCGGCCGGCGTGGCCCACGAGGTCAACACGCCGCTGACGGGGATCTCGTCCTACGCCCAGATCCTGCTCGAGGAGACCCGCGAGGACGATCCCCGCCGGCCGTTGCTCGAGAAGATCGTGCGCCAGGCGGACCGCGCCTCGCGCATCGCCCGGGGGCTTCTCACCCTCTCCCGGCCGGCGGGTGCCCGGGCGCAGGGCCGGGGGCCGGTGGACCTGCTGGAGCTGGCCGAGGAGACGGCGAGCCTGCTCGCCGTCCACGTGCGGCGTTCCGGGGCTTCCCTCGAGGTCGTCGGGGAGGGGAGGGGTCTCGTGGTCGTCGGCGACAGGTCCCGCCTCCAGCAGGTCGTGATGAACCTGCTCCTCAACGCTCTCGACGCCGTCGGCCGGGGCGGTCACGTGCGCGTCGTCGTCTCCGGGGACGAGGACGATCGCGTCCACCTGGTCGTCGAGGACGACGGGCCGGGAATTCCCGAATCCATCCGGGACCGGGTGTTCGACCCGTTCTTCACGACGAAGAAACCGGGGGAAGGGACGGGCCTCGGCCTCTCCATCAGCTACAGCATCGTTGCCGAGCACGGCGGCGAGATCCTGGTGGACAGCGGCGAGGGGCGGGGTACCCGGATGCGGGTCCTCCTGCCCGCGGCCCGGGAGGCCGTCGCCGGCCGGCGGGCACGGACGGGGTGAGGTGACCGGATGGCGACCGCGAACGCACCGGGCCCGGCGGCCCGCGCGACGATCCTGGTGGTGGACGACGAGGAAGTGATCCTCGACGTCCTCGGCACGCTGCTCACGCGCCGGGGAGGGTACGAGGTCCTGGTCGCCCGGGACGCGGGGGAGGCCGAGAGGCTCCTGGCCCGGAGGCCGGTCGACGTCGTCCTCCTCGACCTGATGCTCCCGGGGGTGGACGGTCTCGAGCTCCTGCGCAGGATCCGGGCGGCGGACGCTTCCCGCGAGGTGATCATGATGACCGCCCACGGCTCGGTCGAGACGGCGGTCGAGGCGATGAAGGCGGGCGCGTTCCACTACCTCGTGAAGCCGTTCCAGAACGACGAGGTGATCCTGCTGGTCGAGAACGCCCTGACCCAGCGGCGGCTCCGGCTGGAAAACGCGGGGCTCCGCCGGGCCCTGGCCGAGCGGCACCGGTTCGGGCGGCTGGTCGGCAGGGCGCGCCCGATGCAGGAGGTGTACCGCCTGATCGAGCAGGTTGCCCAGGCGAGAACCAACGTCCTGATCACGGGGGAGAGCGGCACCGGCAAGGAGCTGACCGCCGAGGCGATCCATACCCGGGGGCCCCGGGCGGGAGGGCCGTTCATCACGGTGAACGGGTCGAACCTGCCCCCGGACCTGCTCGAGGCGCAGCTCTTCGGCCACGAGAAGGGGGCCTTCACCGGCGCCGACCGGGCGCGGCGGGGGCTCTTCGAGGCCGCGGACGGCGGGACGCTGTTCTTCGACGAGGTGTCGACGATCCCGTTGCCGGTCCAGGCGAAGCTGCTGCGGGCGCTCCAGGAGAAGGAGTTCCTGCCCCTCGGCTCCGTGCGCCCCGTTCGCGTCGACGTGCGGATCCTGGCCGCCACCAACGAGCGCCTCGAGGACCTGGTCCGCGAGGGGCGCTTCCGCGAGGACCTGTACTACCGCCTCAACGTGATCCGGGTTCACCTGCCCGCCCTCCGGGAGCGCCGGGAGGACATCCCGCTGCTCGCGGAGCACTTCCTGGCCGAGTGCTCCGACGAACACGGCCGCGTGGGACTCGGCATCTCGCCGGAGGCGATGCGGCTCCTCGTCCGGTTCGACTGGCCGGGAAACGTGCGCCAGCTGCGGAACGTGATCGAACGCGCCGTGCTCCTGGCGCCGGGGAGCGTGATCGGGCCCGCCGAGCTCCCGGAAGAGATCCGGGAGGGCGGGGTGCCGGCGTCCCGGGACGAGGCGCCTCTTCCCCCGGGAATGAGCTTCCACGAGGCGGTGGAGGAGTACGAGCGGCGGCTGATCCGCTGGGCCCTCGGGGAATGCGGCGGGGTCCAGCGACGGGCGGCCGAGCGCCTCGGAATGCGCCCGACCACGCTCAACGAGCGCATGAAGCGCCTGGGGATCCGCTAGGCGGTCCCGGCACCCGGCCGCGGGGCGGACTCCGCGGAAAGCCGGTTCGACTTGACCCGGCGGGGACCGCGGGGGTATATGGTTCGGCTCGCCGTGCCCGGGGAGGAGGCTTACCTCCGGGCTGGGGCGTGTTTTCTGCGTCGGGAAGAGGAGCCGGGATGCCGGCCCAGCCGGGGCCGGGAGACGGAAGGAAAAGCGCCCGGGGGGCGGAGCAGGGACGACCCGCCGTCCTCCTGGGGGAGGTCATGATGAGGCTTCGCTCGCTCGGTCTTGTCGTGCTGTGCCTGTCGCTCGTGCTGGGGACGGGCGTCACCCGCGTCCTGGCCGGTGCCACCGGCGGGATCCGCGTCATCGTCTACGAGGTCACCAAGGACGGGCAGAAGTCCCCTCTCCCGGGGGCGACGGTCGTGCTGGCGGACGCGAACCACCAGTTTCCCCAGACGGCGAAGATGACGGATGCGAACGGGCAGGCCATCTTCCCGGTCGTCCCGGTCGGCTCGGCGTACATCGTCGTCGCCCAGATGCCCGGCTACGCGGCCGCGCGGCAGACCGGTGTCCGGGTGATCGCGGGCCAGACCCAGAACGTGGTCCTCGCCCTCACGGAGCAGATCACCGAGGTCGTGGAGGTGAAGGCCAAGAGGAAGGTCGTCGACCTGGAGAAGTCGGCGACCTCCACCGAGTTCTCCGACGAGTTCGTGTCCGACCTGCCGATCATGGGGCGGGACGTGGAGAACATCTTCACCCTGGCGCCCGGCGTGAACGACGCCGACGGCGACGGGAACCCCAACGTGCACGGGTCCCGTGACCGGGACTTCAAGGTGATGGTCGACAACGTCAGCAACGTCGACCCGCTGACCGGCCAGTTCATGCAGGAGATCAACCCCGACTCGATCGAGGAGATCCAGGTCGTCGACTCCGGGGCGGATGCCTCCTACGGCGGCGCGGTGGGCGCGTTCGCCAAGGTCGTGACGAAGTCCGGCGGCAACGAGTTCGAGGGAACGTTCAACATCTTCCTGCGCGACAGCTCGTTCGAGAACGATGCCGCGGGGAACACCGATCCGCTGGACTTCAAGGTGTTCCAGCCGTCCCTCTCCCTCGGCGGCCCGATCATCAAGGATCACCTGTGGTACTTCATCAGCCACGAGTACCGGGGGATCCAGGTGCCGATCCTGGTCATCGGCGGCAACAACTTCACCCAGACCCGCCGGCTGGTCCGCAGCGCGGACAAGATCACGTGGCAGGTGACGCCGAAGAACAAGCTCCAGTTCCAGTACCGGGCCGACCCGCTGATCGTGAAGCCGGCCGGCGTCAACTCGATCACGCCGAAGGAGAGCGGCTTCACGTACGAGAGCGGCGGGCCCACGTACCAGCTCGTCTGGACGGCCCCGTTCAGCTCGTCGTTCTTCTTCGAGGCCACCGTCGCCTACTCCGACATGGAGGTGAAGTACCGGCCCTACGACCCGAACGCCCGGAACGCCTGCATGCCGGCGTCGACGATCATCCGCGACGATACCCAGCACGAACCGACCAACCATCCGTACATCACGGGTCTCGACTGGACCCGGCAGTACTGCATGGACCGGAACCTCGGTTCCCAGCGGAGCGGGACCTTCTGGCAGACCTACAAGGACCAGCGCCAGCGGTGGTCCTACCTGCTCGATGCCGAGCAGTTCATCAGCGACTGGCTCGGTGGGAGCCACCGGGTGAAGGCGGGTTTCTCGCTGATGCGGGTCCGCTACTGGAACCGGGAGAACATCCGCCCGTTCGTCGAGCACTACGAGGTCCAGCACGCGGGTGCGCTGGGCATGGGCGGCAGTGCCAACAACGTGAGCGATTACTACAACATCAACGGGTTCATTCCCCGCGGCCAGGAGCACGAGGCCCTGGGGAACTACTACGCGGTCTACATCAATGACACCTACGAGCCGCGGCCGAACCTCTCGATCAGCGTCGGGCTGCGGTTCTCCCGCGAGGAGTTCGACCTGGACGGCTACCACCCGTTCAGCCCGAAGACGGAGCAGGGGGCCTTCGAGGACGGGGTCCGCGCCTGCTACCGGCAGTACGGCTACGACCCGGACGGCTACATTCCCTCCTGGCTCGTCCGGCGCTGCACGCTCCAGAACTACTGGCGGTTCACGGCCCACCCGATGGACGATCCGTACGCGCCCGGTGTCAACGGGAGCTGCGGATTCGCCCTGAACTACCGGATCTGCAGCATGCTGCGGACCAGTTCCCGGTACGGTGACCTGCACTTCCGCGCTCCCGAGGAGTTCTCGATCGTCAACAACAACCTCGCCCCGCGACTCAGCATCTCGTGGGACCCGGGGGCGGATGGAAAGAGCAAGGTCTGGGGGAGCTGGGGCCGGTTCTACGGGGAGACGTTCCTCGCGCCGCTGGTCGCCGAGACGGGGCCGGACCGGCACATCAGCCGCGCCTACCGGCGGCAGCTCACGCCGGACACCGTCTACCTCGACACCCAGTACAGCTCGTCCTTCTCGATCACCCAGGTGGCGCGCAACCTGCGTTCCCAGTTCAACGACGAGTGGACCGTCGGGTACGAGCGCGAGATCGCGCCCGAGACGTCCTTCAAGATCCGGTACATTCACCGGCAGTACCGGGACCAGCTCCAGGACACCGACATCAACCACCGGCCGGTGTACTGGGACGACCTGACGCCCGAGGACCTGGCCTACTGGAACCGGGTCGGCCGTGGATGCCGCAAGATCGGGCCCTATGCCGACTGCACCGGAACGCAGGTCTGGTACATGGATCCGAACGATCCGTGGCACAGGCTCCAGTTGAAGTACACGCCGGACGGGATCGCGGACCTGCAGCCGATCTCGCCGATGTTCAACAACGTGTACCTCATCGGGAACTTCAACCACTCGACCTACCAGGCCTGGATCCTCGAGGTGACCCGGAGGTTCTACCAGAACTGGGAGCTGCAGGCGTCGTACACCTGGTCGAAGGCCTGGGGCCAGGCCGAGGACTTCAACCAGGGCCTTGGCGACGACCCGACCAACGCGGACGACGAGCAGGGTCCGCTCGCCTTCGACCAGCGCCACATCGTCCGGATCAACGGCCGCGTCTTCATCCCGAAGTGGGGCGGCTTCCGCATCGGCGGTTCGTTCCGGTACGAGACCGGGCTGCCCTATTCGAAGGTCGAGCAGCGAAACGTGCTCGATTACCCGTATTTCATGGGCGGAACGCCCTCCACCGGTGGCATCCCGCTCTCGTACTTCACGCCGCGGACGGTCTACCCCTCGCACCAGCGAAACGACAACCGGAACGCTTCCTTCTGGACGCTCAACGTCAACTTCCAGAAGGAGTTCCACATCAAGGACATGCTGGCGACGGTCCAGGTCGACGTGTTCAACCTCCTGAACGACGACACGCTCTTCATCGACCGGGTCCAGTTGACGAAGTACTACGAGGGCGGCGTCGAGAAGTACTACGAGCGGCTCGTCGCCGGGCGGCGCTGGGGGCGCCAGTTCCAGCTCGCCTTCAAGCTGAAGTTCTGACGGCGGGGCCATGATCCGCTACTACAACTCGATGACGAAGCGGGTGGACGAGTTCCACCCGCTCGTCGCAGGTAAGGTCGGGCTCTATACCTGCGGCCCGACGGTGCACGACTTCGCCCACATCGGGAACTTCCGGGCGTACACCTGGGAAGACCTGCTCCGGCGGCACCTCGAGTGGCGGGGCTACGAGGTCCTTCACGTGATGAACATCACGGACGTGGAGGACAAGATCATCCGGAAGGCCAACGAGGCCGGGGTCGACATCCGCGAGTACACGGCCCGTTACACGGAGGCGTTCTTCGAGGACGTCCGCGCCCTGCACATCGAGCCGGCGCACCACTACCCGCGGGCCACCGAGCACGTCGCGGAGATGATCGACCTGATCCGGCGCCTGGAGGAGCGTGGTCACACCTACGTCTCGGGTGGATCCGTCTACTTCCGGATCGCCAGCTTCCCCGGCTACGGCAAGCTCGCGGGGCTCGACCGGGACAAGCTTCTCGTCGGTGCCCGGGTGGATGCGGACGAGTACACGAAGGACGACCCGGCGGATTTCGTCCTCTGGAAGGCGCACCGGGAGGGCGAACCGAGCTGGGACTCGCCCTGGGGGCCGGGGCGGCCGGGCTGGCACATCGAGTGCTCGGCGATGTCGATGAAGTACCTCGGGGAAACGTTCGACATTCACACCGGTGGGGTCGACAACAAGTTCCCCCACCACGAGAACGAGATCGCCCAGTCGGAGGGAGCGACGGGGAAGCAGTTCGTCCGCTACTGGCTCCACTGCGCCCACCTGGTGGTCGACGGGGAGAAGATGTCGAAGTCCCTCGGCAACTTCTACACCCTGCGCGACCTGCTGGAGCGGGGCCACGATCCGCGCTACATCCGCTACGTCCTGCTCGGCACCCACTATCGTCGACCGCTGAACTTCTCGTTCGAGGCCCTCGACCAGGCCCGGGCCGAGCTCTCGCGCGTGGACGACCTGGTCGAGCGGCTCGAGCGGGAGGCGACGGGGTCGGCGGGCGAGGCCCGTTGGAACGACCGGGTGCGTGCCGCGCGGGAGGCGTTCGGCGAGGCCCTGGACGACGACCTGAACATCTCCGGGGCGATGGGGGAGATCTTCAAGCTGGTCCGCGAGGTCAACGCCGGCCTCGACCGGGGCGAGGTCTCCCGGGAGGACGCGGAAGTCGTGCTCGGCTTCCTGCGGGAGGCCGACCGGGTGGTCGGCGCCCTGTTCCCCTTCGAGGAACGGCGCGAGGAGGCGCCCCCCGAGGTGCTCGAACTGCTCGAGGCCCGGACCCGCGCCCGGAAGGAACGGAACTGGGCCGAGGCGGACCGCCTGCGGGACGAGATCCTGGCGCGCGGCTGGGTCGTCGAGGACACCCCCCGGGGGGCGCGGCTCAAGCGGCGGTGACGCGCCCGGGAGACGACCGGGTTCGCCGGGGGCGGGCCGTCGAGGAGCGGGTCGCGGCGTGGCTCGCGCGGCGCGGATTCATCGTCCTGGCCCGGAACTTCCGCACCAGGGGGGGCGAGATCGACATCGTCGCCCGCGAGGGGGAGACCCTCGTCTTCGTGGAGGTCCGTTCCCGGCGCGAGGGCAGCCCCTGGTCGCCCGAGGCGTCGGTGGGACCCCGCAAGCAGGCCCGGATCGCCCGGGCGGCGGTCGCCTGGCTTCGCCGCCACGGCGGGGCGGACCGGCCCTGCCGTTTCGACGTCGTTGCGGTGCGCGTCGGCGAGGGGAGGCTCCGCGTCCACCACGTCCGGGGGGCGTTCACCCTCTAGGCGGCCGGGGAGGTCCGGGGCCCGGTTTCCCGGCCTCGATCTCGAGATGGAAGCGCCTTCGCTCGACGAGGACCACCTCGAGGCCCGCCTCCCGGAGGAGGGCCTCGAGGGTCGCCGCCGGCAGGAGCAGGCTGCCCATCCCCGCGAGGCGTTCCAGCACCGCCGTCAGCCGTCCCATGGCCGTCTCGGGATCCGGCTCGTGGAGCAGCAGCCGGCCCCCGGGCTCGAGGACGCGGGCGGCCTCCCCGAGGCTCCGGGGGATGTCGGACACGTGGTGCAGGGCGTCGAGGACGATCACCGCGTCGAACGCGCCGTCCCGGAAGGGCAGGGCATGGGCCGAGCCGGCCACGGCGGCGAGGCCCCGTCTCCGGGCCCGGCGAACCATCGGGAGGGACGGATCGAGCACAACCGGGCGCATCCCCAGGCGGGCCAGGTGCACGGACAGGCGTCCGGTCGCCCCGCCGAGGTCGAGGACCCGCCTGCCGCGCCCGGGGCCCAGCCGCCGGAGGACGTCGCGCAGCGCCCAGCGGCCCATCAGGACGTCCCAGGCGGGCGCGGACAGGTCGAAGAGGAAGTTCCTCGGGTGGTGGGGGGGGATCCGGGTCATCGAGCCTTGGCCTCCGGGATGCGGGCCGGGTAATCTTACCGGCCACAACCGGAAGGAGAACCCGCGATGAGCGACGCCGTCCGCCGCCTGTGGCCCGAGCTGGAGTGGATCTCCGACTCCGACCTGCGGGCAAAAGTCGAGCGAACATGGGAGCTTGCCCTCGAGAGAAGTCCGCTGGCCCCGGAGGACCTCGAGCGGATCCCGTTCACGCTGCTCGTGCCGGACTGCCCGGTCACCTTCATGGAACACAAGCGCTGCGTGGTCCACATCGCCCGGAGGTCCGCCGAGGCGATGCGGGAGTTCATGGGGAAGTCGCTGCCGATCGACATGGACGTCGTGATCGCGGGGGCGATCCTCGCCGACGTCGGCAAGCTCCTCGAGTACGAGATCGTGGAGGGCGAGGCCCGGCAGAGCATGCGCGGGAAGTACCTGCGGCACCCGTTCACCGGCGTGGCCCTCGCCATGGAGTGCGGCGTGCCCGACGCGGTGTGCCACGTCATCGCCGCGCACGCCGGCGAGGGAAACATGGTGAAGCGCAGCGTCGAGGCGACGATCGTCCACCACGCGGACTTCATGAGCTTCCTGCCCTTCAAGGAGAGCCTGCGATGAGCACGATCACCGAGAAGATGGCCCGCTGGGCCGCCGACCTCAGGTTCGACGACCTGTCCCCGGAGGCCGTCCGGGAGGCGAAGCGCTTCCTCCTCGATTCCCTCGGGTGTGCCCTCGGGGGGTACACCAAGCACGACGTCGAGATCGCCCTCGGCGTCCTCGAGGAGTGCGCCGGGGAGGGGCCGGCCACGGTGATCGGGACCGGGAAGCGGCTCGACCCGGTCTCGGCCTCGCTGGCGAACGCCCTGATGGTCCGGGTGATGGACTACAACGACATCTACTGGCAGCAGGACCCGTCCCATCCCTCGGACATCATCCCGGCGGCGATGGCGTGCGGCGAGCGGGCCGGGGGAGACGGAAAGGAGCTGATCGTCGGGATCGTGCTCGGACACGAGTTCGAGATGCGGCTGTGCGAGATCGCGTTCCCGGGGATCCGGGAACGGGGCTGGCACCACGCGACGCTGACCGCGTTCGCCGCGCCGATCGTCGCGGGGCGGATGCTTCACCTGGACTGGGAGAAGATCCAGCACGCGATCGGTATCTCCGGCAGCCGCCACGCCACCCTGGGCGCGGTGACCGCCGGCAAGCTGACGATGATGAAGAACACCGTCGACCCGCTGGCCACCCAGTCCGGCGTGCTGGCGGCCCTCCTGGCGGAGAAGGGCTACACGGGGCCGGAGCACGTGATCGACGGCAAGGAGGGGCTGGTCCACTGCCTCGGGCCGGAGTGGAAGCTGGACATCCTGGTCGAGGGGCTGGGAGAGTCGTGGCGGATCACCCGCTGCGGGATGAAGGCGTTTCCGACCGAGGCGCTGACCCATACGCCGATCTCCGCCGTCCTCGACCTGGTGCGGGAGCACGACCTGGCACCGGAGCGAGTGAAGAAGGTGATCATCCGCTCTCTCGCCCGTGCCGCCGACATCCTTGCCGACCCGAGCAAGTACGACCCGCGGAGCAAGGAAACGGCGGACCACTCGCTGCCGTACGTGATCGCCGCGGCCCTGGTCGACCGGAACGTGACCCCTGCGGCCTTCACGCCGGAGCGCATCATGGACCCGGTGATCCGGGAACAGCTCCACAAGGTGGAAGTCCTCGCCGACCCGGAGATCGAGAAGGTCTTTCCCGAGCTGCAGCGGGTCCACGTCACCATCGAGACGGTCGACGGGCAGCGCTACGAGAAGCAGCTCGACTATCCCAAGGGCGACCCGCGCAACCCGCTCTCGGACGAGGAGATCGAGGCGAAGTTCGACGCCCTCGCGGCCCCGGTGCTCTCGGAGGAGCGGCGCGCGAGGCTGAAGGAGGCCGTCTGGAACCTGGAGAACCTCGGCTCGATCACCGAGCTGATGGCGCTCTGCGCGAAGGACGCCTGAGCCGGGAGGCCGTGATGGGCCAGACGATTGCCGAGAAGATCGCCCAGGCGCACATGACCTCCGGTCCGCGGGACCGGGAGGTGCGCGCCGGCGACTTCGTCACCGTGCGCCCGAAGCACGTGATGACCCACGACAACACGGCCGCGGTGATGAAGAAGTTCCGGGGACTCGGCATCCCCCGGGTCCACGATCCCCGGCAGCCGGTCTTCGCCCTCGATCACGACATCCAGAACGTGTCGGCGAAGAACCTGGCCAAGTACGCATCGATCGAGGCGTTCGCCCGGGAACAGGGGATCGACTTCTGGCCGGCGGGCACCGGCATCGGCCACCAGGTGATGCTGGAGCAGGGGTACGTCACTCCCGGCGCCCTGGTCGTCGCGTCGGACAGCCACTCGAACATGTACGGGGCGGTCGGTGCCCTCGGCACGCCGGTCGTGCGGACCGACGCGGCCGCGATCTGGGCCTCCGGGGAGACCTGGTGGCAGGTGCCGCGGACCGTCCAGGTCGTCCTCGAGGGGAAGCTCCGGGAGGGCGTCACCGGCAAGGACGTGATCCTCGCCCTCTGCCGGCTGTACCGGGAGGGGGAGGCGCTGAACGCCGCCGTCGAGTTCGCGGGGCCGGGGGTCGCCGAGCTCTCGATCGATGCCCGGATGACGATCGCCAACATGACGACCGAGTGGGGTGCTCTCACCGGCTGGTTCCCGGTGGACGGGCGGACGATCGCCTGGTTCCGGGAGCGGCTCGCCGTGCTCGAGGCGACCGGGCGGCGGCCGTTCTCCGCGGACGACATCGACCGGTGGGAAGAGGATCCCCCGGCGCCCGACCCGGATGCCCGCTACGCGGCCCGGATCGTCCTCGACCTCGGGGAGGTCGTGCCCCACGTGGCCGGCCCGGACACCGTCCAGGCCGGGGCGCCGCTGCCTGAAGTCGCCCGGCAGGAGATTCCCGTCGACCGGGCCTACATCCTTTCGTGCGTGAACTCCCGCCTCGAGGACCTGGAGGCGGCGGCGCGGGTCCTGGCCGGGAAGAGGGCGAGGGCACGGTTGTACGTCGCCGCGGCCAGCCGGGAGATCCAGGCGGAGGCGGAGCGCCGTGGGACCTGGCGCATTCTCAAGGAGGCGGGCGCCGTGATGCTGCCCCCCGCCTGCGGCCCCTGCATCGGGCTCGGGGTGGGGCTCCTCGAGGCGGGGGAGGTCGGCATCTCGGCGACCAACCGGAACTTCAAGGGCCGGATGGGGTCCCGGGACGCCCGCTGCTACCTGGCGAGTCCTGCCGTCGTCGCTGCCTCGGCGCTGGCCGGGAAGATCACCGGCCCCGGCGAGTGGGACGCGCGGGAACCGGCCCGGCGGATCGAGCAGTTCGAGGAACCGGCCCGGGAGCCGGCGAGGGTGGAGATCCTCCCGGGGTTCCCGGAGCGGGTCCGCGGGCGGCTGGTCTTCCTGCCGCAGGACAACCTCAACACCGACGGCATCTACGGAAAGGACTACACCTACCGCGAGGACATGACCCGGGAGGAGATGGCCCGGGTCGTGATGGAGAACTACGACCCGGAGTTCGCGGCGAAGACCCGCGAGGGAGACGTCCTCGTCGGCGGGTTCAACTTCGGCACCGGGTCGAGCCGCGAGCAGGCGGTCACCGCGCTGCAGGCGAAGGGGATCGCGCTGGTGATCGCGGCCGGTTTCTCCCAGACGTACCTGAGGAACGCGTTCAACAACGGCTTCGCCTGCATCGTCCAGCCCGACCTGGTCGCCGCCCTCCGGGAGCGGTTCGCGGACCGGGTCGCGGCCGGCGAGCGGACGATCGTCCCCGGCGAGGAGATCGAGGTCGACTTCGCCGCGGGCGTCATCCGCTGGGACGGGAAGGAGTGGCCGTTCCCCGCCCTGTCGGAGGTGCCCCAGGCGCTGGTCGTCGCGGGCGGGGTGGAGAACCTCGTGAAACAGAAGCTCGCCGCGGGCGGGAACCAGGAGGGGTGAGACGATGGCGAAGTACACCGTGGTGGCGATGCCCGGCGACGGGATCGGCAAGACCGTGCTGCCGGAGGCGATCCGCGTCCTCGACGCGGTCGGCTTCGATGCCGAGTACGTGCACGCGGACATCGGCTGGGAGTTCTGGGTGAAGGAGGGGAATCCCCTCCCGGAGCGGACCGTCGAGCTGCTCGCCGAGCACAAGCTGGGACTCTTCGGGGCGATCACGAGCAAGCCCAAGGCCGAGGCGGCGAAGGAACTCGATCCCTCCCTGCGCGACAGGGGATACGTCTACTTCTCCCCGATCGTCGGGATGCGGCAGCGGTTCAACCTCGACGTCTGCATCCGGCCCTGCCGGTCGTTCAGGGGGAACCCGCTGAACTTCATCCGGCGGACCCCCGACGGCGGGTTCGAGGAGCCGCCGGTGGACGCCGTGATCTTCCGGCAGAACACCGAGGGGCTCTACGCGGGCGTCGAGTGGACCGATCCGCCGGAGGTGGTCCGCAAGGCGCTCGAGACGCATCCCAAGTTCGAGCGCTTCAAGGACGTTCCCGGCGAGGACCTGGCCCTTTCCGTTCGGATCTTCACCCGGCGTGCCTGCCGCCGGATCCTCACCGCGGCCTTCCAGTACGCGAAGAAGCACGGGTACCGGTCGGTGACGGTCTGCGAGAAGCCGAACGTGCTGCGCGAGACCTCCGGCATGATGGAGGAGGTCGCGCGCGAGGTGCGGAAGGACTTCCCGGAGATCGAGCTCTGGTCGACGAACATCGACGCCCAGATGATGTGGCTGACGAAGAACCCGGAGGACTACGGCGTGATCGTCGCCGGCAACCTGTTCGGCGACATCGTTTCCGACGCCTTTGCCGGGCTGGTCGGCGGGCTCGGGTTCGCCTGCTCGGGGAACATCGGGGACGAGGTCGCGGTGTTCGAGCCGACCCACGGGTCCGCGCCGAAGTACGCCGAGCTCGACCCCCCGATCGTCAACCCGATCGCGATGATCCTCTCCGCCGCGATGCTGCTCGACCACGTGGGCGAGGAGGAGAAGGCGAGGCGGGTGCGCGAGGCGATCGCGGCCGTGATCGCGGAGGGGAAGGTCCGCACCTACGACATGATGAAGATCCCGGGTGGCCCGGACGCGATCTCCCGGGGAGCGGCCACGACGACGCAGATGACGGACGCGATCATCGCCAACCTGTGAGCGAGGAAACCATGGGCGAGCGCGCGGGAGAGGCCGGCCGCCGGGGCGATGGGGTTCGCTCGGACCTGTTCGTCCGCTTCGAGCCGGGCGGGGACGGTCTCCGCATCGAGCTGCGGTCGAAGGTCGCCACCTGGTACGGCACGGCGATCGAGGAGCAGGCGCGGCGGGTTCTCGCGGACCTGGGGGTCACCGCCGGTCGGCTCGAGATCGACGACCGGGGAGCCCTGCCGTTCGTCATCGCGGCCCGGATCGAGGCGGCGGTGCGCCGGGCGGGCCTCGGCGAGGGGAAGCGGCACCTCCCCGGGGGGCTCCCCCTGCCCCCCCCGTCGCCCCGGGACCGGCTGCGCCGGTCCCGGCTCTACCTCCCGGGCAACGAGCCGAAGTACTTCCCGAACGCCGGGCTCCACGGGGCGGACGGCCTGATCCTCGACCTCGAGGACTCCGTGCACCCGGCGGAGAAGGACGCGGCCCGGCTCCTGGTGCGCAACGCCCTGCGGGCGATCGACTTCGGCGGGGCCGAGCGGATGGTGCGGATCAACCAGCTCCCGCTGGGACTCGAGGACCTGCGGGAGGTGATCCCGGAACGGCCGGACCTGGTGCTGGTCCCGAAGGTCGAGTCCGCCGAGCAGGTCCGCGAGGTGGACGCCGCGATCCGGCGGATCCTGCCCGACCGGGACGTCTGGCTGATGCCGATCCTCGAGTCGGCCCTCGGGATCGAGCGGGCGTTCGAGATCGCGACCGCCTCGGAGCGGGTCTGTGCGCTGACGATCGGGCTCGAGGACTACACGGCCGACCTCGGGGTCGTGAAGACGCCGGGGGGCGAGGAGAGCCTCTGGGCCCGGCTGCGCCTCGTCAATGCCGCCAAGGCGGCGGGCATCCAGGCGATCGACTCGGTCTACGGGAACGTCGCCGACATGGACGGCCTCCGGGCGTGGGGCGAGCGGGCCCGGGCGATCGGCTTCGAGGGAATGGGGGCGGTCCATCCGCGGCAGGTCCCGGTGATCCACGAGGCGTTCGCCCCCTCCGCCGCCGAGATCGAGAGGGCCCGGAAGATCGTCGCGGCCTTCGAAGACGCGCAGGCGAGGGGGCTCGGCGTCGTCAGCCTCGGCAGCAAGATGATCGATCCGCCCGTCGTCGAGCGGGCACTCAAGCTCGTGGAGCGGGCCCGGGCGATGGGCCTCCTGGGAGACGACGCATGAGCGGGATGGTGAAGAACGCGGCGGGCCGGCTGGTTCCCACGGAGGTGAACGGCAGGGCCCAGGTGCCGTACCGGGGGGTGGGGAAGTACCGGCCGGAAGGCAGGAAGGCCGCGCCCCCGATCCGGACCTGCGCCGACTACCCGGCGGACGGGGACAAGCGGGTGCCGTCCCTCGAGGCGGCCCTCGAGGCCTGCGGTCTCCGGGACGGGATGACGATCTCGACCCACCACCACCTGCGCAACGGGGACCGCGTCGCCCTCGCCGCCCTCGAGGCGGCCGCCCGGCTCGGCGCGAAGGACCTGATGTGGTTTCCCAGCGCCTCCTTCCCCTGCCACGCGCCGGTGATCGACCTGATGGAGCAGGGAGTCGTCCACCACATCGAGGGCTCGATGAACGGGCCCCTGGGAGACTACTGCTCGCGGGGGAAGATGCGGGGACTCGGGGTCCTCCGCTCCCACGGCGGGCGCTGGCAGGCGATCCAGGACGGCGAGGTCCACGTCGACATCGCGGTGATCGCCGCGCCCTGCGCCGACCCGTTCGGGAACGCCAACGGGGCCCACGGGCCCTCGGCCTGCGGTTCCCTCGGGTTCGCCGTCGCCGACTCGATCTATGCCGACCACGTGATCGTGGTCACCGACAACCTGGTGCCGTTTCCGTGCATCCCCTGGCAGATCCACGGGAACGACGTCGACTACGTTGTCGAGGTCGACTCGATCGGGGACCCGGAGAAGATCGTTTCCGGCACGACCCGCATCACGCGCAGTCCCGACCGGTTGCGGATCGCGGAGCTGGTGGCCCGCTTCATCCGCGAGGCGGGCATCATGAGGGACGGCTTCTCGTTCCAGGCCGGGGCCGGCGGCATCTCTCTCGCCTTCGTCGCGTTCCTGCGCGAGATGATGCGGGAGGCGGGCGTCAAGGCGCGGTTCGTCCGGGGGGGATCGACCAAGGTCCTGGTGGAGATGCTCCAGGAGGGGCTGACCGACTACATCCTCGACGGGCAGACCTTCGACCTGGACGCCGTCCGCTCGATCGCCAGCGACCCGCGGCACGTCCCGACCACGCCGTTCACCTCGTACAACTACCACGGCAAGGGAAACTTCGCGTCGATGGTCGACGCGGTGGTGCTCGGGGCGACCGAGGTGGACGTCCGGTTCCGGGCCAACGTGGTCACCCACTCGGACGGCCGGCTCCTTCACGGGATCGGCGGCTGGCAGAACTGCCTCTTCTCCCGGTGCACGATCCTCGCCGTTCCCTCGTTCCGGGACCGGATCCCGGTGATCGTCGACGAGGTGACGACGATCACCGGTCCCTCCGAGCTGGTCGACGTGGTCGTCACGGAGCGGGGGATCGCGATCAACCCGCTCCGGCAGGACCTGCTCGATGCGGTGAGGGGAACCGACCTCCCGGTCCGGCCGATCGAGGAGATCCAGGCGGAGGTGGAGCGGATCGTCGGCGGCAAGCCCGCCCGGCCCGAGCTGACCGACGAGCCGGTCGCCGTCATCAAGTGGGTCGACGGCACCGTCCTGGACACCGTCTGGCGCGTCCCGGGCTGATTCCCGCGCCGCCCCGCTCCGGCGCCGGCGACGTTTCCCGAGGCACGCGTTCCACCTTGCCGCCGCGAACCGTGGCGGGATAGATTGAACGGTGAGGCGGAGGTGCGAGATGGCTCCCTTCACCGTCCGGGACTGCGCGCTGGTGACGATCGCGACCGGGACCTGGGCCCAGAACCTGCGGGAGTTCCGCGACGGGCTCCAGCGGGTCCCGGTCGACTCGATCTACCACCATTTCTGGGGCCGCCTGCTGCAGCCCTGGTTCGACGAGCCGGAGTACAACAACGACTTCGCTGCCTGGGCCTGGCACGGGCTGCACGACAAGGCGCTGGCGGAGCGGCTGGCCGTCGTCAACCCCGTCGACTTCCAGGACCTCGAGGAACTGCGCGAGGAGCTGCTCGACATCGTCGAGGATCGCCTGGACCAGAGCGAGTACGTGCCCTGGTCGCGCGCCGACCAGCGGTTCCACTTCCTCCGTTCCCGGATCGTCGTGTTCGACGCGGGCGTACGGGTGGAGACCCCGGAGGAGCTCGGACGGATCCTGCCGTCCCTGTCCGAGGGGGCGATCTACTACCACTTCATCGACGCCCGGCGGCGGACCGAGCAGTGCAGCGACGACTTCTGCACCTGGCTCGAGCCCCTCGGAGAGCGGTACCGCGGGCTGCGGGAGCGGATCGGGGCGATCGACCCGTACTTCTCGTCCCTGCAGGAGATCCGGCGCCAACTGGCGCAGATGTTCCGCGAGGAGCTCGAGGAGGTGAGGGCATGAGCGACCTGCTGGAGCGGTATGCCGAGGTTGCCGGCCGGGACGCGGTCGAGCACCTGCGACAGCTCGCCCACCCCCTCGAGGGCGTTCGCGTCGTCCACGTGAACTCGACGCGCGAGGGGGGCGGGGTCGCCGAGATCCTGCACAAGCTGATCCCCCTGATGCAGGCGCTCGGGATCGACGCCCGGTGGGAGGTGATCGAGGGAACCGACGAGTTCTTCCGCTGCACGAAGAACTTTCACAACGCGCTCCAGGGAGCGCACGTTCACGTTCCGGACTCCCTTCTCGAGGAGTACCGGCAGGTCAACGAGCGGAATGCCGGGTTGCTGGGGGAGCTGCTCGAGGACGCCGAGATCGTCTTCATCCACGACCCGCAGCCGGCGGCACTGATCGAGCACCTTCCCGGGCGGCGCGGGAAGTGGATCTGGCGCTGTCACATCGACGTCAGTCACCCGTACCGCCCGGTCTGGAAGTTCCTCCGGCCGATCGTGTCGCGCTACGACGCGAGCATCTTCCACCTGCCGGAGTTCGCCCAGCCGCTGCCCCACGAGCAGGTGCTGATCCCGCCGAGCATCGACCCGCTCTCGGAGAAGAACATGGACCTGCCGGAGGAGGAGGTCGCCCAGGTGTTCGAGCGGTTCGGGCTCGACCCGGGCAAGCCGATGATCCTCCAGGTCAGCCGCTTCGACCGTTTCAAGGATCCGCTCGGGGTCATCGAGGCGTCCCGCATCGCGCGGAAGTTCGTGCCCCACCAGCTCGTGCTGGCGGGCGGGTCCGCCGCGGACGACCCGGAGGGGGAGGCGGTCCTCGAGGAGGTGCGCAAGGCGGCGGAGTGGGACGACGACGTGCACGTGCTGGTGCTTCCCTCGAACGCCCACCGGACGATCAACGCGCTGCAGCGGGCCGCCCACGTCGTCCTGCAGAAGTCGCTCCGGGAAGGCTTCGGCCTGACCGTGACCGAGGCGATGTGGAAGGGGAAGCCCGTCATCGGCGGTGACACCGGCGGGATCCGGCTCCAGGTGATCGACCACTTCACCGGGTTCCGGGTGACGACGCCCGAGGGAGCGGCCCTGCGGATCCGCTACCTGCTCTACCGGGATGACAAGCGCCGCGAGATGGGGGAGCGGGCGCGGCGGATCGTCCGGGAGAACTTCCTGATCACCCGCCACGTGCGGGACCACCTGGCCCTGATGCTTTCCCTGATGCGGGGCACCGGGGACCGGCTCGAGGTGGGGCCCGCGGCGTGACCGGGGAGCACCTGCCCCGGCCCCTCGAGCCCGGCCGCGTCCGGGAGCTGGTCGCCGGGGCCCGCCGTCCGCTCCTGCTCCTCGACTACGACGGCACGCTCGCCCCGTTCCGGGTCGAGCGGGACCGGGCCGTTCCCTGGCCAGGGGTGCGGGAGCGGCTGGCGGCGATCCTGGCGGCGGGGGGGAGGGTCACGATCGTCACCGGCCGGAATCCGTCCGACCTCCCGCCCCTCCTCGGGATCACCCCCCTCCCGGAGATCGTCGGCAACCACGGTCTCGGTGACGAGCCGCTGCCACCGGGAGTTGCCCGGCGTCTCGCCGAGGCTGCCCGCCGCGCGCGGGCACGGTTTCCTGCCGCGCGCGTGGAGGTGAAGCCGGCCGGGGTCGCCGTTCACTGGCGGGGCGACCCGGTGTCCCGCGAGCAGGAGGCCCGGTCCGTGCTCGGGCCGCTGGCGGGGGATGGTCTCGACCTGCTGCCCTTCGCCGGCGGGCTCGAGCTGCGGGCCACGGCCGCCCGGAAGGACCGGGCGGTCCGCCGCCTCGCCCGGGAAGCGGACCTGGTCGCCTACCTCGGGGACGACCGGACGGACGAGGACGCTTTCCGGGCGGTGCCGCCCGGAGGGCTCGCCGTGCTGGTCGCACCGCGGCCGCGACGGTCGGCGGCCCGCTGGCACCTCGTGCCCCCCGGGGACCTGCTGGCATTCCTCGACGCGTGGCGCGAGGGCCTCGCTTGACGGGGGAGGGGGGCGGTGCCACAAAGGGGGCCGAGGGGAGAGCGATGGGACTCGTCGTCGTCTCGAACCGCCTTCCCGTTCGTCTCCACGAGCACGGGGATGGCCGCCGGGAGATCCGGCCCGGCTCCGGGGGGCTGGTCACCGCCCTGGCGCCCGTGCTGCGCGACCGGGGGGGCACGTGGATCGGCTGGAGCGGGACGGCCGGGATCCCCCACGACGAGCTGGAACCGCTGTTCGCGGGGGCGGCCCGGGCGGCGGGATACCGCCTCCGCCCGGTGCCCCTCGACGAGGCGGACGTCCGCGATTTCTACCACGGCTTCTCCAACGAGGTCCTCTGGCCCCTGTTCCACGACTTCCAGACCCGCTGCCGCTTCCTGCCCCGCTACTGGTACCGGTACCTCGACGTCAATCGGCGGTTCGCCCGCGAGATCGTCCGCTGGAGCCGCCGGGAGTACGTCTGGGTCCACGACTACCACCTGGTCCACGTGGGACAGGCCCTGCGCTCCCTCGGCGTGGACCGGAGGATCGGCTTCTTCCTCCACGTGCCGTTCCCCCCGGTCGACGTGTTTCTCCGGTTGCCGTGGCGGGCCGAGATCCTGCGTGCGCTCCTGGAATACGACCTGATCGGCTTCCAGACCCCCCGCGACCGGCGCAACTTCCTCCAGTGCCTCCAGCACCTCGTCCGGGACCTGCGGCCCCAGGGCAGGGGCCCGGTGATCGAGCTGGTGGGCGGGGGGCGGACGATCCGCGTCGGTGCGTTCCCGATCAGCATCGACTTCCGGGAGTTCGCGCGCCTCGCGCGGACCCCGGGGGTCGAGCGGCGGGTCCGGGCCCTCCGGGAGACGTTCGGCGAGCGGAAGATCGTCCTCGGCGTCGACCGCCTGGACTACACGAAGGGAATCCCCGAGCGGCTGGAGGCGTTCCGCACGCTGCTCGAGCGTCACCCGGATCTTCGCGGGCGGATCAGCCTGGTCCAGGTCGTCGTCCCGAGCCGGGAGGGCGTGGAGGAATACCAGCAGCTCAAGGCGGAGATCGAGCGACTGGTCGGCGAGATCAACGGCCGGTTCACGGCCTGGGGCTGGGTTCCCATCCACTACCACTACCGGAGCCTGCCACGGGAGGAACTCGTCGCCTGGTACCGGGCGGCGGACATCGCGTTCGTGACGCCGCTCAAGGACGGGATGAACCTGGTCGCCAAGGAGTACTGCGCGTGCCAGGTCGACGGGGAGGGGCTGCTCGTCCTCTCCGAGTTCGCCGGCGCGGCCGCCCAGCTCCACCGGGGGGCGCTCCTGGTCAACCCCCACGACATCGAGGGGGTGGCGGAGACCCTCTACCGGGGCATCACGATGGACCGGGCGGAGCGTCGGGCGCGGATGCGTCGCCTGCGGGACAACATTCGCCGCTACGACATCTTCTGGTGGGTGGACGCGTTCCTCGAGGCGGCCTACGACCGTCGTCTCCACGACTTCCCGCACCTCGAGGACTTCCTGCCCGACGTCCTGCTGCCTCCCGGTCCGCCGATGCTCCACCCTTCCCGCGGGACTCCGTGACCGATGGACGATGGCCGCCCGCCGGCGGCGGTTCGCCACCCTTGCCTCCCCCTCGCGAGGACCGTATCCTTGCCTCCGCCGGGGTCTCCCGGCCAAGGGAAGGCGCCGTAGCCAAGTGGTAAGGCAAGGGTCTGCAAAACCCTCATTCGTCGGTTCGAATCCGACCGGCGCCTCCATTCAACCACAGAAAATACAACAGCTTGCATGGCGACCCGGCGGGGTCGCTCGTCGCGTCGACACGAAAACGTGACACGAGGGGGCCGCCGTGGGCCGGGCCGGGCGCTTACACTGCCGCCCGGGATCCCGTGGTGGTGGCCCGTCGGTCGCCGCGATCCCTGCCGGAGGATGCCATGCCGAGAGCCGGGTGGTGGCTCGTCGCCGCGCTCGCCCTGACGTGTTGTACCGTCGTTCTTGCCGCCGAGGACTGGAACTTCGAACCGCCGCGCCGGACAAGCCAGCTGCACTTCTGGCACCACTCGACGGGGGCCGCCTGGCTCGACAACGGCCTCCGGGAGGCGTTGCGCCAGGTCGAGTGGGACGAGGACGGCACGATGCACCGCAGCTACATGGTCAGCGACTACGGGTACGGTGGGCAGAACGACTACACCTACTACGTTCACTGGTACAAGCGCTTCCGCACCGAGATGGGGATCGAGGGAGACGATGGCGAGAACTACGTCTTCCACGCGCCGGAGACGGCGGAGAACCGCATCCCGGCGGACGGCTTCATGCTGACCTGCTACGACTACCGCCGGCAGCAGGGAGACACGATCTCTCCCCCCCAACGGATCGAGATCATCATGTTCAAGCCGTGCTACCCCGGTTCCCAGGTGTGGTCGTTCGACACGAGCTACGATGCCGACGGCCACGTCACCGGGGGAACGCCGTGGTCCGACAGCGGCCACCGGTTCACCAACTGGGACTACCTCGACTCGGTGAGGGGCGTCGGGGAGGACTACACCGACGAGTACTGGCCCGCCACCGACGGCGTGCCTCACAGTGGAGGGGCATGGCCCTCGGGGACCGGCGGGGCGACGTCGTCGCTTGCCCAGGTCAAGGTGGCCTACCGGGGGATGCTGGCGATCTTCCACGAGCGGCCCGAGGTGCTGTTCATCGCCGTCCAGGCACCGCCGCAGGTGTCGTTGACGGCGGAGCAGCGGGCGGCGAGCCGGGAGCTGGCCCGCTGGTTCCGCGAGGACTGGCTCCACGAGTACGATCCCACCGGAAGGGACGAGTTCCAGGACTACCGGGACCGTGACGGGCGGATCAACGTCGTCTGCTTCGACTACTACGACACGCTGGCCTACACCGGGGACGATCCCGTGCTCGATGCGGCGTACGGCTGGTTCCCCGACGGGTGGGACTTCCCGGACGACTTCATGGACTGGGAGGCTCCACACCGGTACGTCGAGCCGGGCCTCGGGGACGACCGGCCGCTGACGCCGGCGGACGCCTGGGACAACCGGCCCGAGAACCCGGAGCGGGAGATCGGCGAGTCCCGCAAGGAAGGGGGAGACTCCCACCCGTCGAGCCAGCAGCACTACCACGCGACCGACGTCTTCGTCGGTCTCCAGCGCAACCCGGACAGCCAGGGATACCGGTCGTTCGTCAACGCGGTCACCAATCGCTGGCTGGACCACGGGCGGATCACGATCAGGCTGGAGAAGGCGGGAGACGACGTCCTGCTCCGCTGGGGAAGCGAGCCGGACGCGTCCTACGGGGTACACGGCGGCGAGGATCCGACCGACCTGCCGGTGCTGGACACGGTCCCCGCCGGGGGCGAGGAAACGACCTGGACGGACGGTGCCCCGTCCGGTGCGATCCGCTACTACGAGGTGACCCGGCCCTGAGGGGACCCGCGGCGGGCGGCTCGTGCCCGGTTCAGCGATCGGGAACGAGGAGGAGGGCGCGGACGAAACGGGGATCGGGCCTCGCCTCCCGGGGGAGTTCGCCGGCGTCGTCGACGAGGCGCCCGGCGAGGAACGGCTCGGCGGGACCCAGGGCCAGCAGGTTCGCGTACTGGACGAACCGGCCCGTCGTTTCCCGGGGAGGTTCCGGGGTCAGCAACCGGTCCAGGGCCTCCTGCGCCTCCCCCCGGGCCAGGGGGCGTGGCCGGGGATCGGTGGCTCCCAGGGCGGCCCGCGCGATCGTCGTCAGGGCTACCGCGGACCACTCCACCTCGCGGGCGTTGCGGCGGCCCGCGGGAAGCGGATCGAGCTCCGGGAGCTCCTTCCCGTCCTCGGCGCCGAGCACGTCCTCGAGGAACCGCCCCAGGGCCTCGACGGTGTCGAGGACGCCGTCGACGAGGCGGAGGTCGGCGAGGGAGCGGAAGGGGCGTTCCTCTCCGTGGGAGGTGAAGAGGGGCCGTGGTCCCGCGAGGCCGACGATCACCTCCTCGAGGGGCTCGTCGAGGCGTTCGCGTCCCAGGTGGACCCGGGCGAGCCAGCCCGCCAGGAGTCGACGCGCCCGGAGGGCGCGTTCCTGGACCGCCCCGGCGCCGGCGAGCACGAGCTCCCGGACGGGGAGCCCCGCGAGGGCCCGCGCCGCGAGCCCCGGATCTCCCCCGGAGAGCTCCTCGAGACCCAGCTCCAGGTGGGCGAGGGCAGTGGCGAGCCCGTCCGCGTGGGTCGCGGGGTCGCCGAGCGGCCGGCCCGAGGCGACCGCGTAGCGGCCGGCGAAGGCGAGGGCCTCCCGGGTGATCCGTTCCCGGGCCTCCGGCGCCAGGGGCGCCAGGGCCCGGGCGAGGACGGGCCCGGCGGTCTCCGCCGGGACCGGGAGGCTCCCGGGCAGGGGCAGCCCGGCGACCCGGTTCCCCGCCGAGGGTCTCCCGGAAACGGGGGGAAGGCCGGCGGCGCGGCGGGCCAGCGCCTCCCTCGCCGACCGGTCGACGTACTCGCCGGCCGCCCAGGCCTCCATCGCCTCGTCCGGCGGGGGGAACCCGTGCTCGGCGAGGCGGCCCTCCCTGCGCTCCCGCACGCCATCCTCCTGCTCGGGCGGAATCATCCAGAGGACCTGCTCGAGGAGGGCCTCGTAGGCGTTCCGGTCCCGGGCCCGCAGGACGGCCAGGCCCTCCCACAGCGCCGGGAAGACCCCGTCGGGGAGCCCGTCGACCGGCTCGACGAAGTAGATCCCGTCCAGCGTCGGGACGGGTCGGTCCGGCGGCCAGTAGTCGGGGCTGGTCGATTCGTCCAGCTTGTAGACCCGCAGCATCCGTCCCAGGGCGAGCACCACCAGCGGTTCGTCCCCCTCCCGGAACCAGCGGGCGACCAGGGCGGGATCCGCCTCGCGGAAGGCCCGCAGCCACTCCCCGGCCCGCACCGGATCGAAGTCGTCTCCCGTCCAGGCCTCCAGGTCGAACAGGAAGTCGAGCTGCCGCTTGCCGGCGAGGGGGAGAAGGGGAAGGGCACGGTCCAACCCGGCCTGGACGATCGTCAGCCAGAACTCCGTTGCCGGCAGGGAGCGGACGAGTTCGCGGGCCCGCGGGGACGCGAGGATCCTCTCCACGCGTTCCCCCGGGGGGAGCGCCAGGAGCTTCCTGCGCTGGTCGAGGAGTTCCTGGAGATGCCGGTCCACGGGGCGATTCTGCCGGGGCGACGGGCCCCTGTCATCCCGGGAACCGGGGTCGACTCAGTGGCCCTGGGCGAGCGTGGGGGAATGCCCGGGCGCATGGGCCGGCCGCAGCAGCGGCTGGCCGCACGCGTGGCACACGGCGGACTCCAGGTCCGCGTCCGAGACGGCGTTGTGCGTCCCGCACACGCAGACGATGGTAAGCGTCACCGGAAGATCCTCCCTGTCCCAGCCCGCCGGAAATATGCGCCGAAACGCGGTTCCCCGCCAATCGAAATGCCTTGTCCCGTCCGCCCTTTCCCGGGAGCGGCCGGGTTTTCCGGGGGCGCCGCGACGGCGCGTGCCGCGAGCCGGGTACAATCTCGCGGCGCGGCCCTTCCGCCGTGCCGGGCGTGCGCGGTGCCGGGATGGCGAAACTGGCAGACGCAGGGGACTTAAAATCCCCTGGCCGCGAGGCCGTGCGGGTTCGAGTCCCGCTCCCGGCACCATCCCGTGGCCCGGACAGGAAAGGCGCCCGGCGGTGCCCCGCCGGGCGCGCGGGCGCGGGTGACCCGGGGCGCTCAGGGCAGGAGGCCCCGTTCCCTCGCAGCCCGCTCCAGTTCCTCCCGAAAGTCCGGGTGGGAGATCGAGATCAGGGCCTCCGCCCGTTCCCGGAGGTTCTTCCCGAACAGGTGGGCGATCCCGTACTCGGTGATCACGTAGTGGACGTCCGCCCTCGTCGTCACGACGCCGGCGCCGGGCTTCAGCATCGGGACGATCCGGGACTGGGTGCCCTTCCTCGCGGTGGAGGGCAGGGCGATGATCGGGCGACCGCCCTTCGCCCGGGCGGCGCCCCGGATGAAGTCGACCTGCCCACCGAAGCCCGAGTAGATCTTCGTGCCGATCGAATCGGAGCAGACCTGCCCGGTCAGGTCGACCTCGATGGCGGAGTTGATCGCGATCATGTTGTCGTTCTGGCTGATCACGAAGGGATCGTTGACGTATTCCACCGGGTGCGCCTCGATGAACGGGTTGTTGTCGAGGAACTCGTACAGCTCCCTGGTGCCCAGCGCGAAGGTGATGATCACCTTGCCGGGGTGGAGCGACTTGCGCGCCCCGGTGACGATGCCGCGCTCGATGGCGCGCATCGCCCCGTCGGAGATCATCTCCGTGTGGATCCCGAGGTCCTTGACGTCGTCGAGCGTCTCGTAGACCGCGTCGGGAATGCCGCCGATCCCCATCTGGATCGTGCACCCGTCCTCGATCAGGGTGCGGATGTGTGCCCCGATCTTGCGCTCGACCTCCGTGATCGGGCGCGGATGGAGCTCGGGGAGAGGCTCCGTGATCTCGACGATCGCGTCGACACGGCTGACGTGCAGGAAGGAGTCGCCCAGGATCCGCGGCATCTCCTCGTTGACCTGGACGATCACCTTCCTGGCGCTCTGGCAGGCGGCCCGGGCGGCCATCGTCTCGACGCCGAGGCTCATGAACCCGTGCTCGTCGGGAGGCGAGACCATCACCATCGCGACGTCGAGGGGGATCAGCCGTTCGTAGAAGAGTCGCGGGATCTGGTGCAGGAAGATCGGGACGTAGTCCGCCCTGCCGGAGTTGACCGCCTCCCGGTCGGCCGGACCGACGAACAGGGAGTTGTGCCGGAAATGCCCCGCCATCTCGGGCCCGGAGAGCGGGTCCTCGCCGAGGAGAAGCACGTGGTTGAGCTGGACGTCGTGCAGCTCCTCGTACCGGGCGGCCAGTGCGCGGACGAGCCCCATCGGAATCGCGGCGTTGCCACCGTAGTAGACGCGGTTTCCGCTCTCGACGAGGCGCACCGCCTCCTCCGCGGAACACAGCTTGCGGTTGTAGTCGTCGATCCAGGACATGGCACACCTCCCGGTGTCAGGAGAGCAGGTCGCCGAGGCGCGCCGGCGTCAGGCCCAGCGCCGCCGCGGCGAGCTCGTTGACCATCCGGCCCCGGTACATGTAGATCCCCTGCCGCAGGCCCGGCGAGGCGGCGAGGGCCGCCTCGAGTCCCTCGCCGGCGATGCGGACGAGGAACGGCAGGGCGGCGATGGTCAGCGCCCGGGATGCCGTGCGCGGGGCGTTGGCCGTCATGTTCGGGACACAGAAGTGGGTCACCCCGTGGACCTTGAACGTGGGATTGTCCGGGGTCGTCGGGCGCGACGTCTCCACGCAGCCACCCTGGTCGATCGAGACGTCCAGGATCACGCTGCCCGGTTTCATCCGGCGGACCATCTCCTCGGTCACCAGGAAGGGGGCCCGGCCGCCGGGGATCGCCACCGCCCCGATCAGCACGTCCGCGATGGCGGTGAACCGGCGCAGGTTCCGGGGCGTCGCGAGTGCGGTCACGACGTGCCGGCAGTTCTCACCCATCGCCCGGCGCATCTTGTCCAGGTCGGTGTCAAGCACGATGACATGGGCCCCGGCCGCCAGGGCGAGGCACGCGGCCCGCCGACCGACCGTTCCCGCGCCGAGGATCACGACGGTCGCCGGGGCGATCCCGGGAACGCCGCCGAGGATCACGCCCCGCCCCCCCGCCTCGTACTCCAGCAGGTGCGCGGCGCAGTGGACGACCATCTGGCCGGCGATCTCGGAGAGGGAACGCAGGACCGGCCGGCCGCCCTTGTCGGCCTCGAGGACCTCGTAGCCGAGGAGGGTGATCTCCTTCTCCGCCAGCCCGTCGACGACCGCCCGGGGCGTCATGGCCACGTGGAGGAAACCCGCCACCGTGAGCCCGGCCGGCATCCGCTCCACGTCCTCCGCGGTGAGCGTGCCGACCCGGCAGACGAGCTCGGCCCGCTGGTAGGCCTCGTCGGTGCTGTACACGACGTGGGCCCCGGCCTCCTCGTAGTCCTCGTCGGTGAAATGACAGTCCTTGCCGGCGCCCCGCTCGATGTAGACCTCGTGGCCCAGGTTGACCAGGCGCGATACACCGAAGGGGGTCAGGCCGACGCGATGCTCGTGCCGGGACGTCTCCCGGGGGATTCCGATCCTCATGGGGCGTCTCCTTCCGGTGGGGCGACGAAAACCGGCCGGCGGCGGGCTGACCCGCGGTCACCCGCGGCCGTCCCTGCGGGCGGGGAAGGCATTCTACACCGGGGACTTCCGCGGGGCTGCTCCCGCCCGGCCACGTCCGCGATAATGGGCGTTCCCGGGGCGCCCGAGCCGCCGGGGTGGAGGAAACGAGACGTGGCGGGAGATCGACGGGTTCACGCGGGCGTCGTGCGTGGCGACCTCGACGGCTTCTTCGGCCTGATGGTCGACAACCTGCTCCAGTTCCTCGTCATCCTGGCGTTGACGACCGGGATGTGCGGCCTCTCCGCCGAGTTCGTGCTGGAGAGGATCTTCCCGGGCGCGGCGCTTTCCCTCCTGGTCGGCAACCTGTACTACGCGTGGCTGGCCCGGCGGCTCTCCCGGGACACCGGGCGCCCGGTGACCGCGCTCCCGTACGGGATCAACACGGTCAGCCTCTTCGCCTACGTGCTGTTCGTGATGGCGCCGACCTACGAGGAGCTCGCCGCAACGCCTGGATTCACGCCGGAACAGGCCGGGCGAGTGGCCTGGCAGGTGGGACTGGTGGCCTGTCTCCTCTCCGGGGTGATCGAGACCCTCGGCGGGTTCGTCGCCGGGTGGGTGCGCCGGGTGACGCCCCGCGCGGCGCTCCTGGCGACGCTGGCCGGGATCGCGGTCGGGTTCATCTCGATGGAGTTCATCCTCCGGTCGTTCGACCGTCCCCTGGTCGCCCTCGCCCCCCTGGCCCTCGTGCTGGTCAGCTACCTCGCCCGTGTCCGGTGGCCGATGGGCCTCCCGGGCGGGATGCTCGCCGTCCTCCTCGGCACGGCGATCGCGTGGGGGCTGCGCCTCGCCGGCCTGCCGGGAGGCGTCGAGGTCGGGGGAGGAGACATCCTGGCGGGCGCCGGCTGGCACCCGCCGGTCCCGGTGATCGGGGACCTGCTGGCGGCGCTCGGGAGCCCGCACGTGTGGGGCCGCATCTCGATCATTCTTCCGATGGGCCTGATCAACGTGCTCGGCTCCCTCCAGAACATCGAGTCGGCCGAGGCCGAGGGCGACCGGTTCCCGACCCGGCCCTGCCTGGTTGCCAACGGGGTCGGCACCCTTGCCGCCGCCTGCCTCGGGTCCTGCTTCCCCACGACGATCTACATCGGTCACCCGGGGTGGAAGCGAATGGGAGCGGGCTGGGCCTACTCGGCCGCGAACGGGATCTTCTTCACGGTCGTCGCCCTCACCGGCCTGATCGGGCCGATCGCCCGGGTCGTGCCGGTGGAGGCCGCCATGGCGATCCTCGTCTGGATCGCCGTGATCATCACGACCCAGGCCTTCACGGCGACGCCACGGGAGCACGCGCCGGCCGTCGTCCTCGGCCTGCTGCCGGGGCTGGCCGCCTGGGGCTGGCTCCTCGTCGAGATGACGGCCCGGGGCACGTCCCTCGCCGGGCACCTGGCGGCGGGAGTGCACCTGCCGGAAGTGGTGGCCGACCTGCGGAGCACGACGATCCCCTGGGTCGGTGGACTGCTCACCCTCAAGGCGGGGTTCCTGTTCTCGGCCACGTTCCTCGCCGCCATCGGCGTGTTCCTGGCGGAGCGCCGGTTCGGCCGGGCCGCCCTCTGGGCGCTCGTCGCCGCCGGGCTGACCTGGCTCGGCCTGATGCACGCCTACACGGTGACGGCCGGGGCGGTCCGGGAGGAGATCCGGCCGGGGTTCGCCTGGCCGATGGCCCTCGGGTACCTGGCCTCGGCCCTCGTGTTCCTGGCGGCCCGCTTCCTGGCACGGCCGGTCGAGGAGACGTGAACGCGGGGCGGCCGTGGCCGCCCCGCGGATCGCCTGCCGGTCGGGCGGGGAGTCAGAACGCCCGGCGGAAGCCGACGAGGAACTGGCCGCACTTGGCGGTCCGCTCGATCACGTTGGTCAGGCGGTGGAACCGCTTGAACGTGTACTCGCCGAAGAGGGTCCACTTCTCCCCGACCTTGACCGAGCCCTGCAGGCCGAGAAAGTACGTCATCCCGGACCCGTCCGTCAGGTGCAGGGTCTTGACCCGCCCGGGGATCTTCTTCGCCAGGTCCTCGTCGGCCATCGAGACCGCCCAGCCGAAGCCGACCGGGATGCCGATCTCCCACTTGCCCCGGTTCCAGTGGGGGACGATGGCCACGTCGGCCACGAAGACGTCCATCGAGATGTCTCCGTGGGGAGTGTCGACGACGGTGTTCGGCGTGTACGAGAGACGGAACTCGAACCGCAGGTTCGGCGTGTTGTCCACGTAGAAGAGGCCGCCGACGACGAAGTCGTCGTCCAGCGTCGGCACGTAGGAACCGGTGCCGTCGTCGCCCGGGACGGAGCGCTCCACCAGCTCGTCGCCCCAGAGGTACCCGCCGAAGACACCCCAGCCCATGCCCAGGTACTCGGCATCGCCGTCCCGGGCGTCGTCGCCGGCGAACGCGACGGGGAGGAGGCTGGCCAGCAGGACGAGGACGAAGACTTTGCGGAACATGCTGCTCTCCTTCGCACCCGGTACCCGGGGTCGCGGCGGTCCCCCGCCCGGGGTGGTCTAGCGGGACGCGGCATTATCCACGTATTACCCCGCCCTGTCACGGGGGGCCGTGGACGGGGCGCGGCAGGCGCCCCGCGGCCCGAGCCCCGGGGCCCGCCCCGGCCTAGTCCGCGTCGACCCGGATCCGTCCGTCGACCACGGCCGCCCCGCCGCCCGGGAAGAGCAGGAGCGGGTTGACGTCCAGCTCGGCGATCGACGGGTGGGCCCGGACGAGGGCCGCCAGCTTCTCGATTCCCTCCTCGAGGGGGGCGAGGTCGACCCCCTCCTCGCCCCGGGTGCCGGTCAGCAGGGGGAGGCCCCGGATGCCGCGGACCATCTCGCGGGCATCCGTGGGCGTCAGCTCCGCCATGGCGAACTGGACGTCGCGAAAGACCTCGACGTACTTGCCGCCGAGGCCGCACATCACGAGGGGACCGTAGCCGGGGGCCCGGTGGGCGCCGAGGATCACCTCGCGGCCGCCGGGCCGGAACGCCTGGACCAGCCAGCGGCGATTCTCCCGGGGGATCCCCGCCCTGTCGAGGGCCGCCTCCATCCGGTCGAACGCCGCGCTCACCGCCTCGACGTCCGAAAGGTCGAGGGCGACGCCCCCGAGGTCGGACTTGTGGACGATTCCCGGCCCGACCGCCTTGAGGACGACCGGTCCCTCGATCTCCCCGGCGGCCGCGAGCACCTCGTCCCGGGACCCGGCCACCCGCCAGGACGCGAGGGGGAACCCGGCGAGCTCCAGGACCCGGAAGGCGTCTTCCTGGGGCAGGTAGCCGCCTCCCGCCTCCCGGGTGCGCGCGAGGAGGGCGGCGATGGCGACATCGTCCCGGTCGAAGTCCCGGGGTTCCTCCACCGGGCGGGAGAGGTTCCGGGCGTGGGCCACCGCCCTGGCGAGGGCGCCGGCCGCGTCCTCCGGCGCGCGGAAGAGGGCGGGCGCGTCGCCCACGGCGAGCAGTTCGCGGCGAGCCGCCGCCGGGACCATGAAGACCGGCAGGACGGGTTTCGTCGCCCGGCGGGCGACCGGGGTGATCGCCTCGAGGACGTCCCGGGCCGGGTACAGCGGCGGGGTCACCGTGATCGAGATCACCGCGTCGATCCCCGGGTCGTCCAGCATCGCCCCGAGGCAGGCGGCGAAGTCCCCGGGCGTGGCCGACGGCAGGATGTCGACCGGGTTGCCCGTCGCCGCCTCCGGCGGCAGCCGGCCGGAGAGAACCTCTCGCGTGGCCTCGGCGAGGGGCGGGATCTCGAGGCCGAGCTCCCCGAGCCGGTCCGCGCAGAGGATGGCGGGTCCGCCCGCGTTGGTCAGGATCCCGACCCGCGGCCCCGCCGGGAGCGGGGCCTTCGCCAGGAACCAGGCGGTGTCCAGCATCTCCTCCACCGTGTCGACCCGGAGGATGCCGCCCTGCCGGCAGAGGGCGTCCGTGCCGGTGTCCGCCGAGGCGAGGGCCCCGGTATGGGAGCTGGCCGCCCGGGCGCCGGCCTCGGTCCGGCCCGCCTTGACCAGGATCACCGGCTTCTTCCGGGTGACCCGGCGGGCGATCCGCAGGAAGCCCGGGGCGTCGGCGAACGACTCCAGGTAGGTCGTGATCACCGGCACCTCCGGGTCGTCCTCCCAGGCCTCGAGCAGGTCGTTCTCCGTCACGTCCGCCTTGTTGCCCAGGGAGACGAACTGGGAGAACCCGATGCCCCGCTCCCCGGAGATGCCGAGAACGACGACGCCGAGGGCCCCGGACTGGGAGGCGAAGCCGATCGGGCCGGGGAGCGCCGGTACGGGCGTGAACGTCGCGTCGAGAGAGATCTCCGGCGACGTGTTGAGGAGGCCCATGCAGTTCGGGCCGATCGCACGAATCCCGGCATCCCGCAGTTTCGCGAAGATCTCCCGCTCCAGTCGGTGTCCCTCCTCGCCGGTCTCGCGGAAGCCCGACGTGATCAGGATGACCGCTCCGACCCCCTTCTGGATGCACTGGTCGATCGCGGCGGGGACGGCGTCCCGCGGGACGACCACGACGGCGCAGTCGACCGGGTCGGGAACGTCCAGCACGCTCGGCCAGGCCTTGACCGAGTGGATCGCCTCCTGGCGCGGGTTCACGGGGAAGACCTTCCCGGTGAAGCGGAAGTCGAACAGGCGTTCGGTGACCATTCCGCCGAGGGACTTCCGGCGGTTCGAGGCGCCGATCACGGCGACCGAGCGGGGACGGAGCAGGGCGTCTAGGGATCCGGCCATCGTCTGGCTCCTCGCGGCGGGGAAACGGGGGCGGTGGGCTCCCCGGGGGGCGGGGGAGGGGGTATTGTAGCGGCCGGGAGGTCACGATGCGCACGTGCCGAGCTTCAATCGCCCCGTTCCTCGCCGGGGCCGTCCTGCTCGTTGCCGCGGCCTGCGGCGGCCGCGGGATCTCGCCGACCCCGCCGCCGGATGCCGAGGTCCGGGCCGCCCTCCTCGCCGTGCTGGGCCCCGGGGCCGGGCCGACCGTGGACAACCTCCGGGTCGCCGATCGCGGGCCGGACGGGCCGATCTACCGGCCGCCCCGGGAGGACGAGCTTCCCCTCGTCCACGTGCCCGGCCATTTCTCCGACGTGAAGATCGACGCGACCCGCTGCCGGTACGACCCGGTCTGGAAGGTGGCCTTCCGGCCCCTCGAGGACGGTCGTCCAGGCGCCCCCCTCGTCGCCGAGGTGGTGGAGACCGGGAGCGGGCTGAAGCTCCTTGCCCGCCCCTGGCCGGCCACGCGGCGAGAGGACGGGACCCTGGTGCCCGACTTCCGGCCCCGGCGGCCGGAGGGTGCGGAAGGCGAGGCCGGGGAACGGGTGCTCGCGGTGGTCTACCCGCCGTGGGCCAGCCCCGAGTGAGCGGGGGCACGATGGCCGAGCGCGTCCAGGTCGACCTTCCCGGCGGGCCCCTCGTCCTCGAGACCGGGGACGTCGCCAGGCAGGCCCACGGGGCCGTGGTCCTCCGGTACCGGGACAACGTCCTCCTGGCCACGGTCGTGGCCG
Organism: uncultured Acidobacteriota bacterium; assembly: GCA_964420365.1. Classification (GTDB taxonomy): domain Bacteria; phylum Acidobacteriota; class Polarisedimenticolia; order J045; family J045; genus JAMOQA01. The sequence goes on along the minus strand of CAYQTA010000011.1, from coordinate 3,713 downwards.
CGGAGGAGCCGCGTCCCGGCCAGGGGTTCTTTCCCCTGACCGTCGAGTACCGGGAGCGGTTCGCCGCGTCGGGCCGGATTCCCGGGTCCTGGCTGCGCCGGGAGGGGCGGATCACCGAGCCCGAGGTGCTCGCCTCCCGGCTGGCGGACCGGACGGTGCGTCCCCTCTTCCCGCGGGGATTCCTCTGCGAGACCCAGTTGATGCTGACCGTGCTGAGCGCGGACGAGGAGGTGGAGCCAGAGTCCCTGGCGATCACGGCCGGCGCGGCCGCCCTGGCGGTCTCCGACGTTCCCTGGCGGGGCCCGGTGGCCGGTGTCCGGGTCGCCCGGGTTCACGGGGAGTGGGTTCTCTTTCCGACCAGGCGGGAGCGGGAGGCCGCCGACCTGGACCTCGTCGTCTCCTCCGGCCCGGGCGGTCTCGTCATGGTCGAGGGGCAGGGGAGGGAGGCGCCCGAGCAGCAGGTGATCGGTGCCCTGGAGCGGGCGGACCGGGCGGCGCGGGAGATCGCCGAGGCGATCGCCGACCTGGCCTCCCGGGCGGGCCGGGAGAAGCGCCCCCACCGGGAACCGGAAGCCGCGGAGGATCTCGCGGCGCGGGTGGCGCAGGAGCTCGAGGCCGGCGTGCGGGACGCGGTGAACGAGCCGGCCAAGCGGGCCCGCCGCCGCCGGCTCGCCGAGCTGTTCGAGCGCTGGCTCGCGGACCGGGGCGAGGAGGTGGCGGGCCGCGAGGACGAGGCCCGGGAACTCTACGGGGCCCTGGTGGCCCGGGTGATTCGCGAGCGGATCGCGCGGGAGGGAACGAGAATCGACGGCCGGGGACTCGAGGACGTGCGGCCGATCTCCTGCGTGGTCTCCTGGCTGCCCCGACCCCACGGTTCGGCGATCTTCACCCGGGGAGAGACCCAGGCGCTCGTCTCCTGCACCCTGGGGACCGGCCGGGACGAGCAGCAGGTCGAGACCCTCGAGGGGATGCGCTCGGAGCGCTTCCTCCTGCACTACAACTTCCCCCCGTACTCGGTCGGCGAGGTCCGGCCGCTCCGCGGCCCGGGTCGCCGGGAGATCGGGCACGGGAACCTCGCCCACCGGGCCATCGAGCCGGTGCTGCCGCCTCCCGACGACTTTCCGTACACGATCCGGGTCGTCTCCGACATCGCGGAGTCCAACGGGTCCTCGTCGATGGCGACCGTCTGCGGGGCCACCCTGGCCCTGATGGACGCGGGCGTCCCGCTGCGGGCGCCGGTGGCCGGGGTCGCGATGGGCCTGGTCCACGAAGGGGACGACTACCACGTCCTCACCGACATCCTGGGCGACGAGGACCACCTGGGGGACATGGACTTCAAGGTCGCCGGGACGCGGGAGGGAGTCACGGCCATCCAGATGGACAACAAGCTGGGGGCGATCCCGCGGGAAGTCCTCGAGCGGGCGCTGGGCCAGGCGCGGGCGGCCCGCCTGCACATCCTGGACGAGATGGCGAGGACCCTCGCCGAGCCCCGGGCTTCTCTCTCGCCGCGGGCGCCCCGGGTCACCTCGCTGCGGATCCGCCGGGAGCGCATCCGGGAACTGATCGGGCCGGGCGGGCGGAACGTGCAGGAGATCCAGGCCGCTACGGGGGTCCAGGTCGACATCGGCGAGGACGGCCTCGTGCGCGTCTACGCCCGGGACCAGGCCGGGGCCGCCGAGGCGATGCGGCGGATCCGCCACCTGACGCTGGAACCGGAGGTCGGGGAGGTCTACCGGGGCGAGGTGATCCTCGTGAGGGATTTCTTCGCCATCGTGCGGCTCGGCGCCTCGGTGGAGGGGGTGCTTCACGTCTCGGAGCTCGACACCCGCCGGGTTCCGCGGGTCGGGGACGTGCTTTCCGTCGGTGACATGGTCGATGTCCGCGTACTCGGGGTCGACGAGAAGGGAAGGATTCGCCTCAGCCGGAAGGAGGCTCTCCGATGATCCTGCCGATCGGCGACAGCCCGAATCCGCGGGGGGTCGCCTGGATCAACTGGACGCTGATCGTCCTCAACGTGGCGGTCTTCCTCGCCCTCTGGCCCCTCAGCTTCCGGCCGGCGGACCCGCGGGACCCGGACCTGCCCCGCTACGTGCAGGCGCTGGTGGAGGACGGCCGCGTCCATCCCGCCGACGTCCCGCGGCTGGTCCGCCAGGTCAGCGCCTACGACCTGTTCACGTACCGCCACGGGTTCCGGCCCGCCCACCCGACGCTCGCCGGGGCCCTGGCCGGGATGTTCCTCCACGGGGGATGGGCCCACCTGCTGGGGAACATGCTCTTCCTCTGGATCTACGGCGACAACGTGGAGGCCCGGCTCGGCCGGCTCGGTTACCTGCTCGCGTACCTGGGGACGGGCCTGGCCGCGGCCGGGGGAGACTTCCTGCTCCGGCACGGTTCGGACATCCCGGCGGTGGGGGCGTCGGGGGCGATCTCGGGGGTGCTCGGCCTCTACTTCCTGTGGTTCCCGCTCAACCGGGTGCGGCTGTGGGTGTGGTTCTTCCCGTTCTTCGCCGACGTGATCGAGCTGCCGGCGCGCCTCGTGCTGGCGATGTACCTCGTGGTCGACAACCTGCTCCCGGTGCTGGTCACGGGCGGGAAGGGCGGGGGAGTCGCCTACGGGGCGCACATCGGCGGGTTCATCGCCGGCCTGGCGCTCGCCTGGGTGATGGACCGGCACTGGCTGCATCGCCCGGAGGTGACCCGGGAACGGCCGCCGGACGTCCCGGCCGCCGCGACCCTGCCGCGGGCCTTCCGCGAGGCGCTGGCGGCGGGAAGGCTCTCCGAGGCGGCGGCGATGCTGTTCGACCTGCCGCGCCAGGTGACCCGCAACGCCCTCGGCCCCCGGGAGAAGATCCGGCTCGGGGACGCCCTGGCGAACGCGGGCCATCCGCGCGCGGCCCTGGCCGCCTACCAGCGGGCGCTGGCCGACCATCCCCGCGGGCCCGGCCGGGCCCGGGCACACCTGGGCGCGGCCCGGGTCCTGATGGACGACCTCGGGTTTCCGACCGCCGCGTACCAGCACCTCTACCACGCTCTCGAGGAGGACCCGGACCCGGCCGAGGAGGCCGAGGCCCGGGAACTCCTGGAGAAACTGGCACGCCGGGCGCGGTCCGTCCCCCGCAGCCTTCCCCGCCCCGATTGACGGGGCCGCCGGCGACGTTCCGGGTCCCCGCGCGCTACGCGGGGAAGAGCTCGTCGAGGACCGCCGCGTAGGCGTCGAACGTCTGCCGGTCGAACAGGACGACCCGGACCTCGTCCAGCACTCCCGGGTGTGCCGAGAGCCAGTCCCGCACGGTCGAGAGGGCGAGGCGAGCCGCGCGGTCGACGGGGAACCGGTAGGCCCCCGTCGACAGGGAAGGGAAGGCGACGCTCCGGGCACCGATCTCCCGGGCGCGCTCCAGGCTCTCCCGCCAGGCGGAAACCAGGAGATCGTCTTCGCCCCGGCCTCCTCCGCTCCACACCGGTCCAACCGCGTGGATCACCCGGCGGGCAGGCAGGTTCCCGGCGCCCGTGACGACCGCCGAGCCGGTCGGGCAGCCCCCGATCCGGCGGCACTCCTCGAGGATCGAGGGACCTCCCCGGCGGTGAATCGCCCCGTCGACCCCGCCGCCCCCCGCGAGCCGGCTGTTGGCGGCGTTGACGATGGCATCGACCTCCTGCTCCGTGATGTCGCCCTGCACCAGCACGAGGCGCGTCGTCCCGATCGTCCGCTCCAT
>CAYQTA010000010.1:0-12955 GCA_964420365.1 uncultured Acidobacteriota bacterium | reverse complement strand
TTTTCGCATGATCCTGGACAGTTGGCTTTCGGCGCGCGTTTGCCTCCTGAAAGCTTCGCTACACCATGAAAGGTACCGGAGGGCGCAGGTCGTCCGCGCGGCGGGCGCGGGTCGGCCACCTGGGGCCCCGGGTCGTCCGCGTGTGAGCCCCGTCGGCCAGGCACGGGGTTGGACGGTGGGGCGCTCGCCGCTCGTCCGATCTCGTCGCACCGGGAGCGTCGCCTGTCCCCGGTCCTTCCCACCGAGCCCGAGCGGCCGCTGCGATCTCGTCGGCCCGGGAAGTGTTGCCGGCTGCCGGCCCTTCAGGCGGAACCGGGATGGCTGATGCGACCCGGTCGCACCGACAGGTGTCGTGGGGCCCCTGGTGCAAGCCGGCCGAGTCGTGGACCGCCTGGTGCAAGGAAAGCGCGGTCCAGGGCCCGAGAATGCAAGTCTCGGGGCCGGCGGGGCCGGATTCCTTGCACTGGGGGACCCTGGCTGTGGGGGCCTTGCAGATTCAGCCCCTTGCCCTCAACGTCCGCCCAACCTTCGACCCCGGCGCTTGCATTTCCGGCATGCTCGCTACGGCTTCCGGCAACCTTTCGCTCAAGCGCCCGGTCGGCTACCTCCGCGGTGGGGCGGCACGGTGTGCCGAGGCCTGCACGTCGGTTCCGACCTGGAAGCCCCGGAGGGCGAGCGAGCCGGTGGACGGCTCCCCACTGGTCTCGCGGCACGGCACGGCGAGACGGTGTCGCCGAGCTTCCAGGCGGCGAGTGTCGGCCGCGCCCCGGGCGCTCGCGGTCGTTCGATCGGGTCCCGCGCCCGTCATCGCCGGGGTTCCCGGAGGGCTCCCGGCCGTCCCGGGTGCGGACCCGAAAGCCCGGCCACGCCCCGGGGCCGGCCCGGCGGATGCCTGCCGGGCCGGGAACCGGCCTTTCCGGGGCGGTGCCCGGAAGCGTCGCCCGACGCGGCGGGGGGGCGAATCCCGCCCGGGGAGCCGGACGCCGGGAAGACGGCGTCCGGGGGACCCGGTGGTATCCTCCCGGGCCCGGGGGGTCGGGAAGGGCCCGGCTCTCCCGGACGGGCATCCGGCCGGAGGAACCGTGCCGATGGACAAGCACCGGAGGCTGCTCGACCGGTACCCGGAGGCGGTCGCCTGGGACGAGACGGTGACCGTGATCGGGCCGCGCTTCCACCTCGAGGGGGACGTCGAGGCGGAGGGGACGGTGGTCGTCGCGGGGAGGGTCGACGGCGGGATCCGGTCCGGGCGGTTCGTCCGGGTCCTGCACGGGGCCGTCGTACGGGGCCCGATCCGGGGGAGGGATATCCTGGTCGAGGGGGCCGTCGACGGCGACGTGACCGCCGAGGGGCACCTGGAGCTGGGGAAGACGGGGCGGGTCCGGGGAGACCTCTCGGGGGAGCGGATCGCGATGGCGGAGGGGGCGTACCTCCGGGGCCGGGTGATCGCCCGCTCCGGCCGGATCCGCCGGTTCCGCGACCGCCGCGACGATTGAGCCGACGAGCGGCCGGGGCGGGTTCCCGGTCCGCGTCGCCCCGCGAGTCGTCCGCGCGGCCGCGCATCCCCCCGGGCGTGTCGGCAGGACTCGCCGGACGCCCGCATCGCCGGGCGCCTCCCCCGTGTCCCCGGTGGTCCGGCGATCACCGGAACCGCGGGCACCGCCCGGCGCTGGCCGGGGGCCCGGGAACGCTGCGCGCCCGGAGCGCCCCCGGCCGACCCGGTGGCGGTGCGGGGACCGGCCGACGGATAATCCCGCCACCATGAAGAAGAAGACACGAGCCTTGATCGTTGCCGTCGTGGTCGTTGCCGCCATGGCTGTCCCGGGCCTCGGGACCGCGTCCGCCGTCGCGGGGGCCGGGGCGGGGCCGGCCGCCCCCGCCGACGCCGAGGGGGGAACGCAAGGGATCTCCCCCGCGGGTCCCGAGGAGGTCGTCCTGCCTTCCGGCATCCGGGCGCTCCTCGCGCCGCGGCCCGGCTCGGGAGCGGTCTTCGTCGCCGTTGCCGTGCGGGCCGGCAGCCAGGACGAGCCGCCGGAGATGGCCGGGCTGTCCCACTACCTCGAGCACCTGCTCTTCGACGGCTTCGACGGCCACGACGAGCGATGGGTGACCGAGGCGTTCGAGCGGCACGCCGCGTACGTCAACGCGTTCACCCGGGAGCAGTCGACGGTCTTCTTCGTGCTCGCGCCCCCCTCCGAGGCGCGGGCGGCGGCGGAGCTGCTCTGCGGCATGCTGACCCGGTCGGACTTCGCCCCGGGTACCTACGAGAAGGAGAGGGGTGTCATCCTCGAGGAGCTGGCGAAGGACATGGCCCGGCCCTCGGGGGTCCACGGGGAGCGACTGCGGCGCGCGCTCTGGCGCGGGACCCCCCTGGAGCGCCCGGTCCTCGGGACGCGCGAGACGGTGCGGGCGACGACCCGGGACCACGTGATCGCCTACTGGAAGCGCCACTACGTTCCGGCCGGAATGTCCCTCATGGTCATCGGGGACCTGCCACCCGGGGACCTCCGTGACGTGGCCCGGCCGTTCGCGGAGCTGGCGGGAGGCGGGCCGAGTCCCGCCACTCGCCCCTGGCCCGGGGAATGGCCCGGCTGGGGCACCCTGGTGACGGTGCCGGACGACTCCGGGGAGGATCCCGAGCTGGCCCTCGTCGTCGTCCCGCCGCGGGACGTGCCGGGTGACGCCCCCCTCGAGGTCCTCGCCCGCTGGCTCGATGCGGCGGACGGGCCCCTCCACCGGGCCCTGGTGCCGGGCTGGGCGGTCGCCCTGTCGGTCTCGCGCCTTCCGCGGGCGCCGGTGGATCTCCTGGAGATCCGGGTGCACCCGGCGAAGGACGTCGCGCCCGCCGCGCTGGCGGCGCGGGTCCTCGGTGCCCTGCGGGCGGCCGCGGGTGGCCCCTCCGACGCCGACGCCCTGCGCCTCGACGCGGCCCGCCGGGCGGAGCGGGTGCTGGTCGGCCAGCGCCTCCACTACTCGGCCGTCTACTACGGCGAGGAGGTCGCGGCCGGCCACGGGCCGATGGCCGACGTGATCGCCCCCCGTCCCGTGGACCCGGAAGGCGTCCGGCGCGTCGCCCGCGCCGTCCTTGCCTCGCCGCGCGCCCGGGCGGCCTTCGCCGGCCCCGGCGTCGCGGACGCCACGCGGCCCCTCCCGGAGCCCGTCGCCCCGGAAGCGGCGGCCGCGCCCGGCGCGGCGTGGACCGACGGTCCCTTCGGCGCCCGCGTGACGACCCTGCCGAACGGCCTCGTGCTCGGCGTCCTCGAGGAGCCGGGGAACGCGGTCTTCGGGATCCACCTGCTGGTCGCGGACCGGTCCCTGCGGGAACCGGCCGACCGCCCCGGGATCGCCGACCTCGCCCACTGGCTCCTGGCCGCCGGGAGCCACCTCTCTCCTCCGCCGGCCCTTGCCCGGCGGATCGAGCGGCTGGGCCTCGACGTCAAGACCTCGGACAACCCGTTCATCCCGTTCGACGACCGGTACCACGTGCCCCGCTTCTCCTACGTGCGGATCGAGGGCCCCGCGGGCGGCCTGGCCGACGGGCTGGAACTGCTCGCCGAGGCCCTGCGCCAGCCGGCCTGGGACGAGGCGGCGTGGCAGCGGGCGGTCCGGGGGCTCGGGATGGCGCGGCGTTCCGCCGCCCGGGGCAGCGCCCGGGCGGGCCGCCTCCTCCGGCAGGCCCTCCTCGGCAGGGACCACCCGCTCGCCCGGTCGGCCTCGGGCCTGCCCGGCGACCCGGTGCCGACGCCGGACGAGGTCCGGGCGTTCTGGGGTACCTGGCCCTCCGGGTACTTCGCGCCGGAACGGCTGATCCTGACGGTGGCCTCGCCCCTCCCGGCCGACACCGTGCGGGCGATCGTGCTCGACGTGCTCGGAGAGGGGAAGGCCGCGCCGGCCCGCGGGCCGTACCCGGCGCCGCGGCCCGGGAACCTCGAGCGCCCGGAGATCCCGGCGGACGCCCGCCAGGTCACGGTGCTCTTCGGGCGCCGGGTCGAGGTCCCCCCGGGCGACCGGGTCGCCCTCGACGTCGCCCTCGACGTGCTCTCCGACCGGATGGTCGCGGAGATCCGGGAAAGGCGGGGGCTCGCCTACGGTCTCGGGGCCGGCGCCTCCGCCCTGCCGGACGGCTCGTGGCTGGTCGGGGCGTCGGTCGGGACCCGGCCGGCGAACCGCGGGCAGGTCGAGGCCCTGCTGCGGGAGCTGCTCGCGGGCCTCGCGACGACCCCGCCCACGCCGGACGAGCTCGCCCGGGTGCGGGCCCGCAACCGGCGCTCGACGATGCTCCGGACGCTGGACGCGGCGGCCCGGGCGTACCGGGTCGGCCGGGCGCTCCTCGAGGGTGGGGCGTCCCCCCTGCTGGTGGACGACGCCGCCCGGGGACGGGTCACGCCGGCGGACGTGAGCCGGGTGGCCGGGCGGTACCTGGCCCCGGGGGGGTTCCTGGTGGTCGTGGCGCCGTAGCCGGGGGGAGGGGAGCGCGCCGGTGGCGAGGAGGGTCCGCGCGGTCTTCGTCGAGCCGTACCTGGCGGGTTCCCACGCGGCGTTCGCGCGGGGCTGGATCTCCCGGAGCCGCCACGAGTGGACCCTGCTCTCCCTGGCCGGGGAGCACTGGAAGTGGCGGCTGCGCCTGGCCGGCCGGCTCCTCGGGGAGCGGCTGGCGCGGGTCCGGCCCCGGCCGGACGTGGTGGTCGTCTCCGGTCTCCTCGACCTCGCCCACCTGCGCCAGGCGGCGGGGGTCGTCGGGAGCGTTCCCCACCTGCTCTACCTCCACGAGAACCAGCTCACCTATCCCCGCCCGGGCAACCAGCCGGTCGACCGGGGCTTCGCGACGACCCACCTGGTGTCGATCCTCTCCGCGGACGGCCTCGCCCTGAACTCCCGCTTCCACCGGGACGCCCTCGCCCGGGCCCTCCGGGACTTCGTCGGAAAGATCCCGCGACCCCGGCCGCGGGGGGTCCTCGGGCGGGTCCGGCGGGCCCGGGTGCTGCCCCCGGGGATCGATTTCCGGGGATTCCCGGCGCCGGCCGACCGGCCCCCGGGGGACCCGCCGGTGATCGCCTGGAACCACCGCTGGGAAGAGGACAAGCGGCCGGGGGCGTTCGCCCGGATCGTCCTGCGCCTCGCCGAGCGGGGACGGGCGTTCCGGCTGGAGCTCCTCGGAACGACCGTCCAGGCGCGCCCGCGGCCGCTCGAGCTGATCCTGGAGCGGCTGGGCGACCGGGTGGTCCGCGCCGGTCCGGCCCGGGCGCGCCGGGAGTACGTCCGGCGCCTCGCGGGCGCCGATCTCGCGGTCTCGACGGCGATCCAGGAGAACTTCGGCTACGCCGCGCTCGAGGCGATGGCGGCCGGGTGCGTTCCCCTGCTCCCGGACCGGCTCTCCTACCCGGAGATCCTGCCCGGGGGCCTCCGGGACGCCTGCCTCTACCGTACCGACCGGGACCTGCTGGCGCGGCTGTCCGCCTGGCTGCTGGAGCCGGCCCGCTTCGCGCCCCTGCGGCGGCCGGCGATGGAGGCGGCACGGGCCCACGGCTGGGAGCGTCGCGTGGGACCGCTCGATGACTGGGTGGAGGCGGCGGCCGTGCGGGGCCGCCGGGGAGGCACGGGATGACGAAGCGGCGGGTCCGGAACGTCTCCGCCACGGCTCCCCTCCGGGCCGACCTGGCCGGGGGGACGCTGGACCTGTGGCCCCTCGGGCTCCTGGACGACGGGGGGGCGACGGTCGCGGTCGCCCTCGACCTGCGGGTGCGGGCGGCGGCCGGGCCGCCCCGCCGGCCGGGTCGTCTCGAGCTCCGGGCGGAGGACCTCGCGCGGGAACGCTCCTCGGACCCGGCGCCCGGCGGGCGTTGCAGGGGTGGTCCCCTCGAGCTCCTCGAGCGGGCGGCCCGGGTGGCGGTGCCGGGCGTCGCCCTGCGCCTCGCGACCCGGAGCCCGGTCCGGGCGGGGTCCGGCCTCGGGACGTCCTCCGCCCTCGGCGTCGCCGCGGCGGCCGCCTGCCGGGCCGCGGCGGGCCTGCCGGCGCGGCGCCCGCCCCTGGTGCCCCTGGTCCGGGACCTCGAGGCCCGGGTGCTGGGGATCCCGACCGGGACCCAGGACCACGAGGCGGCCCTCCGCGGCGGGATCGTCGTGCTGGAGCACCGGCCGGGGGGGGGCCGGGTGACGCGGCTCGCGGGCCGCCCGCTCGCGGTGCTCCGGGAGTGCCTCCTGCCGGTCGATTCCGGCGCGGGGCGCAGCTCCGGCCCTTCGAACTGGGATCTCTTCCGCCGCCGGATCGAGGGGGACCCGGCCGCCGTCCGGGCGTTCCGGAGGGTCGCCCGGGCCGGCTCCCGGGCGGCGGAGGCCGTCGCGGCGGGGGACCTCCGGGGCCTCGGCCGGGCGATGCGGGAGGACATGGCGGCCCGCGCGGAATGGTCGCCCCTCGTGCTGACGCCGGCCCTGCGGGAAATCCTCGCGGCCGCCCGCCGGGCAGGTGCCCTCGGCGAGAAGGTCTGCGGCGCCGGGGGCGGGGGATACGCGGTGATCCTGGTCCCGCCGGGTCGCCGGGAAGCCGTGACCGCCGCCGTCCGGGAAGCGGGGGGGACACCGTCCCCCGCGCGCCCGACGGGACGCGGGCTCCGGCTCGAAGGGGGGCGGCGTCAGCGCACGTAGAGAGGCAGCCGGACCTTCTGTTCTCCCGGGGCGCAGTAGCCGCTCTTCTTGACGCAGTAGAAGAACTTCAGCGTGCCCTGGAGGACCCGCGTCCCCGCCCGGCCCCGCTCGACCCGGCCGCGGAGCACGAGGGGCGGGATCTCGTGGAACCCGAACTTCGCGGGGTCGGTGATCGGCTTCTTCGAGCCGACGAACGCCGTCTTCGACTCGAGGGCGATGCCGGGGGCCTTCGCCACCTCGAGGGTGATGCCCGGGTAGCGGTTCAGCTTGATTCCCGCCGGCGGAACGACCCGGACCCGGAGCTCGAACGCCTCGCCGACCGTCGCCTTCGGGGGTTCCTGGACCAGCTTCAGGTCCATCCGGGGCGGGGTCTTCCTGCTCCCGGCGAGGGCGGCCGGCGCGAGCGCCAGCGGGGCGGATGCAGCAAGGACGAGCAGGACGGCAAGGATTCGTCGCATCGAGGTCTCCTCCGCGTGGCATGATAGCGGGGCGATGCGGGCCGCGCCCCCGTTCCGATGGCGGCGCGGGCCGGTTCGCGGTACATGAAGGAGACGCGGGACCCTCGGGGGACCCGTGCGCGGAGGAAGACGAGGATGAGGATCCACGGTTCGCGCATGCCCATCGGCCCTCGCCGGCCGTCGTTCCTGCTCGTCCTCCTGGCGGTGCTCGCCCTCGCCGTGCCGGCCCTCGCCGGCCAGCGCATCGAGTTCAAGAACGGGCAGGTCCTGGTCGTGCAGCGGGTGCGCTACGAGGGGGACGTCGCCTACCTCACCCTCGCGGACGGCAGCGAGATCGGCTTCCCACGGGCTCTCATCAAGGAGGCGAAGACCGGGTTCAAGGTCAGCCATCCGCCGTTCGAGAGCCGCCATTCCGGCCGCGGGCCGTCGGTGAGCCAGCTCCAGGGGTACAAGCGCCTCCTCGGGGAGGCGGGGTACCCGGCGAAGGTCGTCGCCAAGGGCGTTCTCTCCGGGAAGCACAAGAAGAAGATCTCGGTGGGGTTCCGCTACAAGGGAAGCATCGACGTCAGCGAACTCGCCCAGGGCACCGGGGAAGCGGTGCCGATCTGGAGCGGGGCCCAGGTGGCCGGGGGAGGCCAGGTGACGGCTTCCCCGGGGACGACCAGCGCGGCGGGCCGGCCGGTCCAGCGGCGGCCCGCGACGGAGCTCGGGATGCCGATGCAGGCCCAGCCGAAGAAGAACGCGCGGGACGGGCTCGACGTCGATCCCCGCAAGCGCTGGGAGTAGGCGGGTCGCTCGTTGATCGTCGGGCTCACCGGTCCCAACGCCGCCGGCAAGGGCCAGGTCGCGGAGTTCCTCGCGGAGCGGGGCTTCGACGTTCTGTCGCTCTCCGACATCGTCCGGGAGGAGGCCCGGGCCCGGGGGCTTTCTCCCGTCCGCGAGACGCTGATCGCCGTGGGGCGGGAGATCCGTGAGCGCGAGGGTCCGGGAGCCCTCGCGCTGCGGATCCTGCCGCGGCTGGGGGAGCGGGTCGTCGTCGACTCGATCCGCTCGCCGGCGGAGGTCGAGGTCCTGCGGGGCCGGGACGACTTCCGCCTGCTCGGCGTCGACGCTCCCCTGGAACTCCGCTGGCGGCGGGCGGTGGCGCGGGCCCGGGAGGGGGAACGCCCGACCCTCGAGGAGTTCCGGGCCCGGGAGGCCCAGGAGAACCGGGACGATCCGAGCTCCCAGCAGCTCGCCCGGACCCTCGCCCTCGCCGACCGGGTGGTCGTCAACGACGGCACGCTGGAGGAGCTGCGGGAGCGGGTCCTCGCGGCGCTCGCCGCGTTCGAGGAGGAGCTGGCGGCGCGTTGACGGGGCGGAACCGGCCCCCGTAGAATCCCCCCTCCGTGCCGGGCGCCCCACCATCGTGCCCGCGCCGCGAGCCAGGAGGCCGCCGTGAAGGTCGAGCGCAGGGAGCTGACCCTCGCCGAGAAGCTCTACCTCCCCGAGATCGCGAAGGGACTCGGCATCACGATCCGCCACGCCCTCCGCCCGTCGGACCGGGTGACCCGGCAGTACCCGGAGGAGCCGACCCCGATCCCGAGGGGGTACCGGGGCGTTCCGAGCCTGGTCCGGGACGAGAACGGCCGGATCAAGTGCGTCGCCTGCCAGCTCTGCGAGTTCGTCTGTCCGCCGGAGGCGATCAAGATCGTCCCGGGCGAGTACCCGGACAGCTCGGTGGAGAAGTACCCGGCCCGGTTCGACCTCAACATGCTCCGCTGCATCTACTGCGGCCTGTGCGAGGAGGTCTGCCCGGAGCAGGCGATCTTCCTCAGCGAGACGGCGACCTTCGTCGTGTCGTCCCGGGAGGAAGCGATCCTCCCGAAGGAGAAGCTCCTCGAGCTCGGCGGTACCCGTCGCGATCCGATCCACAAGTGGTCCGGGAAGTGAATGGAAGGCGTGCTCGGTGACGGGTTCGATGCCGGCCGGGGGGATCCCCGGCCCGGGAGGCGGCCCTTGCACCTCGACGAGATCCGCGATCCCGCCGACCTGCGGCGGGCGCCGGTCGAGGACCTGGTTTCCCTCGCGGAGGAGATCCGGGAGTTCCTCGTCTCCCTCGCGTCGGCCAAGGGGGGACACTTCGCCTCGAGCCTCGGGGCGGTGGAGCTGACCCTGGCCCTGCACTACGTCTTCGACACCCCGCGGGACAAGCTGGTCTGGGACGTCGGCCACCAGGCGTACGTGCACAAGATCCTGACGGGCCGCCGTGACCGGATGCACACCATCCGCCAGTACGGCGGTCTTTCCGGGTTTCTCAAGCGCTCCGAGAGCCCGTACGACGCCTTCGGGGCGGGCCACGCCTCCACGGCGGTCTCCGCGGCCCTCGGGATCGCCACGGCCCGCGATCTCCTCGGCGAGCGGTTCAAGGTCGTCGCCATCGTCGGGGACGGGGCGATGACCGGGGGGCTGGCGTTCGAGGCGCTGAACAACGCGGGAGCCTCGGGGCGCGACCTGCTGGTCGTCCTCAACGACAACGCGATGTCGATCTCCCCCAACGTCGGGGCGGTCGCCCACTACCTGACCAGCCTGACGACCCATCCCCGGTACCGGAAGATGAAGGAGGAGCTGTACGCGGCCCTCCGGAAGCTTCCCCGGGTCGGGGAACCCGTCGGGGACTTCGCCCGCCGCCTGGAACAGGGGATCAAGACGGTCCTGGTGCCGGGTGCCCTCTTCGAGGCCCTCGGGTTCACCTACCGGGGACCGATCGACGGCCACGACCTGCCGGAGATGGTCCGGATCCTGGGCCAGATCCGGGACAGCGACCGCGGGCCGGTGTTGCTGCACGTGCTGACCCGCAAGGGCAAGGGATACGAGCCGGCCGAGAAGGACCCGGCGAGCTGGCACGGCGTGGGCCCCTTCGACCGCGACACCGGCGCCTCCCGGAAGTCCGGCGGGGGCGGGGGGCCGAGCTACACCGCGGTGTTCGGGGACGCGCTGGTCGAGCGGGCACGGCGGGATTCGCGGGTCGTCGCGATCACGGCGGCGATGCCGGACGGCACCGGCCTCTCCCGGTTCGCCGAGGAGTTCCCGGACCGGTTCTTCGACGTCGGGATCGCCGAGGGGCACGCGGTCACGTTCGCGGCGGGCCTGGCGGCAGAGGGTCTGCGCCCGGTCTGCGCGATCTACTCCACGTTCCTCCAGCGGGCGGTGGACCACCTGGTCCACGACGTGGCACTCCAGGACCTCCCCGTCGTCTTCGCCGTCGACCGGGCCGGCCTGGTCGGGGCGGACGGGCCGACCCACCACGGGGTGCTCGACCTCGCCTGGCTGCGGGCGGTGCCCGGGATGGTCGTCGCCGCTCCCCGCGACGCCGACGCCCTCGCCGACCTGCTCGAGACGGCCCTCGAGCAGGACGAGCGGCCATTCGCGATCCGCTGGCCGCGGGACACCGCGCCGGGCCCGCGCACGCGGGAGCCGCGGGTCGTCCCCGTCGGCACCTGGGAAATCGTCCGGGAAGGGGACGGCCGGGTCGTGATCCTGGCGGTCGGCACGATGGTCGGGACCGCCCTCGGTGCGGCGGAGATCCTCGCCTCGGGTGGAGGGCCGGAGGTGACCGTTGTCGACGCCAGGTTCGTCAAGCCCCTCGACCGGCCGTACCTGCGCGAGCTCGCCCGCTCGGGCCCGGAGCTGGTCGTCACCCTGGAGGAGGGAACGGTCCGGGGCGGGTTCGGGGACGCGGTCCACGAGGCGTCCCTCGAGGAGGACCTGGGACTGTCGCCGCGGCTGCTCCAGGTGGCCCTCCCCGACCGGTTCGTCACCCACGGCAGCCGGGAGGAGCTGCTCGCCGAGGTGGGGATGACAGCCGAGGGGGTCGCGACCCAGATTCGACACAGGGTGGGGCGCTGAGCGCCCCCGTGCGGTCCGGGGGAGAGGGATCCCGCGAGGGATCCCCGCGGACCGTGGGGAGGATCGATGGCAGCGACCGGAACGACCATGGAAGTGACCGGACGCCCGGCGGAGCGGGTGCGTGCCGACGGGTGGCTCGTGCTCCTTCCCCGGGACGGGAAGCTCCCGCGGAACCTCCCGGGGAGCCTCGCCCCGGTGCTCGCCGACGAGGCGAAGCGGCGGGGGTTTCGGGGCGAGGCGGGGAAGACGCTCTCGGTGACGGTCGGCCGCGGGCGGGAGCGAAAGGCCCTCGTGCTCGCCGGGCTCGGTCCCGCGGAGAAGATCGACGGCGAGGTGTTGCGCCTCGCCGCCGCGGCCGGTGCCCGCGCCGCCCGCGACCTGGCGGTGCGGCACCTCGCCGCGGTGCCTGCCTTCGACGTGGACGATCCGGCGGGGGTCTCCCGGGCGATTGCCGAGGGAGCGTTCCTCGCCCGCTACTCGTTCGACCGGTACCGGGGTTCCCGCGGCGAGAAACGTTCCGGGATCTCGCGGGTGACGATCCTCCTCGGCGAGGGAGCGCCCGCCGCCCGGCGGGCCTCCGCCGTTGCCCGCGCCGTGGCGCGGGCGATCTCGTTCGCCCGGGACCTGGTCAACACGCCGGCCGGTGACCTGCCCCCGGGGGAGATGGCCCGGGTCGCCACCCGGGCCGCCCGGGAGTACGGGCTGCGCGCGCGCGTGCTCGGGCCGCGGGAGATCTCCCGGGAACGCATGGGCGGCCTCCTCGGTGTCGGCCGGGGCAGCTCCCATCCGCCGCGGCTCGTCCACCTGGCGTGGAAGCCGCGGGGGCGTCGCCCGCGAGCGCGGATCGCCTGGGTCGGGAAGGGGATCACGTTCGACTCCGGCGGCTACGACATCAAGGGCGCGGCCCACATGGTGGACATGAAGTCCGACATGGCGGGGGCCGCGGCCGTGCTGGCCGCGCTGACTGCCGTCGCCGAGCTGGCGCTCCCGGTCGAGGTTCACGGGGTGCTGCCGCTGGCGGAGAACATGATCTCCGGGGACGCCCTGCGGCCCGGCGACGTCCTGCGGATGCGGAGCGGCAAGACGGTCGAGGTCGACAATACCGACGCCGAGGGGCGCCTGGTCCTGGCCGATGCCCTGGACTGGGCGAGGACCCGCATCCGGCCGCGGATGATGGTCGATCTCGCGACCCTGACGGGTGCCTGCGTCGTGGCCCTCGGCGAGGGGGCGGCCGGCGTGATGGCGAACGACGAGCGGGTCCGCGAACGGATCCTCGAGGCGGGCCGCGCGGCGGGGGAGCGTCTCTGGCCGCTGCCGCTGTGGGACGACTACCTCGAGGCGCTGCGGAGCCCGGTCGCCGACCTGCGGAACACCGGCACGAGCCGCTGGGGAGGCACCCTCACCGCGGGGCTCTTCCTGCGCGAGTTCGCGGGGGACGTCCCGTGGGCCCACCTGGACATCGCGGGGCCGGCCTGGCGCTCGCGCCAGCACCCGTACTGGGGCCGGGGCGGGACCGGGTTCGGTGTCGGCACCCTGGTCGAGCTCGCCCGGTCGTTCTAGCAGCCAGCCGGGAACGCCGCCCGGGTCGTCTTCCGGCGACCCCTACGCGATCCGCGTCACGAGGGTTTCCGTGGGGGTTTGGAGGGGCGGCCGGGAGGGCGCCCGTCGGCGCCGGGTGCGCGCGGTGCCTCGGGCGCGCGCGCTGCCGCCCTCCGCGGTCGCCGCGAGATGCGCGGCGATCCGCGTCGCCCGGGTCGCCTTCCGGCGACCCCTACGCGATCCGCGTCGCGAGGGTTTCCGTGGGGGGTTGTAGGGGCGGCCGGGAGGCCGCCCGAGGGTTCCCTCAGGGGCGCTGGCGGGGACGGCGTCGGCGGCGGGGCGGCTTCTTCTTGTCGTCCCGCGGGGGGCCGTCGGGGAAGGCCTCCCGGTAGCGCTGCCGCCACTTCTCGACCTCGGGCAGGAGGTCTCCG
>CAYQTA010000009.1:0-18348 GCA_964420365.1 uncultured Acidobacteriota bacterium | reverse complement strand
CCGCCCGAGGGTGCCCGAGGCGCAGGGTGCCGAGGAACGCGTCGCCCGATGATGCGCGGCGCTGCGCGCCGCCCGGGTCGCCTTCCGGCGACCCCTACGAACCCCGCGGCGCGTTCCGTGGGGTCTTGTAGGGGCGGCCGGGGGGCCGCTCGCCGTCAGTGGAGGTAGAAGATGAAGGTCGCGACGACGAACAGGGGCACCAGGATCGGGAGCGACCAGCGCACGATGTAGCCGAAGAAGGAAGGCATCGGCACGCCGGCCTCCTCCGCGATCGACTTCACCATGAAGTTCGGCGCGTTCCCGATGTACGTGTTCGCTCCCATGAACACGGCTCCCGCGGAGATCGCGGCCAGGTAGTGGGCGTGGGTGGCGATCAGCTCGTGCACCGCCTTCGCCTCCGGCAGGCCCGGGTAGAACTTGCCGAGGGCGGTGTTGAAGAACGTCAGGTACGTCGGCGCATTGTCCAGGAACGAGCTGAGCGTGCCGGTCGCCCAGAAGTAGTGCCACGGCTTCTCCACCGAGCGGATCAGCCCGGCGAGGGCGCCGTGCTCGCCGGCGCGGAGGATCGCGATCGCCGGAATGATCGTCATGAAGATGCCGGCGAACAGGTAGCCCACCTCCAGGATCGGGCCCCACGTGAAGTCGTTCTCCCGCCGGAGGTCCATGCGGGTCGTCTTCAGCGACAGGAGTCCCATCAGGATGATGATCACGTCCCGGACGATGTTCTGGATCTCCACGGGGATTCCCAGCACGTGGATGGCGCCCGGCCGCCAGATGCCGCTCATCAGGACCGCCGCGACGATGCCGCCGAGGAAGAAGAAGTTGTGCCACCCGACGAGGGAGAACTTCACCGGGTTTTCCTCGTGGGGGATCGCGTGGTCCCGCTTCGCCATCCAGGTGTCGAGGAAGAAGAAGAGGATGAGCAGCGTTCCGCCGACGACGAGGAGGGGCTTGATCAGGGTGAACGTCCAGAAGAAGGGCACCCCGTGGAGGAACCCGAGGAAGAGCGGGGGGTCGCCGAGCGGGGTCAGCGAACCGCCGATGTTGGCCACCAGGAAGATGAAGAAGACGACGATGTGGGTCTTGTTCTTGCGGTGGGCGTTCGCCCGGAGGACCGGGCGGATCATCACCATCGCCGCCCCGGTCGTTCCGACCCAGGAGGCCATCGCGGTGCCGATCGCGAGCATGACCGTGTTGATGAAGGGCGTTCCCCGGATCGAGCCCCGGACGACGATCCCCCCGGCGACGGTGAACAGGCCCCACAGCAGGATGATGAACGGGATGTAGTCGATCAGGTAGATGTGCAGGATCTCGTGGAACGCCGCCCCCTTGTAGACCAGGAGGAACGGGACGGCGAAGACGATCGCCCAGAAGGCGGCCACCTTCGGGTAGTGGTGGTGCCAGAAGTGCGGGGCCACCAGCGGGAAGACGGCGATCGAGAGCAGGATCCCGGCGAAGGGGATCACCGACCAGAGGGGCAGCTCCGCCCCGAGCTCGGGTCCGCCGTGGCCGGTGCCCTCCCCGTGGGCGGCCGCTTCCGCCTCGTCGTGGACCCCGGGGGCCCCGGCCTCGTGGGCGACGGTCGTCCCCTCCTCGGCCGTGGCGGTCGCGGTCTCTTCCCCGGCCGTCACCGCTCTCGCGGGGACGTCCGTCCCCGCGGGTGCCTCCTGGGCGAGGGCGGGGAGGGCGAGCGCGAGGGCGAGCAGGAGCAGGGCCAGGGTGCCGAGGGTCCGGCGGGCGGTCGTCGAGCGCATCGTCGTCCTCCTCCACGGGGGAAACATAGGAACCGGGCGCACCGCGGGCCAGCGTCCGCCGTCGTCTGCCCCCGTTCGCGAGGTGCCGGATTCTATACCCGTCGGCCCGGTGCTACGAGGAGGCCCCGTCCGCCCCGGCCTCCCGCTTGCCGGGGTCCGCCGGCTCGTCGGGGAGCTGCTCGACGTAGTCGCAATCCTCGTTGGGGCAGAGCAGGCGCCGGCCCCAGCGCTTCGTGACCGACTCCACCAGGTACGGGGACCCGCACTTCGGGCACGCCTTCGCCACCGGTTTCTTCCAGGAGACGAAGTCGCACTCCGGGTAGCCGGAACACCCGTAGAAGACCCTCCCCCGCCGGGACCGACGGACGACGATCGGCTTGCCACACTTCGGGCAGGGGACGCCGATCTCCTCCTTCTTGGTATACCGGCATTCCGGGTAGCCGGTGCAACCGACGTACTCGCCGAACCGCCCGGTCTTCCGGGCGAGGGGCTTTCCGCACAGGGGGCAGGCCTCGTCGAGCACCTGCTCCTTGCGGACCTCCACCTGGCCGTCCCTGACCCGGATCTTGCGCGTCGTCCTGCACTCGGGGTAGCCGGAGCAGGCGAGGAACGGGCCCCACCGGCCCTTCTTGAGGACCATCGGCCGCCCGCACTTGGGACAGGTCTCCTCGACGTCCGGCAGGGGTTCCCGGTCCTTGCCGAGGTCCCTGGTGTTCCGGCACTCCGGGTAGCGCTCGCAGGCGAGGAACTCCCCGTACCGGCCCCAGCGCCGGACCATCATCGCGCCGCACACGTCGCACTTGATGTCCGTGGGGACCTGCCGGGTCTTGACGTTCTCCATCTTTTCCCGGGCCTCGGCGAGCTGGCGCCTGAATGCCTCGTTGAAGGCCCGGAGGGTCTCCGATCCGCGCTTCTCCCCGAGCTCGATCCGGTCGAGCTCCTCTTCCATCCGCGCCGTGTAATCGATGTCGAACAGGTCCCGGAAATGCTGGACCAGCAGGTCGACGACCAGCTCCCCGAGGGGACTCGGCCGGAAGCGGCCCTCGACCTTGTCGACGTAGTCCCGGTCGGAGAGCACCGAGAGGATCGAGGCGTAGGTCGAGGGGCGCCCGATGCCGTTCTCCTCGAGCGCCCGCACCAGCATCGCCTCGGTGTACCGGGGCGGAGGCTGGGTGAAGGACTGCTCCGGCCGGACCTCGAGGGGGCGGAGCCGCTGTCCCCTGGCGAGGTCCGGCAGCATCCCGTCCTGTCCCTCCGGTCGGGCGGCGCTGCCGTTCGACTCCTCGTCCTCGGGGATCTCCCGGTAGACCTGGAGCCAGCCGGGGAACCGGAGCACCTGGCCCGTGACCCGGAAGACCGCGTCCCCGGCACGGATGTCGACCCGGGTCGTGTCGAACTCCGCGGGCGCCATCTGGCAGGCGACGAACCGGTTCCAGATCAGCGTGTACAGCTTCAGCTCGTCGGCGGAGAGAAACGGCGCGACCTTCTCCGGGGGCAGGTCCAGGCTGGTCGGCCGGATCGCCTCGTGGGCGTCCTGGACGCCCTTCTTCTGCCGGTACACCCGCGGCTTCTCCGGCAGGTAGCGGTCTCCGAACGTCTTCCGGATGTGCTCCCGGGCCGCCGCGATCGCCTCGTCGGCGATCCGCACCGAGTCGGTTCGCATGTAGGTGATCAGGCCGACGCTGCCCAGGTCGCCGAGCTCCTTTCCCTCGTAGAGGGCCTGGGCGATCCGCATCGTCCGGGCGACCGGCAGCCGGAACCGGCGTGCCGCCTCCTGCTGTAGACGGCTGGTCGTGAAGGGCGGCGGCGGGGCCCGGCGGGTCCGCTTCGCCTCGACCTCCTCCACGACGAACTCCCGGTCCCGGACGTGCTCGACGACCTCCTTCGCGGCGGCCTCGTCCGGGAGGGTGGGGACCTTCTCCGGGGTGTCGCTCGGCGGCGCGGCGTCCGTCGCCTTCACCGTCTCGGCCGCCTTCTTCCACGGGACGGTCTCGCCCCGCCAGGTGTGGAGCTTCGCCTCGATTTCCGGGGCGTCCTCCTCCCGGGAGGCCGCCAGCCGCGCGAGCACGTTCCAGTACTCGACCGGCTGGAACTCCCGGATCTCCCGCTCGCGCTCGACGATCATCCGCAGGGCGACCGTCTGGACCCTCCCCGCGGAGATCCCCCGCCGCACCTTCTCCCACAGGAGCGGGGAGATCCGGTAGCCGACGATCCGGTCGAGGATCCGGCGTGCCTGCTGGGCGTCGACCTTGTGGAGGTCGATCTCGCGGGGGTGCTGGACCGCCTCCCGGATCGCCTTCTTCGTGATCTCGTTGAAGAGGATCCGGCGAACCGGCTTCTTCGTCTTCTTCTCGAGGATCTGCTGGAGGTGCCAGCAGATCGCCTCCCCCTCCCGGTCGGGGTCGGCCGCGAGGAGGATCTCGTCCGCCTTCTTCGCGGCCTCGACCAGGGCGTCGACCGTCTTCTTCTTGTCCCTCAGGACGATGTAGTGGGGCTCGAAGTCGTTCTCCTCGTCGATGCCGATCCAGTCGGGATCCCCCTTCCGCTTCGGGTTCTTGGGCAGGTCCCGGACGTGGCCCATCGACGCCTTGACGACGTAGTTGCGCCCCAGGAACTTGTTGATCGTCTTCGCCTTGGCCGGCGACTCGACGATGACGAGGCTCTTCCCCACGGTGTCCTCCCGGCGCCCCCCCGGAAGACGGAAGCGCCCGGCGGGATGCCGGGCCGGGTCCGTTCCGGGGGCGCGGGCGCGGCTATGGATATCCCCCCGGCCCGGGGGTGTCAAACGGTCCCCTCCCGCCGGGGACCCCGGGGGCGGCGCCGGAAGCGGCCGCCGGGAAGGGCTTCGAGGAGCCCGGCGACCTCCAGGGTGAACAGGTCGGCGAGCACCCGGTCCGGGGGCCGGGCGTCCCCCTCGAGCAGGTCGTCGACGGGGATCTCCTCTCCCGGAGGGACCCGGGCCAGCAGGTCGCCGAGGGCCGGGTCGAGCCCGGCCGGGAGCGGAGCACCGGCTTCCGGCGCCGGGCTCGCCGGCCCGGTGGAGGCCGGCGGGACGTCGGGACGGAACGGGGGCGGCAGCTCCGCGAGGACGTCCGCGGCGTCGCGCACCAGCGCCGCCCCGTCCCGCAGCAGGTCGAGGCACCCGGCGGCCAGGGGGTCCCCCGCCCGGCCCGGCACCGCCATCACCTGGCGTCCCTGGCCGGTCGCGTGGGCCGCCGTCGAGAGGGACCCGGACCGCCGGCCCGCCTCGACGACCACGACGCCGAGGGAAAGGCCGGAGACCACGCGGTTCCGCCGGAGGAAGTTCCGGGGAAGGGGGGCGTGGTCCCACGCGAACTCCGAGACGACGGCGCCCCCGGAGGCGGCGATCCGCTCCGCGAGTGCCCCGTGTTCCTCGGGGTAGACCCGGTCGAGCCCCGAGCCGATGACCGCGACCGTCGTGCCCCCGGCCTCGAGCGCGCCCCGGTGGGCCGCCCCGTCGATGCCGCGGGCGAGGCCACTGACCACGACGAGCCCGAGGGCCGCCAGGTCACCGGCCAGGCGGCCGGCGAAGTCCAGCCCCCAGGGAGACGCGCCCCGCGCCCCGACGATCGCCACCGCCGGCCGGGCGAGGGCGGCGACGTCCCCGAGGACGGCCAGCACCGGTGGCGGGTCCGGGATCTCCGCGAGGAGGGCGGGGTAGTCCGCGTGGCCCGGGTGGAGGAGGGTCCAGCCCCGCTCCTTCGCGAGGGCCAGTTCCCGGGCGAGCGCCCGGTCCAGGCCCCGAGCGAGGAGGCGACGCTGCTCGCGGCGGTTCGTGCCGAGGCGCCGGAGGAACGGCAGGGAGGGGTCCGCGAAGGGGGCCCCGCCGCCGGCGAGCGCGGCGAGCTCCCCGGCGCGCCGGGGAAGGAGCCCGCCGCGCGCGAGCCGCAGCCAGCCGCGCAGCACGGTCTTCGTGTCCGTCCCGGCGCCCGTCCCGGCCTCCTTCCCCCCCCGGACCGACCCCCCGCCGCACACGTCCATGTTTCCGAGGATGCCCGCGGGGGCGCGACCCCGCGAGGGGGCCCGTCCCGCTCCCGGGATCCTGTCCCCGGGGCGGGGGGCGGGGGTGCGCGATCGGCAGCGCACCCTTCGGGGCTTGCCGGGGGCCCCTTCCTCCGGGCCCCGAGGCGCCCGCGCGGACGCCATCGGGGCCGGCGATCGTTCAGCGGCGGCGCCAGGCGAAGCGCTGGATCGGGCGACCCTCGCGGCGGTACTTGATCTCGAAGTTGGTGACGCCGAGGGTCGTGTAGTCTCCCATGCCCGGCAGCTCCCAGAGCGACGGGTCGCGCCCCGCGTCCTCGAAGTCGGGGCTGGCCGCCATCACCTCGCGGATCACCGGGGCGTAGTCCGGGTGGTCGGTCACCGCCCGGACCAGGCCGCCGGGACGGAGCACCCGGGCGAACTCGGCGACGACCTCGGGGCGGAACAGCCGCCGCTTGTGGTGACGCTTCTTCGGCCACGGGTCGGGGAAGTAGACGTGGATCGCGGCCAGGGAGCGGTCGGGCAGGCGATCCCTCACGAAGGAGTAGGCCTCGGCGTGCACGAGGCGGACGTTGGTGAGGCCCCGCTTGCCGACCCGGTCGATCGCCTTCTCGAGGTACTTGCGGGCGTACTCGACGCCGAGGAAGTTGACGTCCCTGCGGGACCAGGCGGCGAGCAGCACGAAGCGGCCCTTGCCGACCCCGATCTCGAGTTCCACCGGGTTCTCGTTGCCGAAAAGGCGGGCCAGCTCGAGGGGAGCGCTCCCCGGGGGGAGCTCGAGGCGGACGAGGTCGTGGGTGCGCGCCTCGCTGACGGGCAGGTCCGGCAGGGTCATCGCGTTTCCTCCGGCCGAGGTCGGTGCCCCGGGGATCTGGCGGCGGCCATTCTCCCCGGGGACTCGTCACCCCGCCACGGCCGGCTCCCTCAAGCCGGCCGACCCTTGGCCGAAGAGAGGACGGGGGGCCAAGGAAGGGACCGTCATGCCGCTCGTCGCGTGGGACCCGCGGTTCAGCGTCAACGTCGCCGAGATCGACGCCCAGCACCGGCACCTCGTCGACCTGCTCAACCGGCTCCATCGCGCGGCGCTCTCGGGCAGGGCGCACCACCAGCTCGGGAAGATCCTCGACGAGCTCGTCGCCTACGCCGCCGAGCACTTCGCCACCGAGGAGCGGCTCTTCGCCGAGTACGGCTACCCGGACGCCGCCGAGCACGTCCGCGAGCACCGGGCCTTCGCGCGGAAGGTCCGGGAGTTCCAGCGGGACTTCGATGCCGGGAAGGCGGCCCTCTCCGCCCAGGTGCTCAACTTCCTGGGGCAGTGGGTCCGCCACCACATCCTGCGCGTCGACATGAAGTACGCCGACTTCTTCTTCAGCGCCGGGGTGCGCTGACCTCGCCGAGCATCCCGAGGACCGTGCCCACCAGGTAGAGCGAGCCGGCGACCAGGACCTCCCCGCCGGCGTCCCGCGCGCGTTCCCTCGCCGTCTCGAGCGCCCGGCCCGGGTCCTCGACCACCGAGACCGGAAGGTCCCGGCCGGCCGCCCGCAGCCGGCGCAGCGCCTCGGCGGCCACCTTCCCGGGGACGTTCCCCTGGGGCACCCCCGCGTGCGTGACCACGACCTCCCGGACCGCCGGTGCCAGGAGGGCGATCATCCGGCCACCGTCCCGCCCGCCCGTCGCCGCGAAGAGGAGAACGCGTGCCGGGAAGGCCCGCCCCCGGCGATCGCCGGGGGCGAGGGCGGCGGCGAGCGCCCGCACCCCCGCGAGGTTGTGCGCGGCGTCGAGGACGATCGGCGGGTCGCCGGGGAGGCGCTGAAGCCGGCCCGGCCAGCGCACGGCGGCGAGGCCACGCCGGATCGCGCCGGGGTCGTCCAGGGGGATCCCCCGCTCCGCGAGCAGCTCGGCGGCGCGCACGGCGAGGGCGGCGTTCCGCGCCTGGTGACGACCGGGCAGGGACACCCGGAGCCCGGGGTACCGGCGGCGGGGCGTCGTCACGGTGAACGACCCGTCGACGCGTACCGACAGGCGGATCTCCTCGCGGGCGAGGTGGAGGGGAGCGCCGCGCGCGCCGGCGACCTCCCGGAACACGTCCTCGACGCGCCGCGGGGCGAGCCCGACCAGCACCGGCACGCCCGGCTTGACGATGCCCGCCTTCTCCCGGGCGATCTCCCGGAGCGTGCGTCCGAGGGTCTTCGTGTGGTCCCGGGAGATCGACGTGATCACCGCCAGCTCGGGATGGAGCACGTTCGTCGCGTCGAGGCGTCCCCCGAGGCCGGTCTCGACGACGGCGAGATCGACCCGGTCCTCGGCGAAGGCGACGAAGGCCGCGGCCGTCATCATCTCGAAGAACGAGGGATGCCGCGGCACCGCGCCGCGGGCGAGGGCGCGGGCCGCCTCCTCGCGGAGGCGGGCGACGAGGGCCCGGAACCGGGCGGGGTCGATGTCCTCGTCGTCGAGCCGGATCCGTTCCTCCGGGCGAACCAGGTGGGGACTGGTGTTCAGGCCCGCGTGGAGACCGGCGGCGCGGGCGATCGCGTGGAGCATCGCCGCGACGGACCCCTTGCCGTTCGTGCCCGCGACGTGGACGGAGCGGAACCTGTCCTGGGGACTTCCAAGGAAACGGCTGAACCCCTCCGCCGTGTCGAGGTCCCACTTGATCCCGGTGCCGCGCAGGGAGAAGAGCCACGCGACCAGGGGGTCGCTCTCGGGACGGGGAGGCGGCGAGGACACGGGCGCGGCGATCAGGCCTCGGCGGCGGCCGGGGCCCGCCAGAGCAGGCGGAGCAGGCGGGCCAGGGTCTCCCGCATCTCGCTCCGCTCCACGACGAGGTCGACCATGCCGTGGTCGAGCAGGAACTCGGAGCGCTGGAACCCTTCCGGCAGCTTCTGGCGGATCGTCTGCTCGATCACCCGCGGACCCGCGAACCCGATCAGTGCGCCCGGCTCCGCGATATTGACGTCGCCGAGCATCGCGTAGCTGGCGGTGACGCCCCCCGTGGTCGGGTCGGTCAGGATCGAGAAGAACGGGATGCGGGCCTCGTGGAGCTTCGCGAGGGCGGCGGAGATCTTCGCCATCTGCATGAGCGAAAGGGCCCCTTCCTGCATGCGGGCGCCGCCGGACGTGGAGATGACGATCAGCGGTTTCGTCTCCGCGAGGGCCCGTTCCGCGGCGCGGGTGATCTTCTCACCGACCACCGAGCCCATCGAGCCGCCCATGAAGCCGTACTCCATCGCGGCGGCGACGACCGGGACCGCCTCGATGGCGCCGGTGACGCAGATCACGGCGTCGTTGAGGCCGGTCTTCTTGCGGTAGGTCTCGAGGCGCTCCCGGTAGGGCTTCGTGTCCTGGAACTTCAACGGGTCCACCGAGGCGAGGGCCGCGTCGAACTCGACCATCGAGCCCTCGTCGAGGATCGCCGCCAGGCGATCCCGGGCGGAGATCCGGAAGTGGTACCCGCACTTCGGGCAGATCCACGCGCGGCGGACCACCTCCTTCCGGTAGATGATCTCCTTGCACCCGGCGCACTTCACCCACATTCCCTCCGGGATGCGGGCGGTGGTCTGCTCCGGGAGCTGGCGCGGTTTCTTGTCCTTGCGGAACCAGGCCATGGCATTCCTCGGCGGGCGACCCCGGGGGGGCGCGGAGGTGGGCCCGGCGCGGCGGGCCACCGGCCAGCCTATCGGGGGGGCGGATCCGCGTCAACGGGGAGCATGACCCGGGGTCAGCCCGGGGATCGGCCCTCGGCGAAACCCGCCGATCTTGACACCGGCGACCGGGGGGCGTACCCTTCCCCGCGGTCTCCCCCGAAGGGAGAACGGGGTGTTCGTGCCCTTCCGGCCCGGGGCCGGAGGGGTTTCCCATTGCCGGGAGACCGGGCCGCCCGGGGCGGGCGGGAACGCGCGGCCGAGGGGCCGCGGGAGGAGCTGGAGACCGAGATGCCCGATTCCACCTACGTCGTCGTCAAGGACGATCTCGAGAAGGCCCTGCGCCGGTTCCGCAGGAAGGTCGAGAAGTTCGGGATTCGCAAGGCCATTCGCCAGCACGAGTACTACGAGAAGCCGTCCGAGCGCCGGCGGCGGCGCCGCCGCGAGAACGAGCGCAAGCGCCGCAAGGCCGAGCGCAAGAACGCCCGCTGACGGACCGACGACCCCGGCTCCTCCCGCGCACCGTCCCCGGCGGTGCGCGTTTTCCGTGCCCTTCCTTCCCGGAGTTTCCCGCGCTCGTCCCCCCCTTTCGGTCGCTGCGAGCGGGCCGTATCGCACCGGATCGCCCGATGCCCGCGCCTGGTGACGTCCACGTGCCTTCTCCCGGGCCGGGGAAGGGATCCCCTGGCGGTCCCCGGGGCCGAGGAAGGGGGAGGCCCGGAGGGCGTGCCGGGGGCCGGTTGCGCCCCGGGGAGGACGCTCAGGGGGCCGGGGTGCCCGCCGCCGCCTCGTTCCCGGCGTCCGTGAACTCCACGACCTCGGTCTTCCAGACGCGCACCGGTTCCCCGTCCCGCCGCGGCGGAGAATACCGCCACGAGCGGACCGCGCGTGCGGCCGCCTCGCCGAGCCCGTAGCCCGGCTCGATCATCACGCGGGCCTCCCGCACCGTTCCGTCGGGGCCGACGAGGAGGTTCAGGAAGACCCGTCCGTGGATCCCCGCTTCCCGGGCTTCCGGCGTCAGGGCCGGGAGCTGGCCCGCGACGCGCCGGAGCGGGTGGTCCAGCTCCGAGAGGCGCACCACCGGTGCCGGCTTCGCCAGGGCGCTCGGTGCCGGCGGGGGCTCCGGGGGCGGTGGCAGGTGGACCCGCGGCCGCGCGGCCGCCCGGGCCTCGAGGGGGCCTCGATGCGGTGTCGTCCGAGTCGCACCGGGCGCGCGCCGGGAGGTCTCCTGCGGCTTCGGGCGCCCTTCGGGGGGGACGCTCGCCGGTGCCGGGGTGGGTGTCGGCGCGCGGATGCCGGCCGGTGCCGCGGCCGCGTCGGGAGGGGGCATGGCGGCGGGCTTCCGGGCCCCCTCCTCCGGGCTCTCCGCGGGCGATGCTCCCGCCGACCCGCTGCCGGCGTGTTCCGCGGTGGCCGGGGGACCGGGCGGCGTCCCCGCCTGCTGCCCCGGCTTCCGGCCCGTGTCGGGGTTCCTCGCGGCTCCCGCCGGCGGTGCGGCGGGCCCGCTCTCCCGGGCCGATGCCGGTCCCCGGGTCCGTGCCCGGGGAGCGGGGGGCTTCTCGGCAGGCGAGGCGGCGGGAGAGGAAGGCCGCTGGCCCGAGGGCTTCGTCCGGGGCTTCGCCTCCGCGTTCGCGGGGGAGGCCGGACGGGGGCCCCGCGTGCCGGGCGCCGTCCGCGGGGAGGGGGTGTTCGCCCGTGCCGGCAACCGTCGGAGCGGTTCCGGCGTCGCCGCGGCGTCCTTTTTCTCTTCCCCGCCCGCGGTTGCCGGTGCCGGTGCCGGCGCGGCCGGCCGCGGGAAGACCTTCTGGACCGGTGGTTCCGGTCGGTTGCGGAGCCACACGGCACCGACGATTCCCGCGAGGATCACCCCCACCGCCAGCGCCCCGAGGAACCAGCCGACCCAGGAGGAGCGGCGTTCATGCCGCGGGGGCAGGAACTGGGGAGGGAGGGGCGGGAGCGGGCGGGGACCTTCCGCCGTCTCGGACCGGCCCGGTGACCCCGCGCCCGCGAAGTCCGGGCCGGAGAGCTCCTCCGGGGACGTCGCCTCGGCGAGGGGCACGACCCCCGACGTTTCCTGGATCTTCGAGAGGACCTCCTCGAGGGTCTGCTCTTCTTCCGGGGGAGGTGGCGGGGGCAGGGGAACCGAGCTCTCGAGTTCGGCCGCCAGGCTGCCGGTTTCCGGCCACGAGCCGCTTCCGTCTTCCTCCACCGGGATCGAGTCCTCCAGCTCCTCGAGGCTGGAGAGAAGCTCTGCCGTGCCCCGGTCCATCCCGCGGAGCGCTTCCGGGATCTCCTGCTCGCCGGTCGGGGCCGGTGGCGGACCCCCGGTCGGCTCGTCGCCCGTCTCCAGCTCGATCGTGGGCTCGGGGGGAGCCGTCACGTCAGGGGCCGGCGGGGCGGGAGACGCCGCGGCGGGGGCCGGTTGCGATGCCGGGGCCGCCAGGTCGAAGGCCTGGGAAAGGACCTCGTCCACCTCGTCGCCCACGGCGGGATCGGCCACCGCCACCGTGGCGGTCCGCTCCTCCTCGCCCGCCGGGGGCGCCGCGCCCCCGGCCGGTGGCCCGGTCGGGATCGGGCCGGACGCGGAGAGCCGTTCGCCCAGCTCGTCGGGCCACAGGTTCGGGAGGGGGTCCGCCTCGTGCCCGGCAGGGGCGGCGACCGGCGCGGCGGCCGGTTCCGGGACGGCCGCCCCGGTCCCGGCTCCCGGCTCCTCCTGGAGAAGAGTGGAGAAGACGTTCTCGAGCTCGTCGTCGTCGATCATCAGGTCCGCGAGGGACGTGGCCGTCGGTTCCTCCCCGGGGTCCCGGCCGACGGCGGGAGCGGCCGGTGTCGGGGAGGGCGGGGCTTCCGCGGGCAGCGGGGCCAGGCGGGCGACCGCCTGGTACAGGAGCTCGTCGTGGCGGGGACGCTCGAGCCAGGCGTCGGCCCCCGCCTCGTGGGCGAGCGATTTCAGGCGGGGCGTCCGGTAGATCCTGGAGGCGAGGATCACCTTCGGGATCCGGCCGCCCTTGCCCTGCTTGAGGGTCCGGCACAGGGCGAAGCCGTCCTTGCCCGGGATCATCGGCTCCAGGATCACCAGGTCCGGCGGGGAGCCGGAGAGGGCGAGGTTCACCTGGGCGGCCTCCGCCACCGCGGTGACCTCGTAGCCCATCTCGACGAGGCGTTGCCGTGTCGCCTCGAGGGACTTCCGGTCGAAGTCGATCAGGACGATTCGCTTGGTCGCAGCCATCGCTCGGGCCCCCGCGCGGACCGATCTTCCGCCGGCCGGTGGACGGATCTCCGCACCCCGCCGGCGGACGGGCAATCCCGGTCCGGGCGCGGCAAAACATAGGTCCCCGCCCCCGGCGGGGACAATGTCCAGAAGGTGATCGGCCGGCTCCGGGGACCGTTTCCCCGCGCCCGGTGGCGGTGAGAAGATGGGTCCATGGAGCGGACCCTGAGCGACGCCGTGCTGGCCCTCGAGCACCTGCCCTCCCGGGCGGCCGGGAGCCCGCTCTACGCCACCTGGGAGATCCGCGGGGTCGCGCGGGGCCGGGGCCCGGTCCACGAGACCTCGGTCGTCGATGGCGGTGCCCGGGTCGAGTGGCTCGACCCC
This sequence comes from uncultured Acidobacteriota bacterium, assembly GCA_964420365.1. Classification (GTDB taxonomy): domain Bacteria; phylum Acidobacteriota; class Polarisedimenticolia; order J045; family J045; genus JAMOQA01. The sequence continues at coordinate 5,356 of CAYQTA010000009.1, read as the reverse complement.
GGGACCCTGGACGTGGTCCGGGCCCGGTTCCTCGTCGGGGCAGCTCCCGGGGCCCTCGACGTCCTCGCCCGCGAGGAGGAGTTCCGCTTCCCGCCGGGTGCGGCCTGGGAACGGGCCGTGGCGGAACTCTCCGGCCACCTGGCCCGGGAGGTCGACCGGTTCCGGCGCACGTTCCCGCTCCTCGAGGAGACGGTCCGGGCGGCCGGGCCGGGGACCCGTCACGTGCGGTGGGAGGTCGCGGCACGGGCGCGCGCGTGGCGCCGGCCGGGAGAGGAGCCCCGGCGCGAGCTGCGCACCGGGTTCCGCGTGACCGTGCGGCTCGCGGCGGGGGAGGCCTGGACCCGGGTCTCGTGGTCCGGCTCCGATCCCACCCGGGTCCCCTGGGCGGGCCCGGACCACCGGGCCTGGGTCGACCGCCTCGCCGGCGCCCGGGAGGCGGCGGAGGCCCGGGCGCGGCTTGCGCCCCTCGCGCCGGAGCCGTGGGAGGGGCCGGTGGTCCTCCTGGGCAGCTCGGCCGGCTGGTGGGGGCACGAGATGGGCCACGCGGCCATCGAGGGGATCGCCTGTCCCGGGGAGGGGAATCCCCACGGGCTCCGCGTGCTGGACGATCCCCGGCGGGCCCCGTGGCCCGCCGGGTTCGACGTCGACGACGCCGGGCACCCCGCGCGGCCGGCCGTGCTTTGGGACGCCGAGGGGCCGCTTGCCGTGGACGGGGCCGGCAGGCTGCGCCGGGAGGGGATCCGGTCGCCCGCGATCCCGTCCCTCGCCTGCACCACCGTGGAGGCGGCCGGCCGGGGGTGGATCGACTGGGGTGACCTGCCCCGGGACGTGCCGGTCGTGCTCCGGGTCGACTCGGGGCGGCTCGATCTCCCGGGCGGGACCCTGCTCCTCGGGGCGGCCGACGTGATGAGAATCACCCGGGAAGGACTCCGGCCGGTGGGCGGGAGCCACCTGCTCGCGGTCGGGTGCGGCGAGGGGTGGCGCGGGGCGCGCCCCGTCCGGAACGCTCCCGCGGTGGAGGGTGAGCAGGCGACCTGCACGCGACAAGGGTGGATGATCGCAGTCATGGTCGGCGCGCCGACGGTTGTTCTCGACCCTGCCCGCTTGCTGCCGCGAAGCGGGCGGAAGACGCGGCTTTCACGGGAGATGCGATGAGCGACCAGGGCCAGCCCCACCGGGAGGAAGGCCCTCGAAGGCTCCCCGGCGACCCCTTTCCGGCGAGCAGGGGAGCGGCCCCACCTCCCCGGGAGATGCACGTCAAGGTCTCGGCCTACGGGGAATGCCTGGTCGGGCCGCGGGGCGTCCGCTTCGTCGAGGGCTGGGAGGAGGGGTTGGTGCAGGGGGAGCGGCCGGCCCTGGTCAGCCCCCCGCCGGTGGGAGGCCGCCTCGGCTCGCCGGGCCGGCCGTTGGCGGGGCTGGCCCGGTGGGCTCGCCGCCTGCGGGACGAGCTGGCGGCGGCACTCCCGGTGCGGGCCGGGCGGCTCCACGTGCGCGTGGGTCGGGCCCGGGTCGAGGAGACCCTCGAGCGGCCCGGGGGGGCTCCCCGTCACTGGAACCGGATCGTCGCCACGGGCGAAGCGCTGCTGGGGGCGTCTCCCGACCTTCCCGAATGGTCGCGGGTCACCCTCGTCGAGGGCCCCGCCAGCGGCTGGCCACCCGGGTTCGTGCCGGCGGTCGCCAGGGCGGTGGCCGAGCCCCCGGGGGAATCCTCTCCCGTCGAATCTCCTGCCGGGATGCCGCTGGCCATCGACGTCTTCGCCCTGGCCGACCTGCTCCGTGCCGAGGCGGGGGGATGGGCGGGAGGCCAGCCGCGTCCCGGGAGCCGCGTCGCCGCTTCGAACGTCGCGGTGGACGACCCCGGGTTCCCGTTCCCGGCGAGCCCGGTGGACCGGGACGGGGAGGGCGAGCCGGTGCGACCCCTGGCGGTCGTCCGCGACGGCCGGCTGCTCCTGCGCCCGCGCACCCTCGTGGAGGAGCGGCGCGGGGAGGGGAGGTCCACCGGGTCGTCCGTACGGCCGTCCTGGCGAGCGCCGGGCAGGGCGGGGTGGCGTTTCCTGCGGCTCGAGGTGCGGGCGCCACTCCATCCCTGGCCGGACCGCGTCCGGCTGGTCACGCGCACGATGCTCGCCGGGGGGCACCTCCTCGTCGGGGGGGTCGTCCTCGAGGGCGGGTGGCCTCGCGCGAGGTGGGGGTTGATCCCGGCGCCGCCTCCCGGTGCCTGGCTCCGCGGGATCCTGGCCCCCCTGGGGATCCCGGTGCTCGACGGGTCGGGCGTGCCGGTGGCCGTTCCCCCGGTGCTCGTCGCGGAGGAACTGCTCGGATGACCGGGGACGGGACGCTCGCCGCCGCGCGGGACCTGGTCGTCCGCCTCGGAGACCGGGAAGTCCTCGGGGGGATCGACCTGGAGGTGCGACCCGGCGAGTTCCTGCTGGTCGCCGGGCCGAACGGGGCCGGCAAGACGACGCTGCTGCGGGCCCTCGCGGGGGTGCTCGCGCCGGCAGGAGGGGAAGTGCGGCTGCTCGGGGCGCCGGCGGTGGAGCTGCCCCGGCGGGAAGCCGCCCGCCGCGTCGCCTACCTGCCCCAGGAGGACGTGGCCGAGCAGGGACTGCTGGTACGCGAGGTCGTCGCTCTCGGGAGATGGCACCGGCTGGGCGTCCTGGGGGCCCCCGGGACGGAGGACCGGGAGGCCCTGGAGCGCGCCCTCGTCGCCACCGACACGGCGCACCTGGCCGATCGCCGTCTCGGGGAGCTGTCCGGCGGAGAGCGCCGCCGCGTGCTCGTGGCGCGCGCCCTCGCCCAGGAGGCCCCGCTCCTGGTGCTCGACGAGCCGACGACCGGGCTCGACGCGGGCCATGCCTGCGAGCTGGTCGCCCTGCTCGCCGGGCTCGCGTCACGGGGCCGGGGGGTCGTCGTCTCGCTGCACGACCTCTTCCTGGCCGGGCGGGGGCCGGACCGAGCCGTGCTGCTCGATGGCGGCCGGGTGACCGCCGAGGGGGATCCCCTCCACGTGCTCACCGGGGAGGCGGCACGCCGGGCCTTCGGGATCCCCCTCGTGGCGGGCCCGGGAGGCAGCGTCGTGCCGGCCCCCGGGGCGATCCCGCTTCGGCGACCTCACTCCCCGCAGGGAGAGTGATCGTCGAAGCCGTCCCGCGGGTCGGGATGGCCGGTTCCGGATCCCCAGCTTCCGCGCCCGCGGGGCCCGTGGGCGCGGACCAGGACGTAGAGGGCTTCGCCCGGTGCCGGCTCGTCGGGCACGTCCGCCGGGGGGGCGTCGAGGTCCTCGGCGAGGCAGGAAGCCTGCTCCCAGGGCGCCCCACCGTCCAGGTCGGCGACGTTCCCGACGAGGACGTCGTAGACGATCCCGTCGCCGAGTCGCGGCTCCTGGTCGGCGAAGTCGAGGGTGCGCTTGTCGTCCCGGAAGGCCACGTCGGCGACGATGTCGTACTCGAAGGCGGGTTCCACCTCGACGTAGACGTCCTCCTCGCCGGTGCCGGCGCGCAGGTCCGGCCAGAGGGGGACGATCTTCCCGTGGCCCGCGGCGAGGCCGGTGTAGTCCCCGAGGAAACCGGTCAGCGAGCCGTCGGACGCGACGTCGGTCACGCGCAGGTTCCGGTCGAAGGTGACGCCCCCGTCCCGGCTGGTGGCGATGTAGACGTGGTAGCGGGAGCCGTCCCCCTCCCGGTGGTCGATCCACGAGACGTGGACGAGCCCCTTCTCGTCGACCGCGAGCCACGGGAAGTACTGGTCCCGGCCGTTTCCCACCGGGTCGTCGTTGACCCGGACCGGTTCGGACCAGGTCTGGCCGTGGTCGGTCGACCGGGAGAGCAGGATGTCGGCGTCCCCGTTCCGATCGTCGGCCCAGGCGACGTAGACCGTCCCGTCGTGCGGACCCCCGGAGATGTCCACCGCCGCCGTGGGGAACGAGTTCCGGCGGTAGTGGGGACCGTTGCCGATCTCCTGGATCGTGGCGACCGTGCTCGCGCTCGACCAGGTGGCGCCGCCGTTGGTCGAGCGGGCGAACTCGATCTTCCCCGATCCCTTCCAGAACACGTAGACCTCGCCGTTCCGACCGGGGGCGGGGACCGATCCCTGCACGCCGTACGAGGCCGAGACGTTGTGCGCGTTCCCCCAGGTTCGGCCGTGGTCGTCCGAGGTCATCACGCGGATCGGTCCGCCGAAGGGGCTCGTGAAGTACGTCCACGAGACGTAGACCCGGTTCCGGTAGGCTCCCTCGGCCTGCGCGCACGCGATGTACGGCTTGTCGGCGAAGGGCGTTCCCTCCGACTCCATCACGACGCCCGGTTCCTCCCAGGTGTCCCCGCCGTCGGTCGAGCGGGAGACGACGAGGCGATGGGGTTTCCACGCGTCGTCGTAGTCGAGATACCCGAAGACCACCGTGCCGTCGCCGCAGAACGCCACCGTCGGGTCTCCCTGCTTGGCGTGGATCGCCCAGGGGATCGTCCCGTCCGTCCAGGTCTCGCCCCCGTCATGGGTGACGTAGTACCCGGCGGCCCAGTGACCGAGCCGGGCGTCGTTGGCGCCGCCGACCAGGTTGTTCCCGTCGAGGGGATTGATCGCGATCGTCGTCTCGTTCTGGTCGCGTCCGCTGCTGTCCCGGTTGGCCCGGACATTGGTTCCCGTGTCCCCGGCAAGCGTGTCGGCGGGACTGGACGGGGGGTCGAACGTGCGGATCGGCCGGCCGTCGGGGATGTCCCCCTGCGCACCGGGAGAGGTCCCGGGGACGGGGTGGGTGATGGATCCCGCTCCCGGAGCGATGGGCCCGGGACCCGGCGTCCCGGCACAGCCGGCGAGAACCAGCGAGGCGAGGGAGAGCAGCGATACGAACCGGGCGCGGTGGGCGGCCATGCAACGTCCCCGTGGCGCACGCGGCGCCGCGCCGGACGCCCTCCCCGGGTCCGGCGGTTGTCGTGGCGGAGCGAAAGGTACGGCGAGGACGGGGGGACTGCAGGAGACGTTGCGGCGGCCTGCTGCTGCTGCCGGTTCTTCAGGCGCGGGCGGTGGGGGAGAACCACTTGATCTCCCGCTCCACGTCCCGCGACAGGCCGTCGATCACCTCCTCCCAGTCGATCTCCCCCCGCTCGAGGATGGAGTCGGCGATCCGCCGCGCGGCGTGCTTGCCGAGGCGGTCGAGGAACTCCTCGTTCTCGAGCATCCACTTCTGGAAGGACACGACGCGCTGTTCCATGCGCTCTCCCTGCGGCTCCCGACGCCGGGGGCCATCTTAGCGCAACTCGCGGGCGATGGAACGCCGTTTTCGGGCAAAAAAAGGCCCGTTCCGCGCGATGCTGCCGCGCTCGTTCCCGCTTGTCCGGTTTGGCGCGGGCGCGATGCAGCA
>CAYQTA010000008.1:0-5393 GCA_964420365.1 uncultured Acidobacteriota bacterium | reverse complement strand
GGAAGGGGACGCGTCGGGCCGATGTCGTTGCGAGCCCGGGAGTTATTGAACGGCTCCTCGCACGATCACCTACTCCAGCTTTCCGGCGACCTGTTCGGCGGCGGCGAGGATGGCGCCGGAGCGGACGAGGTCGGCCATGGTGTTGTTGTCCTGGAAGAGGGGGCGGTCCTCGTGGAGGTGGGGGACGTGGCGGCGGACGAGGTCGTAGACGGCGCGGGTGGGGGGGGCGAAGTCGGCGTCACGGAAGTCGCGGGCCTGGCAGGCGGCCATGATCTCGATGCCGAGGACGGCGGGGACCAGGTCCATGATCTGCCGGGCCTTGAGGGTGGTCGTCCAGCCCATCGAGACGAAGTCCTCCTGGTCGGCCGCGGCGGGGATCGAGCCGATCGCGGCCGGCGTGCACAGGACGCGGGACTCGCACACGAGGGCTCCGGCCGTGTACTGGGTGAGCATCAGGCCGGAGAACATCCCCCCGCCGTGGGTGAGGAAGCCGGGCAGGCCGGCGGAGAGGGCCGGGTTCATCAGGCGGTTCAGGCGGCGCTCGGAGAGGGCGGCGACCGCGGTGACCACCATCTGCGCGTACTCCAGCGGGAAGGCGAGGGGCGTCCCCTGGAAGTTCGCGCCGGAGATGACTTCCTTGTCCTCGGGGAAGAAGAGCGGGTTGTCGCCGACGCCGTTCAGCTCGGTCTCGAACATCTTCCGCGCGTGGTCGAGGGCCATCCGGGCCGGGCCGACCACCTGCGGGATCGAGCGGAGGGAGTAGGCGTCCTGGACCCGCTTGCCGCCCCGGGCGAGGAGCGGCGAGCCCTCGGTCAGGCGACGGATGTTGCGGGCGACGCGCACCGAGCCCTCGAAGCCGCGGGCGACGTGGAGGCGCTCGTCGTAGGAGCGGAGGTTCGCGTTCAGCACCTCGAGGGTCATCGCGGCGGCGACGTCGTGGGTCTTCAGCCAGCGCTCCATCTCGAGGAGCAGGAGGGAGCCGGTCCCGGCGATGAAGTTCGAGCCGTTGATCGTCGCGAGGCCGTCGCGCGCCTCGTAGGTGATCGTCGGGATGCCGGCCCGCCGCATCGCCTCGGCGGCGGGGAGGCGCTCCCCCTCGTAGAACGCCTCTCCCTCGCCCATCGGGACGAGGGCCATCTGGGCCATCGGGGAGAGGTCGCCGCAGGCGCCGACGGAGCCGCGGTCGAAGACCACCGGGGTCACGCCGCGGTTCAGCATCTCGACGAGGGTGAGGGTGACCTCGCGCCGGCAGCCGGAGCGGCCGTTGCAGTGGACGTTGACGCGGCTGGCCATCGCCGCGCGCACCCACTCCTCGGGCATCGGCTTCCCGTAGCCGGCGGCGTGGGAGTAGACCAGGTACTTCTGGAACTGCCGCGTCTGCTCCCGCGTGAGGACCGTCTCCGAGAACTCCCCGATGCCGGTCGTGACGCCGTACATGATCTCGTGGGCGTCGATCTTCTCCTGGCACATCGCCCGGCAGCGGTCGATCCGCTCGAGGGCCTCGGGGGCGATCTCCACCTTCTCGCGGCGGACGGCGATCGCTTCGAGCTGCTCGAGGGTGAGGTTCCTGCCGGTGAGGGTGACGGGCATCGGGGGCCTCCTCGGGCGGGCGGCGTGCCGGCCGCCCCTGCGGGTTCGGCCCGTGCCGGGTGGCGCGCGGGCACGGGATGCGCGGCGTCGCGTCGTGCGTTCCGGTGCGCCGGGCGTCGGCGGGCGGCCTTCCGGCCGCCCCCACCGGGAACCCCCCGTGACGCCGCGCGCGCCGCGTTCCGGGCGCACGGTGCGGGGGGCGCGGTGCCGCGCAGGCGAGGATGATACCCCGCGGGCGCGGTAGACTCCCGCGGAGGGGCCGGGCCGCCGGCCCCGCGGGAGGATCCGCGTGCACGAGGACGCCCCGTCGCCGCCGCCCCTCGAGGACGCCGCCGCCGTGCGGGACGCCCTCGCGCGGAGCCTCCGGCGGCCGCTCCCCGGCGTCGACGCCCAGCTCCTGCTCGCTCCCAGCCCCCGGCCCGGGTGGGCCCGCGGCGTCTTCCCGGCGGACGCGCGCCCGGCCGGCGTGCTGGTCCTGCTCTACCCCGCCCCGGCGTGCCACCTGGTGCTGACCCGGCGGACCGCCACCGTCGGCCGCCACGCCGGCCAGGTCTCGCTCCCGGGAGGCGAGGCCGAGCCCGGGGAGGCGCCCCGGGACGCGGCCCTGCGGGAGACCGCCGAGGAGATCGGCGTCGATCCGTCGGCCCTCGAGGTCCTCGGTCCCCTCACCCGCCTGCACGTCCCGGTCAGCCGGTTCGTCCTCCACCCGTTCGTCGCGGTCGCTCCCGCCCGGCCCGCCTTCCGGCCGGACCCCCTCGAGGTGGAGCGGATCCTCGAGGTGCCCCTGGCCGCCCTCGCGGACCCGGCCCGCCAGCAGGTCGAGACCTGGCGCCTCGACGGCCGGGACCACCGGGTGCCGTTCTTCGCGGTCGCCGGCGAGACGGTGTGGGGCGCGACGGCGATGGTCCTCGCCGAGCTGCTCGCCCTGCTCGGCCGGCCGCCGGCCCCCCGGGAGACCGGCCGCCGCCGCGAGCCGGGCGCTCCCCCGGGGGGAGGCGTCGCCCCTCCCGCCCCGGAGGACCGCGGGTGAGGGTGCTGGTCGACGGGCGGCCCCTCTTCGGCGCCACCGGCCGCCGCGGCGTCGGGCGGTACGTCCGCGGGCTGCTCCGGGGGCTCGCCGCCCTGCCCGGCGGCCCCGCCCTCGCGGTGCTCGTCCCCCGGGGGGCGTCCCTCGAGGATGCCCGGGAGGCGGGGGTTCCCGGGGAGGCGACGCCGGTGCCCGCCGGCAGGCCCCCGGGGCCGGACCTTCTCTGGAGCCGCCTCCTCGGGCCCCGCTGGACGGCCCGGGCCGGGGCCGACCTGGTCCACGCGACCTTCCTCGTGCCGCCCGAGCCGCCGGAGGGGATCCCCCTCGTCGCCACGGTCCACGACCTGATCCCCCTCGAGCATCCCCGGGCGTTCACCTGGCGGCAGCGGGTCGTCTTCCGGGCCTCCCTCCGGCGGGCCGCCCGGGCGGAGCGGGTGATCGCGGTCAGCCGGGTGACCGCCGACCGGCTGGCCCGCCGGCTCGGCGCCGACCCGGGGCGGATCCGCGTGATCCCGCCCCCGGTCGATCCGTCCCCCTTCCGGGACGTCGCCGCCCCGGGCCTCCCGGCGGCGGGAGGCCGACCCTACCTCTTCCACGCGAGCGGGTTCGACCGGCTGAAGGGGGTGGACGACCTGCTGCTGCCGGCGTTCGCCGAGGTGGGCCGGGAGCACCCCGACCTGGTCCTCGTCCTCGCCGGGCCCCCGTCCCCCGGCCGGGCCCGGGCCGAGCGGGCGGCGCGGGACCTCGGGCTCGCGGACCGGGTCCTCTTTCCCGGCTGGCTCGCGCCCGCCGCCCACGCGGCCGCGGTCGCCGGGGCGCGGGCCGTCGTCGTCCCGTCGCGGGAGGAGGGGTTCGGGATCCCGGTGGTCGAGGGGCTGGCCGCGGGGGTGCCGGTGGCGGTGGGCCCGGCGCCGTCCCTCCGGGAGGCGGGGGGCGACCGGGTCCACGTCGCCGCCGCGCCGGAGCCGGCGGCGGTCGCCCGCGCGATCCGGGAGGCGCTGGAGGCGCCCGGCCCGGGGACGCCGGCGGCCGAGGCGCGCCGCCGGTGGGCCGAGAGGTTCGCGCCGGGGCGGGTGGCCGCGGAGGTGGTCGCCGCCTGGCGGGAGGTGACCGGGTGAGCGGCGCGGCGCGGGCGACGATCGCGGTCGACGGCCGGGTGCTGGTCCACCAGCCGACCGGGGTCTTCCGCTACCTCGAGGGGATCCTCGTGCACCGGCCGTCGGGCCCCGCCCGGGACGACCGGCTCGAGGTGTACGTCGACCGGCGCCCCCCCCGGGCGCTCCCCGGCCGGCCGGACGCCGTCCACGTGCTGCGCTGGCCGCTCCCCGGCGGCGACCCGGCCTGGCGGCAGCTCCGGCTCGGCCCGGCGATGCTCTCCCCGGCGGCGGCCGACGTCCTCTTCTGCCCCTTCTACACGGTCCCGCTCCTCTCCCGGGTGCCGGCGGTGGTCACGATCCACGACCTGTCGTTCCTCGCGCACCCGGAGTGGTTCCGGCCGGCGGCCCGGGCCGCGTTCGCCCTGGTCGCCCCGTCGGCCCACCGGGCCGCCGCGATCCTGACCGTCTCCCGCTTCTCCGCGGACGAGATCGTGCGCCTCCTCGACGTGCCGGCGCGCCGCGTCCACGTCGTCCCCTCGGCCGTCGACCACCAGCCGACCGGGCCGCCGACCCCCGAGCAGGAGATGGCGGCGCGGTCGGTCCTCGGGTTCGCCGGACCGTACCTGCTGCACCTGGGGGCGGTCCACGAGCGGCGCCGGCCCGACCTGGTCGTCGGCGCGTTCGCCCTGCTCGCGGAGCGGCACCCGGGCCTGCACCTGGTGGTCGCGGGGCCGACCCTCCCCCCGGCGCCGGACGTCCTCGCCCTCGCCCGGGCCGCCGGCGTCGCCGACCGGGTGCACCGGCTCGAGTGGGTCCCCGAGGAGGTCCGGCACGCGGTCCTCGCCCGGGCCCGGGCGCTCCTGTACCTGTCGGTCTACGAGGGGTTCGGGCTGCCGGCCCTCGAGGCGGCGGCCGCCGGCGTGCCGGTGGTGGCGCTGCGGCGGGCGAGCCTGCCGGAGGTGCTGGGCGACGCGGCCGCCTGGGTGGACGAGCCGAGCGCGGAGGCGGTGGCCCGCGCCGCGGCCCCGCTCCTCGCCGACGAGGCCGCCCGCGCCGACCTCGTCGCGGCGGGGCGCGAGCGCGCCCGCCGGTTCGGGTGGGAGCGGACCAGCCGCGACGTCTTCGACCTGCTCCGCTCCGTCGCCGGCGCCTGACCCGGGCGACGGGGGGACGCCCCGCGCCGGGGCGTCAGGCTCCGCGCTCCGCGCGGCCCGCCCGCCGGGACATCATCCACCGCGCGGCGAGGACCGCGGCCACGATCGCCGCGATCGCGGCAACCGCCCACGCGGCGGTGTCCGCCGTCCGGCCGGGCCCCGGGAGGATGCCCCGCGAGGACAGCAGCACCGCCGCGGCGGTCGACACCGAGACGAGCGTACCGGCGAAGACCACCAGGATGAGCAGGGACGTTCGCGGATCCATGCGTTCGACGAGGCGGATCGCGGTGGGGCTGGCGAGCGGCCGCTCGAGGAAGTCGCGCAGGCCGGGGATCCGCGATGCCAGGAAGACGAGGGCCCTTCCCAGCAGGGCTCCCCCGACGAGGATCGCGAACCAGGCGAGCGCCAGGTAGACCACCGGCACGTCGAGAGGATCGACGCCGAGGAGCCTGCCCAGCATCCATGCACCCCGGCCCGGGACCAGCCAGAAGAGGAATGCCAGCTCCCATACCGTGTCCCACGCGT
>CAYQTA010000007.1:0-2538 GCA_964420365.1 uncultured Acidobacteriota bacterium | reverse complement strand
GGTTGCGTGGGGCCCGAAGTTCGCCGAGGCGGCACCTTCTGCCAGGTCGTCGCGCCGGGGTTCGCGTGGCGGGACCGGCCATCCAAGGGCTTGGCGCGGCCGGCGGCGCGAACACCTGCCGGGCGCGGACTGAGCGGTAGGAACCGTTGGCCGGTGAGGCCGCCACGCCGTCCCTCGGGGGGCCGCTGGGGACGATCGGAAGGGGCCGGGCGAGACCTCGCTGACGTCTTGAAGGATCGGGTGGCCGAATGGCCGTGCCGTGTCCTCGATCGTAGACAGGAGCGCGAACGGCCGCGGATGATCCTGTCCGCGATCCGCGACACCGCCCAGGCTCCCCCGGCTTCGACAGGGCGCAAGCTTCTCCACCCCAAGGACTTCAGTCCGAGGTGCTGGCGAGCCCGGCTGGCAAGGCGCTTGCACCGGCAAACGTGCGGAAGGCCTGTGTGCCGGGGAGGAACGGGTGATGCGTACGATCCGGGTGCTGGTGATGTGTGTCGCGGCGAGCCTCGCCGCCGGTCCGGCTGCCGCCGGGAGCGCGGTGCCTGCCGCGGTGTTTCGGCCCGCCGGAAAGGTTCGACCGGTCCGAGTGGGACCGACGGGGACTCCCGTCTCCAAGGCCGCGAAGGCCGCCCCGGAGTCTCCTTCCGGGGGTACGGCCCCGGCCGTGGTCCCGGTCCCGCCCGCGGTCCCCCGACGGGGACACCGCGAGGCGGTCGAGCTGTCGGCCGGGTACGGGGGGCGCTCCGGTCCGGCCCTCGTCGACGACTTCCAGGGGATGGCCTACACGGGGAAGACCCCGGCGAACACGACCGTCGCCAGCGGCCCCAACAACGTCGTGGTCGCGACCAACGACCGGGTGCGCGTGATGGACCGGAGCGGCAACATCCTCGTGGAGCGGACGCTGGCCGACTGGTTTTCCTCCAGCGCTCCCCCCGGGCCGGTGGAGCTCCCGCGGGTGCTCTACGACCGGCAGAGGGATCGCTGGCTCCTGGTGGCGCGGTCGGAGAACAGCCAGGCCATGGAGGCGGTGCTGCTGGTCTCCGCCTCGGACACGGGCGACCCCGCGGGGACCTGGTGGAACTGGTCGATCCAGGCCTCGATGGCGCCCGACGATACACCGAGGCGGACGTATCCGTGCATGCTGAACATCGGATACGACGGAGATCCTCACGGCGCCGTCCACGTCGCGACGACGCAGTGCCTGTGGATGGGCATCGTGAGCCACGCGCGGGACTTCCTGCTCCGCAAGGACGAGCTGTACGCCGGATCGACCTTGAACCCCCTCGTCTCCGGTCCCCTGGAGGAGGCGGACGGCGAGGTGGCCCAGCGCCTCGCACCGGCGGTGACCTGGGGATCGGACGAGTACGGGGTCCAGTGGCTGGCGCGGCTGGGGACGACGGAACGGAACGAGCTCTACCTCTGGTACGTCCTGGATGGGGGCGGCAGCAACCCCACGATCTACCGCTGGGGCTTCGCCCCGATCGCGCCCTGGGCGTATCCCCACGAGGCACGGCAGCCGGACACGGACGAAGGCCTCAAGGTCGACTGGGGTGCGCTCGAGGCGGAGCTGGTCAACCAGCGACTGCACGTCGTCTTCAACGAGGAGTTCCAGGCCGACCCGGGGGCCGTGCAGGCGTACCGCTGGATCACGTTCGACGTACCGGCCGGCGAGGTGGTCGACGACATTACCTACTACAACCCGGACGCGGACTTCTACTATCCGCACCTCGCCGTGGACCTCGACGGCAATGCCTACATGGGCCTTTCCGTGTCCGGTCCCGGCGAGTACGCGGGGGCCTGGTACTGCGGGCGGTACGCGACCGAGGCCCTTCTCGGCGACGTGACGTCCTACTACCGCGGCACGTCCGCCTACGAGAACCCGGCGGGTAGGGTCAACTGGTGGGGCAAGTACTCCGGCGCCTGGATGGATGCCGACGGGACCGGCTTCGTCGCGAACATGGCGGCGACAGGTCAACAGCAGTGGACGGTGTGGGTGGGACACATCGACCACTCCTCGGGGATGCCCACGGACGACAGCTACGAGGAAAACGACGACCGGGCGCACGCGGCGACGGCCATCGCGGACCTGCCCAACCGGTGGCTCTCCACGGTCGACGGCATGGGGATCCACCGGGACGACGACTGGTTCGCGCTGGACGTCCGGGAGTCGGACGGGCGCGACCTGGTCGTGGAGTGTCGCTTCAAGCACGTGCAGGAGAACCTGGACCTCGAGCTCTACGACGACGGCGGAGCGCTGCTCGCGTCGGCGGCCACGACGACGGACAACGAGAAGATCGAGCACGCGCTCCCGGCAGCCGGGCGCTACTACGTGCGGGTGCACGGCGCGGCCGACGCGGGCCACACTTACGACCTCGTCTGGAGGATCGATCGGTGCACGGACGCGGACGGAGACGGGCACTGCGCAGAGGACGACTGCGACGACAGTGACACCAACAACTGGGAGTCCTGCGACACGTGCAAGGACGAGGACGGGGATTCCTACTACGCGGGATGCGACCGCTACGAGACGATCGACGG
>CAYQTA010000006.1:0-3762 GCA_964420365.1 uncultured Acidobacteriota bacterium | reverse complement strand
CGGGCTCCATCTCAACACGGACAGCCTCGTGGTCGAGCTGGTCGACTCCGCTGGCCGTGCAACCGCGGGGACGGGCCGCATCGTGCTCACCGATCTCACGAACCGGGCCTGCCCCCTCGTTCGATACGAGGTCGGGGACGTCGGCGGTCCCCTCTCCACCGGGCCATGCCCCTGCGGCCGGACGTACCCGCGCATCGGGGAGATCCGTGGGCGGGTGGCGGACTACCTGGTGACGCCGGCCGGGGAACTCGTCTCGGGCATCTCCTTGACGGAGAACCTGGCCAACCTCCTGCCCGCCGCGCTGCAGGTTCAGCTCGTGCAGGAAGCGCCGCGGCGGCTGCGGATCCGGGTCCGGCCGGCTCGCCCGCTTCGTCCGGAGGACAGGATGGAAGTCCGGGCCCTCGTCGACCGGCGATTCGGCCCGGACATGGAACTCGAGATCGAGGAAGTCGACCGGATAGACCCGGAACCGTCCGGCAAGTACCGGTTCGCGATCCGACGGTTCCCGCTCCCCGGAGGCCTCGCATGACCAGCCGCTCCCCGGGGGCGGCCGGCGCCTTCCTGGCGACGCTGGTCGGTCCCGGGGCCACGGCCCCGCCGACCGGCGAGGCCCCCCCGGTGGAGGAGATCCTCTCGCTGGCCGAGCGGGAAGGAGTGCTGCCCGAGACCGTTCACGGGCTCGGCGTCGCCGGCATGGCGCCGCCCCGCGGGCACGAGATCCTGGAGGCCGCACTGGCCCGCGCGGAGGCCCAGGAGCTCCTCCTCGGGGAGATCGTGGATCGGCTCGCGGCGCGGGGTATTCCGTTCGTCGTGCTCAAGGGCCGCCCCCTGGACCGGAAGACGGGGCTGACCGTTCCGAGGTGGCACCGGGACATCGACCTTCTCGTCGGGCCTCGCGACCTGGCCGGCGCGGGCGAGGTCCTCCGGTCCCTCGGGTACCATCCCCGGCCGGGTCCGCGCCCGCCCCGGTCCTTCCACGAGCCCTGGGCGCTGCACGCGAGAGACCGCGTCGGGCCGCTCGAGCTTCACTGGGACGTCACGCCACCCGGACACGCCGTCAGGTTCCCCGTGGAACGGTGGCTGCACGAACCCGGCCGCGTCGAGCTCGGGTGGGGCGACGTGCCGGTGCCGCCCGCGGCGGACGAGGCGGGATACCTGGCCTGGCACGCGTTCACCAGGGGTATTCCCCGCCTGCGGGACCTGCTCTCCCTCGCGGCCGCGTGGACGAGCCTTTCCCCTGGGCTCCGGGAACGGGCGGTGGAGGCCGCCGCCGTGGCGGGTGTTCGTCGCTTCCTCGCGGAGGGACTCCATCTCGCCGCCGCCACGTGGCCCGGAGCCGACCTGGCCGGTCGGCCCGCCCCCGCGAGGAGCGGGCTGCGCGGCCGCTGCCTCGGGGCCTGGTGCCACCCCGGCGTGATGCTCGGACGACCGGGACCCGCCTGGCAGCAGAACGTGCTCGTGCACTGGGCGCTCCTCCCGCCGGGACGGCCCGGGTGCGGCCTGTTCAGCCTCCTCGCCCGGAGCATCGAGGACACGGGCGCGCCACCTCGCCGGTGGTTCACCCTTGCCCGGGGCGGCGTCTCGGTCCTGGTCTCGCTGCTGGCGGCGTCGCTGCGACCGGAACGCCCGGAATCGCTTGTCTCCAGGCGGAGTTCCGGGCAGGATGGCTGAGTGAGGTGCACGATGCGAGGCAGGATCATCCCGGTGCTCGTCGTCCTGGCGATCGCCCTCGTCGCCCGGGCGGGCGCCGACAATCCCTCCGTGGACACGGGGGCTCCGACCTACCGGATCGGGCCCGGGGACATGCTGCGCGTCATCGTCTGGGGCGAGACGGGCCTGGACCTGTCGCTCCGGGTCCGCCCCGATGGATTCGTCTCCTTTCCGATGGTTGACGATGTTCGGGCGACCGGCCTGACGCCGTCCCAGCTCGGAGCTGTCCTCGAGCGGAAGCTCTCCGCCTTCCTCCGTCACCCTGACGTGACGGTGATCGTCGAGGAGATCAACAGCATCCGAATCCACGTGCTCGGGGAGGTCAACGCCCAGGGAAGCTACCGCTTCGATCACCGGCCGACGCTCCTCGAAGCCCTGGCGATGGCCGGTGGTCCGACGCCCGTCGCGCGGGGTCGGGTTCTCGTGATCCGTCACGGACCAGTCGGTCACAAGCGGTTCGAGCTCGATCTGAACCGCATCCTCTCGGCACGCAAGTCCTCCGCCCTCGATCCGCGGCTCGAGCCGGGCGACATTATCGTTGTCCGCTGAGGGGGCACGTGGGGATGCACGCGATCACGCTTCTCGAGGCATTCTCCCGGCTGCAACGCTGGTGGGGCCTCTCTCTGTTCGGGATCCTGGTCGGGCTCGCCCTGGGCCAGGCCGCCTACCGGGCCCTTCCCAAGGTCTACGAATCCCGTACCACGATCCTTGTCGCCCCTCCCCAGATCCCGCAGGCGTACGTTCGCAGCGCGGTGGCGGGTGACATGGCGGTTCGGCTGCGGTCGCTCGAGGAGGCCGTGTTGAGCCGACCGTACCTGGAAAGGGTGGTGCGGGAGGTCTATGGCCTCCCCGAGGGCGATCCCTCCATTGGCCCACTGGTTGCCCGCGTCCGCCACGACCTCGTCGTGGATCTCCGAGAATACGACCAGCGCCGCGGCACCGGGGTCTTCCAGATCGTCTGCCGCGACGAGGACCCGCAGCGGGCCGCACGGCTGGCCAACCTCCTGGCGGACCTGTACATCGCCGAGAATGTCCAGCAGCGAATCCGGCAGGCGAGCCAGACGGCGGCAACCCTGCACCGGCTCGCGGAGGAGGTCCGCGACGAACTCGAACAGAAGGAAAAGGCTATCGCCGACTTTCGCTCCCGCCATCTGTACGAACTACCGGAAAACCTCCCATCAAATCTTCACCTCCTCGAGGCGCGGCGAAGCGAACTCGAGTCGGTGGAACGCGCCCTCCGGGAGGCGGAAGATCGACTGTCCCTTCTCGAGGCGGCTCGGCAAGCAGGATCAACCTCCGCAGAACCCCGGCTCGACGATCCCCTCCTGCGCCGACGCCAGGAGCTGGAGACCGAGATCGCCCGCCTGCGCAGCCGCTACACGGAGCAGAATCCCCTTCTTCGGGCTCGTCTCGAGGAGCTGGCCGAGCTGGAGCGCCAGATCCGGTCGCGTCTCGCGGATGGGGCGGACCGCCCGACCCCGCTCGGCATCGAGGAGGAGAAGATCCGGGCGGAGATCCGCCGACTTCGGGTCGAACGGGAGAAACTCCGGCGGGAAATCGATACCTATCAGGCCCGGATCGAGGCGGCGCCCCGGGTTGCGCAGCGTCTCGACGAACTGAAGAAGGGGTACGAGGCCCTGGCCGAGAGGTACCGCAAGTACAGGTCCGACTACGAGGAGGCGCGGGGATCGGCCCGGATCGAGGAGGAGCGCAAGGGAGCCCAGTTCGAGGTCCTCGAGCGGGCCACGCCGGCACGTTCGCCGGTCCGGCCGCGCCCGATGGTCGTCTTCGGCGGTGCAGCGATCGCCGGGTGGTTCCTGACCGGGGGGATTTTCTTCCTGCTGTTCCTCGCTCGTCCCGTGGTTCTCAGTCGGCGTGGACTCGCCGAACTGCTGGAGATCGATGGGATCCTGGTCGTGCCGCTCCTGCCGCTCCCCGCGACGCGTCGCGCCACCATCCTCCGCCATGCTGCCAACGGGACGCTGGTGCTCGCCGGCGCACTGATGCTGTTCATGGCCTGGTTCTCGCGAGGGCCGGTGCCATGAGCGGTGA
>CAYQTA010000005.1:0-136393 GCA_964420365.1 uncultured Acidobacteriota bacterium | reverse complement strand
TAGAGGCCGAGCTCGCGGAGGACGCCGGTCCTGTCCCGCCAGTCCGGCTTCACCTTGACCCACAGCTCGAGGAACACCTTGCGCCCGAGCCGTTCCTCGAGCTCCTGCCGGGCGTACGTCCCGACCTTCTTCAGCCGGGCGCCGCCCTTGCCGATCACGATCCCCTTGTGGGAAGACCGCTCGACCAGGATCAGCGCCCCGATCTCGAGGAGCCCGTCCTCGCGTTCCTCGAGCCTTTCGACCGTGACCGCCACCGCGTACGGAACCTCCTGCCGCAGCTCGTGGAGCAGCTTCTCCCGGATGATCTCCGCGATGATCAGCCTCTCGTCCTGGTCGGTCAGGAAGGTCTCGGGAAAGAGACGAGGGCCCTCCGGCAGGTACGAGAGCATCACCTCCAGCAGCCGGTCGCAGTTCTCGCCGGTCGCCGCGGACACCGGGACCGCCTCCGCACATCCCCACTCGGCAACGGCCTGCTCGATCAGGGGCAGCAGCTTCCCCTTGTTGACGAGGTCGATCTTGTTCGGGACGAACAGGACCGGCTGCCGCCGGTCCTTCGGGGCGATCTGCTCGAGAACCCAGCGATCTCCCGGGCCGGGCCCCGCCGCCGCGTCGATCAGCCAGCAGACCACGTCCGCCTCGTCGAGCACCTCCTTCGCCCGCTCGAGCATCACCTCCCCGAGCTGGCGATGGGGCCGGTGGAACCCCGGCGTGTCGAGGAACGCGATCTGCCCGTTCGGCAGGGTCCGCACCCCGAGGATCCTGTGCCGCGTGGTCTGGGGCACCGGCGAGGTGATCGCCAGCTTCACGCCCACCAGCCGGTTGAGCAGCGTGCTCTTTCCCACGTTCGCCCGACCGACCAGGGCGACGAACCCGGACCGGTGCCCCTCCGGCGTCTCCTCCCGGGCCGGTTGCTCCGTCGCTCCCCCTTCGCCCATCGCGCCGTTCCGCGTCTCCTCGCTCATGCCGACCCTCCCTGCTCCTGCGGTCGCTCCACCGCATCGCCCGCCGCAGGCTCCTCGCCCTCCGCCGGGATCTCGCTCCGGTGGACCCGGACCGCGGCGATCCGCCGGCCCCTCATCCGGGCGACCTCGAGGACGACGCCGGGCAGGACCTCGGCCCGGTCCCCGACCCGGGGCACTCGCCCGAGCCGGGCGAAGACCAGCCCCCCGACGGTCTCGACGTCGGCCTCGGGCAGGTCGAGCCCGAGGTGTTCCTCGAGCTCCTCGATCGGCACCAGCCCGTCCACGAGCACCGTGCCGTCCGGCAGGTCCCGGATCTCCTCCTCGTCCCGCTCGTGCTCGTCGTGGATCTCGCCGACGATCTCCTCGACCAGATCCTCCAGGGTCACGAGGCCGGCCGTACCGCCGTACTCGTCGATCACGATCGCCAGGTGCTGGCGCTCCGCCTGCATTTCGCGCAACAGCTCGAGCACCTTCTTCGTCCCGGGCACCAGCAGGACGGGGCGCATCAGGTCGCGGGCGGTCTTCCCCGTCGCCCCGGCCACGACGTGGGGGAGCAGGTCCCGCACCCAGACGACCCCGATGACCCTGTCGAGGCTCCCGTCGTGGACCGGCAGGCGCGAATGGCGGGAGCGGATGAACTCGCGGATCACCTCCTCGAGCGTCGCCTCGGCCGGGACGGCGACGATCTCCGTCCGCGGGGTCATCACCTCCCGCACGATGATGTCGCCCGCATCGACGATCTCCCGGAGGAGCTCGCTCTGCTCCCGCTCGAGAAGTCCCTCCTCTTCGGCGTCCCGGATGTACTCCTCGATCTGCTCCTCCCGGGCCTCCTCGTCGATCTCGCCCCGTTCCCGGCGGTGTTCCTGGATCAGTCGCTCCTGGAACCCCGCGAGGGGAGCCAGCAGCGTTCCCAGGAGGAGGTCGATCGCCCGGACCAGGGGCATCGCGGACCGGAGGATTCCTTCCGGTCGGCGCGGCGCGACGAACGACTCGACGACCCGCCCGGCAAGGAGCAGGCAGGCCCCCGCGACGAGCGCGTCGACCAGTTGCCCGGTGCGGACGCCGGCCGCGAGCAGGGCGAACGAGAGCAGTGCGAGGAGCCGGGCGGTCTCGACCGCCAGCCAGCTCCGGGTACCCGGGTCCAGCGGCGTCGAGAGGCCGGTCTCCTCCGTCACGCGCTCCGATGCCAGCCGCCCGAGGACGAACCGCGCCCCCTCGACCAGGCTGAGACCCATGTAGACGAGCGCCGCGAGGACCAGCCCCGCCCACCAGGCGATCACCGGGCCCGCGTTCATCGGGACGTCTCCGCCTCGGCCAGGACGGGGCCGAGCAGCTCCCGCCGGAGGGCCCGCTCGAGGCGTTCCATTTCTCCGTCGTCGGTCTCGTGATCGTGGCCGAGCAGGTGCAGCAGGCCGTGAAGGGCGAGGATCGCCACCTCCCGCGCGGGAGCGTGCCGCCGTCGGCGCGCCTGTTCCCGGGCCACCGCGAAGCAGATCGCGATGTCGCCCAGGTGGCGTCGGCCGTCCGGTGCCACCGTGCCGGCCGGAAACGAGAGGACGTCCGTCGGCCGGTCCTTCCCCCGCCACTCCCGGTTCAACAGGCGCATCTCCTCCTCGTCGACGAACCGCAGCACCACGTCCCCCGGTCCCGCCTCGAGCCGCCGGCCCGCCGCGCGCAGCATCGCCCGCGCGGCCCGAACCGCCTCCCGGGGTACGTCGCGGGCGGGGAGCACGATCGTCCTCACGGCGCGCCCTCCCCCTCGCCCCGTTCCTCCGCGCCACTCCGGGAGGCCGCGGGCCCCGCCCCGTCCTCCTCGCCGCCGCGCCGCGCCCGCTCGTGGCTCTCGTAGGCCTGGACGATCCGCTGGACCAGCTCGTGCCGGACGACGTCCCGGCGGTCGAACTCGATGAAGGCGATCCCGTCCGTGCCGGCGACGACCTCCCGGGCATGGATCAGGCCGGAGACCTTCCCGGGCGGGAGGTCCACCTGCGTGATGTCGCCGGTGACGATCGCCCGGCTTCCCTCCCCGATCCGGGTGAGGAACATCTTCATCTGCTCCGGGGTCGTGTTCTGGGCCTCGTCGAGGATGATGAAGCTGTGGTTCAGGGTGCGGCCCCGCATGAAGGCGAGGGGTGCGACCTCCACCGTCCCCTGCTCGATCATCCGGCGCGCCCGATCCCCCTCCCAGATGTCGAACAGGGCGTCGTAGAGGGGCCGGAGGTACGGGTCCACCTTCTGGACCAGGTCGCCGGGCAGGAACCCGAGGCGCTCCCCGGCCTCCACCGCCGGGCGACACAGCACGATCCGCCGCACCTCCTGTCGCGAGAGCGCCTCGATCGCCATCGCCACGGCAAGGTACGTCTTGCCCGTGCCGGCAGGGCCGATGGCGAAGACGACGTGGTGGCCGCGGATCGCCTCGATGTATTCCCGCTGGCGGGCCGTCCGGGGCAACACCTGGCGCCGGCCCGGGCCGCGCACCCGACCGCGCAGGAAGTGCTGTCGCAGCGGAACCCCGGGAGCCTCCCGCACCAGCCTGCACGCGAGGGCGACGTCCCGGGATCCGATCCGGAAACCGCCCCGGGAGAGGTCGGAGATCTCGTCGAGAAACCGGGCACACGCATCCGCCGGGGCGGGCTCGCCGCGCACGACGACTTCGCCGTTGCGGGCGGTCAGTCGCACGCCGAACGTCTTCTCGATCAGGCGGAGGTTCGCGTCGAGTTCCCCGAGGACGGCCTCGAAGGCCTCCCGTGAGAACGCGATCCGCGGCCCTTCCGGCTCGCTCCTCTCGGTGCTCACGGCGATGGGATACGGCCGGACGCGGAGCCGTCGCGTCCTTCGGGCGGAGGATCCTGGGGCGTCGCTGGCAGCGTCGTCGTCATCTCTCCCGGGGCTCTCGGGCCCCCGGGGGAAACGTACCACCGGCCCCGGGGAGCGTCAACGCGCGACATCGTGGTGGTCGACGAGGGCTTTCTTCTCGTAGAAGTTGAAGTTGCGGTCCCACGCGGGCGTGTGGCACCGGGTGCAGGTCTTCACGGTGACCTTCCCGTAGGGGGCCTCCGGTCGCTTCACGTGATCCCCGGCCGGTCCGTGGCACGCCTCGCACGAAACGCCGCGCAGGTGCGGCGTGGCGTCCGGGTCGACGAACCCGGTCGGTTCCTGCCAGCCCGTCACGTGGCAACCGATACAGCGCGGGAGGGTCTCGTCGTTCTCGTTGCTCACCGTCCACCACGCCCGCGCGTGCCGCGAGACCGACCACTCCTGGACGATCGCCCCGTGGCACGGGTTGCAGGCGCCGGCCCCCAGGTAGCGGGGTCCCTCCTGCCCGGACGCCTGCGCCGGCGCCCGCTCCAGCTCCTGGGCCCGGGCCAGGGTCTCCACGATCAGCGCCTCCATCTCCTCGTCGCCCGGAGCGCCCCTGTGCAACCCGACCAGGCTCCCGTGGGCGGCGAGCGGGCGCTTCCCGTCGGGGGCCCACAGCTCGACCTGGCCGAAGTACTTCCCCTGGTTCTCCACGTACAGGATCCGCGTCCTTCCCTCCCGGATCGGCTCGTGGAGCAGGTCGTTCCCCGCGGCGCCGACGATCCAGTCGATCCCGGGAACCTTCCGCGCCAGCAGGCGCGCGTCGGGCACCGGGACGGTGGCCAGCACGACGACGACGTCGGCCCGGGAACGAAACGACGGGACGACCGCCCCGAGGGCCTCCGCGGGTTCCCGGGTGACCAGCACCGTCCCGTCGGGCAGCTCGAGCCGGAACGCCGGGTCGTGGGGAAGCACCGCGAGGAACGCGACCCGCAGGGGCCCCGCCTCCACGAGGATCCCCGGCTCGAGCCACGGTCTCCCGTCGGCTTCCTTCACGAGGTTCGCCGAGACCAGCGGAAACCGGGCCGCCTCGCGGATCCTCTGCAGGGCCTCCGGCCCCATCCGGAGCTCCCGGAACCCGACCCCGGAGACCCGGTACCCGAGCCGGTTCATCGCCTCGACGATGCCGAGGGCGCGCACCTCGCCCGGCCTTCCCGGCGTGCCGCAGAAGTCACCGGTGTCCGCCGGGACCAGCGGGACCCCGGGCCATCGCTTCCGAAGGTGCCTCAGGTATCCCGCCCTCTTGTCGAGGCCGCCCATCGGCAGCCGGGCGCACCCGCAGACGCCCAGGTAACCCATCACGTTGCCGGTGAAGAGGAGCACGGCATCGGGATGGGAGGGATCCTCGTCCGCCGCGGGCGCCGGCGTGCCCGGGACCGGCAGGACCAGGGCGACGAGCAGGACGAGGGCGGTGCGAACACGGATCAGACCGGGCGCGGGACGCGGGCTTCCGGGCATCGGCTCCCTCCGGCCGGGCGGGCGAGCCCGGCCCGGGCCAGAATAGGCCCCGCCCCGGCCGCACCGCAAAGCGGCGCCCGGGGAGGAGGATTCTCGATGTCCGCCACGCGGCCCCGTCTCCTTCTCGCCTCCGCCTCGCCCCGCCGACGGGACCTCCTCCGTTCCGTCGGCTTCGACCCGCTCGTCCTGCCGGCGAAGATCGACGAGACGCCCCTCGCCGGGGAGGCCCCGGGGGCCTACGTGACCCGGCTGGCGAGGGCCAAGGCCGGCGCCGTGGCCCCGGGGGCCCGGGGCCTGCCGGTCCTCGCCGCCGACACGGCGGTCGTCCTCGGAAAGACGATTCTCGGGAAGCCCGGCGGGAAGGACGAGGCCCGCGAGATGCTCCGCGCCCTCTCGGGACGCTGGCACGAGGTGCTGACCGGGGTGGCCCTCGTCCTCCCCGGCGGCCGCGTCCTCCACGGGCTCGCGCGGACCGAGGTCCGGTTCGCCGAGCTGGACCCGCGCGAGATCGAGGCGTACCTCGCCGGCGACGAACCGTGGGACAAGGCCGGCGCCTACGCGATCCAGGGTGCGGCCGGGTGGTTCGTACCGGAGGTCCGGGGCTCGGTCAGCAACGTGATCGGCCTGCCCCTCGGTCTCGTCCGCGACCTCTGGACCCGGGCCGGCCTCCCGTCCCCCGCCCTGGGCGGCGGGGCCTGATCCGGCCGATCGCGCTCACGACCCCCCGGATGACGCACCCGGGGATCGTTACCCGGCGGGGGCCTCCCATCGCAGGACGAGCCGGCGGTTCGCCTTCACCTCGTCGAGGCGTCGGACGGGCGCCGTCCAGGGGGCTCCCCGGACCGTCTCCGGGTCGTGGTGGGCCTCCTCGACGACCGCGCGGACGGCCGCGACGAACGCATCGAGCTCCTCGCGGCTCTCCGTCTCGGTCGGCTCGATCATCAGGGCACCGGGGACGATCAGCGGGAAGTAGATCGTCGGTGGATGGAAGCCGTGGTCGATCAGGCGCTTTGCCAGGTCCAGCGTCCGGCAGCCGGTTTCCTTCTCGAGGCGCCGCCCCGAGAAGACGACCTCGTGGAGCGTCGGCGTCTCGTAGGCCAGTTCGAGCACGTCCTCGAGCCCCTTCCGGACGTAGTTCGCCGCGAGAATCGCGTCCTCTCCGGCCCGGCGGAGACCCTCGGGCCCCATCTCGAGGATGTAGGCCGCCGCCCGGACCATCACGCCGAAGTTGCCGTAGAACGCCGCCACCCGGCCGATGCTGCGCGGAGCATCCGTGGTGAGGCGGAGGGTACCGTCCTCGTCCTCGACCACCCGGGGCACCGGCAGGTACTCGACGAGCTCCCCCCGCACGCCGACCGGCCCGGAGCCGGGACCTCCGCCACCGTGGGGCGTGGAGAACGTCTTGTGCAGGTTCAGGTGGAGGACGTCGACCCCGTGGTCCCCGGGGCGGGAGATGCCGAGGAGCGCGTTCATGTTCGCACCGTCGGCGTAGACGAATCCCCCGTGGGCGTGAAGCAGCTCGCAGATCCGGGCGATGTCGCTCTCGAAGATCCCGAGGGTGTTCGGGTTCGTCAGCATGATCGCCGCGACATCGCCCCGCGGGACCCGCGCCTCGAGGGCTGCGAGGTCCACCTGGCCCCGGGCATCCGAGGCGATCGGCTCGGGGGTGAACCCGCAGAAGACCGCGCTCGCCGGGTTGGTCCCGTGGGCGGAGTCCGGGATCAGCACGACCCGCCGGTCGTCCCCCCGGTCGAGGAGCGCCCGGCGGATCATCAGCATCCCGGTCAGCTCGCCGTGGGCGCCGGCGGCCGGGGCCAGCGTGAACGCGTCCATCCCCGAGATCTCCACCAGGAACCGCTCGAGGTCCCGCATCAGCGCGAGGGCCCCCTGGACGGTCTCCTCCGGCTGGAGGGGATGGATCGCCGCGAACCCGGGCAGGCGGGCGAGCTGCTCGTTGACCCGGGGGTTGTACTTCATCGTGCAGGAGCCGAGCGGGAGCAGCCCGTCGTCGATCGAGTAGTTCCGGTGCGACAGGCGCGCGTAGTGGCGCAGCACCTCGGTCTCGGAAAGCTCCGGCAGCGGGGGGGGCTCGCGCCGGACGAGCTCCGGCTCGAGATCGTCCGGCGGCTCCGGCACCTCGAGGCGCGGCATCGACCAGCCGGAGCGGCCGGGCCGCCCGGCCTCGAACAGCAGCGGTTCCGTGCGCGGCGGTCGGCAGGGCTTCACAGCACGTCCCCCAGGCCGGCGACGAGACGCTCGATCGCCGCCGGGCCGTTCAGCTCGGTGAACGCCAGCAGGCCGCGGCGCTCGTCTTCCGGGCGGAAGCGGGAGAGCGGCACCGGGCCCAGGATTCCCCGCTCGGCCAGCGCGGAGGCGATCTCCGCCGCCGGACGCGGGAACTCCAGGACGAACTCGTTGAAGAAGGGCCCCGAGTGCGCCCGCCGCACGCCGGGCAGGGCGGTCAGCCGGCGGAGCGCCTCGTGGGCGTGGGCCCGGGAGAGCCGCGCCCCCTCGGTGATGCCGGAGGGGCCGAGCAGGGCGAGGTGAATCGTCACCGCGAGGGCCATCAGGGCCGAGTTCGTGCAGATGTTCGACGTCGCCCGTTCCCGGCGGATGTGCTGCTCCCGGGTCGCCAGGGTGAGAACGAAACCCCGTCGGCCCTCGACGTCCTCCGTCATCCCGGCGAGGCGCCCCGGCATCGCCCGGACCATCCCCTTGCGGGTCGCGAGCATTCCGACGTAGGGCCCGCCGAAGCTGACCGCCGCCCCCAGGGCCTGCAGCTCGCCGACGACGATGTCGACGCCCAGCCTCCCCGGCGCCTCGAGCCACCCGAGGGCCCACGGCTCGGCGATCGCCTGGAGCGCGAACGCCCCCGCCCCGCGGGCGGCCGCGGCGAGGGCATCGGCCCGCTCGACGACGCCGACGAAGTTCGGGCTCTGCCAGGCGACGACGGCGGTCTCCCCGTCGACGGCCTCGCCGACGGTACCCGGGTCGACCCGACCGGTTGCCGGGTCGGCCGGCACGTCGACGATCGAGAGGTCGAGGTTGGCCGCGTAGGTCTCGAGGACGTCCCGGTACCAGGGGTGGACCTCGCCGGCGACGACGACCCGGCGCCGCCTCCCGCGGTGCTGGCGGACCGCGAGGAGGATCCCCTCGACGAACGCGGTCCCTCCCTCGTACATCGAGGCGTTCGCCACGTCCATGCCGGTCAACTGGCAGACCAGGGTCTGGAACTCGAAGATCGCCTGGAGGGTCCCCTGGCTGATCTCCGGCTGGTAGGGCGTGTAGGCGGTGAAGAACTCGCCCCGCTGGAGCAGGTGATCGACCACCGCCGGCACGTGGTGCCGGTACGCCCCGGCACCGAGGAAGCAGTCCTTCCCCGCCACCGCCAGGTTGCGCGCGGCCAGTTCCCCGAGGGTCTCGAGGAGCTCCGGCTCGGAGAGGGGCCCGGGCAGCTCCAGGGGTCGCCCGAGGCGGAGCTCCGGCGGGATCGGTGCGAGCAGCTCCTCGCTGCTGCCGGCCCCGATCTGCCGCAGCATCGCCTCCCGGTCCTCCGGGGAGAGCGGCAGGTAGCGGAAGCGTCGCTCGGTGTTCAGTGTCCTTCCTCCTCGAGGAACTTCCGGTACGCCTCGTGGTCCATCAGGGCGTCCAGGTCGGCCGGGTCCGCCGGCTTCATCCGGACGAGCCACCCCTCGCCGAACGGGTCCTGGTTGACCATCTCCGGCGAGTCGGCGAGCGCCTCGTTGACGGCGGTCACCTCCCCGGCAACGGGGGCATACACCTGCGCGACCGCCTTGACCGACTCGATGTCGCCGATCGGGTCGCCGGAGTTCACCTGCCTCCCGGCCTCCCCCATGTCGACGTAGACGATGTCGCCGAGCTCGCCCTGGGCGAAGTCGGTGATCCCGACGACGATCTCGTCACCGTCGCGGAAGACCCACTCGTGCTCCTTCGTGTAGAGGCACTCTTCCTGCCGCGGCATCTCCAAGCCTCCCGCGGCGGGGTCAGGCGGCCCCGCCGTCCTGGTTCCGCCGGGTCCTCTTCTTCGGCCGGCGGTAGAACGGAAGCGGGACCGTGACCGCCTGCAGGCGGCGGCCCCGCACCTCGATCTCGATCTCGACCCCGGGCTCGGCGCGGTGCGCGGGGAGGTAGGTCATCCCGATCGCCTTCCCGAGAAACGGCGCCATCGTCCCGGACGTGACCTCGGAAACCCGCTCCCCGTCGAGCCAGACCGGGTGGCCGTGGCGCGCGATTCCCCGGCCCCGCACCTCGAAACCGACCCGCTTCCGCGGTACGCCGGCCTCCCGCTGGCCGAGAAGCGCCTCCCTGCCGAGGAAGCCCTCCTTGTCCCAGTGCACGATGAACTCGAGGTCCGCCTCGAGGGGGGTCGTCGTCTCGTCGATGTCGTTCCCGTAGAGGGGCATCGCCGCCTCGAGGCGCAGGGTATCCCGCGCGCCGAGGCCGGCCGGGAGCAGGCCCAGGTCCCGCCCCGCCTCCAGCAGGGCGTCCCACACCGCGGGAGCGTCGTCCGGGGCGAGGAAGATCTCGAAACCGATCTCGCCGGTGTAGCCGGTGCGCGACGCCATCGCCGGCCGCCCGGCGACCCTCCCGGTCGCCCAGCGGTAGTACTTCTGTGCCCTTGCGTCGAACCCCTCGGCAAGCCCGGCGAGGATCTCCTTCGAGCGCGGCCCCTGGAGGGCGATCAGCGCGGTACGGTCGGACTCGTCGGTGAACTCGACGTCGAACCCGTCCCGGTGCGCGAGGAACCACTCGCGGTCCTTCGCCAGGTTCGCCGCATTGACGACGAAGAGGACCTCGTCCTCGGCGATCCGGTAGACCAGGACGTCGTCGACGAAGGTTCCCCGCTCGGTCAGCAACCCCGAGTAGGCCACCCGCCCCGGCTCGAGCCTCGCGATCGACGTCGGCACCAGGAAATCCGCGAACCGGACCGCGTCCTTTCCCCGGAGCCGGAACTCCCCCATGTGGCTGACGTCGAACAGGCCGGCCGCCGTGCGCACCGCCCGGTGCTCCTCGATCACGCCGCTGTACTGCACCGGCATCTCGTAACCGGCGAACGGGACCATCCGGGCACCGAGGGCGACGTGACGCTCGTGGAGCGGGGTCTTCCTGAGGGGAGCGGCCCCTCCCTCCGGCTGGCTCATCGGGTTCCTCCCGGGCGTGGCGGGTGCGGGTGGGGGTCGCCCGCGCACCGGGCGACGCTGGCCCGGCGGCGCGCGCGGGCCGCGGAGCCCGCGGCGGCGCCGGGGCGCGATCCTAGCACCTTCCCCGGGACGGTTCACCATGCCCGCCGGCCCGCCGCCCGCCCCTCTCCGGAGGCCGGCAGGGCCCGCTCGAGGACCCGGATCCCGGTGGCGATCTCCCGCAACGAGGAGCCCGGCACCGCCCCCTCCGAGCCGAGCACCTCGAGCAGGAACCGGCATCCCGCGAGGCCCTCCCTGGCCCGGGCCGCCCGGCCTTCTTCCCCGCCCGCCTCGTCCGCGACCGCCAGCGCCTCGCCGGCCGCCAGGACCCGGCCGAGCAGGCGCTCGCCGGCGGCCCGCAGGTGTGGCCGCTCGAGGGCCTCCACCTCGAGCGCGATCCGGCGGGCCAGCCGCTGTGCGAGCCGGCGCGGGTCCCGCCCGGGGGTGCCCCGGGAGCTCAGCGGAGCTGCCATGCCCACCTCTCCCGGTCGAAGCACCAGGCGCGCACCCTGGCCGTCGCCCCGGTGACCACGACGGCGCACAGGGCGTCGCGTCCGTCGGTCAGGAAGATCGAGCCGGGGCTGGCGTGCCCCTCGGGATCGAAGGTCACCATCCGGGCCCGCCCGAACCGGACCGCGGGATCTCCCGGCCCGAGAACCCGTCGCGAGGGCGGCAGGTCGGGCACGCCCTCCCAGGGAGGCCGGCCGACCCGGACCCCGGGGAACTCCCGGCCAGGGGTGTACGGGCCGTCCTCCACCGGGTCGACACCGGCCTGGACGTCCCGCCGGGTGACCCCGTCGCCATCGCCGTCCCGCGCGACCCGCAGGGGTTCATCCCCGTCGGCGACGGGAGGAAACAGCAGCGCCCGGTCCCGCCCGTCCGAGCGGGCGGCGAGGGACAGCAGCCGGAACCGCCCGGCCAGGGCCCGGGCCGCCCCCTCCACCGCCCGGGCCCGGGCCGCGGGCGCGAGGGAAGCTCCCCCGGCAACGGCCCCGAGGCCGACGATGGCGATCGCGGCCAGCACCTCGGGAAGGCTGGTCCCCCCCTGCCCTCCCGTCACCGCGGCGTCCCCTCGCCCGGGGACGCCGGACCGCGCCCGATGGCGATCTTCCCCCGCAGCCGCTCGAGGAGCTTCGGGCCGATCCCCCGGACGGCGAGCAGGTCCTCGACGCGGCGGAACGGACCGGCCTTCCGCCGGTACTCGACGATCCTGCGGGCCAGGGCCGGCCCGATGCGCGGCAGGGTCTGCAGCTCCTCGACCCCGGCCGTGTTGACGTCCACCCGGTGCGCCCGGGGCGCGTCCGCCGGGGCGGCCGCCGAACGCTTTCCCGCCGCCGCGGACGCCCCCGCCGGAACGGCGAGACAGACCAGCAGCGCCACCAGCGTCGCGGCGACTCTCCCCCGGGCCTTCTTCGTGCTCGTGACGAACATCGCTCTCTCCTCCCTTCCGCGGGCACTCGGCCCGCCGGCCCGGAGAAAAGCAAGGCCCGTGCCCGGTGGACGGGATCGTCTCGAAGTCGCGCAGGGAGAAGGAGACCGCCCCCGGGAGACCGGGAACGGGGGGCGGCGAACCCGTCCGTCCGCGGACAATCGTCCGGACAGGTCAGGACGACGCGGTGGCCTGTTGCTTCCCCCCGGCAGAGGCGACGGGCCAGGTGAACGTGAAGCGTGCCCCCGCGCCGGGCCGGCTGTCGACCGCCACCCAGCCCCCGTGACGCTCCACGAGGCTCTTCACCGTCGCGAGACCGATCCCCGAGCCGGGAACCCCCGCCGAGGTCCGCCCCCGCCAGAAGCGATCGAAGATCCGCTCCCGCTCGTCCTCGGGGATGCCCGGCCCGGTGTCCGCCACCTCGACCTCCAGGAAACCGGGCGCGCGGCCCGCGCGGACCGTCAGTTCGACGCGCCCCCCCTCCCGGTTGAACTTGATCGCGTTGCCGACCAGGTTGTCGAGCACCCGCTCGAAACCATCCCTCTCGGCGAGCACCCGGGCCCCGGGCGCCTCCTGGCGAACCGCCAGCTCCACCTTCCTGGCCCGCGCGGCTCCCTGGTGTCGCTCGACGACCCCCCGCACGACCGGTTCGACCTCGACCTCCTCGAGCTCCGGTTCCCCCCCCCGGTCCGCCCGGGCAAGGGCGAGAAGGTTGTCGATCATCTCGACCATCCGGTCGACGTTCCGCAGGGTCACCTCGAGGCCGCGCCGCTGTTCCTCGTTGATCTTCCCGAGCCTCCCCTCGAGGATCATCTGGGTGTAGCCCCGGATCGACACCAGGGGCGTCTGGAGCTCGTGGCTGATCTCGCCGAAGAGCTCCGTCCGCTCCCGTTCCCGCTCCTCGAGGCTCCGCTTGGCGCGGGCCAGCTCGTCCACGCGCCGCTCCAGTTCCCGGTGGACGCGCGACAGTTCCTCGTACGCTTCCTGCAGCCGTTCCCGGGACCGGAGGGCCTCGCCGGCGTCCTCCTCGAGCCGCCGGGCCGCCTCCCGGAACCGGGTGACATCCCGCAGGACGACCAGTCGCCCGACCTCCCCCTCTCCCTCGGCCACCGGGAGGACGGCGACCTCGACGTGCCGTACCGGCTCGTCCCGGGTCTCGAGGACCACCGGCCCGGCCCCCTCCCCTCCCCGGACCAGGGCGAGGAACGCCTCCGGGTCGGAGAACCGGGCCGCGGCCCGGGCGGCGAAGGCATCGAGATCGAGACCGGAGAGTTCTTCCCGCGACAGGCCGAGGAGGTCCGCCGCCCGCCGGCCCGCCGCCGCCACGTGGAACCCTTCTCCCGCGGGAGCGAGCAGGACCAGGCCCTCGTCGGCCGCGTCCAGGACCGCGAGGAGGCGGGACTCCCTCCCCCCGGCCCCCTGCCGGACCAGCCGCTCGCGGGGCAGATCGGCCAGGACGAGGGCGGCTGCCCGCGGATCCCCGGCCAGGGGAACCGGGGTCACCTCGACCGGAACCCCCGGGCGGCCCTCCGGGCCGAGGAACCGGGCCCGGAACGGTGCGGTCCCCTCTCCCCTCTCCGCGCGGGCCACCCGGTCGAGGGCCAGGAGGAGTTCCTCCGTCGCCAGCAGGTCGCGCAGCGGCCGCCCGGCCGGATCGGTCCCGAGGATCCTTCGCGCCGCCGGGTTCGCCTCCCGGACGATCCCACCGGCGACGACCAGGACGCCCGTGGGAAGACCCTCGAGGAGGGCGAGGGCTCGCTCCCGCGCGAGCTCCTTTCCGTCCTCCCCGGACAGCGGCTCGACCACGAGGGCCACCCGGCCGGGTCTCCCCGGGATCTCCGCCCCCCGGAGCCGGACCGGGACCTCGCCGTGCCCGGGCCGGCGCAGCCGGACCCGCACCTCGAAGCCCCGACGCCGGGCCTCCGGGTCGAGCAGGCGGACCGCCAGCTCCCGGTATCCGTCCGGGTCGACCAGGGCCTCGAGCTTCCCACCCTCGAGGTCGATCGGCCGTTCCCCGAGGATCCGGGCCAGGTTCTCCCCGACCGACAGGAGGGCCAGGTCCTGGTCGATCACGGCCACTCCGAGCCGGGGGCACGCCTCGATCGCCTCGCCGAGGAGGGCTCCCTTCCGCTCCGCCCGCTGGACCCGGTCGCGGACCTCCCGGGCGAGGTCCCGGAGCAACCGGGCGGCCGGGGCAGCCGGGTCGTCCTCCGGTACGTCGATCTCCGGCGTTCCCCTCCCCGCGAGGAGCTGGCGCAGGCCCCGCTCGATCTCCCGCCAGCCGCCGGGCACCGCGCTCCGCCCGAGGCGCCAGCCGACCCAGCCGGCCGCCGCCGCGAGCCCGACGGCGAGCGCGGCGGGTGCGGCAAGGACCAGAAGCTCCTGCGCGCCGATCACGCTCCCTCCCCCGGCCGGTGCGGACCGGGCGGCCCTTCCGGCGCGAAGAGGTAGCCCTGCCCCCACCGGGCGCCGCAGTCGAGGAGAGCGTTCCGTTCCTCCTCGCTCTCCACCCGCTCCGCCACGAGCCGCGCCTCCGCCCGCTCCGCGAGGCGCACGAGGGAGCGCAGCAGCTCCCGCTGGAGCTGGCTCCCGGCGAGCCCGCGCGCCAGCCCCAGGTCGAACTTCAGGAAGTCCGGGCGCAGCCGCTCGACCAGGGCGATCGAACGCGGGGACGACCCGACGTCGTCGAGAGAGAACCGGTAGCCGACCGCCCGCAGCCGGGCCACCGTCTCCCGCCACGTCTCCGGGTCCCCGGCGAGCTCTCCCTCGGCAACCTCGAGTACGACCCGGGAAGGATCGAGCCCGGCCCGCTCGAGGGTCTCCCTCGTGTCCCGGGATTCCCAGTCCGGGTCGGCGAGGTTCTCCGCCGCCGTGTTCAGGAACAGCAGCTCCGGCGGCTCCCGGCCGGCCAGCGCCTCGAGGGTGCGCCGGCGGGCCAGCCGGTCCAGGTCTCCCGCGAGCCCCGCTTCCCGCCCGAGGGCGAACAGCACCCGGGGGAGCCGCAGGACCGAGCCGTCCGGCCCCCGGGCGTACGCCTCGAGGCCCCGGGACTCGCCGCTCTCGAGGTCGACGACCGGCTGGAAGACCGGGTGCAGGTCTCCTTCCCGGATCAACCGGTGCACCTCCGCGAGCCAGGCGAGGCGTTCCGTCTCGGCCGGCCGCTCGGCGAGGTCCCTGGCCTCCTCCACCGCCCTGTGAACCTGCCGCTCGAACCTCTGGAACGGCTGGTCCGCCAGCATCGCCGTGCCGACCCGCACCCGGGCCGGCACCGCCAGTCGCCCGGCCTCCCCGGCGGCGAGGAGTACCTCCAGGTCCCGGGCGACCGCGTGCCCGAGCTCGGCCAGGCGGGCGGCGTCCAGCGGGTCGGTTTCCCGGCCTCCCGGGACGAAGACGACGAAGGCGTCGGTGTAGACCCCCGCCGTCGTGACGAGCGACCCCTCCGGCAGGACCTCGCCGACCATTTCCTGGAGCCGGTCCGCGATTTCCCGTGCGAGGGCATCGCTCGTCTCCCAGCCGTACACGCTCTCGAGCAGGCGCCGCTCTCCCGGGACGACCCAGAGCACGCCGGCCAGGCCGGTCTCGTGGGTGAGGGCCCGCACCTGGTCGAAGAAGAGCGGGTAGGAGAACAACCCGGTGGCCCGGTCCCGCAGCGCCGCCTTGAGACGCAGGTAGGCCGTGCGCAGGCGGTGGAACTCGTCGCCCCGGGGTCCGCTCATCGCTGGTCCCCCGCGGGCCACCCGACCAGCTCCCCGACCCGGTGGAGCAGCGCCTCGGTGTCGAACGGTTTCGTCACGTAGTCCCGGGCCCCCTGCTGGAGGGCCCGCAGCTTCTCCCGGACCTCGAAGTTCACCGAGAACATCACCACCGGGATCGCGGCCGTAGACTCGTCCTCCTGGAGCACCCGGAGCACTTCCCAGCCGTCCATCCCCGGCATGTTGATGTCGAGCAGGACCAGGTCCGGGATCTCCTCCCGCACGCGGTAGAGGGCCTCCTCCCCCGAGGCGGCAGTGGTCACGGCATACCCCGCTCCCCCGAGGAGAAGCGAGGTCATCTCGAGGATCTCCCGGTCGTCGTCGACCAGGAGCACCCGGGGCCCGCTCACGGCGTCCTCCCGGCCGCCGGCGGAGCGGGCAGCGTCCGCCGCTCCCCGGCCGAACGGGCGAACCGGCCGAGAAAGGCCCCGACCTCGGGGGCGAGCCCGAGGAAGCGGACCGCGGTTCCCTCCCCGCCGGTCATCCCGGGACCGTGGCGGACCACCTCCACCGACAGGGACATCTCCCGACCCCCCGCGGGAAACCGCAGCGTGCCCCGCTCCCCGGGCACGAGGGGCCGCTCGAGGGCAAGGAACGCGCCCGTCATCGAGAGATCCCGGATCGTTCCCCGGACCAGGTCCTCCCCCAGCAGCACCTCCGCGGGCAGTTCGACCGCCCAGCGGGGCGCGACCCGGTCGGAAAGCCCGAGCAGCCGGGTCAGCGCTTCCCTCAGGTCGTGGCGGGTCACCGGCCGGGGGAGGAACAGGTCCGCCCCCGCCGCCAGGGCCCGTTCCCGGTCGGTGCCGACCCCGTAGTACAGGACCGGGACCTCCCGGGTCTCCGGCACGGCCCGCAGCTCCCGGACCGCCTCGAGGGGATCGGGGAAGGATTCCACCTCGCCCAGGATGGCCGCGTCCGGCCGGAGCTCCCGGGCGAGGGGAAGCAGCCGGCCCGGGCTCGGAACCACGACGAGCTCCACGCTCCCCCGGCCCGCGGGAGTCCCCGCGAGCTCCGCGAGGAGCCGGGCATCGTCGACACAGAGGACCCGGGACATGGCCGACCTCCCCCGCGGCGGGCCCGCGGCCGGACGGCCCCCGCGGAATCCCGCGCCCGCCGGGCGCTTCCGCGGAAACCCTCGCTCCGAATGTACCACCCCCCACCCCCCCACTCAACGCCGTCAATGCGCGCCTGCTCCGGGAAAATCCCAGGGCGCACGAGCGCATGCTACCGACCTTCCCCGCTCACGACCGAACTTGTAGCATGGCGACGGGACAGGAACCTGACGACCGGACCGAAAGGAAACCCCGGCAGCGAATTCCTGGCCGCCGGGGGGAGGTGCGGACATGGCCCGATCGACCACCAGTGGCACCGAGGTCACGCCTTACCAGCTCTTTATTCTCGCGTTGTGTGTTTTCGTGATCGCCGTCCTGGCCATCGAGACGTTTCTCCGGCCGGGACCCGACGTTCGCCAGCTTCTCCGCTATTTCGACGACGCGGCCTGCGCGGTGTTTCTCTTCGATTTCATGGTTTCCATCTATCGCGCCCCAAGACGCTGGCGCTACCTGTTCACCTGGGGTTGGGTAGATTTCCTGTCCAGCATTCCCTCGACAGGCATCCTCCGCCTCGGAAGGGCGGCCCGAATCGTCCGTATCCTCCGCCTCCTCCGAGGAGTTCGGTCCGGCCGTGACATCGCGGCACACCTCCTGGCTCACCGCACCTCGGGGACCTTCTTCGTCGCAGCTCTCGTCTCCCTGCTGGTCCTGACGCTTGGGAGCATCGCGGTTCTCGAGTTCGAGCATGACGTTCCGGGTGCCAACATCCGCTCGGCAGGCGATGCGCTGTGGTGGTCCTTCGTAACCATGACCACCGTAGGCTACGGCGATCACTACCCGGTCACCACCGGCGGCCGTCTGGCGGCAGCAGCCCTCATGATCACGGGTGTCGGCCTGTTCGGCACCTTCACGGGATACGTCGCCAGCTGGTTCACCGCAAGCTCTGACACCAGCGACCCCTGAGCTATGTCACTGGCGACAAGAACCGCCCGCCGGGATCCGGCGGGCGGCCTGCATTTCAACGGACTGGAGCGGGCGACGGGTCTCGAACCCGCGACCCTCAGCTTGGGAAGCTGATGCTCTACCGACTGAGCTACGCCCGCTCCTTCGCGGGACGGCGCGTCCCACGGCGGCGAAGGGTAGCGTCCCTCCCGGCGGGGTGCAAGGCCCGCGTCAGCCCCCGGCGCCTCCCGGGGGCCGGACGACGAGAACCGTGAGAGAGCCGTCCCCCTCGCGGCGCCAGAGGAGCCGGCCCCCACCCTCCTCCTCCCGGGGGACGAAGCGATACACGCGGCCGCCGGTTCCCGGCAGGGGCGGCACGTCCGCGAGGGAGCCGGCCGCGAGCAGGTCGACAAGCCGTTCGGCGGCGGCGCGCCGCTCTCCGCCGAGGGCCCGCAGCTCCCGGGCGGCGGCCGCCAGGAGGCGCACGCGGGGACCGTCGGGCCGGACCGGCCGCCAGGCCCGGGGAACCTCCCCGGCCGAGGCGGCGATCGCCCGGAAGATCGCGCGGAGATCCTCCCGGTCCCGGTCCCGATCGGCAGCGGACCCCGACTCCCCTCGCCCCTCCGGCGCCCCGGGGCGGCAACCCTCCGCGGACACGGTCCGATCGTCCGCCGCGGCCCCACCATCGGCCCGGGGCGTGGCCGGATCGTCCTCCCCGGGGGCCGCCGGCCCACCCTGCCCGCCGGCCTGCGGCCCGGAAGCGGAAACCGGCCCGATCTCTCCCTCCGCCGCCACCGCCTTCTCCCCGCCAAGGGGGGGCGGAACCGTGGAGGTACCGGGCCACGCTCCCGCCATCCCCGCTCCTTCCCGCGTCGAGCCCGCGGCCACCCCGACGGGCAGCACCAGCGCCAGCGGCCGGCCCCGGCGGTGGACCAGCAGCGTCTCCCCGCCCCACGCGACCCGGTTGAGCCACTCGGCGAGATCGTCCCGCAGCTCGGTCACCGCGACCCGGACCGGCGACTGCCCGGCGGACCCGTTCGTGTCGTACGTGCCGCCCATCCCTGCGCGTCCGTCCCGCACGCCCGTTCCGTCCATCCCGTCCGCTCCGCGCGGACCCGCCCGATCGTCCCCTCCGTACGGTTCGTCCTTCCCCGGGGAAAACGTGGGTCCCGGGCCGGGTACCGTCCAGTTCCCGTCGCGTGCCGGAGATTCCGATGGTGGCCTCGATCGAGCGAGTGCGAATGGCCGACTCGCGGCCGACACTCGTCCCCGGAGGCTCCGCTGCGCCGTGGTCGCCCGACGTGGACTCGCTCGCCCTCCAGGCCGGAACCGGCCGGGGATCTTCGCCACGCCATGGCGGCCAGCCGGCCGGGGCTGGAGCGAAGGTTCACCGGAAGCCGAAGAGAACTTGCCGGAAATGCAAGCACCGGAGGCGAAGGTTGAGCGCATATTGAGGGTGAGGGGCCAAGTTCGCAAGGCCCCTGCAGCCACGGTCCTCCCGTGCAACGAACCCGGCTCCTGGCGGCCCGAACGCTTGCATTTTCGCGGACTTGGCCGCGTTTCCTTGCACCAGGAGGCCCGAAAGTCGGGCTGCTTGCACCGGGGCCCCCACGATGCTTCCCCGTGCGACGACGTCGCACCAGCCGGCGAGGACGCGCCGCCGAGCCGGTGCCCGGACGACGGGGTCCCCTTCCCGGCCCCCGCAGTGGCGTGGCGAAGCACCCCGGAAACAAAGACGAGGCAAAAGCCGGGCATCCGGCATCCCGCGAAGCGAGCTCGAAAGGGGTTGCGATGCCGGCGGGGGCGCCGATCGTCGGGGCGGCAGGCGACGGCACCCGGAAGCTCCGCTACACCGCGGCCGGGCGCGGCGGTCAGCCCTTGATGACGGCGAGGGGCCGAAGCCGCGCCACCGGGCGCGCCAGGCCGGCCCCCGCCACGGCCCGGACGACGTGGGCGACGTCCTTGTACGCCTCGGGAATCTCCTCGAGGACCGTGTTCCGACCGGACGCCCGCAGGACGATCCCCCGGTCTTCCATCTCCCGGACCACCGCGCGCCCCCGGGCGGACTTCTTCGCCGCCGCCCGGGAGAGCACCCGGCCGGCCCCGTGGCACGCGGACCCGAACGCCTCCGCCGACCCGGCCTCCCCGGCCAGCACGTACGAGTAGCGCCCCATGTCGCCGGGGATCAGCACCGGCTGGCCGATCGCCCGGTAACGGTCCGGGAGCGCCGGGTGGCCCGGCCCGAAGGCCCGGGTCGCCCCCTTCCGGTGGACGCACAGCTCCCGCTCTTCCCCGTCGACCACGTGGCGCTCGATCTTCGCGATGTTGTGGCAGACGTCCCAGGTGGTCCGGATGCCGTGCTCCCGGGGGGAGTAGCCCAGGGCCCGCTCGAACGTCTCCCGGACCCAGTGGGCCATCAGTTGCCGGTTGACGAAGGCGAAGTTGGCCGCGGCCCCCATCGCCCCCAGGTAGGCCCGTCCCTCCGGAGAGCGGACCGGCGCGCAGCAGAGCTGGCGGTCCGGGAGGTCGATCCCGTACTTCTGCGCCGCCCGGAGCATCACCCGGATGAAGTCGTCGCAGACCTGGTAGCCGAGGCCCCGGGAACCGGAGTGGATCGAGACCGTCACCAGCCCCTCCCGCAGCCCCATGGCCTCGGCGGCCGGCACGTCGTACACCTCCTCGACGACCTGGACCTCGAGGAAGTGGTTCCCCGACCCGAGGGTCCCGAGCTGGGAGCGCCCGCGCTGCAGGGCCCGGGCCGACACCTCGGAGGGCTCCGCCCAGGGGATCGCTCCCCCCTCCTCCACGTTCTCCCGGTCGTTCCCGGTCGCGAAACCCCGCGAGACCGCCCAGCCGATCCCGTCCCGCAGCACCCGGCGCAGCTCCTGGTCGGTGAGCCGCAGGTCCTTGCGCGACGAGCCGACCCCGGAGGGAACGTTCCGGAAGAGGGCATCGGCCAGCTCCCGGAGCCGGGGGGCGATCTCCTCCCGGGGGAGGTTCGTGGCGAGGAGCCGGACGCCGCAGTTGATGTCGTACCCGACGCCCCCCGGGGAGATCACCCCCTCGTCCATGTCGAAGGCGGCCACCCCCCCGATCGGGAAGCCGTAGCCCCAGTGGATGTCCGGCATCGCGATCGAGCGCCCCACGATCCCGGGGAGGGTCGCCACGTTCGCCACCTGTTCCGGGGCCCGGTCCCGCTCGATCGACGGCAGCAGCTCCTCGTCCGCGTAGACCAGGCCCTCCACCCGCATCCGGCCCCGCCGAGGGATCCGCCACCGGAAGTCGTCGACCTTCTCGAGGCGCACGTTCATCGCCGCATCCCTCCCCGTTCCAGCGGTTCAGACGTCGAAGAGCACGCGGGCCACCCACCGGCCCGGGGCCTCCTCCCGGACCTCGAGCATGTGGTAGGTCACGGCCTTGATCTCGAGGTCGAAGCGGTGCCGGGCCGGGTCGACCGGCTCGCCCCGGACCCGGGCCACGAGGCGCCACCCCTCCGGCCCCCCCGCGCACTCCCGCACGTCGAACTCCCCGTAGACCTTCCCCTCGGCCCCGGCCCGGGAGAGCAGTTCTCCCAGCCAGGCCGCGAGGAGCGTCTCCCGGTCCGGGGCCTCCACCCGGACCTCCTCCGCGGTTCCGCGGGGCGTCACAGTCTCGAGATCCACCATCGCGTCGAACATCGCGGCCGCCGCCCGCTCGAAGAGTGCCGGGAGGCTCCCCGCGCGGACGACGATCCCCGTGTCCGCCGTGTGCTCGAGGACCTCCCAGGGAACCTTCCCGCGGGTCATCGCCGCCCCTTCCGGCCGCCTCGCCGGGCCGTTTTTGCTTTCGCCTTCGCCTTCGTTCGCCGGCCGCCCTTCCTGCGAGCCCCGCGCGCCCGCCGCACCGCCACCGTCGGCTCCACCGGGG
This sequence comes from uncultured Acidobacteriota bacterium, assembly GCA_964420365.1. Classification (GTDB taxonomy): domain Bacteria; phylum Acidobacteriota; class Polarisedimenticolia; order J045; family J045; genus JAMOQA01. Next base: position 114,832 of record CAYQTA010000005.1, on the reverse strand, counting down.
CGAAGTCCACCGTGTGGCGCAGCAGGTCGACCCGCTCGACCAGCACCCGGATCCTCCCTCCCAGGCGGAACGTGACGCCGCTGTCCGCCCCCCGCAGCACTCGCCGGCGCGCATCGTAGCGGAAGTACTCCTCCCCGAGCCGCTTGATCGGAACGATCCCCTCGACCCACGGGTCCTCGATCGTGATCGTCAGCCCGTGGGGCCCCACGTCCACGATGTGGCCCTCGAACTCGTCCCCCAGCCGCTCCGCCATGTAGGCCGCCATCTTCCAGGCGATCGACTCCCGCTCGGCGGCTTCCGCTTCCCGCTCGAGGCGCGAGCACTCCCGCGCGAGCTCCGGCAGGGACGCCACCCGGTCCTCCCGCTCTCCCGGGCTCTCCTTCGGGCCCCGCCGCAGGCGGCGCAGCGCCCGGTGGACCACCAGGTCCGGGTAGCGGCGAATCGGGGACGTGAAGTGGCAGTAGCGGCGCAGGGCAAGGCCGAAGTGGCCGAGGCACTCCGCGTCGTAGCGGGCGAGGGCCATCGTGCGCAGGACCATCCGCGTGACGAACGGCTCTTCCGGCTTTCCCTTCGCCAGCTCCGTCAGGGCGGCCAGGTCCTTCGGGCGGATCGACTCGTACGGCTCCGGGACCGTGTAGCCGAGGCCGTCCAGCGCTTCCGCCAGCTTCGCCACCCGCACCGGGTCGGGGCGCTCGTGGACGCGGTACAGGGCCGGCTCCCGCTTCCGGCGCAGCTCGGTGGCGACGACCTCGTTGGCCGCCAGCATGAACTCCTCGATCAGCCGGTGGGCCAGGTTCCGCTCCCGCGCGACGATCCGCTCGGTCTCCCCGGTCAGGGAGAGCACCAGCTCCGGTTCCGGGAGGTCGAAGTCGATCGCTCCCCGCCGGCGGCGCCTCTCGGCGAGGATCCGGGCCAGCTCCCCGGCGGCCTCCAGCATCGGGAGCACGGCCCGGTACCTTCGCCGCAGGCCGGGGTCCCCGTCCTCCAGCATCGCGGCGACCTCGGTGTACGTGAGACGCGCCCGGGATCGGATCACCCCGTCGTGGAAGCGGGCGTCGATCACCTTTCCCGCCCGGTCGTAGTCGATCGTCACCCCCTGCGTCAGGCGCAGCTCGCGCGGCCGCAGGGAACAGAGGTCGTTCGAGAGCCGCTCGGGAAGCATCGGCACCACCCGGCCCGGGAAGTAGACGCTGGTCCCCCGCCGCAGGGCCTCGCGGTCGGTCTCAGAGCCCTCCGGGACGAAGAACGACACGTCGGCGATGTGGACCGAGAGGCGGTAGCCCCCCCCCGGCAACCGCGCCACGCAGATCGCGTCGTCGAAGTCCTTCGCGGTCTCGCCGTCGATCGTCACCACCGGGTCCCCGGTGAAGTCCTCCCGGTCGGCCAGGGGCCAGTCCCGGGGATCGCCCGGCAGCGCCTCGACCTCGGCCACGACCTCCGGCGGGAAGTCCGGCTCGAGGGCGTACTTGCGGATCAGCACCTCGACGTCGATCCCCGGCTCGTCCGGGAACCCGAGCCGCTCGACCACCTTCCCGCGGGCGCAGCGGCCCGAACCGTCGGGAAGCTCCTCGAGCTCGACGGTGACGATCTCCCCGGCCCTGGCCTTCCGGGTCCCGTCGCGCGGAACGAGCACCTCGCACTCGAACCCGGCGTCGAGCGGCTGGACCAGGCCGCCCCCCGAGGCGGTCGGGTGGAACACGCCGGGCACCCGCAGCGATTTTCGCTCCACCACCCGGACGATCCGCCCTTCCCGGCGCCCGTCCGGCTTGACGTCGGTTACCTGCACGGCGACCACGTCCCCGGAGAGCGCCCCGTCCTGGGCTCCCGGCGGAATGAAGACGTCCGTGGTCTCCCCGGGGTCGTCCGGCACCACGAACCCGAAGCCGGCCGGGTGGCGCGTGTACCGCCCGACGACGTCCCCGAGCACCTTCCGGGCCCCGTACCGCCGCCCCCGGAGCAGGACGAGGCGCCCTTCCCCGGCCAGCTTCCGCAGGAGCCGCCGGAACGACGACCTCCGGCGGGTCGGCACCCGGAGCGCCTCGACCAGCTCCCGGGCGGTCATCGCTCCGCCGGGGTGTTCGACCAGGACCCGCTCGATCTCCTCCGGGCTCGGCAGTCGGCTCGGCATCGCTGTCCCTCCTTCCGTTCCATTGTCCCAGAAACTCCCCCGCCCGCCCGCGCCGTTTCCGTACCGGCGCGGGGTATCCTTCTCCGGCCGTCGGCGCACCTCGCCCCGCGGGCAACGGGGCCCGACGGCACCGGAGGATTCCCCTTGGCGAGGAAACCCGCAGCCCGAACGAGCTCCCCGCCGCCCCCCGTCGCGGGTCGGTCCCGGGCCACCCTGCTGGTCGCGGTCCTCTTCGCCGCGTCGGGCGCGGCAGCGCTGGTCGACGAGGTCCTCTGGACCCGGTGGCTCACCCTCTCCCTGGGGGCCTCTTCCCGGGCGGTCGTCCTCGTGCTCGCCGTTTTCATGGGCGGCATCGGCCTCGGCTCGTACCTCGCCGGGAGGGTCGGCGATCGTGCCCTGCGGCGGGTGCTTCTCCTGTTCGCCGGGGCGGAGGCCCTGGTCGGCGCGTGGGCGTTCCTCTCCGCCCCCCTGCTCGGGCGCTGGCTCCCGGGCCTCGCCGCCACCCTCGGCCGGGCGACCGGCTCGGGGAGCCTGCCCGTCCCCCTGCGGGGGCTCCTCGCCGCCGCCGCCCTGCTGCTGCCCACCCTGGCGATGGGAGCCTCGCTTCCCTGGCTCGTCCGCTTCGTCACCGGGACCGGGCTCCTGCCCGGCCGGGCGACCGGCCGGCTCTACGCCCTGAACACCCTGGGTGGCGCCGCCGGGGCCTGGCTCGCGACCTTCGCCCTGGTGCCCCGGTTCGGCCTCACCGGAACGGTCCTCCTCGCCGGGACGACCAGCCTCCTGGTCGCCGCCGCCAGCCTCGCCCTCGCCCGCACGATCCCGCCGGGCGCGAGCGAACCGCCGGGAGGGGTCGGCTCCGCCCCGGAGCCGCCGGACGGGCCCGGCGCGCCCGACCCGGCCCGCCTCCTCCTTGCCGCCTCGCTCGGCTTCGGGGCGAGCGGGCTCGTCGGCCTCGCCCTCGAGGTGACGACCCACCGGGTCCTCGCGGTCCTCGCCGGGTCGTCGGTCTACGCCTTCACCGTGATGCTGGCCGCGTTCCTCCTCGGGATCGGGCTCGGTTCCCTCGCTGCCGGCCGTCTCGCCGATCGGACCCGCCACCCGGCCCTCGGCCTCGCCGTCACCCTCGGCGGTCTCGGCCTCGGGGCGGGCCTGCTTCCGCTCCTGCTCCGGGAGGGGACCTGGACCACCCTCGGGCGGATCCTCGGGGCCCCGCTGCGGGGCAACCCGTTCGCGGCGGAGATGGGGGCGGCGGTCGGGGTCCTCCTGCTCCCGACGGTGATGCTCGGCGCCGCGGTCCCGTTCGTCGGGCGGATGGCCGGCCTCGTGCCCGGTCGGATCGCCCGCCGCTTCGGGCTCGCCTACGCGCTGAACACGGCGGGCGCAGTGACCGGCTCGGCCCTCGCCGGCCTCGTCCTCGTCCCGCACCTCGGCACGGCCCGATCGTTCACGCTCCTCGCCGTGCTCGCCGGCCTCGCCGGGGTCGCGGTCGCCGTCGCCGGGCTGCCGCCCGGCCCCCGGGCGAAGGGAATCCTCGCGGCGGGTCTCCTCGCCGCGATCGGGGCCGGGGCGGGTCTTTCCGCCGACCCGGTCCGGGAGGCGATGCTCGGCCGCTTCCGGGGCGCCGACCTGCTGGTCTTCCGGGAAGGCCCGGTCCAGACGATCGCGGTCACCCGGGAGAGCAACGACCAGCAGCTCACGTTCCTGCGCCTCGTCACGAACCGGACCAGCCTGACCGGCACCCACTTCTATGCGCAGCGATACATGCGCCTCCTCGGGCACCTGCCCGCCCTCTACGCGACGGCCCCCCCGGAGCGGGCCCTGGTCATCTGCCTCGGGACCGGGATGACGGCGGGCGCCGTCGCGACCTGGCCGGGGATCCGCGAGCTGGGCATCGCCGAGATCTCGCCCGAGGTGGTCGACGTCGCGGACCTCTTCCGGGACGTGTCCGGGAACGTGCTCGATGACCCCCGGACCCGGCTCCACGTCGAGGACGGCCGGGAGGTGCTCCTCGCCTCCGCCGGTGGCTGGGACCTGGTCACCCTGGAGCCGCCGCCGCCGCGGGACGCGGGGGTCGTCTCGCTCTACTCCGTCGACTTCTACCGGCTCTGCCGGGCGCGCCTCGCCCCCGGCGGGGTCGTCGCCCAGTGGATCCCGCTCCATTCCCAGTCCCCCGGGGAAATCCGGATGCTGGTGCGGGCGTTCCTGGACGGCTTCCCCCACGTGCTCGGGATCCTCCCGGTGGAACGGGACCTCCTGCTCCTCGGCTCCGGGCGCCCCCTGCAACCGGACCCCGCCGAGCTGGCCCGGCGGATGGCCCTGCCGGGCGTCGCCGCCTCCCTCGCCGGGATCGGCTTCGAGGGGCCGCCCGCCCTGCTCGCCACCGTGGTCGCCGACCGCGAGGCCCTGGCCCGCTTCGCGGGGAACGCGCCGACGGTCACCGACGACCGCCCGATCGTCGAGTACTTCGCCCCGTTCGGGAGGCGCCCGCGACCGGGGCCAGTGGACGCCCTCGTCGCCTCCCCGCCGCCCCTCGCCGACCTCCTGGGCGGCCCGGCCCCGGCCGGGTGGCGCGAGACGTTCGACCGGGCCCGCCGCGCCCTCCTGGCCCTCCACCGCAGCGCCTGGGCCTGGGAGCGCGGGAACGGCCGCGAGGGCCGGCGACTCGCCGACGAGGCGTTCCGGCTGCGCCCCGACGACCCGTGGGTGCTCTGGTCGACCGGGCTCTCCGACGCCCACCTCGCCCGCCTGCGGGCCGAGGCGGAGCGCGCCGGGACGGCCCCCGCGTGGCGCAGGCTCGCCGGACGCCTCGCCCGCCGGGGTCGCCTCGACGAGGCCGAGGCCGCCTACCGCCGGGCCCTCGAGCTGGACCCGGACGACCCGGAAACGCTCCTTCGCTTCGCCTCGTTCCTCGGCGACCTGCGCGGACGGGTCCCCGAGGCGCGCCGCCTCCTGCGGCGGTTTCTCGAGGTGGCTCCCCGCCACCCGGCCGCTCCCGCCGTTCGTCGCCTCCTCGGCGCCCGCTGACGGAGAGCGGCTAGTCTTCCCCGCGGACGATCGCGAGGCCGAGCTCGGCGAGCTGCGCCGGGTCGACCGGGGAGGGAGCATCGGTGAGGGGGCAGCTCGCCGAGGTGGTCTTCGGGAAGGCGATCACGTCCCGGATCGACTCCCGCCCGAGCAGCAGCGCCACCAGCCGGTCGAGCCCGAGGGCGAGCCCCCCGTGGGGCGGGGCCCCGAAGCGGAGGGCGTCGAGGAGGAACCCGAACCGTTCCCGGGCCTCCTCCTCGTCGATGCCGAGGGCGCGGAAGACCCGCTGCTGGACCTCCGGGCGGTGGATTCGGATCGACCCGCCGCCGATCTCGACCCCGTCGAGGACGACGTCGTACGCCCGGGCCCGGACCTTCCCCGGGTCGGTCTCCAGGAGGTCCAGGTCGGCCGGCTCGGGAGACGTGAACGGGTGGTGGCAGGCGAACCAGCGTCCTTCCTCGTCGTCCCACTCGAGGAGCGGGAAGTCGACGACCCAGCAGAACGCGTGGCGCCCCGCGGGGACGAGCCCCTCCTCCCGGGCGATCTCGACCCGCAGTTCGCCGAGCACCCGGCGAACCATCCCGACGTCGCCGGCGACGACCAGCGCCGCATCCCCCTCGCCGGCACCGCAGAGCGCCGCGACCCGGCGGGCCCCCTCCTCGCCCAGCGCCTTCAGGGCCGGGCTCTTCATCCCCTCGGCGGTCCAGCGGAACCAGACGAGGCCCCCGGCCCCCAGCTCCTTCGCCCGGGCGGTCAGGCCGTCGAACCGCTTGCGGGACCAGGCGCCGCCTCCTGGAACCGCGATTCCCCGGACGACCCCGCCCGCCTCCACCGCGCCGCGAAAGACGACGAAGGGGCTCTCCGCCACGTCGGCCGTCAGGTCGGCGATCTCCATCCCGAACCGCAGGTCCGGCCGGTCGACCCCGTAGCGGTCCATCGCCTCCCGCCAGGGGATCCGCGGGAAGGGCGTCTCGATCTCCCAGCCGGCCACCGACGCCGCCGCGGCGATCACCTTCTCGGTGACCGCCTGGACGTCCTCCGGCGAGGCGAACGACATCTCGAGGTCCACCTGGGTGAACTCCGGCTGCCGGTCGGCGCGGAGGTCCTCGTCCCGGAAGCAGCGCGCGACCTGGTAGTACCGCTCGATGCCCGAGACCATCAGGAGCTGCTTGAAGAGCTGCGGGGACTGGGGGAGCGCGTAGAACCGCCCCGGCTGGACCCGGGAGGGGACCAGGTAGTCCCGCGCCCCCTCCGGGGTCGAGCGCGTCAGGATCGGCGTCTCGACCTCCCAGAAGCCCTCGGCGTGGAGGGCTTCCCGGATCGCGCGGGTCACCTCGTGGCGCACCCGGAGCGCCTCCTGCATCGGCTCCCGCCGCAGGTCGAGGAAGCGCCAGCGCAGGCGCGTCTCCTCGTGGGGCAACTGGGCGCCGGCCGGCTGGAGGGGCAGCTCGTCGGTCCCGGCGAGCACCTCGAGGGTCTCCGCCCGCACCTCGATCCTCCCGGTCTTCATCCCGGGATTGACGGTCTCGTCCGACCGGGGGATCACCTCCCCCTCGACCCGGACGACGGACTCCGGCCGCAGGGAGGAGGCGATTGCGTGGATCTCCCCCGCCTCCGGGTGAAAGACGACCTGGACGATGCCGGAGCGGTCCCGCACCTGCAGGAAGACGAGGCCGCCGAAGTCCCGGCGGCGGTGGACCCAGCCGAGGAGCAGGACCCTGCGGCCGGCATCGGGAAGGTCGAGTTCGCCGCAGGGAACGCGGCGGGCGAGATCGGTGTCCATCGGGCGGTTCCTCCTCGGTAAGGGGCGCCGCCCATTCTGCCCGATCCCGGGGGACAAGAAAACGCGGCGCCCCGCGGGCGCCGCGGCGTTCCGCCCGATGCGTTCCGGAGACGTCCCGGGCGGGTCGTTCTCCCGGAGGAACGCCGGGGGGGCCGGAGAAGGCCTCCGCGCGCCGTCAGGCGGCGTGGATCTTCTTCTCCTTCCCCTCGGTGAGCTGGATCGGGACCCGTCGCGGCAGGACCTTCTCGCTGACCGGCAGGTTCAGCTCGAGGATGCCGTCGTGGTAACGGGCCTCGATCTTGTCCGGCTCGACCCCCTCGGGCAGCCGGAACCTCCGCTCGAACCGGCCCTCGCCCATCTCGCGGACGATCCAGGTCCGGCCCTCCTCCTGCCGCTCCTCCTCGCGGTGGAAGACGCGGCGGCCACGGAGGATCAGCTGGTCGTCCTGGACCAGCACCTCGACGTCGTCCGGGTTGACGCCGGGCAGCTCGGCCCGCAGGTGGAGCCGATCCTTCTCGACCCAGGCGTCGATGGGCGGGTAGCCGACCCAGAGCGGGAGGTCCTCATGCTCGGCCGAGCCGGCGGTCAGCTGCCGCTCCGCGGGGAGCCCGCGGCCCGCCGCGAGGGTGCGGTTCGCCCGCCGGAACGTCTCCTCGATCTCCCGCTGCATCGTGCGGAACGTGTTCATCACGTCGTCGAAGAGATCCGTCATCGGCCACAGCATGGTTCCTCACCTCCTTTCGCACCGGGTTGGCCCGGCCGCGGGGGCCGTGCCCGACGGGCCCGCCAGGGAGGGAGCGGCCGCCGGGTCGTGCCCGCGCGGGCGGACCGGCCGGCCGGGGCGTCGCCCCTTCCGGCCGCGCATTTCCATGGCATCCCGGTCCCCGGTTGTCAAGAAAACGTTCCCACGTTTTCCACGTCAACGGGCCGGGTCCCGCAACGCGCTCCCGCGACCCTGCCGCCATGCCTTCCCGAGCCGCGCTATCCTCCCAGGCATGCGTCGTTCCGTCGCCGTCGCCGCCGCCCTCGCCACGGCCGCCGCCGCGGCCGCCCTGGCCGTCGCCCCGGCTCCGGGCGAGGGCCCCCTCTTCCGGCGCCAGGCGCCGCCCCCGCCCCGCGTGCAGGCGGAGCTCGCCTGGGAGATCGTCCTTCCCGGTGCCCCGGACGGGGAGCTGCTCGTCGTCGACCCCGCCGGGGCCCCGGTTCCGCCGGGCACGTGCGGTCCCTGCACCCCCGCCGAGGCGGACGGAAACGCCACGGCTTCGCCTCGCGGCGGCGATGGCCTCCTCGTCCTCGTGCCCCTCCCCGGCGCGGTCGAGGCCCGGCGCCCGGCGGACGGCTCCCTGGCGTGGCGGGCGGACGGCTTCGACGGTGCCGGCCTCGCGGCCGCGGCACCGGTGCCCACCCCGCGCGGCCCGGCCCTCGCCTGGGCGGGTCCCGGGCGGGACGGGCACGGCTCCTTCGCCCTGCTCGCCCTGGCCGACGGGAGCCCGGTCGTCCTGCGGAAACTGGAGGGCAGGCCGGTCGGCCCCCCCCTGCCCCTCCCGGGGTCCTCTCCTCCCCGCTGGCTCGTCCCCCTCGCGGAAGGCGTCGTCGAGCTGCTCGACGCCGCGGGGCGGCCCCTCGAGCGGACGGTCCTCCCGGGGGAGATCCGCCCGCCCCTCCTCCTGGTCGCCGGATGGCCGGCGGCGATCGTGGGCGACTCGCGGCGCCTCCTCCCGGTCGGCCGCCCCGCCCCCCGGCGGGCGCCGGAGCGGTTCGATCCCCGGGCCGTGGCCGCCTGCCCGGGAGGGGGTCTCTTCACCGCGCGGGGCCGGGAGGTCACGCGCTGGCGCTGCCGCCGCCTCCGCCGCGGTGGTTTCCGCTGCCGCCGCCGCTGGACCCAGGTGCTCGGCGGAAGGGTGCTGGCCCCGCCGCTGGTCCTCGGGGAAACCCTCGTCGTCGGTTCCCTGGACACCCATGTCTACGCTTTCCTGCGTCGGAACGGGCACCTGCTCTGGCGCCGCTCCATCGGTCACCGGGTCGCCTCCCCGGTCCTGCACCTCGTCTCGAACCGGGAAGACCTCCTCGTCGTCCTCCCGGAGGCGACCCCGGAAGCCCGGTTCCTGCGCGCCTCCGACGGGGAACCGGCGGGGACCCTGGCCGGGCCCGGGGAGGCGGTCTTCCTCCGGGGGGGCGCTCTCGCCGGGAACCGGCTGCTCGTCCCCGTGCGGCATCCTCCCTACCGGGAAACCCGGCTCGCCTGCTGGGTGATCCGCGTTCTCCCGCCCGGGGAGGGAGGAGCGGGCGGAAACAACGGCGGAAGCCTTGCGCCCGCGGGGGAGCAACCTTAGGATGTCCGCGTTCCGACCGGTGCCGAAGTGGCGGAACTGGCAGACGCGCATGGTTCAGGTCCATGTGGGCGCAAGCCCGTGCGAGTTCGAGTCTCGCCTTCGGCACCATTTCCTCGCGAGCCCGGCGCCCCGCCCCGCGCGGGGCGTTTTCCTTCTCCTTCCCGGAGTCCCCGATGGCCGCGCGTCCTGAACCGGGCCGCCTGCTCGTGGTCGCCACCCCGATCGGCAACCTGGGGGACATGTCGCCGCGGGCGCGGGAGGCGCTCGCCGGCGCGGACCTGGTCGCCGCGGAGGACACGCGGCGGACGGGCACGCTGCTTCACGCCCTCGGCATCGAGGCGCCGGCACTCGTCTCCTGCCACCGGTTCAACGAGGCTGCCCGGGTCGAGGAGATCCTCGCCCGCCTCCGGGAAGGAGCAACCGTCGCCCTGGTGACCGACGGCGGGACACCGGCGATCTCCGACCCGGGCTGGCGCCTGGTCGCCGCCGCCCACCGGGCGGGGATCCGGGTCTCCCCGGTCCCCGGTCCCGCCGCCCTCGTCGCGGCTCTCTCGGCCTCCGGGTTGCCCGCCGACCGGTTCCGGTTCGCCGGGTTCCTGCCGTCCCGGGCGAGCGCACGGCGCCGCCGGCTCGAGGAGCTCGCCCCCGAGCCGGACACGCTGGTCTTCCAGGAGGCTCCGCACCGGCTCGCCGCCTCCCTCGCCGACCTGGCCGAGATCCTCGGGGCGAACCGGGAGGCCGTCCTCTGCCGGGAGCTGACCAAGCTCCACGAGGAAGTCCGGCGGACCTCCCTCGGCGAACTCGCCCGGGAGATCGCCGCCCGGGCCCGGGTACGCGGCGAGGTCGTCCTGGTGGTCGCCGGCAGCGGAGCGGACACCCCGGTGCCCGGCGGCGAGGGAGACGTTCCGCTCCTCGCCGCCTTCGCCCGGGCCCTCGCCCGGGAGGACGGTGACCCGCGGCGGGCCCTGCGCGTCCTCGCCCGGGAGACCGGCCGTCCCCGGGCGGAGCTGGCGGCTGCGCTCCGGCGGCTGGGAGCGCTGCCGGAGGTCGCCGGCTAGTCGAACAACCGGGGCTGAAATCCCAGCACGTCCCGTACCGGGGCATACCGTCGCCGGTGCTCCGGCGAGGGCCCGAGCCGGCGCAACGCCGCCAGGTGCTCGGACGTGCCGTAACCCTTGTTGCGCGCGAACCCGTAGCCGGGGTAGCGCCGGTCCAGCTCCCGCATCCGGGCGTCCCGGTGGGTCTTGGCGAGCAGGCTCGCGGCGGCGATGGCGAGGTGCTTCCCGTCCCCGCCGACGACCGGTTCCTGGGGAACGCCGAGGCCCGGGATCCGCCGGGCGTCGACCAGGACGTAGTCCGGGGGGGGATCGAGCGCGACGATCGCCCGGTACATGCCGCGCAGCGCCGCCCGGTAGGGCCCGACCTCGTCGACCTCGGAGGCCGGCACCTCGGCGACCGACCAGGCGACCGCCACCCGTCGCACCCGGTCCGCCCACCGTTCCCGCTCTCCCTCGGCGAGACGCTTCGAGTCGTCCACGCCGGGGAGGCGTGCGCCCGCGGGCAGGATGACCGCCGCGGCGACCAGCGGGCCGGCGAGCGGACCGGCCCCGGCCTCGTCGACCCCCGCGATCCGGGCGTAGCCCGCCCGGCGCAGCTCCCTCTCCCGGGAACGCAGCGCCTCGCGGCGGGACCGGCTCGGCATCGGGCTCATCGGCGGGATTCTATAATCCCCCGTCGTCCCGCCAGGGGACGCGGGAAGGAGACCCGGGTGGACCATCGGATCGAGGGACTCTTCGTCACGCTCGAGGGGATCGAGGGCGCGGGCAAGTCGACCCAGGCGCGGCTCCTCGCCCGGGCCGTGGAGACGGCGGGCCACCGGGTGGCGCTGACCTGGGAACCGGGAGGCGGGGGCCGCGTCGGCGCGGAACTGCGGGCGCTGCTCAAGGACCCGGACGTCTGGCGCCACCTGGGTCTCGCCGAGATCTGGCTCTACGCGGCGGACCGCGCTCACCACGTCGAGTCGGTGGTCCTCCCCGCCCTCGCCGACGGCGCGGTCGTCGTCTGCGACCGCTACGTGGACTCCACCCGGGCCTACCAGGGATACGGGCGCGGGCGTCCCCTGGGGCTGATCGACGCCCTGCACCGGCACCCACCCCTCGACCTCGTCCCCCGGCGGACGATCCTCCTCGACCTGCCGGTGGAAGTGGCCCTCGCCCGCGCCCGGGGCCGGGGAACGACCGACGCCCCCGGCTACGACGACGAGGACGTCGCGTTCTTCGAGCGCGTCCGCGCCGGCTACCGGGAGATCGCCGGGCGGGAACCGGGACGCGTGCGGATCGTCGACGCCGCCCCCGGGGTAGCGGACGTGCACCGCGGCGTGGTCGCCGCCCTCGCCGACCTGCTCCCCGGCATCGCCCCGGTCCCGGAGGAGGCGTGAGCACCGGGTGGATCCCGCTCTCGGCGCTCCGCGGACAGGAGGCCGCCCTCCGGCTCCTCCGTCCCCTCGCCGACGTCGTGCCCGGAGACCCCGTCCCTCCCCTCCTGTTTCACGGTCCCGACGGGGTCGGCAAGCGGACCGCCGCCCTCGGGCTCGCCGCCGCCCTCGCCTGCACGGTGCGCGGCCCCGGCGAGGATCCGTGCGGCCGCTGCACCGGTTGCGCCCGCGTCACCGCCGCCGACGGGGTGACCGCGCTTCGCGAGGGAACGACGACGTCCCGGGAGGCTCCACGGATCTACCCCGACATCGGCCTGGTCTCGGTCCCTCGCGGCCGCACCCGGATCTCGATCCTCCAGGCCCGGGACGTGATCCTCTCCGCCCGGGAACGCCCGTTCGAGCTGGCCCGCCGGGTCTACGTGATCGAGCCGGCGGACCTGCTGACCAGCGAGGCGGCGAACTCCCTGCTCAAGGTCCTCGAGGAGCCTCCCGCGACGACGGCGCTCGTGCTGGTGACCTCGGCCCCCTGGACCCTGCCGGTCACCGTGCGCTCCCGGCTCCAGCCGGTCCGCTTCCGTGCGCTCCCCCGGCCGGCGATCCGGCAGATCCTCGAGGACCGGGGGATTCCGCCCGAGGAGGCGCGCCGCCGCGCGGCCCTCGCCGGCGGCTCCGTCGCCCGGGCCCTCGCCCTGGACCCGGAACGGCAGGCCGCGGACCGGGAAGCCTGGCTGGAGATCCTGGGGCGGCTCGCCCGCGACCCCGCCCGGGCCGCCTCCCTCGCCGTGGTGGCCGGCGATCGCTGGGGAGGCTCGGCCGCCGAGGCCGAGGCCGCCCTCGCCCTCCTCCTCGCCCTCCTGCGCGATCTCGCCGCCCTCGCCGAGGGAGCACCGCCCACCGACCCTGCAACCGCGGAGTTCCTCGCCCCCCTCGCCCCCGCGGCCTCCCGGCTCCTGGGCCCGACCCTCGCGCGCACCGCCCTCCTCGATACCCTCCGCCGGGAGCTCGTCACGATCCACCGCAACCCTCGCCTGGCACTCGAGGGAGCGGTGCTCCTTCTCGCCGGGCACGCCATCGCCGGTTGAGGTTGAGCCGGGAAAGCGTGCGCCCGGCCCGCGGGGGCCGGGCGCATCCCCACGCGGGCGGCGGATCCGTCAGTGCACGACCGCCAGTCCCGCCGGGGAGATGCCGGCCGGGAAGGCGAGACCGGTCATCTCGAGGGACGTCCAGTCGAGGGCCGTGACGACCGCCCCGTCGGTCGCCGAGAAGAACATCAGCGGCCCATCGAAGCAGAACGTCCTCGTGCCGACGTACGTGTTCGGCACGCCGAAGGGACTCCCGATCCGCAGGCCGGTGTCCACCGGCATCTCGCCGGCGAGGTCGAGGACGGCCCACTGGCTCCCGGAATAGTCGGCGACGAGGGCCTTCGAACCGTCCGGGGTGACCGCGATCGCGCCCGGGGTACCGCCGACCTCGACGAGGCCGAGGCTCTTCCCCTCGACGAGGTCGAGGACCTCCACGTTCCCGTCCATCTTGTGGGAGACGAGGGCCCGCGTCCCCATCGCGTAGAGGGCGACGTACCGCACGCCGTACTCCGTCCCGGTCAGCGGGATCGCGACGCCGGTGTCCTCGAAGGTCCCGTCCGGCCAGAGGTAGACTCCCCGCAGCATCATCTCGAACCCGTCGAGGACCCAGGCGACCCGCTTCGCCGGGTCCCAGGCGACGCCGTAGACCGAAGGGAACGGCATCTCGGAGACCTTCCTCCCGGACGCCAGGTCGACGAGGACGAGGGAGACGTCCGGCCCGGGCCCGCGCTTCCCGCCGTCGGTGACCAGGGCCCACGCTCCGTCGCCCGTCGGCGTGATCCCCTCGGGGTACGGGAGGCCGGGTGCCGTCCCGATGGTGTCCTTCCGGATCCCGATGAAGTCACCGGTCTCCTGCCCCGAGAACACCTTCAGCTCGCCGCCGTAGAAGTCGCTGATCGCGACCCGGCGGCCGACCGCCGCGACGCCCACCGGGAGCTGACCCATCTCCTCCTGGCCGACGATCTCCCCCGAGGAGAGGTCCACGGCGGTGACGAGCCGGTCGTTGGGACTGGCGACGACGAGCCACGGTCCGTCCGACGCCAGCGCCGGGACGAGCCCGAACGCGACGAGGAACGCCAGCACCAGCAATCGCTTCATGGTGGTTCCCCCTTGCGGCGCGCGGGGGAGGTCGCGCCTCCGCGGCGAGACGATCCGTCCTGACCGGGAGTCCCGCGCCCCCTCCCCCGGGCACGCAACCCCCGTCGGACCCGGACGGGCCCGGACAAACCAGTACGCCGGTCCTCCCGCGCCGGCAAACCGGATCCCCGGCGGCCCCCCGCTCCCGCGGGCCGCGGGAACGGGTATGCTGGACCCCACCGAGACGGGAGGACCCGGGATGGCCGACGAAGGGAAGAAGCCGCCGCTCCAGCGGATCGACATCAAGATCAACGACGAGATCCACCGGGGCGTCTACGCCAACAAGCTGATCGTCGCCCACAGCAGGGACGAGTTCATCCTGGACTTCGTCGCCGACCTGCCGCCGGGCCCCCAGATCGTCGCCCGGGTGATCACGACCCCGGGGCACCTGCGGGCCTTCCTCGACACCCTCCGGGAGAACCTCTCCCGCTGGGAACGGAAGTCGGGGAACCCGCCGGGGATGGTCCCACGGGCGGACGCCTGAGTCAGCGCCGTCCCCTCCGGCACCGCGCGCGGGCGGGGAAGCGGAAGGTACCCCGGGCGAGGTCGAGCTCGAACGGCCCGCGCGCGAGCACGTCGAGACCGAGCCAGCCGGTAACGCGGGTGCCCGAGAGCCAGGCCCGCGGGCCGGGGTCGATCACCGGGAGATCGCGCAGCTCGACCCCCGCACGAAGCGCACGCGGACGCCCGGGATCCGGCGCCCCGATCCAGAGGACCGGCACCCGGCCGACCGGGGCGACCGTCCCACCGTACGCCCGGATCCGGCGCAGGCCGCTCCCCGGCCGAACCCCGGGGAGCCCTTCCGCGGCACCCGCGGCCAGGATCGTGCGGGAAGCGCCGGTGTCGAGGACGAACAGTCCCTCCCGCCGGTCCCGGCCCACCCCGTAGCGGAGCGGCACGAGGAGCTGCCCCTCGACGCGCAGCACGGGGAGCTCGCCGGCCGGCAGGTCCCACGGGTCGACAACGAGCGGATCGTCCCCCGCGGCCGCGTCGGCCGGGAGGAGATCGATCGCGGGGCGCCGCGGCCGGAACAGGAGCCGGAGGCCCCCGAGCACGTCGGCCCCGAGGATCCCCCGCCAGGCTCCCCGTCGTTCGAGGCTTCCGGGCGCCGCCGCGACCAGCGGATCGCGGTAGACGACCGGCCCGAGCCCGAGAACCGGGACGATCCCCCGGCGCACCCGGTGGCGCGCGTTCCCGCCCCCGCCGACCAGCGTACCCGCGGCGAGCGGCTGGAACCCCGCCCGCCGCGCCGCCCGGGCGGCGAGGTGCACGCCCGAGGCGCCGGTGTCGAGCAGCAGCGGTTCCGGGCGGCGCCCGCCGAGCTCGGCCTCGAGGACGAAGCCCCGGGGAAAGCCCGGGCGGCCCGGGACCGGCCGCAGGGGGATCGTCCCGGGAAGGTCGGCCCGCTCGAGCACGAAGACCGGCCGGTCCCCGAGGGCCGCGAGCAGCGCGAGGTGCTCCCGGGCGGCCCGGGACCGGTCCCACGGCTCTCCCCGGTCTCCCGCGACCGCCAGGTACCGCTCGAGCAGCCGGGCCTTCGCTTCCCGGTCGTCCTCGAGCAGCGCGAGCCCTCGCAGGGCCCCGGGATCCCCCGGGTCGATCACGAGGACCCTCCGGAACGCCTCCCGCGCCGCCTCCTCGAGGAACCGGGCGGCGAGCACCCGGCCGAGGACCTCCCAGGCGAGGGCCGAGCGTGGCCGGGCGCGCAGAACGCCCGCCGCGAGCCGGTGGGCCTCCCTCGGATGCCCCGCGCGAAACGCCAGCGCGGCGGCGACGGCCCGGAGCGCGGGCGGACCTTCCCCGGCCTCGGCGGCGAGCCGTTCCCAGGCACCCGCGGCCGCTTCCCCCCGCGCGAGGACCAGGTCGGCCACCGCCCGGCCGAGCCTGCGGCACCCGGGATCCGGCGAAGCCGCCGTGGTCGCCGCGATGTCGAGCAGTTCCATCGAGGAGCGCCCGAGCCGGTCGACGTCCGCCGCCGGACAGGCCGGCGGCACCGGCCCCGCGGTGACCCCGACCGGCATCCCCGGGCCGACCGCCACGGCGAGGGTCATCGCGAGGACCCGTGCAAGGTCCCTCACGGCCTCTCCCCCTCCCGGTCGAACCGGAGGACCGCCTCGAGGTGCGCCGTCTGGGGAAACATGTCGACCGCCGCCAGGTCCCGCGGCGCGTATCCCAGCCCGGCCAGGATCGCCGCGTCCCGGGCCAGGGTCGCGGGATGGCAGGACACCAGCACGATCCTCCGCGGCTGGAGCGCCGCCATCGCTTCCAGCACGTCCCGGCCGGCCCCCGCGCGGGGCGGATTGAGCAGCACCCGCGGGAAGCGGGTTCCCTCCGCGGCGAGACCCGTCACCACCTCCTCGACGGGAGCAGCGAGAAAGCGGCAGCCCTCCCTTCCCGCCCGGGCCGCGAGCCCCCGGGCCGCGGCCACCGCCTCGGCCGACCTCTCGACGCCCGTGACCGCCGTGCCCGGCGGGGTGCCGAGCAGGCCCCCCAGCCCGGCCCCGCAGTAGAGATCGAGAAGGGGCGCCCGCGGCTCCCCGTCCAGGTGCAGGCGCTCCCGGGCCAGGCGGTAGAGCGACTCCGCGGCGGCGGGATTCACCTGGAGAAACGACGTCGGTCCCAGCGGGACCCGCAGCCCGGCAATCTCCTCCTCGAGCCGGCCGCGACCGGCGAGGACGGCCGGCTCCGGGCGGCCGCGCCCGCCGGCGACGAGCACGACCCCGGCGAGGCGGTTCTCGTCGAGCAGCACGCCCTCCGCGACCCCCCTCAGCCGGCGCCCGGGGCGGCGCGGCCCGTGGACCACCAGCAGGAACCGGTCTTCCGCGAACGATGCCCGCACCTCGAGTTCCGAGGGCCAGTCGTTCGGCCCGCCGCCACCTCCCCGGGCCAGCTCGGCGAGGAACCGCGATGCCAGGGGAACCGCTCCCGCGGGCGCGACCAGGCAGTCGGTCACCGGGACGAGGCCCCGGGGATCACCGGGGGGCCGGTACCCGAGCTCCGGCACCCCGGGGGGGCCGACCGCGAGGCGCACCCGCCCCCGGTACCGGAGCGCACGGGGGGACGGAACCACCTCCCGGGTGGAGAGCGCGAGCCGTCCGATCCGCCGCAGGGTCTCCTCGAGGTGCCGAATCTTCCGGCGCAGCGCCACCTCCTCGGGGAGGACCATCAGGGGACAGCCCCCGCAGGCCGGCTGGTGGGGGCAGGATGGCTGCCGGCGATCCGGGGAAGCCTCGAGGACCCGGAGGAGCTCGGCCCGGGCGAATCGCCGGTGGACCCGCTCGACCCGGGCGCGGACCCGGTCGCCGGGCACGCCCCCGGGCACGAAGACCACGAATCCGTGCGCCCGGCCGACCCCCTCGCCCTCGCCCCCGAGGTCGTCGATCGCCAGCTCGACCTCCGCCCCGGGGACCGGGCGCGGACGCGGCTCCTCCCGCGGGGCCTCGCGAGAATTCCCGGCCTCACTTTTCCGAAGATCGGTCATTCATTTTCCTTGGCCCCGGGGGCGGTTCGAGGTAAATCTTCGGCAACGAACGGGTCACGTGCTCAAGGATAGTACGCCACGGGGGGCACGAACGTCCTTGACCTGACCCCGGCGGGCGGGGCCGCTCGGCCCCGCCCGCCGCTTTTCCTCCGCCGGGTCCGATCGCGCTCCCCCCCGCACCCGCCCGTCGTCCGAAAACGTGGCAGACTCCTCATTCCTTCCCCCACCGGACAACCGGAGGACGTGACGATGGAAGTGCTCGACACCGCCAGGATGCGCGAGGCGGACCGGATCGCCATCGAGGAGATGAAGATCCCCGGCCTCGTCCTGATGGAGAACGCCGGCCGCCTGGTCGCGGAGACGATCCTCGACGTCGTCCCGGACGCGACGGCCCGGCACGTCGTCGTGCTCGCCGGCCCCGGCAACAACGGGGGCGACGGCTTCGTCTGCGCCCGGCACCTCGCCCGCTGCGGGGCCCCGGTCGTCGTCTACCTGGTCGGCGCCTCCCCCGGGAAGCTCCGCGGTGATGCCGGGACGATGGCACGCGCCTGGCTGGGAATGGGTGGCCAGGTCGTGCCGATCCGCGACGAGCGGGCATGGGAACGCCGGGGACCGGTCCTCCATCCCGGCGTGCTGGTCGTCGACGCGATGTTCGGGACAGGCCTTTCCCGTCCTCTCGGGGGCCTGCCGGCCCGGGTCGTCGAGGACGTCAACTCCTCCGGGGCGATCGTCGCCGCGGTGGACATCCCCTCGGGACTCCAGGCGAGCACCCACGAGATCCCCGGCCCGGCGATCGCCGCGGACCTGACGGTCACCTTCGCCCGGCCGAAGCCGGCCCAGCTCCTGCCCCCGGCCGAGGATCTCTGCGGGGAGGTGGTCGTCGTCGACATCGGGATCCCGCCGCGGGCGGTCTGGCAGGCGGGGACCGACCTTCACTGGGTGACCGCCGAGGACGTCTCCCTGCTGCTGCCGGAGCGGGAACCGGGGGACCACAAGGGCCGCTTCGGCCACGTGCTCGTCGTCGCCGGCAGCACCGGCAAGGCGGGGGCCGCCGCCCTCGCGGGGTGGGGCGCCCTCCGCGCCGGGGCGGGACTCTCGACGGTGGCGAGCCCCGCGGCAGTCCGCCCCGAGGTCGCCGGCTTCGCCCCCGAGCTGATGACCGAGCCGTTGCCGGCCACGCGGGAAGGTTTCCTCGGAAAGGGCGCGGCGAAGCGGGCACTCGAGCTCGCGGCCGAGCGCAGCGTCATCGCCATCGGTCCGGGCCTCGGGACGCGTCCCGGCGTGGCGGCGGAAATCCGCGAGCTGGTGCGGCGCTCGCCGGTACCCGTCGTCCTCGATGCCGACGGCGTCAACGCCTTCGCCGGGCGATCCCGCGCGTCCCTCGCCGCGCGAAAGGCGCCCCTCGTCCTCACGCCCCACCCGGGGGAAGCGGCTCGTCTCCACGGCGTCACCCCCGCGGAGATCCAGGGGGACCGGCTCGGCTGGGCCCGCCGGATCGCCGCCGAGGCGAACGCGGTCTGCGTCCTCAAGGGGTACCGGACGGTGATCGCCGCTCCCGACGGCCAGGCCTACGTCAACCCGACGGGCAACCCGGGGATGGCCTGTGGCGGGATGGGCGACGTCCTCACCGGGTTGATCGCCGGGCTGATCGCCCAGGGGCTCGAGCCGCTCGAGGCGGCGATCCTCGGCGTCTACGTCCACGGGCTCGCCGCGGACATCGCCGTCGACCGGCTGGAGAGCGAGCCCTCCCTGACCGCCGGCGCGGTCCTCGAGCACCTCGCCGACGCCTTCCGGAACCTGGCCGGCGAGGAGCCCGGGGAGGAGGACGAGGATTGACCGCCCCCCGCCCGGAGATCGCCCGGGACGAGGGGTCGACCCGGGCGGCGGGCCGCGCCCTCGGGGAACGGCTCGCCGGCGGGGAACTCCTCTCCCTCGAGGGAGACCTCGGTGCGGGCAAGACGGTGTTCGTCCGGGGGCTCGCCGCCGGTCTCGGCCACGACCCGGCGCGGGTCGTCTCCCCGTCGTTCGTGCTGGCCGTCGAACATCCCGGAGGGAGGGTTCCCCTCCTGCACGTCGACCTCTACCGGCTGCCGGGGGGTGCCGGTATCGACGACCTGGGAATCGAGGAGGCCCTCGCCGAGGGATGGGTCGTCGCCGTCGAGTGGGGCGAGAAGCTCCCCCCCTTCCTCCGGGAGGTCGCCATCCGGGTGCTGCTGGCAGCGCCGCCGGGAGAACCCGGGACGCGCGCGATCACGGTGATCCCGCCGCCCCCTACTCGAGGCGGTAGTTCGGCGCCTCCCGGGTGATGATCACGTCGTGGGCGTGGGACTCCCGGAGTCCCGCCCCGGTGATCCGTACGAACCGCGCGTTCCGGCGCAGTTCCTCGAGGTCGTGGGCACCGCAGTAGCCCATGCCCGCCCTGAGGCCACCCACGAGCTGGAAGACCAGGTCCCGCAGCCGGCCCTTGTACGGAACCCGCCCCTCGATCCCCTCGGGCACCAGCTTGCTCGCGTCCTGCTGGTCGTCCTGGAAGTACCGGTCCCGCGAACCCGTCGCCATCGCTCCCAGCGAGCCCATCCCGCGGTACTCCTTGAAGGTCCGTCCCTGGTAGAGGACCGTTTCCCCGGGAGACTCCTCCGTGCCGGCGAAGAGCGACCCGATCATCACCGAGTCGGCCCCGGCGGCCAGGGCCTTGGTGATGTCGCCGGAGAACTTGATCCCGCCGTCGGCGATCACGGGGATGCCCCGCGGCCGGCAGGCGCGGACGGCGGACACGATCGCCGTGAGCTGCGGAACCCCGACCCCGGAAACCACCCGGGTGGTACAGATCGAGCCCGGCCCGACCCCGACCTTCACGGCGTCGACCCCCCGCTCGACGAGTGCCCGGGCCCCATCCTCGGTGCCGACGTTCCCGGCGATGATGTCGACGTCCGGCCAACGCTCGCGGATCCGGTCGACCATGTCGAGGACCCGCCGCGAGTGACCGTGGGCGGTGTCGACGGCGATCACGTCGACTCCCGCGTCGACGAGGGCGGCCACCCGGTCCATCGTGTCCGGCCCGGTCCCGACCGCGGCCCCCACCCGCAGGCGCCCGTGCCCGTCCTTGGCGGCGTGGGGGTACTCCATCCGCTTCTGGATGTCCTTGAAGGTGATCAGTCCCTTGAGCCGGTAGTCGTCGTCGACGACCAGCAGCTTCTCGATCCGGTGCCGATGGAGCAGCTCCTGGGCCCGCTCGAAGTCGGTCCCCTCGGGGACCGTCACCAGGTCCTCCGAGGTCATGAAGTCGCGGATCGGCGCGTCGGGCCGGTCGCAGAACCGGAGGTCGCGGTTCGTCAGGATCCCGACCAGGCGTCCGTCGTCGTCGACCACCGGCACCCCGGAGATCCGGTAGCGGGCCATCACCTCGAGGGCGTCCCGCACCGTCCGGTCGGCCGTCATCGTGATCGGGTCGACGATCATCCCGGACTCCGACCGCTTGACCTTGTCGACCTCCTCGGCCTGCCGCTCGATGGACAGGTTCCGGTGGATGATCCCGATCCCGCCCTGCTGGGCGATGGCGATCGCGAGCCGCGCCTCGGTCACCGTGTCCATCGCGGCCGAGACCAGGGGGATCTCCAGCCGGATATTCCGGGTGAGCCGGGTGGAGGTGTCGACCTCGCTCGGCATCACTTCCGAGTAGGCCGGCTGCAGGAGGACGTCGTCGAACGTCAGCCCAAGGGGAACCTTGTCGTCGAGCATGTGGGAGACCCTCGCCTCCCGCGGGGTGCCGCCGGCAGCGGCCGGCGCGCGTCGCCCCGCGGGTTGCCGGGGATCATAGCCCGAACGCGGCGGCGGGGGTAGCGTGGCTCAGCGGCCGGGAGGCCCCGGGGGCCCCTCCTCCCGGTAGATCGAGGCCCCGCAGTCGTTGCACCGCCAGGCCGGGACCTCGCCGCGCACGCAGATCCCGCCGAGGACCAGCGACCCTTCCCGCAACCGCTTCCCGAGATCGGGAATCCCGGCGGGATTTCCCCACGCGATCTCGGCAACCCGCTCGGAGCCGCAGGCCGGGCACCGCGCGGGCCGGCCCGCGCTCCGGTGCTTCCTCTCTCCTCCCATGGGACGGGAGTCTACCCGGGAATCAGAGCGGGTTCCCGCACCCGGGACAGAACTTCGCCCCGGGCGGCGGGACCGTGCCGCACTTCGCGCACTTCGTCGCCGCGAGGGACCTGCCGCACTGCGGGCAGAAGCGGCTGTCCGGCGGGACCCGTGCCCCGCACGAGGCGCAGTAGACCCCGGTCTCGGTCGCCGGGCCGCCGCTCCCCCGGGGGCCGCCTCCCGCGGTCGCGGTCCCGGCGGCCCCACCGCCCCCTGCACCCCCGAGGGCGTCCCGGAGCATCCCCGGGATCGCCATTCCGAGGCCCGCGCCGACGCCGAGCCCCATCCCCTCGGTGGCCGCGCCGCCGCCGCCGGCACCGGCTCCCTTCGCCGCGTCCCCCATCGCCCGGGCGGCCTTGAAGCCGACGTACGAACCCCGCATCCCGGCGGCCGCCATCCCGGCGCGCTCGTCGATGACCCGGGCGACCTCCTCGGGGGGCGTGATCGCGCCGATCACCAGGTTGTCGACCGCCAGGCCGAGGCCCGCGAAGTCCTCCTCGACCCGGCCCCGCAGCATCAGGGCCAGCTCGTCGTACTGGCTCGGCATGTCGAGGAGCGGGATCCTCGCCTCGCCGAGGACGTCGTTGAGCCGCGCGACGATGATCCCGCGCAGGTACTCCTCGATGTCCTCGGTCGTGTACCTCCCCATCGTCCCGACCAGCGTGTTGACCATCTTCCGCGGGTCGGCGACGCGGATCGCGTACTTTCCGTGGGCCCGCAGGCGGACCATGTCGAACTCCGGGTCGCGGAAGACCACCGGGTCCTTCGTGCCCCAGCGCAGGTCCGGGAACGTCTTCCGCGCCACGAAGTACACGTCCGCCCGGAACGGGCTCTTCCCGCCGAACGGGATCTTCAGCGCCTCGACGAGCAGCGGGATGTTCTTCGTCTCGAGGGTGTAGCGACCCGGGCCGAAGGTGTCGAGCGCCCTGCCGTCCCGGAAGAAGACCGCCCACTGGTTCTCGGTGACGGTCAGCTGGGCGCCCCACTTGATCTCGCCCCCCGGCTCGAACCTGTGGACGATCTCCGTCCCGTCGTCCTGGCGCCACTCGATGACCTCGATGTAGAGCGACATGCGACACCTCCGCCGGGGCCCGGCATGCGCGGGCTCCCCTCGTGGCGAAGGTGGGTCGCACGTCCCCCCCGGTCAACCCCGCCCCTCCAGGAACCGGGACGCGGGGTACACCACCCGCGCCCCGGCCGAAGCCCCGGGCGCGGCGAACGCCGGCGAACGGCCGCGGCTACTTCCCGCGACCGCAGCACTTCTTGTACTTCTTGCCCGATCCGCAGGGACAGGGATCGTTGCGCCCGACCTTCTTCTCGTCCTTCCGCCGGACCGTCCTCACCGCCTTCGCCGCTTCCCCGGCCTTCGCCGCCGACGCCGCGCGGAAGATCGCCTCGCGGCGCCGGGCTTCCTGCTCCTCCTGCTGGCGGCGCTCCTCCTCGGTCATCGGCTCGAGGAGCATCAGGTAGCGGACGATCTCGGTCTCGATCCGCTCCTTCATCGCGGCGAACAGCTCGAACGACTCCCGCTTGTACTCGACGAGGGGATCCTGCTGGGCGTAGGCGCGCAGCCCGATCCCCTCCTTCAGGTGGTCGAGGGCGAGAAGGTGATCCTTCCACTGGTTGTCGATGATCTGGAGAATCACGTACTTCTCGTACCGCCGCATCATGTCGGCGCCGACGCGGTTCTCCTTCTCCTCGTACCGCTCGACGATCCGCTTCCAGAGGGTCTCCCTCAGCGCGTCCCGCGGTACCGCCGCGAGGTCGATCCCCTCCTTCGCCGGGTCGAACCCGAAGTAGTGCATCACCTGCGCCGAGATCGCTCCAACGTCCAGCTCGTCCCGCGGGTCCTCCGGCGTGTGCTCCTCGAGGATCCAGTCGAGGACCTCCTCGGCACGGGAGAAGACGTACTCCCGCAGGCCCTTTCCCTCGAGGATCTCCCGCCGCAGCGCGTAGACCTCCTGGCGCTGCTTGTTCTGGACGTCGTCGTACTCGAGGAGCCGCTTCCGGATCTCGAAGTTCTGCTGCTCGACCTGCTTCTGGGCCCGCTCGATCGCCCGGCTGACCAGCTTCGACTCGATCGGCATGTCGTCCGCCTGGTCGAGGGCGCGCTCCATCAGCCCCGAGGCGAACCGCTTCATCAGGTCGTCCTCGAGGGACAGGTAGAACCGGGAGGACCCCGGGTCCCCCTGCCGGCCGGCCCGGCCCCGGAGCTGGTTGTCGATCCGGCGCGCCTCGTGGCGCTCGGTACCGATGATGTGCAGGCCGCCGGCCCGGATCACCTCGTCGTGCTCCCGGGCACAGGTCTCCTTCGCCTCGGCAAGGGCGGTCTCCCGCTCGCGCTCCTCGGCCTCCTCCCACTTCTTCTGCGTCTTCTCGAAGAGGATCTGCCGCGCGAGCATCTCCGGGTTGCCGCCGAGGAGGATGTCGGTGCCGCGGCCGGCCATGTTCGTCGCGATCGTCACGGCGCCGACCCGGCCCGCCTGGGCGACGATCTCCGCCTCCCGGGCGTGGTGCTTCGCGTTCAGCACCTCGTGGGGGATTCCCCGCCGCTTCAGCATCGACGACAGCCGTTCCGACTTCTCGATCGACGTCGTTCCCACGAGGACCGGCTGCCCCCGCCGGTGGCAGTCGATGATCTCCTCGACGACCGCGCGGAACTTCCCCTCCTCCGTCTTGAAGATCACGTCCGGGTGATCCTCGCGGATCATCGGCCGGTTCGTCGGGATGACGACCACGTCGAGGTCGTAGATCTTCGCGAACTCGGTCGCCTCGGTCTCGGCCGTTCCCGTCATGCCCGAGAGCTTCTCGTACATGCGGAAGTAGTTCTGGAACGTGATCGTCGCGAGGGTCTGGTTCTCCGACTGGATCTGGACCCCCTCCTTGGCCTCGATCGCCTGGTGGAGTCCGTCGGACCAGCGCCGCCCGGGCATCTTCCGGCCCGTGAACTCGTCGACGATGATCACCTCGCCGTCCTCCACCATGTAGTCGACGTCGCGCTCGTAGAGGGTATGGGCGCGCAGCGCCTGCTGGAGCGCGTGGAGGATCTCGATGTTCGCCGGGTCGTAGAGGTTCGCCACGCCCAGCAGCTTCTCCGCGTGGGCCACCCCCTGCTCGGTCAGGATCACGTTGCGGTTCTTGATGTCGACGATGTAGTCACCGGTCGCCTCGAGCGCCTCCCGCTCTTCCCGCGCGACCTCCTCGGCGATCACCGCCCCCTTCTTCAACTTCGGGATGATCGCGTCGACCCGGTAGTAGATGCTGACGTCCCCTTCCGAGGGACCGGAAATGATCAGCGGGGTCCGCGCCTCGTCGATCAGGATCGAGTCGACCTCGTCGACGATCGCGTAGTGGTGGCCCTTGACCTGGACCATGCTGTCCAGGGTGAACTTCATGTTGTCCCGCAGGTAGTCGAAGCCGAACTCGTTGTTCGTGCCGTAGGTGATGTCGCAGGAGTAGGCCTCCTTGCGCTGGGCGTTGTCCAGGTGGTGCTGGATGCACCCGACCGTCATCCCGAGGAACCGGTAGACCCGCCCCATCCACTCGGCATCGCGGGACGCCAGGTAGTCGTTGACCGTGACGACGTGGACGCCCTTGCCGGTCAGGGCGTTCAGGTAGGCCGGCAGGGTCGCGACGAGCGTCTTCCCCTCCCCGGTCCGCATCTCGGCGATCTTTCCCTGGTGGAGGACGATCCCGCCGATCAACTGGACGTCGAAGTGGCGCATTCCCAGGGTGCGCACCGCCGCCTCGCGGACGACGGCGAACGCCTCCGGGAGCAGGTCGTCGAGGGACTCCCCTCGCTCCAGCCGTTCCCGGAACTCGCCGGTCTTCGCCCGAAGCTGCTCGTCCGTGAGCGGCTTCACCGTGGACTCGAGCTCGTTGATCCGGGCGACGAGCGGCTGCAACCGCTTGAGCGTCCGCTCGTTGCTGGTGCCGATCACCTTGGCGAGGAGCTTGTTGATCATCGTCCGCCTTCCCGCGGGAGGCGCACGGCCCCCGCGGGGGAAAGGCTACCCTCCCCGTCCCCGGCGGGCCACCGGGCGTCCCCCTCCGGCTTTCGTCCGGGACTCAGTAGAACAGGCCGTCGTCCATGATGTAGCGCATCGGGTCGACCTGCTTGCCGCCGACCAGGACCTCGTAGTGCAGGTGCGGAGCGGTCGACCGGCCGGTGTTCCCGACGAGGGCGATCACGTCCCCCCGGCGAACCTTCTGGCCGGGACGCACCCTGTAGGCCGACAGGTGCCCGTAACGGGTGACGATCCCGTTGCCGTGGGAGATGTAGAGGACCTTTCCGTAACCGCCGTTGCGCTCGGTCTTGACGACGATGCCGTCGGCCGGGGCCCGGACGGGCGTACCCTCCGGGGCGGAGATGTCGATCCCCCGGTGGAACTGGCGCAGGCCGGTGAACGGATCGCGCCGCCAGCCGAAACCGGCGCCGATCAGGCCGCGAACCGGGAAGATCGACGGCACGTGGGCGAGCCTCTCCGACTGGGAGTGGATCGCCCGCTCGACCGTCTCGAGGCGACGCTCGACCAGGTCCGAGCGGTCGTGCAGCGCCTCCGCCTCGGCGGCGAGCACGTCGGCCTTCGCCCTGGGCGCCAGGTTCTCGATGCCGGTGCCGACCCCCTGTCCCCCGGACTGCACCGAGGGAAGGTCGAGGCCGGCGAGGGCGGCCAGCTTCTCCGTCCGCCGCTCGAACCGGTCGAGCTTTTCCCGCAGGTCGGCGAGCGAGGCCTCCATCGAGGCGCTGTTCTCCGCCAGCCGGTCCCGCTCCGCCTCGACCGCGGCCAGGCGCGAATCGAGGCGGACTCCCCACGCGAGCAGGAGCGGAGCCGCGAAGGCGAGGGCCAGGATCACCGCCACTCCCGAAAGGCCCAGGGCCAGGTGCTTCCCCTCGAGGTGGAAGCGCTTCATGTTGGCCCGGGCATCCGGGACCACCATCACCGTGTAGTGTCGGCGCCAGAACACGTCTCGCTCCTCGCGAACGGACCCGGGCGGTTCCGGGTGGCTACCCGGCGGGCCGGTCGGGGCGCAATATAACGCCCCGCCGGAACGTCGGGCAAACGCCATCCCTCCCCCACGCGGTTCATCTCCCGTGCCGGGCACCTTCCGAACGCCTCCGACCGCTCCCGGAACGGAGCGGGCGGACGGGAAGGAACGCCGGTTACGATAACGTTACCAGGTTACGATCCTGTCGCTTCCGTCCCCGTTTTCGGCCGAGGGTTCCCCGCCCCGACCCGCTCCCCCCGCAGGAACCGGTCGAGAATCCCCGCCACCCGGTCCGGCGCCTCGATCACCAGCATGTGCCCGGTTCCCGGGACGACCTCGATCCGGTGGCCGGGCAGTTCCGCCGCCATCTCCCGGGCCGCCGGCAGCGGCACGATGTGGTCCTCCTCCCCCGCCACGACCAGGGCCGGGACGGCCATCCCGGGCAGGAGGCCATCCAGCAGGTAGCGCCCCGAGAGGGCCGAGCGCAGGAGATCCAGGCTGGTCGCCACCCGCCGCCGCGAGGCGAACCAGAGCACGGGGGCCGGTACACGAGGGGGCGGATCAGCGAAGAGCAGCCGAAGACCCCGCCGCGCCTCGGCGGTGGTCCGCGGCAGCAGGTCCGGCCAGGGGGGCGGCTCGAAGGGAAGGCCGGCGGAAGCCACCAGGCCCACCGGACCGACGGCGGCCGGGTCCTCGAGGGCGAGCCACGCGGTGATCCAGCCACCGAGGGAGTGCCCGATCACGGGGGGTCGCTCGAGCCCCAGCTCCCGGATCACCTCCCGGACCACCCGCGCCGCCCGCCCGATGTCCATCGGCCGCCGCGGGTCGGGCGAATGACCGTGCCCGGGCAGGTCGATACAGATCACTCGCCAACCCCGGGCCGCGAGGCGTGACGCCAGGGGCAGCATGACGACCGACTCGCCCCGGAGGCCATGCACGAGGACGACGGGCGGACCCGATCCGAGCTCCAGGTACGCGACCCGCTCCCCGTCCGCCCGGACGTATCCCACGCGGGCATGGTGGAGAACTCGCCCGGCCAGGCGCCAGGCGGCAAGCCCGATCCCGGGGCGAAGGACGACGAGCCCCGCCCCGGCCGCTCCCGCCAGGAGGACGCCGAGAAGGAGCCGCCTCGCCCTCATGGTCCCCCCTCCCCCGGAACGAGCCGGACGACCGTTGCCCCACCGCCCCCTTCTCCCCTGCCACCGTCGCGGAAGCCGTGGACCTCCGGGTGATCCGCGAGGAACTCCCGGACCGCCTTCTTCAGGCGGCCGGTACCGAAACCGTGGACGACCCGGACCTCGGCGAGGCCCGCGAGGCAGGCATCGTCCAGGTACTTGTCGAGGAGCGCCAGCGCCTCGTCGACCCGCTTCCCGATCAGTACGAGTTCCCGGGGAACCTCCTTCTCGGACAGGTCGGCGGTCACTCCGTCGGGAACCCGGGCGCGCCGCAGACCCGGCCGGTCCTCGCGCGGCTCCCCCTCCCGCGGCGAGCCCAGGGGCCGGAGATCCTCGAGGGGCACGGTGAAGAGGGTGCGGCCGAAGAGCACGTCCGCCCCCTTTCCGCGCAGGCCCCGGACCACCCCCTCCCTGCCGAGCCGGACCGAGAACACCCGCTCCCCGGGACGCGGGGTCCATCCCGGGGGCGGCGGCGCGGCGGCCCTCGCCGTCCTCTCCTCCCCCGCGAACCGCTCCCGGAGCTCCTTCTCCCGGCGGGCCCGCTCCCGTTCCATCGACTTCCGGACCCGGGCGTCCTCCACCCTCGAGAGCATCCGCTGGGCCTCCGCCCGGAACTCCCGGAGCAGGGTGTCGAGACGCTCCTCCCACTCCCGCCGCCGGCGCTCCTCGGCACGGCGCGCCTTCTCCCGGGCCGCCGCAAGCTCCTCCTCGAGCCTCCGCCGGAGGGCCTGGACCTCGGCCCGTTCCCGCTCGAGGGTCGCGGCGAGCGCGCGGACCGAGTCGAGGGCCCGGGCCGCCTCCTTGCCCGCCGGGTCCATCAGGGCCCGTGCCCGATCGACCACGACCGGGTCGAGACCGAGCTGCTCGGCCATCGTCAGGCCGACCGAGGCGCCGGCGACCCCCTGGACCAGCCGGTAGGTCGGTCGCATCGTCGTCTCGTCGAACTCGCAGGCGGCGTTCGTCACCCCCTCCGCGCGGTACGCCCAGGACTTGACCGCGGTGTGGTGGGTCGTCGCCACGACGAGGCTGCCCCGTTCGCGGAGCGTCTCGAGGACCGCCACGCCGAGGGCCGCCCCCTCCGCGGGATCGGTCCCCGTCCCGATCTCGTCGACCAGGGAGAGGACCCCGTCCCGGGCCTCCCGGACCATCTCGGCCAGGTTGCGGACGTGGGATGAAAACGTCGACAGGCTGCTCGCGATCGACTGCTCGTCGCCGATGTCGGCGAACACCCTCGTGACGCGCGGCAACCGCGCCTCGTCGGCGGGCACCGGGATGCCCGCGTGGGCGAGGAGGACCGCGAGGCCCAGCGTCTTGAGGGCGACGGTCTTGCCGCCGGCATTGGGCCCCGAGACCACGAGGACCCGCGTCTCCGGGCCGATGTCCAGGTCGAGGGGAACCATCGTCCGCGGCGGCCGCGCGGAGCGCAGGGTCCGCTCGAGCACCGGGTGACGCGCCCGGACCAGCCGCCAGGCTCCGCCGGCCGCCAGGTCGGCCCGGACCGCCCCCTCCGCCTCGGCCCACTCGGCGACCGCCTCGAGGAGGTCGACCTCGCCCAGCACCTCGGCCGTCGTCTCGATCTCCTCCCGGACCGCCCGGAGCATCTCGGTGTAACCGGCGAGGATCCGCTCCTCCTCCCGCTGTTCCTCGTCCCGGAGCGCGACCAGCCTGTTGTTGATCTCGACGGTCTCGATCGGCTCGACGAAGACCGTCTTCTCGCTCGCCGAGTGGCCGTGGACGATCCCGTGGAACCGCCGCGGGGAATCGGTCCGTACCGGGACGACGTAACGATCGTTGCGGATCGTGACGTACCGGTCCCGGAGCACCGGGCCCGTCCACGAGGCCCGGAGGATCTTCTGCAGCGTCCGTTCCAGCGTCTCCGACAGGTGGCGGATCTCGCCGCGGATCCGGGCGAGCTCGGGACTCGCGTGGTCCTCGACGTGGCCGGAAGGGGTCAGGTTCCCCTCGATCCCGTCGATCACCCCGTCGAGAACCGGGAACCGGGCCCAGAACGACCCGATGTCCGGCCACTCCTCGGGGTCGAGCCGCCGCAGCTCACCGGCCACGTCCCGCGCGACGGAAAGGAGGCGGACCGTCTCGTAGACCTGCTGCCCGGTCAGCACGCGCCCCGCGACGCCGAGCTCCACCAGGACGCCCGCGGGATCCTCGACGGCCGTCACCGGCAGGCGTCCCTTCGCCTGGTGGTACCGGCGGAGCTGCTCGACCCGGGCGGCGGTGACGTCCGGGTCACCCGTTCCGGGGACCAGGGAGAGGGCCTGCTCCCGCCCCATCGGCGTGCGGGTCCCCTCGGCGAGGATCTCCCGGACCCTGGGCCACTCGAGGCGCTCGAGGACCTCGCGGTCGGCGAGCATCGCTACTCGACGAGCCCCCTGCCGGTCAGCAACTCGAGGATCTCGAGGTAGCGTCGCCGCGTCCCCTCGACCACCTCGTCCGGCATCTCGGGGGCGGGGGGCCGCTTGTCCCAGCCCGTCGACTCGAGCCAGTCGCGCACGTACTGCTTGTCCCAGGAGGGCTGGTTCTTTCCCGGCTCGTACCGGTCCGCCGGCCAGAAGCGCGAGCTGTCCGGGGTGAACATCTCGTCGCAGACCGTGATCTCCCCGTCGATGATCCCGAACTCGAGCTTGGTGTCCGCGATGATGATCCCCCGTTCCTCGGCGTAGGCCGCGGCACGCCGGTACAGGTCGAGGGTCAGCTCCCGGAGCCTCTCGGCGACCTCGCCGCCGACGATCTCGACCATCCGGTCGAACGAGATGTTCTCGTCGTGCTCCCCCTCTTCCGCCTTGGTCGCCGGCGTGAAGATCGGTTCGGGCAGCCGATCGGAAAGGCGCAGGCCGGCAGGCAGCGGGATTCCGCAGACCTTCCCCGTCTCCCGGTACTCCTTCCAACCCGAGCCGGCGAGGTAACCCCGGGCGACGCATTCCACCGGGAACATCCTCGCCTTTCTCACCAGCGCCGTCCGGCCGGCGAGCTGTTCGCGGTGATCCCGCAGCTCCTCCGGGAACCCGTCGACCCGGTCCGCGACCAGGTGGTTGGGGACGACGTCCTCGAAGTGATGGAACCAGAACGAGCTGACCTGGTGGAGCACCTTCCCCTTGTCCGGGATCGGGCGGGGCAGGATCACGTCGAAGGCGGAGATCCTGTCGGTGACGACCAGCAGCAGCCGGTCTCCGAGGTCGTAGATGTCCCGGACCTTCCCGCGGGCGAGGAGCGGGATCCCCGGCAGGTTCGTCTCGACGACGGCGGCCATGGCACCTCCCGTCAGCGCACCTTGCGGTAGAGCTGGCGAGCCTCGTCCCGGAGTTCCGGGTCCCCGAGCTTCATCCGGGAGAACTCCTTGAGCAGCTTCTTCGCCTCCTTCTTCCTGCCGAGGGCGATCAGCGCCTTCGCGTAGTAGAAGGGAGCGTTCTCGAAGCGCCGGTCGGCCTCCCCCTGGAGGGGAGTCTTCGGCGACGTGTCCGTCCGCTGCCTGCCCGCCTTCGCCCGCAGGCGGACCAGGTCGACGACGGGGCGCAGGACTTCCTCGGCCTTCGCGGCGTCGCCCTTCGCCAGGTAGAGCTTCGCCAGCTCGAGCGCGGTGTTCTCGCGGATGTAGGAGTAGCGGCTCTGCGGGTACGTCCAGGCCTCCGAGGGCGCCCACCGGTTCAGCATGTCACGGGTCTTCTCGTAGAGCTCGAGGGCCCTGTCCGTCTCCCCCCGGGCCGCCGCGATCCCGGCCTTCTCGTACCAGGCGTAGGCGTGGCGCGGATCCCTCCGCAGGACCACGTCCAGCAGCTTCTCGGCCGTGTCCCAGTCCTTCTCGCGGATCGCGATCAGCGCCCGGTTGAAGCGGGCGAGGTGGACCGCCCCGGCCCGTACCGGGTCGTCCTTCCCCGGGCCGAGCTCGATCAGGCGATCGTACGCCTCCTTCGCGCCCCGCCAGTCCTTCGTCGCCTCGTACGCCTTGGCGAGCAGGAACAGCCCGACCGGGTTGTCGGCCTCGCGGCGATCGGCCTTCTCGAGGAACTCCCGGGCGCGGACCGCGTCGCCGCCGGGACGCCGCAGCTCCACGAACCCGTACTTCCGCATCGCCTCGGCATGGTCCGGGTGTTCCTTGAGGAACCTCCAGAACCACTTCTCCGCTTCCTTCCACTTCTGGTCGCGGATCAGCTTGATGCCGTCCGCGAGGGCAGGATCCTCCGGCGGAGCCTTCGGCGCGGCGAAGACGGCCGGGGCGATCCCGCCGAGCAGGAACGCAGCCACGAGCAGGAAAGGAAAAGTCCGGCGAAGATTGCGGCGGATCATCTGGTCCTCCTTCGGAGGGCATCGGCCCCGCGGGCCCCGCGCCACGTCATCCTGACGTACCGGCACGGTGTCACCCTCGATGCGATCGTAGCACCCCGCGAGAGGGCGCGCCCGTGACCCGGGGTCAGCGGTCGTCGTGGACCACCCGTCCCCCGACGATCGTCATCACCGCGGCTCCGCGGGTCGCCCACCCCTTGAAGGCGGTGTTCCGGGCCCGGCTGCGGAACTTCTCCGGGTCGATTCGCCCCTCCCGGTCCAGGTCGATCACGGTCAGGTCCGCGACCCCCCCCGGCTCGATCGTCCCGCCGGGCACGCCGAGCGCGCGGGCGGGCCCCAGGGAGAACAGCCGCGCGAAGGCGAGGAGGTCCATTCCTCCCTCGTGCACGAACCGGGTCAGGAAGACCGGCACGGCCGTCTCCAGCCCGATGGTACCGAACGGCGCCCGGGAGAACTCCACCGCCTTCTCGTCCGGGTGGTGGGGTGCATGGTCGGTCGCGACGGCATCCACCGTCCCGTCCCGCAGCCCCCGGACCAGCGCCTGGCGGTCCTTCTCCGGCCGCAGGGGCGGGGCCATCTTCAGGTCGGTGTCGAACCCGACCAGTGCCTCGTCGGTCAAGGCCAGGTGGTGAGGGGTGACCTCGCACGTCACGCGGACCCCCCGCTTCTTCGCCTGCCGGATCATCTCGAGGCCCCGGGCGGTCGTCAGGTGCTGGACGTGCAGCCGCCCGCCGGTGTCCTCGGCGATCAGCAGGTCCCGGGCGACCAGCGCCTCCTCGGCGTGGGCCGGCTGGCCCGGGAGACCGAGGAGGGTCGAGACCTTCCCCTCGTGGATCACGCCGCCCTTCGCCATCTGCTCGTCGATCTCGTGGGCGAGCACCGGGACGCCGAAGATCCGCGAGTACTCGAGGGCCCGGCGCATCAGCGAGCCGTCCATGATCGCCCGGCCGTCGTCGGAGATCGCCACCGCCCCCGCGGCGATCATGTCCCCGATCTCGGCGAGCTCCCTGCCCTCGAGTCCCTTCGACACCGCGCCTACCGGGTAGACCCGCACGGCGGCGTGCCGCCTCGCCTCGGCGACGATCAGCTCGGTCACCGCGCGGCAGTCGTTGACCGGGACCGTGTTCGCCATCGTCGCGACCGCGGTGAACCCGCCGGCCGCGGCCGCCGCCGCGCCCGAGGCGATCGTCTCCTTCCATTCCTGGCCCGGCTCGCGGAGGTGAACGTGCATGTCGATCAGCCCGGGCACGAGGACGAGACCGTCCAGGTCGAGGACGGTCGAGCCTTCCCTGCGCGGGATCCGGGCTCCCACCTTCACCACGCGGTCTCCCTCCAGCAGGACGTCCCGGACCGCGTCGAGCCCGCTCGCCGGGTCGAGGACCCGCGCCCGCCTAAGCAGCAACGTTCTCACGTTCGCCTCCCGCCAGCAGGTAGAGCACCGCCATCCGCACGGCGACGCCGTTGGCCACCTGGTCGAGGATCACCGACCGGGGACCGTCCGCGATCCGGCTGTCGATCTCGACGCCCCGGTTCATCGGCCCCGGGTGCATCACGATCGCGTCCGGCTTCGCCCCCTCGAGCCGCTCCGGCGTCAGGGCGTAGAGCCGGGCGTACTCCCGGAGGGTGGGCACGTAACCCGTCTTCATCCGCTCGAGCTGCATCCGGAGCACCATGACGACGTCCGCCCCCTCGATCGCCTCGCGGGGATCGTGGCTGACGCGCACGCCGAGCTGCTCGATGCCGACGGGGATCAGCGTCGGCGGACCGCAGACCGTCACCCGGGAGCCCATCGTCGTCAAGAGGTGAATATTCGACCGGGCGACCCGGCTGTGGAGGATGTCGCCCAGGATCACGACGTCGAGGTCGTGGAGTCGCCCGAACCGCTGACGGATCGTCATCGCGTCGAGGAGCGCCTGGGTCGGGTGCTCGTGGGGCCCGTCCCCCGCGTTGACGACCGAGGCCTTCGTCACCCGGGTGATCATCAGGTGGGCGCCCGGCTCCGCGTGGCGCATCACGATGAAGTCCGGGTTCATCGCCTCGAGGTTGCGGACGGTGTCGAGAAGGGTC
The DNA here is from genome assembly GCA_964420365.1 of uncultured Acidobacteriota bacterium. Classification (GTDB taxonomy): domain Bacteria; phylum Acidobacteriota; class Polarisedimenticolia; order J045; family J045; genus JAMOQA01. Next base: position 80,769 of record CAYQTA010000005.1, on the reverse strand, counting down.
TCTCCCTTGACCAGGCTGCTCGTCGAGGCGCTGATGTTCAGCGTGTCGGCGGAGAGCCGCTTCTCCGCCAGCTCGAACGAGGTCCGGGTGCGGGTGGACGGCTCCACGAAGAAGTTGACCACCGTCTTTCCCCGGAGCACGGGGACCTTCTTGATCTCCCGCCCGGAGACCTCGAGAAACGACTCGGCGGTGTCCAGGATCAGCCGGATCTCGTCGGCCTCCATCCCGGCGATCCCCAGGAGATGCCGGCTTCGCAGCTTCATCGCCCACCTCCCCGGCCGCGCGTCTTCGCCTTCTTCTTCCGCGTGCCCTTCTTCGCCGGCCTCCCCTTGGCGGCCGCCTTCTTCCTCGCCTTCTTCCTTCCCGCGGCTGCCCCCTTCTTCGCCTTCTTCTCCGCGGCCCTCCCGGGGGGCGACCCGGGCGAAGGCTCCGTCGCGGCGGTCGAATCGGCCTCCCCCGGTTCCCGCGGCCGCAGGACCACCCGGTCGGGCCCGCCGTCGATCTCGGCGAGGAGCACGTCGATCAGCTGGTCCGGGCCCGCGCTGAAGTGGCGCCCCACGAAGTCGGGCTGGATCGGCATCTCGCGGCCGCCGCGATCGACCAGGACCGCGAGCCGGATCAGCCGCGGCCTGCCGAGATCCGTCAGCGCGTCGAGGGCGGCCCGGATCGTCCTCCCGGTGTAGAGCACGTCGTCCACGAGGACGATCCGCCGATCCTCCACCGGGAAGGGAATCTCCGTGCGCCGCACGACGGGGTGCGCGGCGACGCGGGAGAGATCGTCCCGGTACAGGTTGATGTCGAGGATGCCGACGGGTGGCTCCTCGACCCCCATCTCGGCCAGCTTCCGGGCGAGTCGCCGCGCCAGCGGCACGCCGCGGGTCTGGATCCCGACGAGGGCGAGATCTCCCCCTTCCCCGCCCTCCTCGAGCACCTGGTGAGCGATCCGCGCGAGGGCACGATCGATCTCGTCGGCCCGGATCAGGACCATTCCTTGCGTCATCTCGCCTCCGTTCCGCGGGTCCCGGGCCACGCCGGCACGGGAAGGACGCGGCCTTCCGGGGCCCGGGCCCGCGCCAGTTTGCCCGGGTGGCGGAAGAGGGTCAACGGGAACGGGGGCCCGACGGGACGCCCCAGCTCGCCACGGGCGCCGGCGGGTGCGCCGCCACCCAGTCCTCATCGAAGATCTCCGGCAGGAGCGGGCCCATGTCCTCCCCCGGGGGCAGGCCCACGCCCCACAGCAGCGTGGGCAGGACCGAGGCCAGGGACGCCTCCTCCGCGAGGCGCTGCCCCGGGCGCACCCCGTCCCCGGCGAAGATGGCGAGGCCCGGCGGGGGACCCGCGTGCGTGCCGGTGGGCGTGGTCCGGCCGACCAGCTCGGCGAGGAGCCGCCGGGCGTCCCGGCGGGGCTCCATTCCGTGCTCGGAGACGGCGACGACCAGGCGCCCGGGAACCTCCCCGACGAGCGCCCCGACGGCCGGGTCCAGCTCCCGGAGGTAGCGCAGCATCACCCGGCCGTACGCGGCCACCTCGAGGTCCGACACCGCGCGGGCCGGGAAGCCGGGGCGCCAGCCGGCGAACTGGTACGCCACCCGGTAGTACCCGGAGAGCCGGACCTGGAGGAGCGGCCACCGGTCTGCCCGGGCCAGCTCGCGGGCCACCCGGAGGGCGCACAGGTCACGGGCCAGGGCGTCCCCGACCAGGCGGGCGAGGCGCGGCGTGTCCCGGAGCCGGGAAGCGGGGGGATCGAAGAACCGCTCCGCCACCTCCCGCGCGGGGAACACCGGGCAGATGACGGGGGGGATCTCCCCGGGCATCGGGACCAGCGCCCCCGGCGCGAGGCGCCGATCGGTCCACGAGGCGCGGGCGGCGTCCTCCGTCGACGGCCACGCCAGGGGATCGCCGACGATCGCCAGCGGCACCCCGACTCCCCGCGCGATCTCCGGCAGCGCGATCGCGGTGAGGGAACGCCAGTCGACCGGGACTTTCTCCCACAGCGGCGTCCCGAGGAGGCGTCGCAGGAAGAGCCCCCGCGGCAGGATGGCGAAGGAACGCCGGGCGAGGCACGGGCGATACCGCACCGACCCGAGGATGCCGTGGTCCCGGGGACCCTTGCCGGTCACCAGGGTCGCGTGGAGGGCCACCGTGTCGGGCACCGGCCCCCCGGCGACGGGCAGGAGCGTGCCCCGCGCGAGAACCGAGCCGAGGGCCGGGACGGAGCCGAGCCGGACCGCCTCGCCGAGCTGCTGGCGGGAGAGCCCGGGGAGCTCGAGCAGGAGCACGCCCCGAGAGGGAGGAAACGAGCCGAGCACGAGCGGGCGGGGACGCTCGGGCCTCACCCGGCGGAGCTCCGCCGCCACCCCGAGGGCCACGAGCAGGCCGAGGGAAACCGCCACGATCCACGGGGTGGGCCACAGGGAGGGACGCCGGGCGAGGAGCAGCGCGAGCACCGCGAGCAGCACGGCGGCGATGACCAGGGACGTGATCGTCAGGGCCAGCGCCGCCCGGGCGGGCCCGGCGAGGAGGTGACCGACCCCTCGCCACTGCCAGGCCGCCGCGATCGCCAGGAGCGCGCAGTCGAGGAGCAGGAAGTGGAGCACGTAGCGGGGCTGGAGCCCGGTGCGGGTGGTCCGCCCCACGGCGAAGACGTTTCCCAGGGCGACGAGGACGGGGCCGGCCAGCACGAACAGCCCGATCACCTGCGGCAGCAGGGCGACGGCCGTCGAGGCGAACCCGCCGAGGGTCAGGGCCAGGTCCGGGCTCAGCAGGAAGAGAAGCAGGGTCTCCGCGGGGGCAGCGACGAGGGCGGCGAGCCCCGCGTCGGCAACCAGCCACAACCACGGGGAGATCCCCTCCCGGACCCGCTCGATCACGTCCCGCATCGGTTCATGTTGTCCCGGAAGTGCTTCCGGGGCCAGCACCCCGGCATCGATCGCTTTCCCCGGGGACTCTCTCGCCGTAGGCTGGGGGAACTGCCTTCCGGGAGGAAGCCATGACCATCTCCAGCGCGTCGCGCGCCGGCCTGCTGGCGTGCTGCCTGCTCGCCGCCCCGTTCCCGGCCCGGGCCGATGCCCCCTGGACGCCGGACCCGACGAATCCGCAGATCGAGGGGACGTTCTGGACGAACGACTGCTGGAACGACCCCTCCGTGATCCGCGTGGGAAACGAGTACTGGATGTACCTCAGCGTGGGTTACGACGATCCGTCCCGGGAGGACCCGGTCCGGATCCACCGGGCCGTGTCGCTGGACGGGCTCGACTGGGACATCGACCCGGAACCGGTACTTTCCCCTGCTTCCTCTCCGCTCGCCTTCGACTACACGAAGGTGGAGACGCCCTCGGTGATCCGCTACGGGGGCCGTTACCACATGTACTACTGCGCCCTGAACCAGCTCTTCGGCGTCTACCAGCTCGGCCATGCGGTCTCCGATGACGGGGTCCACTTCAGCCGCGACCCGGAGAACCCGGTGATCGCACGGGACGACGTCCCCTCCGACGAGTTCGTCCTCCACGTCTGCGAGCCCGGGGCGATCGAGTGGCAGGGACGGCTGCGCCTCTACTTCGCGATCTCGACGATCCGTGCCGAGGGGACCCCTCCCGCCCGGTACACGGTCTGGAAGGCCGACAGCGACGATGGCTCGTCCTTCGACACGCCGGTGATGGTCCTCGGGCAGACTCCCGGCTGGCCCGAGCGTGACCGGTACGCCGGCTACTCCACGCCGGACGCGATGATCGTGGGCGGAAAGGTCCGCCTCTTCTACGACGTCTACCTCTGGACGCCGGAGAGCACGATCAGCGAGTACCACCACGTGGCCCTGGTCCAGGCATCCTCCGCCGACGGGATCCATTTCCTCGAGGAGTGCCGCGTCTTCCCCCGGGGAGCCGAGCCGTGGACCGCCCGCGAGATCCGGTCGGCGAGTCCCCTGGACGACGGAGATCTTTACCGGCTCTGGTACGCGGGCGACGACCTCTACTACGACGACGAGCTCGGCTGGCAGGGAAGCTGCGGAATCGGCGTCGCCGAGGCGGCGACGGACCTCTACGACGACGGCGACGATGACGGGATGCTGGACGCTTGCGACTGTGCCCCCGGCGATCCCTCCGCGTTTCGGGTTCCCTGGGAAGTGCAGCGATTCCGCCTGGACCGCGACAAGACGACCCTCCGCTGGTCCTCCGCGGTCCCGGACGCCGGGGACGGGACCCGGCACGACGTGCTGCGTGGCGACGTGGCCGACCTTTCCGCCCACGGGGTCGGCGGAGGGACCTGCCTCGCCCGGGACCTGGACGGCGACTCCCTCGAGGACCCGGACGTCCCGGCCCCGGGCTCGGCGCGCTGGTACCTCGTCCGTGGCCGGAACGCCTGTGGTCCCGGTTCCCTCGGGCCGGATTCCGCCGGTTCGCCCCGGGAGTCGAGCGCCTGCGACTGAGCCGGCGGGCGTGGCTGGGGTAGACTCGCGGGTCGAGGGAGGAACCGCGATGCCCCAGGACCTGCGCGCCCGCGTCCTCGAGCAGGAGGAACTCGGGGGCGGCTGCTTCCGGATGCGCCTCGACGCCGCGCCGATCGCACGGGAGGCCCGGGCCGGGCAGTTCGTGATGCTCGGCCTGCCGGACCCGGCCGAGACCCTGGTGCGCCGTCCCTTCTCCGTCGCGCGCCTCGTGCCCGGCGTGGAGGACCCCGTGGCCCTCGAGCTCGTCTACAAGGTCTACGGGCGCCGCACCCGCCAGATGGCCCGCTTCCGGCCCGGCACCGAGGTCGCCCTCCTCGGCCCCCTCGGGAGGGGATTCTGGCTCCCCGGCGAGGGCGAGCGGACCGAGGTGCTGCTGGTCGCCGGCGGCATCGGCGCCGCGCCTTTCCCGCTCTTCCTCCAGCGGGCGGGCACGGACCTCGCGGCCCGGACCACCCTCTTCCTCGGGGGCGGCAGCCGGGACGACCTGCTCCTCGTCGACTGGTTCCGGGAGCGTTGCGGCGAGGTGATCCTCGTCACGGAGGACGGCAGCGCCGGCGAGCGTGGGCTGGTCACCGGGCCCCTCGCCAGGCGCCTCGACACGCCGGCCCGCGGCGAGCGGGTGGTCCTCGCCTGCGGTCCCCGGCCGATGCTCCGCGCCGTCGCCGAGCTGTGCCTCGCCCGCGACGTTCCCTGCCAGCTCTCCCTCGAGGAACGGATGGCCTGCGGGTTCGGCGCCTGTCTCGGGTGCGTCGTCGAACGACGCCACCCGGACGGGGAGTTCGACCGCTACGTGCGGGTCTGCACGGAGGGGCCGGTCTTCGACGCCCGGGAGGTGCTGCCGTGAGTCCGACCAGGATGCGGGTGGAGGTGGGCCGGGGGCTCGTCCTCCGGAACCCGGTGCTGACCGCTTCCGGGACCTTCGGCTACGGTCTCGAGTTCGAACCGTTCTGCGACATCGCGTCCCTCGGTGGAATCGTCGTCAAGGGGATCTCACCCCGCCCCCGTGCGGGAAATCCGCCCCCGCGGCTCGTCGAGACGCCCTGCGGGATGCTCAACGCGATCGGCCTCCAGAACGTCGGCGTCGAGCGTTTCCGGACGGAGAAGCTCCCCCTCCTCCGGGAGCACGGGGCGACGGTGGTCGTCAACGTGTACGGCCACGCGGTCGCCGACTACGTGGCCGTCGTCCGGGCCCTCGAGGACGAGACCGGGATCGCCGCCTTCGAGCTGAACCTGTCGTGCCCCAACGTGGAGGAGGGCGGACTCGAGATCGGCCGTTCCCCCAGGGCCATCCGCGAGGTCGTCGCGGCCGTCCGCGAGGTGACCTCCCGGCCCCTGTGGGCAAAGCTGACACCGGCGGTCACCGACATCGTCGAGACCGCGGAGGCGGCCGTCCGGGGGGGCGCCGACGCCGTCTCCCTGGTCAACACGTTCCCCGGGATGGTCGTCGACGTGGAAACGCGGCGCCCGGTCCTTCACCGCGGAACGGGAGGCCTCTCCGGGCCGGCGATCCGTCCCCTCGCGGTCGCCCTCGTCCACCGGGTCGCCCGGGCCGTCGACGTCCCGGTGGTCGGGATCGGGGGGATCACCTCGGCACGCGACGTGGTCGAGTTCCTCCTGGTCGGAGCGACGGCGGTCCAGGTCGGCACCGCCAACTTCCACGACCCGGCCCTCGCCGCGCGCCTGGTCCGGGAGCTGGATGCCTGGTGCGAGGCCCACGGGGTGGCCGACGTGCGGGAGCTGGTCGGGGCCCTCGAGGAGAACCAGCGATGACGATCGATCCCGCCGCGGCCCGCCTCGCCGTCGCCCTGGACGTGCCGGACCTGGAGCGGCTCCGGGCCCTCGCCACGACCCTCGGGAACCGGGTCGGGACGTTCAAGATCGGTCTCGAGGCGTTCGTCGCCCACGGCGCGGCCGCCGTGGACGCCGCCCGCTCCGCGGGCGCCGACATCTTCCTCGACCTCAAGCTCCACGACATTCCCCGTACCGTCGCGGCCGCGGTTCGGTCGGCGGGCCGGATCGGCGTCGACCTGCTGACGCTGCACGCCCTCGGCGGTCCCGCGATGATCGCCGCGGCCCGGGAGGCGGCCGACTCCCTGGGCCCGGGGCGACCGCGCCTCCTGGCGGTCACCGTCCTGACCAGCCACGGCCGGGACGACCTGGCCGCCATCGGCCTCGCCGGCCCGCCGGAGGAGGCGGTGCTCCGGCTCGCCCGCCTGGCCATCGAGGCCGGCGCCGACGGCCTGGTCGCCTCCGCCCGGGAGGCTCCCGCCCTCCGGGCCGCCCTCGGGCCGGACCCCCTCCTGGTGACGCCCGGAATCCGTCCCGCCGGCGCCGCCCGGGGGGACCAGGTGCGGGTGACGACCCCCGCCGACGCGATCCGGGGCGGCAGCAGCCTGCTCGTCGTGGGCCGTCCCATCGTGGGCGCGGAGAACCCCGCCGCCGCGGCGGACATGATCCTTGCCGAGATCCGGGACGCTCTCGCCGCATGACGCGCACGATCGCCGCCGGGCGAACCGTTCCCTGCAACCGCTGCGGGGCGCCGCTTCCCCTCCTCGCTGCGTGGCCCTGGTGCGAGTGCGGAGGAACGCCGACGGTTCCCCTTCCCCGCCTCGCACCGCCCCGCGCCGACCGCCAGGGGCTGTGGCGCTGGGCACGGGCCTTTCCGCTGCCCGACGGCACCGGGCCGGTCACCCTCGGGGAGGGCCGGGTGCCGGTGGAGTCCCTCGCTCTCCCGGGTCTCCCGGACGGGGTACTCGCCCTCCGGGAAGACCTGGAACCGACCGGGTCCTGGAAGGACCGGGGAAGCTCGGTCCTGGTCACCGCGATGCGGGCGGCGGGGGTGCGGGAGGCGGTCGAGGACTCGTCGGGAAACGCCGCCCTCTCCCTCGCCCGGTACGCCCGGGAGGCGGGAATCCACCTGCGGACCTTCGTCCCCGCCGGGGCCACCCGCGTCAAGAAGGAACTGATCGCGGCGGCGGGCGCCGAGGTCGTCGAGGTCGACGGACCGCGCCGCGCCGCGACCGCGGCGGCGCGGGAAGCCGCCGCCCGCGGTGCCTTCTGGGCCAGCCACGCGGCCCAGCCCCTCCACGCCCTGGGCGCGGCCACCGCCGCCCTCGACCTCGCCGAGGTCCTGCCCCGGGAACGGCCGGGAACCGTGATCGTCCCGGTGGGCCAGGGGGGACTGCTCGCCGGCCTGCGGGCCGGATTCGAGGCGCTGGTCCGGGAGGGGCGCCTCCATCGCCTGCCCCGGCTGGTCGGCGTCCAGTCGGCGGCCTGTGCCCCCGTTCGCGCCGCCTGGGAGCGGGCGAACGGGAGGGTTCCCTGCGGCCCGGGGCTCGCCGAGGGCGTCCTGGTCGAGCGGCCGGCCCGGATCCCGGAAGCGCTGGCCGCCGCCCGGGCGAGCGGGGGAACCATCGGCACCGTCGACGACCTGGCCCTCGAGCGGGCCCTTCGCCTGCTGTGGCGGGAGGGACGCCGGGTCGAGCCGACGGCCGCCCTCCCGGTCGCCTGGCTCCTCGCGGGCGGGGCCCGGGAGCTCGCCGCCGGCGGCGCTGCCGGACCGGTGATCGTCGTCCTGACCGGCCACGGGGTCCGGGCGGGGCGCTCGCTCGTCCGCGACCTGACCTGACCCGGCGCCCCTCCGGTATCCTCGGAACATGGAGCTCCCCTTCGGACCGGCGCCGCCGTCGCCACCACCCCCGGACGCCCCGCTGCCGGAGCGGATGCGGCCGCGCCGCCTCGCGGAGGTGGTGGGGCAGGAGCACCTGCTCGGGGAAGACGGGTTCCTTCGGCGGGCCCTCGCCGCCGGGTCCCTGCCCTCGCTGATCCTCTGGGGCCCGCCGGGCACCGGCAAGACGACCATCGCCCGGCTCCTCGCGGCGGAGCTCGGCGCCGAGCTCGAACCCCTGTCGGCGGTCACGTCGGGCGTGAAGGACGTCCGCGAGGTGGTCGCCCGGGCGGAGCGACTCCGCCGGGCCGGCCGCCGGGTGATCCTGTTCGTCGACGAGATCCACCGGTTCCACCGCGGGCAGCAGGACGCGCTGCTGCCCCACGTCGAGCGGGGAACCGTCACCCTGGTCGGAGCGACGACCGAGAACCCCGCGCATACCGTCGTTGCCCCCCTCGTGTCCCGCTGCCGGGTCCTGGTCCTGGAGCCGCTCTCCCCCGCCCATCTCGAGGAGATCCTCCGGCGTGCCCTTCTCGACGCGGAGCGGGGGCTCGGCGACCGGGACCTCGAGGTGCCGGACGACGTCCTCTCCGCCATCGCCCGGGAGGCGGACGGGGACGCTCGCCGGGCCCTCGTGACGCTCGAGCTGGCGGCGGACCTGGCCCGGGCCCGGGCCGGGCCGGGATCCGTCGCCCGCGTGACCCGGGACGAGGTCGCGGCCGCCGCCCAGCGGCGGCTCCTGCGCGCGGACCGGCAGGGCGACGCCCACTACGACCTGGCATCCGCCTTCATCAAGGCGATGCGGGGCTCCGACGTCGAGGCAGCCGTCTACTGGATGATGCGGATGCTGGAGTCCGGCACGGACCCGCGGTTCATCGCCCGCCGGATGGTCGTCCTCGCCGCCGAGGACATCGGCCCCGCCGACCCCCACGCCCTCGTCCTGGCGGTCGCGGCCGCGGAGGCCCTCGACCGCGTCGGTCTTCCCGAAGCGACCCTCCCCCTGGCCCAGGCGGCGATCCATCTCGCTCGCGCGCCGAAGTCCAACGAGGTGATCCGGCTCCGGGACTGGGCCCTCGCCGCCGTCCGGGAGCACGGGAACCTCCCCGTACCGATGGCGCTCCGGGACGCCCACTCGGCCCTGTCCCGGTCTCTCGGGCACGGGAAGGGATATCGGTACCCCCACGACGAACCGGAGGGAGCGCCGCCGATGGACTACCTGCCGGAGGGCATCCCGCGCCCCCGGCGGCCGGGAAGCTCCGCCTCCGAAGGCGGCGGCAACGGACCGCGCTAGAATGCCCCTCGCCGGGCCCGGTACCCGGGTCCGCCCCCCCGAGGAGCACGCCCGATGACCATCGATCCCCGCCCGCCCCGCCCACCGGCGGAGCCGCCCCCGCCCCCGCGGCGGGAGGGCTCTCCCCTTCCCTGGGACGAGCAGGCGGAGCGTGCGGTCCTCGGGGCGATCCTCCTCGACCCGGAAACGGCCCTCGACCCGGCCCTCGAGATGCTCCGGGCGGACGATTTCTACAAGCCGGCCCACCGTTACGTCTTCGAGGCGTTCGTCGCCCTGGCCTCCGAGAACGCGGCCATCGACCCGGTGACGGTGCGCTCCCGCCTCGACCAGGCGGGGAACCTCGAAAAGGCGGGCGGCGACGCCTACCTGGCATCCCTGGTCGACGGCCTCCCCCGGGGGGGCAACGTTTCCGCCTGGGCGGAGATCGTCCGGGACCACGCCCTGCGGCGGCGGGTCCTCCGGGCAATCGAGGAAGTCCGGGTCGAGGCCCGGGCGGCGGCCACGCCGGCGATCGAGCTCCTCGACCGGGCGGAGCAGAAGCTGTTCGAGCTCTCGGATGCGGGGCGCCGCGGCGGGTTCCGCTCGATCCAGGAGATCGGGATCGAGGGGCTCGCCACCCTCGAGGAGCTGGCCGACCGGAGGGAGCTGGTCACCGGTCTCCCCACGGGGTACGTCCGTCTCGACCGGATGACGTCCGGCCTCCAGAGGGGGGACCTCGTCATCCTCGCCGCCCGGCCCTCGATGGGCAAGACCGCCCTCGCCCTCAACATCGCCCAGAACGTGGCGATCGGGGGTCACGCGGGGGTCGGGATCTTCTCCCTCGAGATGTCCGCGGAACAGCTCTTCTTCCGGCTGGTCGCCGGGCTCGGCCGGGTCGACTCGCGGAAGCTGCGAACCGGTCGCCTGAACGCCGAGGAATGGGAGCGGGTCACCCACGCGGTCGACACCCTGGTCTCCTCGCCGATCTACATCGACGACACCCCCGGCATCAGCCCGATGGAGGTCCGCTCGAAGGCCCGCCGCCTCAAGGCGGAGCACGACATCGGGCTCCTCGTCCTCGACTACCTCCAGTTGATGCGGTTCGACCGCCGGGTCGAGAACCGCCAGCAGGAGATCTCCGAGATCTCGCGCTCGATGAAGGCGGTGGCGAAGGAGCTGCAGATCCCCGTCCTGTGCCTCTCGCAGCTCTCCCGCGCCCCGGACCAGCGCACCGGCGACCACCGCCCCCAGCTCTCGGACCTGCGGGAATCGGGAGCCATCGAGCAGGACGCCGACGTCGTGCTGTTCATCTACCGGCCGGAGGTCTACGAGAAGGACCCCCAGAAGATCGAGGAGAAGGACCTCGAGGGGAAGGCCGAGGTGATCGTCGCCAAGCAGCGGAACGGCCCGATCGGGTCGGTGCCGCTCTACTTCGTCAAGGAGTTCACCCGTTTCGAGAACCGGGAAGATGACCTCCAGCTCGGCGACCGGTAGGCGGCGCTTCCTTCCCGGGGCGGCGCTGCTCCTCGCCCTCCTGCCCGTGGCCGCGCTCGGTACCGGGTGGTTGCTCCTGCGGGGGAGCCTCCCGCCGGTGGAGGGCACGTTCCGGCTCCCGGGACTGCGGGCGGAGGTGACGATCGAGCGGGACCTGAACGGCGTGCCGACGATCCGGGCGACGAGCCGCGAGGATGCGGCCCGGGCCCTCGGCTTCCTCCACGGGCAGGACCGGTTCTTCCAGGCGGACCTCTATCGCCGCCAGCCGGCGGGGGAGCTGGCCGCCCTCGTGGGCAGGGCGGCGGTCGGTGTCGACCGGCACTGGCGCCCGTTCCGGTTGCGGCGGGTGGCGGAGGCCGCCTGCCGGGCCCAGCCGACGGAGATCCGGAAGATCCTCGACGCGTACGCCCGGGGCATGAACGCGGGCCTCGCATCCCTCCGGGTGCGTCCCTTCGAGTACCTGCTCCTGCGGAAACGTCCCGCGGCCTGGCGGCCGGAGGACTCGATCCTCGTCCTCCTCACGATGTACCTGACCCTCGAGAACCCGTTCGGGGGCCGGGACATCGCCCGGGAGGAGCTGCTCCGGGCCCTTCCCCCCGACCTCGTCTCGTTCCTCGAGGACGAGGAGGCGCCCTGGGGCGCCCCGGTGCTCGGCGAACCGCGACCCCCGCGCCCGGTGCCCGGTCCCGGGCTCCTCGACCTCCGGGCCGAGCTGCGGGCAATCGCGGAAAGGCGCCGAGCCGACGAGCGCCGGGGGGACGACGTGCCCGGGGGATCGGCTCGAGTCCCGGGGGTTCCCTTTCCCCTCCTCGTCGGCTCCAACGCGTGGGCGGTGGCCGGCAGCCGCACCCGGGACGGCCGGGCAATCCTCGCGAACGACATGCACCTGCCGATCGAGATCCCGAACACCTGGTACCGCGCGGTCCTCGAGGTACATCCCCCGGGCGGCGAGGGCCGGCGCCTCGCCGGCCTCTTCCTGCCGGGGACCCCCTGGCTGGTGGCCGGCACGAACGGGAAGGTCGCGTGGGGATTCACCGCCCTCGAGGACGACTGGTCCGACGTGGTCGAGCTGGTCCAGCCCCCGGGAGACGAGAACGAGGACCGGCGGGACGGCCCGGCGACGGGAGGCGGGGAGGAACCGACCATCCCCCCGGGCTGGATCGGCCCCGACGGCTCCCTGCACCGGTTCCGGGTCGCCCGGGAAACGATCGAGGTCGCCCACGGGGACCCGGTCGAGATCGAGATCCTCGAGACCCCCTGGGGCCCCGCCCTGCCGGCCGGCGAGCGCTGGTATGCCCGCCTGTGGGTTGCCGCCCGCCCCGATGGCCTCGACGCGACGATCGCCCGGTTCGAGCGGGCCGCCTCCGTGGAGGAGCTGCTGGCCCTGGGCGCCCGGGCCGGCCTGCCTCACCTGAACCTGCTCGCTGCCGACCGGGACGGGCACGTCGGGTGGGTCCCGACCGGGCGAATCCCCCGCCGCACCGGCTTCGACGGTTCCGTTCCCGCCAGGTCCACCGACCCGGACGTCGGCTGGGACGGCTGGCTGCCCCCGGAGGAGCGGCCCCGGGTCCTCGACCCGCCGGCCGGCATCCTCTGGTCCGCGAACCAGAGAATGACCGACACCGAGCACGCGGGGTCCCTGCCCGATCGTTCCGGCGCCCACCCGGTCCGGGCGTGGCAGATCCGGGAACGTCTCCTCCGGCTGCCCGTCGCCGACGAGCGGGCGATGCTGGCCATCCAGCTCGACGATCGCGTGTTCCTCTACGATGGCTGGCGGGAGATCCTCCTTGCCGTCCTGGACGAGGACGCCTGCGAGGACCACGGGGACCGGCGCGAGTTCCGCGACCTGGTTGCCGCGTGGCAGGGCCACGCCTCGGTCGATTCCGCGGGGTTCCGGCTGCTGAACGCCTTCTACTGGGAAACCTGGCGCATCGTCCACGGCGCGCTGCACGACCTGGCCCTCGCGCGGGGCGCACGGGACGGCCCCTGGCTCGCGGAACCCGCTCTCCGCCGGATCGTCCTCGAGCGCCCGCAGCACCTGCTGCCGCCCGCCTGGGACACCTGGGACGCCCTCCTCCTCGACGCGGTCGACCGGGCGATCCGCCGGCTGCGGGAGATCGATCCGGGGGCCCCGCTGGCGGAGTTCACCTGGGGCCGGGTCAACGTCTTCCGGATGCGCCACCCGTTCTCGGGACTCGTCCCCGGGCTGTCCCGCCTCCTGGACCTGCCCCCGGTCGCGCTCCCGGGCTGCCGCTGGGTCCCCCGGGTCCAGACCCCCGGGGGCGGCGCCAGCGAACGCCTTGTCGTTGCCCCGGGGCACGAGGAGGACGGGATCCTGCACCTCCCCGGGGGTGTCAGCGGTCACCCGCTCTCCCGCTGGTACGCCGCCGGACACGAGGACTGGGTGCTCGGCCGTCCCAGCCCGCTGCTGCCCGGTCCTCCCGTCGACCGGGCCGTTCTCGCACCCGCCCCGTCCCCCTGACCGACGGCCGGAGCGGTCAGCCCCGCCGCTCCTTCTCCTGCGGCGGGGAAGCCGGTGCCGTCGAGCGGACCTGCTGGGGACGCTGCTGCCCCCGTCCGCCGCGGGCTCCCTTCCCCCGGACCGCGTCCGGGTCGTCGAGCTCGAACCGCAGGCAGCACATCAGGCGACCGCAGCGCCCGGAGATCTTCGCCGGGTTGAGGGGAAGTCCCTGGGCCTTCGCCATCTTCATCGAGACCGACGAGAACCCCGGGAGCCACCGGGCGCAGCACAGCTCCTGGCCGCAGTGACCGACCCCGCCCTGCAGGAGCGCGGCATCCCGCGCGCCGATCTGCCGCAGCTCGACCCGGGCGTTCAGGGTACGGGCGAGGTCCCGGACGAGGGCACGGAAGTCCACCCGCCCCTCCGCGACGAACTGGAAGGTCACCCGCTTCCCCGAGGGAGAGGGGTCGGCCCGCAGGATGCGCATCGGCAGGCCGTGCTCGGCGACCTTCTGCCGCGCCACCTGGAACCAGTCCTCCCGCCGCCGCTGGATGTGGGCCTCCCGCTCCTCGTCGACCTGCCGGGCCCGGCGGACGACCTTCCCCGGGGGGGCGGCTTCCTCCGGCCACGGAAGGGCGAGGGGAACGCGCACGACCACCCCGAAGGCGGTCCGGCCACCGTGCTCGACCAGGAGGCGGTCCCCGATGTCGAGGGTCGGGTCCTCGGTGACGCACGGCACGGCGCGGGCGCGCCCGGGAACCTGGACCTCGACCACCAGCACCTTCGGTTCCTCCTTCCGCGGGATTCGTGTCATCTTATCAGCCACCCCGGCGGGCGCATCCCGCGCCCCGGAGGCCCAGGAATCGACCCGTGTCCCGGAAGAAGAAGGGCAAGGGCGGGCCGCAGGTGCTCGCCGACAACCGCCGCGCGCGGCGTGACTACGACATCGAGGAAACCCTCGAGGCGGGGATCGTGCTGACCGGGACCGAGGTCAAGTCGGCCCGCGAGGGGCGGATCCAGCTCAAGGACGCCTACGCGAAGATCGAGCAGGGCGAGCTGTGGCTCGTGGACTGCCACATCGCGCCGTGGACCCACGCCACGTTCGACAACCACGAACCGGAGCGGAAACGGAAGCTCCTCGTCCACCGCCACGAGCTGAAGCGGCTCCTCGGGAAGACCCAGCGGGCCGGCTACACCCTCGTTCCGCTCCGGGTCTACGTGAAGGGGCCCTGGATCAAGGTCGAGCTGGCACTGGCCCGGGGCCGGGCGAAACACGAGAAGCGCGAGGAGATCAAGCGGAAGATCCACCAGCGGGAGATCGAGCAGGAGCTGCGGCGGAGGCGCTGAACCGCCGCGGTCCCTGGAGCTCGTGGCGGAACCGTCCCGCCCGGGGCCCGTCCTCCACCTGGAAGAGCACCGCGGTCGCGGCCCCGGGAGGCAGGGCAAGGGCCACCGCCAGCTCCCCGCGGGCGTCGGTGCGGGCTTCCAGGAGGTCGACCGGCGCGAGGCCGGGGCCGACGAGACGGACCCGCACGCCGGCCTCCGGGCGGGGCTCCAGGGTCACCGGGTCGCGCACCTGGAGCAGGCCGGTCAGTCCTCCCCGGTGCTTCTGCTCGAGGAACAGCACCTCGAGGGGACGGGTCTCCTCGTCGAGCTCGAGGCAGGCGACGATCGCCTCGCCCAGCCCCCCCGGGGGCTCCGCGTCGGCGAACGGCATCTTCAGCTCGTCGGCGAACGCCCCGTGGCGGGCCCGCCGCACGAACCGGCGGTGCTGCCGCTCGAGCATTGCCGCGATCTCGTCCTCCGATGCGCCGGCAGCCAGGCGCTCGGCGTAGGAAACCCGTTCCTGGTGAAGGATGCGACCGCCACAGTAGACCAGTGTCTCGAGGACGGGGTTGTCCGCCCCCCGGTCCTCGCTCTGGACGTGGTAGGGGGTCCCGTCGAAGACGGCGTCGGTGTTGTAGCCGGTGAGCAACCCGCTTCCTCCAACGGCGAATGTCGGTCGCTCCCCCCGGGCCGTCAACGCGGGCTCCCGGTCGACGGCCGGGGATCGATCCGGGACAATCCCGGGCGGAAGGAGGCGTGCCATGGCACGGATCAGCCTCGAGGAGGCGCTGGAGCGGTACGGCATCGCCCGGTGGGGCGACGGGTTCTTCTCCGTCTCCCGGCAGGGAGAACTGCAGGTGCTCCCGACCCGGGAACCCCGGCGGGCGGTTTCCCTCCCCGCCGTCGTCGACCGGCTGCGAAGCGAGGGAACCGGCACGCCGCTCCTGTTCCGCTTCCCCCAGGTCCTCGAGGCCCGCGTCCGGGAGCTGGTGGACGCGTTCGCCGCCGCCCGGAGCGAGTTCGGTTACGCCGGGGCGTACCGGCCCGCCTACCCGCTCAAGGTCAACCAGAAGCGGGTCGTGGTCGAGACCCTCTTCCGGGCCGGCCGGGAGCACGGGATGGCCCTCGAGGCCGGGTCCCGGGCCGAGCTGATGCTCGCCCTCGGCATGGGCCTGCCCGCCGGGACGATGGTCATCGTCAACGGCTACAAGGACCGCCGAACCCTGCGCCTCGCGGTCCTCGGCGCCCGCCTGGGCCTTCACGTGGTCGTCGTCCTCGAGAAACTGTTCGAGGTGGACCGGCTGCTCGAGGCGTTCGCCGCGGCGGGGGACGGTCCCCTGCCCGCCATCGGCCTCCGCACCCGGCTCTACGCCCGCGGCGCCGGCCGCTGGTGGAAGTCCTCGGGGATCACCGCGAAGTTCGGCCTGACCACCTCGTCTCTCCTCGCGGCCATCGAGCGCCTGCGGGCCGCCGGGCACGGCGACCGGGTGCGTTTCCTTCATTTCCACCTGGGAAGCCAGATCCCGGAGATCCGGCGCCTCAAGGCCGCGTTCCGCGAGGGAGCCCGCACGTGGGCGCGCCTGCGAAAGATGGGGGTGCCGCTGGAGTACCTGGACGTCGGGGGGGGCCTGGCGGTCGACTACGACGGTTCCCGGACCTCGTCCGACGCCTCCCGGAACTACTCCCTCGAGGAGTACGCCAACGACGTCGTCTTCTTCACCGGCGAGGTGGCGACCGAGGAAGGGGTCCCGCACCCGGTCCTGCTCTCCGAGTCCGGCCGCGCCCTCACCGCCCACCACGCCCTCCTCGTCGCCGACGTGCTCGGCCGGATCGGTGCCGATCCCCCGCCGCCGGACGACGTCGAGGTTCCCCCGGACGCTCCCCTCGTGCTCCGGGAGCTCGCCACCCTGCGGGACCAGGTCGGCGCCAAGACCTGGCGGGAGTACTGGCACGACGCGGTCGAGCACCGGGACGAGATGGTCACGCTGTTCAACATCGGCCTGATCGATCTCCGGGAACGGGCCCTCGCCGAGCAGCTCTTCTGGGAGATCGCCCGCCGCGCCCTGTCCTGGGCGCGGAAGGAGCGTACCCTCCCCCCGGAGTTCGAGCAGCTCGAAAAGGCGCTCCACGAGAAGTACATCGTCAACTTCTCGGTCTTCCAGGCCGCCCCGGACCACTGGGCCCTCGACCAGCTCTTCCCGGTCGTCCCGCTGCGCCGGCTCCGCGAGGAACCGACGGTTCGCGCGAGCCTCGTCGACATCACCTGCGACTCCGATGGCGCGATCGAGCGATTCATCGACGTCAAGGAGGTCCGGGAGGCCCTCGACCTGCACGAGCCGGAGGGCTGCCCCGGCGGCCGCCCCTACGATCTCGCCATCTGCCTGCTCGGGGCCTACCAGGACGTGATGGGCGACCAGCACAACCTGCTCGGTGCCCCGGCGGAGATCCACGTCACGGTCGACGACGAGGGGAATCCGCGGGTCGAACGAATCGTCCCTCCCGAGCCCGCGGCCACAGTTCTCGCCGGTTTCGGATGGGACGCGGCGGAACTCGCCGCCCGGGCGGAGACGGGACTCCGGGAGCGGTCGGCCGCCGACGGGAACGCCGACCTTCTCGCGGAGTACCGCGCCGCCCTCGGGGCGGGCACCTACCTCGCCCCGGACTGAGGGCGACGCGGCTACATCCGGCGGGAACGCTCGAGGATCCCCTTCAGCTCCTCGACCGCCTCGTCCCGCTGGCGGTCGGTGAGGCCGAGGATCTCCTGCAACGCGATGCCGATCTCCGGGATGTACTTCGTGATGTAGCTGCGCTTCTTCTGCTCGGCGGCGATCCGCTGGCGCCGGCGCACGTACCGGCCTAGGGCCCGACCGACCTCCATCAGCGCCAGGCGTATCTCCCTGATGATCTCCGGGTAGGAGGCGATCGCCTCCTTGCTCTCCGATGTGAACGGCACCCAGACCGACGCCAGGTGCACGAACAGCACGACCGGGCCGGTGGGCGGTGCCCCCCTGGACTGCTGGAGCCCGTACGACTTCCAGTTGGTCTGGATCACCGCCTTCGTGATCGCGCAGGCCCCGGCCTGGTAGAGGAGCGGCACCCGGTTCGCGAAGCGGCTGATGTCGACGAGCTGGTCGGCGGGGAGCTTCCCGCCGTAGGCGAGCCCGACCTCGACGAGGAAGGGATTTCCCCGGTAGACCGACGGGCTCCGGGAGCAGGACGCGAAGAACTCCGCGTCGATCCGCTCCCGCATCGCCTTCTCGATCAGTTCGGCCCCGATCGGGGCGAGGCAGTTCGTCGGCGGGGAGAGGATCTTCACCTTCGGGATCGCCCGGTAGAGCTTCTCGACCGCCCGGGTGTCCAGGGTGCGCGGGCTCGCCTTCGGGGAAACCCCGGCCACCCGGCAGATCTCCGCCGCAACCTTCGCGCTGACCCGGGAGAAGTTCCCCATCAGCGCCGTGGCCAGGTGGCGTTCCTTGCTGTCCCGCAGGATCTTGAGCAGCGTCCCCAGCTCGACGCCGTGCGGATGCGGCCGGATCTCCCGCGGCTCGGGGGGCAGCTCCTCGACGACCCGCTCCCAGGCCACCGGGTCCCCCTTCGGCGGTCGGTACCGCAGGGTCGCGTGGGGGTTGGCGAGGGCGGTCAGCTCCAGGTACTCGTCGACGCTGCGCCGTCCCCGGGTGAAGGACCCCTCGAGGGCGATCGTCACCTCCGTGCCCCGCTCGAACGGCGGATCGTCGAGGACCTCGTCCTTCAGGATCTCCGGGCGGTTCCGCCGCGTGTCGATCGCGATCTCGTAGAGGTGCGCGGGCCGGTGCGGACCGGTGCGCGAGACGATGCGGACCGGGCGGCCCGTGGTCAGGAGGCCGTACATCCCGGCGGCGGAGATGCCGATCCCCTGCTGGCCCCGGGACTGGCGGTAGCGGTGGAACTTCGACCCGTAGAGCAGCTTCCCGAAGATCTTCGGGACCTGTTCCTTCACGATGCCCGGGCCGTTGTCCCGAACGCTGACGAGGAACCGGTCCTCGGCGATCTCCTCCACGACGACGTCGATCTCCGGGAGGATGCCCGCCTCCTCGCAGGCGTCGAGGGCGTTGTCGACAGCTTCTTTCACCGTCGTCAGGAGCGCCTTGCGCGGGTTGTCGAAACCGAGCAGGTGCCGGTTCTTCGTGAAGAACTCGGAGACCGAGATGTCCCGCTGCCGGGCCGCCATTTCCCGGGCCCCGGCGGCCCGTCGGCCTCGCCCCTTCTTCCCGGTTCCCGCCTCCCCCGTCCGGGCCGGCCTCGCGGGGGCCGGCGACGGCTCGTCGGCGGGAGACGCCGCCGACTCGAACAGGGAGGGCTGGACCGCCTTCGCCTTTCGGCGGCCCGTCCGCTTCGTCGTCCTCGCTCCGGTCGTCGTCATGGCGGCGCCAAGGATAGCGGTCCGGCGCCGCCCGGGAAACCCGGATTCCGCCCGCCGGACCCCTCGATTGCGGGCCCGGGACGCCCGGCTACAATCTCCGGCACCCGCCTCCCGCGGGGCGCAACCGGAGGCTGCCGATGGACAAGAAGGCCCTGATCGACGTCCTGAACAACCTGACGATCGGCGAGCTCGGAACCCTCCGTTCGCGTCTCGCCGAGGTGCGGGCGGTGGTCGCCGAGAAGGGCCTCGACGAGATCGCGGCGATCCTCGACGAGGCCCGGGCCCGCCTCGACGCCCTGGACATCAGGGGCTTTCGCAAGAAGATCCAGCACGCGGTCAGCCGGCTCGGACACGTCCGGGAGGAGGCGCCCTCGAGGGAACGTCCCTCCGGCATCCGCCCCCGCTAGCCTCCCACCGACCAGCTCGTCACGGCCAGCGCGCGGAGAGAAGCCTCCCGGGCGACGCGCGCGGCATCCGCGTCCTCCGGGAGGGCGAGCTTCCCCGGAAGGGCGAACAGGACGAAACGCACCCGGTGGAAGAGCGGCCCATCCTGCCGCGGCCCCGGGCTCCAGCCGGCGCCGCCCTGGCGGTTCGCCTGGGCCGCCCCGTCCGGCAGCCGCCGCACCGCGGGCAGGCCGGGGGCGAGGCGCCGGCGCGACGCCGGGATGTTCCAGACCGCCCAGAACGGCTCCGCGCCCCCGGGAGCATCCAGGTCGACCGCCACCAGCGCGAGGCTTTCCGTCCCGGGCGGGGGAGCGCCCCACTCGAGCTCCGGGCTCGCCTCCATCCGGGCCGCGACGGCAAGCGCGGTGAACCCGCCCCCGGCCGGACCACCCGGCCACAGGGTGAACTGGTCGGCGGACGGGCGCAGCGACTCCTCCACCGAGCCCACGAGGGCGACGGCGACGACGAGAAGCAGGATCGGCAGGCCGAGGCGCACGTCCATGGCACTCGGAAGGTACGGGGAAACCGGGACCCGGCAAGGAACGCTCCCCGGCGGCACGCGCCCCCGGGCCGGCGGCTGGCCGCCCCCCCGGGGGCGGGCTATTCTCGGCCCATGAGCGAGGGGCGGGAACCCGTGGATCCGGGGGCGTTCGCGGTGCGCCGCGAGGTGCGCGACCTGCTCGCGCGCCTCCTCGGCCGCGAGGAGCCGACCCCGGACCGCTTCGAGAAGACGCTCGCCGCCCTTCGCCGGCGGCGGCGGATCGCCGTCCGCCAGCTTCTCCGGCTCCACCGGGAAGGACGGGTCCGGGACGAAATCGTCGCCCTCGAGCTGCTCGGCCGCCTGGCCGAGCCGGAGGACCATCCGGCCCTGGCCGCGGTGGCCAACGATCCGGACGCCCCCGAGTCCGCCCGGGTCGCCAGTGCGCTGGTGCTGCTCGGCCAGGACCGGGCCGGCCTGCTGACAGCCCCCGACATCTCCACCCGCATCCTCCGGTGGCAGGCCCGTTTCGTCGCCGACGAACCGACTCTCCGCGCCCCCCTGGTCCGCCTGTACCTGGACGCGTCACCCGAGGAACGCGCCCGCTGGATCGCGCTCCAGGACCGCGAGCTGACGGAACCGGAGGGGCGGGCCGCCGTCTTCGAGATGCTCCTCGAGGTGGAGGAGGATCCGGACCTCAGGATCTTCCTCCTCGAGGGACTCGCCCGCGTCCCCCACCCGGCGGTGCGGGCGGCGATGCGGCGGGTACGTCCTCTCGACCCGGAGGAGGCCGATATCGTCACCGGCGCCCTCGCGGCGCTCGCCGCGACGGCGGACCCGGAGACGGTCCCCGCCGGCTGGTCCGCCCGGGTGGGCTTCTGCGACGGAACGGGGAGCTTTCCCCTCCGGTTCGACTTCCGCCTGCCCGGGAGACGACCGAAGAGCGCGGTCTTCGTCGTCAACCTGCTGACCGGGGTGCGGGACGCCCTTCCCCTGACCGGCTCGGAGGTCGACCACTACGACGCCCTCGGCACCGGCGAAGAGGACGCGGAAGGCGGGGCCCCCCGGTCGCTCCTCTATCCCCTGCCGGTGCCGGAGGCCCTCGGCCTCCTCCTCACCGCGGAGCGCCGCGACGAGCAGGACGGCCGGGAGTTTCCCCTCGACCACGAGGCGGCCCGCCGCATTCTCGATCCCCTCGCCGACCTGCGGCCGCGGTTGCCCTCCCCGCCCGCGATCCCCCTCGACCCGGGGCTCCGGGACCGCTCCGCCGAGCTCCTGGAACATCCCGGCTACGCCGGCTGGTTCTACGACGCCGGCGACCACGAGCTGGACGACCTGCGCCTCGAGGTCCTGCGGACCTGCACCACGGACCGCAGGCCGAGCGCGGACCTGGTCGACGAGGCGGCGCGCCGGCTGGTCGCCGAGCACGAGCCCCGGCGCCTCGTCCGGATGCTTCGCCACAACGCGACGGTTCACGCCCTGGCCGGCGAGCGGGAGTACGCGGCCATCGCCCTGGCGACGGCGATGGCGATCGCCACCGGCGGTTTCGCCCGAACGGCGCTCGTGCGGCGGATGCTCGAGGAGAGCCTCCACCCGGGGCACTACTTCTTCACCCCGGTCCCCGAGGGGCCCGAGCGCCACGACGTGGCCCGCATCCTTTACGGGGACCGGAAGATCACGCGCGGCAGGGTCTTCACCATCGAGCTCGCGACGATCCTCGCCAGGGCGATGGACGTCTGGCACTCCCGCATCCCCTCCCTCGAGCGGCCGACCGCCGACCAGGTCCAGGGAACCGTCTTCGCCCTTGCCCGGGCCGGCGCCCGGGAGGTCCTCGCCGCCGTCCGCCGGGACCCGTCCCGCGAACGGCCGGCCCTCGACGGCCTCGAACGGGTCTACCGGCGGGTCCTCGAGCAGGTGGACTTTCCCTCCCAGGCCTCCGACCCGGACCACGCCTGGCTGCTCTCCCTGCTCGTCGGTGCCACCCGCACGCTCGTCGAGGAGTTCTGCGGACGGTGCCCGGGCCGGTGCCTCGCGGACCCCCGGGCCGACGGCCGCGAACTGCTCGACTCCCCGACCCTTCCGGCCGGGCCGGCGGCGGAGATGCGGCTCCGAACCTGGCCGGGGATCTTCCTCCACGACCCGTCCCCCGAGGAGGAAAGCGCCCTCGCCGCCTACATGATGGGCACCCGTCTCGGCGAGGTGCTCGGCAGGCGGCCGGTCACGGGCGACGGACCCTACCGGTGCGCCGTCTGCGGCGAGGTGCGCCCGCGGACGACCCTCTCCCGGTCGGTGCTCCTGCCCCACGACGGCTCGCCCCCCGGGCCGGTCTGCCGCCGTTGCCAGGGCCGCTACCGGCGCGACCCGGGCTTCCGGGCGCGGGTGGTGGCCCGCCAGGGGAAGCTCGTGCCCCGCGGCACGGTCCCCGGGGACCGGTCGACGTGAGCGCTTGACCCCCGCGCCCCGCGAGGCGAGGATGCGGCGTCCCGGCGGGCAGCCGCGCCCGCGAGGAGTTTTCATGCGCACGATCATCGAGCCGTTCCGGATCAAGACCGTCGAGCCGATCGGGATGAGCACCCTGGCCGAGCGGCAGGAAGCCCTGCGCCGCGTCCACTGGAACCTCTTCCTGCTGCGCGCGACGGAGATCACGATCGACCTGCTGACCGACTCGGGGACCGGGGCGATGAGCTCCCGGCAGTGGGCCGCCCTGATGGAAGGGGACGAGTCGTACGCCGGCGCCCGCTCCTGGGAGCGTTTCGAGGCGGCGGTCAAGGACATCGCCGGCTTCCGCCACGTGATCCCCACCCACCAGGGCCGGGCGGCGGAGCGGATCCTCGCGCAGACGATGATCCGTCCAGGGCAGGTCGTGATCTCGAACACCCACTTCGATACGACCCGCGCCAACGTGGAGGCGGCCGGGGCCACCGCCATCGACATCCCGATCCCGGAGGCCCGCCAGCCCCAGGTGGAACACCCCTTCAAGGGCAACATGGACACCGACGCCCTCGAGGCGCTGATCGCCGAGCACGGACGGGAGAAGATCGCCCTCGTCCTCCTGACGATCACGAACAACTCCGGCGGCGGCCAGCCGGTTTCCCTCGCCAACGTCCGCAAGGTCAGCGAGATCTGTCGCTCCCACGGCATCCCCTTCTACCTGGACGCCTGCCGCTTCGCCGAGAACGCCTGGTTCATCAGGACGCGCGAGGAAGGCCAGCAGGACCGCGCCCCGATCGACATCGCCCGCGAGGTCTTCTCGTACGCCGACGGCTGCACGATGTCGGCGAAGAAGGACGCGATCGTCAACATCGGCGGCTTCCTCTGCACGAACGACGACGACCTCGCCCGCCGGATGCGCGACCTGCTGATCCTGACCGAGGGGTTCCCGACCTACGGGGGGCTCGCCGGCCGGGACCTGGAGGCGATCGCCGTGGGCCTCTACGAGGGGCTCGAGGAGGACTACCTCCGCTACCGGATCGCGTCGACGAAGTACGTTGCCGACCGCCTGCACGAGGCCGGTGTCCCGGTGCTGCGGCCGCCCGGCGGGCACGCCGTCTTCATCGACGCCGCCGCGATGCTGCCCCACGTGCCGCCCCTCCAGTACCCGGGCCAGGCCGTCGCCTGCGAGCTGTACCGGGTGGGCGGGATCCGGGCGTGCGAGATCGGTTCCGTGATGTTCGCCCGTCGCGACCCGGAGACCGGCGAGGAACGGCCGGCCCCGCTCGAGCTCGTCCGCCTCGCGATCCCGCGGCGCGTCTACACCCAGTCCCACATGGACTACGTGATCGAGGCGGCCGCCGAGGTGCTCGCGAACCGGGAGAGGCTCCGCGGCATGAAGATCACCTACGAGGCCCCCTTCCTGCGCCACTTCACCGCCCGGTTCGCACCCCTCTGAGCCCCGGGCACGATCCGTCCCACCGAGGGAACCGCCCGGCCCCGGGATCTCCCGGGGCCGTCGCGTTCCGTGTTCCCGCCCGCGCTCCCGGCCCACGGGAAACGCTGGCCCTCCCGTCGCTCCCGCCGGACCCTTCCCCCGCACCCCCGGGAGGAGGATCGACGATGGCACCAGCGAACGCGAATCTCCGGGAGGCGGTCGGCCGGGCCCTGCGCCGGCTCCGCCTCAGGGAAGGGCTCTCCCTCGAGGACGTCGACCTGGGAACCCGCGGGGCGGGCGCGAGGGTGACCCGCTCCCATCTCTCCCGCGTCGAGAACGGCCAGGCGGACCTCTCCCTGTCCCGGTTCCTCTCCCTCGCCCAGGTGCTCGGGACCAGTCCCGAGGACGCGATCCGCCCGGTCACCGAGGCGATGCTGGCCAGCCGCGATGGACGGCCCGAGCCCGCCCGTCCCGAGCCGGGGCTTCCCCCGGACCTCGAGGCCCGGCGCTGGAGGCTGCTCGCGGGGCTGGCACCGACGACCCTCTCCACGCCGGACCGGTTCGCCTGGGCGGACGCCGAGGCGCGCCTCGGTCGGTGGGAACGGGCCGCCCGGGTGCTCCTCGACGTGCTCGACGAGGCCCCGGAGGACGGCGATCGCCTGGCCCTCCTCGCGGTCGCCCGCGCCGGCGCGGGCCGAGCGGCCCTGGCCCGGGCGCTGGTCGCCGCCCTGCCCGGCAGGACGGCCCCCCTCGTCGGCGCCGTCGTGGCGAGGGCCACCGGGGAACCGGCCGGAGCCCTCCTCCTCTCGACGCCGGCCGACGACCCGGGAGCGGAGACGCTCCGCGGCATCCTGCTCGCCGCGCATCACCTCGACCGGGGTCGTCCGGGGGCCGCGGTCCGGGCGGCGGCCGGGGCGGCCGAGGCCGCCCGGGTGACCGGCAATCCCGCCCTTCGGGGGGAGGCCGCCCGGATCCTCGGCAGCGCCCGCGCGGAGCTCGGGGACACGACCGGGGCCGCGCGGGCCTTCCGGGCGGCCGCCCGGGAAGCCCGCCGCGGCGCGGAACCGGGCCTGCTCCTCGCGATCCACCGGGAGACGGAGATGGCGGCGCGACGCGCCGGGGACGACACGGCAGCCGAGGCCGCGGCGGCCGCCGCGCGCGCCCTCGCGCGGCGGTACGCACTCCCCGCGGGAAAGGGCGTGCCCGGGCCGCTCCGCGGGACGTGGTGCTGGATCAGGGGTGGCGGGCCCACCGGGCCCGCGGTCTCAGAACGCTCACCCGAAGCTGCCGCAGGAACCGGCGGAGGAGGCGCCCGATGACCCCGTCCCGCCGGTCGAGGCGAAGGACGAGAACATCTGCACCAGGTTCTCGGAACCGCACTTCGGGCAGGTCAGCCCCTCGGCCCCCTGGCCCATCCGGCGGAGGGCCTCCATCACGTGGCCGCAGTCCTCGCAGCGAAACTCGTAGATCGGCATGGTCCGGTACCTTTCGCGGTCGTGCGCGGTTTCAGGCCCCCGGGATACCGAGGAGGGGCAGCAACCCTCCCATGGCGTCCACGCGGGCGTCTCCCCCATGGATGCGGAAACCGACGACAGGGATACGCGCCCCGTGCCCCGCCGCCACGTCCAGCTCCGTGTCTCCGACCAGCACCACCCCGTCCGGCCCCGTCCCCAGGCGCTCGAGGGCCAGCCGCACCACCCCCGGGTCGGGCTTTCCCCGGGGCACCTCGTCCCCGCAGGCCACGGCGGCGAACAGGTCGAGGACACCGTGATCCCGGAGGATCCGCTCCGTCAGCCCGCGGGGACTGTTCGTCACCACGGCGGCCGGGATCCCCGCCCGGACCAGCGCCTCGAGCACCTCCCGCGCCCCTTCCTGGAGCCGCACCCGGCCGAGGTGGCGCTTGAATCCCGCGTCGTACTCGAGGGCGAGCCGGGCCGGGTCCTCCCCCGGGAAGAAGCTCTCGCAGTCGGCCAGGATCCCCTGGCCCCAGGTCGCCCGGATCGGCCCCGGGCCCAGGGGGGGCATTCCCCGACGCGCCCGGCACTCGTCGAGAACCGCGACCCAGGCGTCGAACGTGTCGACCAGGACCCCGTCCAGGTCGAAGAGAACGGCCCGCGGGGGCCGGGGCAGCGGGTGGCTGGCGTCGGTCATCGGCGTCATCCTTCCCGGCCCTGCCGGAGCCGGGGGGAGCCGGTATAGTGCCACCTTCCGTGGAGGGACGCATGACGATCCGCGTGACCAGCGAGGTGGGACGGCTGCGCCGCGTGCTCGTCCACGAGCCCGGCCCCGAGGTCGACCGCATGGTCCCCGCCATGATGGAGGACCTGCTGTTCGACGACATCCTGTTCGGGGACCGGGCCCGGGAGGAACACCGGCGGTTCAAGCGTCTCCTGCAGCTCTTCGGGATCGAGGTCCTCGACGCCGTCACGCTCCTGGCCGAGACGCTCGCCCAGGAGGGGGCGCGGGAGTGGCTCCTCGACGTGCTCCTCGAGGACCTTCCCCTGGCCCTTCGCCGGCACCTCGCGACGCTGGCCCCCGGCGAACTGGCGGCCGCGCTCGTCCACGGGCTCCGGCGGGAGGAGGCGCCCGGCTTTCCCGGCTCCGGGGACGACCTGTTCGCGATCCTCCCGCTCCCGAACCTCTGCTTCCAGCGGGACCCCCAGGTCGTGCTCGGCGAGGGGGTCATCTTCTCCGCGATGGCCGCCCCGGCCCGCTGGCGGGAGGCGCTCCTCGCCCGGGCGATCTTCCGCCACCACCCCGTCCTGCGGGACGTCGCCGTCCTCTGCGATCCGTTGCGTCCCGAGGGCGATCGGGCGCTCTTCCTCGGCCTCCACCGCCCCCGGCTCGAGGGGGGCGACGTGCTGGTCCTGTCCCGCGACATCGTCGCCGTGGGTCGCTCGGAGAGGACCAACACCCGGGCGATCCAGTGCCTCGCGCGGTCCCTTGCCGCCCGGCAGCCAGGACCCCGCTGGCTCCTGGTCGTCGAGCTGCCGCGGACCCGGGCGTTCATGCACCTGGACACGGTGATCACGCCGGTCGACCGGGACGCCTGCCTCGTCTACCCCCCCCTCTTCCTCGGCGACGGCCCGGCCCGGGCGGCCACCTGGGAGATCGACCTGCGGAGCGAGGACCTGGAACCCCGCCCGACGAACGGTCTCCTCGAGGCCCTCCGCACCCACGGCATCGACCTCGAACCGATTCCCTGCGGTGGAGACGACTCCCTTCTCCAGCAGCGGGAGCAGTGGACCGACGGCGCCAACGCCTTCGCCCTCGCTCCCGGCGTGATCACCCTCTACGAGAGGAACACGGCGACGGCGGAGACCCTGGCCCGTCACGGGTTCGAGGTGGTCGGGGTGGAGGACGTGCTCCTCGGCCGGCACGAACTGGACCTCGACGCCCCGCGCCGCGCGTGCATCCTGCTCTCGAGCCACGAGATCTCCCGGGCACGGGGCGGACCCCACTGCCTGACGCACCCGCTCACCCGGGACGATTGACGACGGTCAGGGGGCCGCCGCCTCGACCTCGTCCAGCACCCGGAGGTACCGGTCCCTCCAGCGAAGCTCGACGCCCTCGAGCATCGCCCGCACCCGTCGGGCACCGGCGGCCAGGTCGTAACCGGCCGGGTTGTGACCCCCGCGGGCCGCGCGGTCGACGGCGAGGAGCGCGTAGAACGCGACCAGGGCTTCCTCGCGCGGGGGCCGCCGCGCGAGGAAGGCGGACCCGCCCAGGGTGTCGAGGACCCACACGCCGTAGCCGTAGAGTCGCTCCCGGGTCAGTCCCCGGGAACGTTCGCCGCAGGACGGCGCGACCGCCACGTACCGCCAGAGGGCGAGGGCGGCCACCTCCGGGTCCGCGCGGGTCTCCCGGGCAAGCCTCGCGAGGGTGACGAGCCGTTCGCGACCGAGGGCCCGGGCGAGAACGAAGACGTTGCCGACCAGGGCGTCACAGTCCCGGAGTTCACCGCCCGTCACGGGTTCCTCGCCGGCCAGCGCCCCGAGGAGCCCGTCGACGGCCGCCACCACGTCGCCCCCTCCACCACCCAGCCCGACCCCGCCGAGCGCATCATCGAGGTCCCGGCGGACCTCTTCGCACGTCGCCTCGTCCACGCGCCGGGGCGGCCAGCCCGGCAGGGACACCGCGAGGGCCTCCCAGCGGGCGGCCTCCCGCCCGGGCAGCGGCGGCAGTGCCGGGGTGGCGGCCGCTCCCGGGCCGGGTGGCGTCTCCGGCGCAGGCGGCGGGCCCTCCGGGCCGGGCGGAGGCGCCGCCGGAGGAACCGGGGGACGGGCCAGCCACGTCCACGCGAGCAGCGCCGCCAGGACGACGACGATGGCGCCGAGGATCCACGTCGAGAGGGCAACGGGGGAACGCGACGGGGGAACGGGAGCGGACACGTGAGCACCTCCTCGGGATTCCCATTCTCTCCCCCCGACCCGGCCCTCGCACCCCCCGTGGCGTCACCGGCGCCCCCCGCCGTATATTGCTCCGGCCCCGGCCGCCCGGGCCGGCCACGAGACCGGAAGGAGCCGAACCATGGATCGCCCGTCCCCCGTCCTCCGCACCGCTTCGCTCGTCCTCTGCGCCCTTCTCCTCGTCCTGCCCGTGCTCGCCTTCGCCGGGTCCGCCGGGGAGATCCCCTGGATCGAGGACTGGGGAACCGCCCTTGCCACGGCGAAGAAACAGCAGCGCCCCCTTCTCGTCGACTTCCATACCTCGTGGTGCGCGTTCTGCGTCAAGCTCGAGAAGGAGTCGTTCGGCAGGGAGGACGTCGCGAAACTCGCCCGGGACCACTTCGTCTGCGCCCGCCTCGACGCCGACGTCCAGAAAGCGGCGACGCTCCGCTACCGGCCCTCCGGCTACCCGACCGTCGTCTTCGCGACACCGGCCGGCGACGAGATCTGGCGCTTCGAGGGCTTCAAGACCGCCGACCAGCTGCGCTCGATCCTCGACAAGGTGATCGCGGTCGCGCCGCGGATCATCGAGCTGCGAGCCCGCGTCCGGGCGAATCGCAAGGACCCGGGGCCGGTCCTCGAGCTGGGAAAGATCTACCTCGACCTCGGGTCCGGGGCGACCGCCGCGCCGCTCCTCCGCAGGGCGGTCCGCCTCCTGCCGCGGCGCGACACGGCCCGCCAGGCCGAGACGCTGCTCCTCCTCGCCCGGGCCGAGCGTCTCGCCGGCAACGAGGGGACCGCCCGCAAGCTTCTCCGGAAGATCCTCAGGAAGTTCCCGGACGCCCCGGCCGCGGCCACCGCCCGCACCGAGCTCGATCACCTCGGCTGAGCTCTTCCGCTCCCGTGCCCCCCGGGCGAAGGCGGGCAGGACGCTGTCGGCAGCTCCCGCCGACGGGTGCGGCTGCCGCGCCCGGGCCCCCGGGCCCCGGGAAATACCCGGCCAGGGGAGCGCCGGGAGCGGAGATCACTCCGTCCCGGGACGAGGGGTGTAGATCGGTCCGGGGAACGGGGCCACCTCCCCCTTGCCGCCGGGCGCCACGCGGCTCACCCCTTCCTTCTCGACCTCGTCGATCCGCAGCACGGCGTGGATCGGCACCTGGAACCGGCGGACCCCGTCGAACTCCCGCTTGAGGCCTTCCTCGGAGGGATCGACGACGACCCGGGACTTCTCCCCGAAGAGGATCCCCTCCACCTGCACGAACCCGAAGAGGTCGCCCTGCTCGACCTTCTTCGCGTAGACCTCGTAGACCCGCCCCTGCTGGTGGAAGACGACCCGGTACCGCCGCGCGCGCGCCGCCATCGCTCCCTCCTTCCGCCGGGGCCCCCGGGCCCGACAGGAAAAGCGCCGGCCCTCGGGCCGGCGCGTCGCTTCCGGGATGGTAGCGGGGGGGGGATTTGAACCCCCGACCTTTGGGTTATGAGCCCAACGAGCTACCGGACTGCTCCACCCCGCGTCATCCGTCGTTGCTGTCCGCGGCCGTCTCCGCCGACCGCGGTGCGCATTCTAGGGAGCGGATCCGGGGGTGTCAACTCGCGGCGCGGCGAGCGGATCGTCGTCGCCGACGACGAAGACACGCTCCCCGGGACGCTGCCAGTCCAGCTCCGCGCGAACCGCCGCCTCGATCGCCAGGTCGTCCTCCCGGAGCGCGCCGATCTCGTCCTCGAGGGCGGCGTTCCGGGACCGCACCTCGGCGAGGCGCGCCTCGAGCACCCGGATCTCCCGCCACCGGGCGACCTGCCGCAGCAGCCCCTCGTCGCCGAAGAGAAACCAGGCCCACAGGACGGCCGCGAGCCCCCAGAAGGCCCACCGCCGCCACCGCGGCGGAAGCAATCCCCCGGGACCCCGCGACCCGGTCCTGCGGTGCTCCACCGGGCCCTCCCGCGGGTCAGCCCGGGAACCCGTACGGGTCCCGGCCCGCGTAGACCGCCGCCTCGGCCAGGTCTTCCTCGATGCGGAGGAGCTGGTTGTACTTGGCCACCCGCTCGCCCCGGGCCGGGGCGCCCGTCTTGATCTGCCCGGCCCCGACCGCCACCGCCAGGTCCGCGATGAAGGTGTCCTCGGTCTCGCCGGACCGGTGGCTGATCACGGTCCCGTACGCCGCCGACTGGGCGAGGGCGATGGCGTCGAAGGTCTCGCTGACCGTGCCGATCTGGTTGAGCTTGATCAGCACCGAGTTGGCGACGCCGGTGTCGATCCCCTCCCGGATGATGTCCGGGTTGGTGACGAAGATGTCGTCGCCGACGAGCTGGACCCGCGTCCCGAGCTCGTTGGTGAGCTCGCGCCAGCCATCCCAGTCCCCCTCGGCGAGGCCGTCCTCGATGCTGATCACCGGGTAGGCCTCGACGATCTCACGGTACCAGCCGACCAGGTCACTGGCGGACCGATCCTCTCCCTCGAAGCGGTACGACCCCTCGTTC
This sequence comes from uncultured Acidobacteriota bacterium, assembly GCA_964420365.1. Classification (GTDB taxonomy): domain Bacteria; phylum Acidobacteriota; class Polarisedimenticolia; order J045; family J045; genus JAMOQA01. The sequence continues at coordinate 50,049 of CAYQTA010000005.1, read as the reverse complement.
CAGAACTCGCTGGCCGCCGCGTCGATGGCGAGGAAGATGTCCTCGCCGGGACGGTAGCCCGCCCGGTCGATCGCCTCCACGATCAGGTCGAGGGCCTCCCGGTTGGAACCGAGGGACGGCGCGAAGCCTCCCTCGTCGCCGATCGACGCGTTGAGCCCCTTCTCCTTGAGCAGCTTCTTCAGGACCTGGTAGACCTCCGCGGCCGCGCGGATCGCCTCGGAATACCGGTCCAGGCCGGCCGGGACGATCATGAACTCCTGGATGTCCAGGTTGTTGTCCGCGTGGACTCCCCCGTTGAGGATGTTCAGCATCGGCGTCGGCAGGACGCGGGCCCGCGCGCCGCCCAGGTAGCGGTAGAGCGGCAGGCCCGCGAGGCCGGCGGCGGCCCGCGCCACCGCCATCGAGACCCCGAGGATCGCGTTGGCCCCGAGCTCCCGCTTGGTCGGCGTCCCGTCCCGCTCGAGCATCACCTGGTCGATCACCCGCTGGTCCGTCGGGTCCAGCCCCTCGACCGCGGGCCCGAGGATCTCGTTGACGTGGCGGACCGCCTTCTGGACGCCCTTCCCGCCAAAGCGGGTCGGCTCGCCGTCCCGCAGCTCGAGGGCCTCCCGGCTGCCGGTGCTCGCGCCGGACGGGACCGATGCCCTTCCGATGAACTCGTCGTCGACGGTGACCTCGACCTCGACGGTGGGATTGCCCCGGGAATCGAGGATCTCCCGGGCGTAGACGCTGGTGATCTCGGCCATGTTCGCTCCTCCTCCGGACCCGGACGGGGACCACGTTTCGGGGTAGTCTAGTCCCGTTCGGGCCCGCCCGGAAAGGGCGGGCGGGAGTGCCCCATGGAACGTTCCGCCGCCGAGCTGTGCGTGGTGCTGGTCACGGCCCCCGACGAGGAGACCGGGCGGCGGCTCGCCCGCCTCGTGGTCGACCGGCGCCTCGCCGCCTGCGTGAACCTCGTCCCGGGCATCTCCTCGACCTACCGGTGGGAAGGCGCGGTCCGGGAGGACACCGAGGTCCTCCTGCTGGTCAAGACGCTCCCGGACCGGCTCGCGGCGCTCGAGTCGGCGCTGCGGGCGGCCCATCCGTACGACGTCCCGGAGATCGTCGCCCTTCCCTCCCTCGCCACCCACGGCCCGTACCTCGCCTGGGTCCGCACCGAGGCGGGCGCGGAGTAGGACGCGATGCGCGTGGGCGTCGTCGGACGAACCACCTGCCGGGGCATCCTCCCCGCCCTCGAGCGGGTGCTGGCCGGCGTGGACGCGATCGTCCACGCCGGCGAGCTGGGGCCGGCGGCCGTGGTGGAGCGCCTCGCCACCCTCGCCCCCCTGACCGCCGTCGTCGGCGAGCGGGACTACCTGGAGTGGGGCGACCGGTTCCCGGAACTCGCCGAGGTCGAGTTCGCCGGGGTCCGGGTGCTCGTCACCCACATGATCGGTACCCCGCCCGACCTGCTCCCGGCGATCCGCGACCGGCTCGAGGACGACCCCCCCGGCGTCGTGGTCCACGGCCACGTGCCGGCGGCCCGCGTCGCGTGGATCGGGGGAACCCTGTTCGTCGCCCCGGGCGCCGCCTGCCCGGTGGCCCGGGACCGCGCCGGGACCTGCGCGGTCCTGCAGGTGGCGCCCGGGGGCCGGGTGACGGCCGAGGTCCACGAGCTGGCCGCCCCCCGGGCCGGCGTCTCCTGACGATGACCCGGGGGACCCCCCGGCGCGCCGTCCTCCTGGCCGGGGCGGTTCTCGCCGCCCTTCCCCGCCCCGGGCTGGCCCGCGATCCGGGCCCGGCCCCCGACCCCGCGGCCGTCGCCGCCTGCCGGGAGGGACGGGCGATCGGCCGCGTGGAAATCGAGCGCATCGGCGTCTTCGACCCGTCGATCCCCGGCGAGGGGGGAGCCTTCTACCGCTTCGTCAACGTCCTTCACCGGCCGATGCAGACCCGGGAGGCGACGATCCGGCGTTTCCTGCCCCTCTCGACGGGAGATGCCTGCAACCCCGGAACGATCGAGGAGGCGGAGCGGATCCTGCGCGGCCTGGACTTCGTCCAGGACGCGTGGGTCGTGCCCGCGGGACTCGACCGCAAGGGGCGGGTCGTGGTCCGGGTGCGGGTCCAGGACACCTGGTCCACGCGCCTGCGCGCCTCGTGGACGAGCCGCGGAGGGGAGTCCCGGAGCACGTTCCGCGTCCAGGAGGCCAACCTGCTCGGCACCGGCAACCGGCTGGCCTGGGAGCGACGCGAGGACGAGGACCGGGTCGAGCGGACCTTCACCTGGGAGGCCCCGGCCATCGGAGGGAATCACTTCCGCTCCCTCGTCTCCTTCTCCGACAACTCCGACGGCGAGGCCCGCCTCCTCCAGGTCGCCCGGCCGTTCTGGAAGCTCGACGCCCGCTGGGCCCTCGACGGGGCGCTGTCATCCCTCGAGGAAGAACTGAAGGTCTACCGGACAGCGGACGACCGGGACCTGTGGCGCCACGAGCGGGAAGACCACCACCTCTGGTGGGGACGCGGCTCCGGGCTGGTCTCCGGCGAGGTCCGGCGCTGGACGGTCGGCCTCCGGCGGGTCCTCGAACGGTGGGCCCCCCTCGCCACGCTCCCGGGAGCGGCCCCGGGCATCCCTCCGCGGGAGCGGGACCTGGTGCTGGGCGAGGTCCACATGGAGTGGCGGCGGGTCGACTACCGGCGTGTCAGCCACCTGGAAACCGCCCGGCGGGTCGAGGACCTGGACCTCGGTTCGTACCTCGGGGCGACGCTCTCGGTCTCCCTCCCGGGGCTTTCCCGGCAGTCGGGGGGCAGCTTCCTCGGCGAGGCCCGGACGGGGTTCTCCCTCGGGAACCGGTCCTTCGCCGTCGTGCGGCTCACCCACGGGATCGAGCGGCTCGGGAGCCAGTGGCTCGACGCCGAGACGCGCCTCGAGGCGACGGGGTGGCGGCGCCTCTCGACCCGCCGGACGTTCCGGGCCCGGCTGGTCGCCGCCCGGGGCTCGGCCCTCGAGGGACACCGGCGGATCCTGCTCGGCGGCGGGCAGGGGCTCCGCGGGTACCGCAGCCGGGCCTTCTCCGGGTCGAACCTGCTCCTTCTCCAGCTCGAGCACCGGACGTTCACCTCGTGGGAACCGTTCCGGCTGTTCCGGGTCGGGTGGGTCGCCTTCGTCGAGGCGGGCGCCGCCTGGGACGAGGGAGAACCCCTCGGCTGGGACCGCGTCCACCCGGACGCGGGGGTCGGTCTCCGGCTCTTCCTTCTCCGGTCGTCCGGGGGCACGACCCTCCACCTCGACCTCGCCTGGCCCCTCGACCCGAACGGCGACCCGGGTCACCGGTCCCTCCGCTACACCTTCGTGACCGCCCGCGGCTTCTGAACGCGCCCTGTTGACGGGCCCCGGGCGCTCCCCTAGGATCGAATCCCTCCCTCGACCGAGGATTTCCCCCGACCAGAGCGGCAGATGCCGAACCGGGCAGCGGACCCGACGCGCACCCCCCTCCCGGGCGATCCCGCCCGGGGGAGCCGTCGCGGCCCGGGAGCGGAGGATCCCCGATGGCGGTGAAGCGGAAGACGAGCCGGTCCGGGAAGAACGGCGCCGGGAACGGCGGCAACGGGGCGGCGACCGAAGGAAACGGCAGCGGGAAGGCGGCCGCCCGGCCGGGGCGTGCCCGGAAGGCCGGGCGGAACGGCGAGGCCGATCCCCCGGCGGACGAACCGCCGTCGTTCTCCCTGAACGCCCTCGCCCGGATGCGGATCGACGAGCTGACCGAGCTCGCCCGGAAACTCGAGATCTCCGGGATCTCGGGCCTCCGCAAGCAGGAGCTGATCTTCCGCATCCTGGAGTCCCAGGCGGAGCGGAAGGGACTGATCTTCGCCGAGGGGGTCCTCGAGGTGCTCCCCGAGGGGTACGGGTTCCTCCGGTCGCCCGAGTACAACTACCTCCCCGGGCCGGACGACGTGTACGTCTCCCCGTCCCAGATCAGCCGCTTCTCCCTGCTGACCGGCGACACGGTGACCGGCCAGGTCCGCTACCCGAAGGAGGACGAGAAGTACTTCGCGCTGATCAAGGTCGAGGCGATCAACCACGAGGACCCCGAGAAGTCCCGCGAGCGGATCTTCTTCGAGAACCTCACCCCGCTCTACCCGATGGAGCAGATCCGCCTGGAGACCGAGCCGGACAACCTGACCGGGCGGGTGATGGACCTGCTGACGCCGGTCGGGAAGGGCCAGCGCGGCCTGATCGTCGCCGCGCCCCGCACCGGGAAGACGATGCTCCTCCAGTCGATCGCCAACTCGATCACCGCGAACCACCCGGAGATCTACCTGATCGTCCTGCTGATCGACGAGCGGCCCGAGGAAGTGACCGACATGAAGCGGACCGTCGACGCCGAGGTGATCTCCTCGACGTTCGACGAGCCGGCGACGCGCCACGTCCAGGTCGCCGAGATGGTGATCGAGAAGGCGAAGCGGATGGTCGAGTACGGCAAGGATGTCTGCATCCTGCTCGACTCGATCACCCGTCTCGCCCGGGCCTACAACACGGTCCAGCCCGCCTCGGGAAAGGTCCTCTCCGGCGGTCTCGACGCCAACGCCCTCCAGCGCCCGAAGCGTTTCTTCGGCGCCGCCCGCAACATCGAGGAGGGGGGCTCCCTCACGATCCTGGGCACGGCGCTGATCGACACCGGGTCCCGCATGGACGAGGTGATCTTCGAGGAGTTCAAGGGCACCGGGAACATGGAGTTGCACCTCGACCGGCGGCTCGCCGACCGGCGCGTCTTCCCCGCGATCGACATCACCCGCTCCGGCACCCGCAAGGAGGAACTGCTCCTCGAGCCCAGGGTGCTGAACGCGGTCTGGGTGCTGCGCAAGGTTCTCACCCAGATGAACAGCATGGAGGCGATGGAGCTGCTCCTCGACCGCCTGCGCAAGACGAAGACCAACGAGGAGTTCATCCGCATGATGAGGGAGGGGGGATGATCCCTCCCGGAGGTACCCGATGAAGCCGATCGAGAAGGCCCTCGAGAAGATCCCCAACACGTTCCTGCTGACCACCGTCGTCTCCCGGCGCTGGGAGAGCCTGGTCGCCGGCGCTCCGCCCCTCGTCGAGGTGAGGCCGGGCATGTCGAAGATCGACATCGCCCTCGCCGAGATCCTCGAGGACAAGATCGAGGTCGACGAGGAGACGATGGAGATCCGGCTGCGCGGCGAGCCCGAGGTGGAGCCCACCGAGGAGGTCGTCTTCTCCGAGCCGGTCGACCCGGAGGCAGTCTCCCTGGACGAGCTGACCGGCGGCAACCAGAAGGACTGACCCGGTGCTCCCTCCCTGGGACGACGAGGTGGTCTCCCGGCTCTCCGGGGACGGGCCCCGGGCGAGCGATCCCCTCCTCGCGGAGCTGCTCGCCGCCTGCCGGCTGCTCGGCAACGACCGCTCCCTGGTCCTCGGCGGGGGCGGCAACGCGTCCGTCAAGGGAGACTTCCCCCGCCCGTGGTCGCCCGGCCCGGGGGGCACTCTCTGGATCAAGGCCTCGGGTCGCGACATGGCGACCCTCGCCGCGGGTGACCTCGTTCCCCTCGACCTCGCCCGGGTCCGGTCCCTCCTCGACCTGCCCGGTCTCGGGTCCGACGACCTGCCCGCGGCCCTCGCCACCTGCCGGCTCGACCCGGAGGCGGCCGCCCCCTCGGTGGAATCGCTGGTCCACGCCCTCGCCCCCGGGCGGGCGGTCCTCCACGTGCACCCCGAGCCGCTGCTGGTCCTCGCCGCCCAGCCCGGCGGCCGGGAGCTGCTCGCCGGCGTGCTCGGCGAACGGTTCGCCGTTCTCGACTACGCGATGCCCGGCCTTCCCCTCGCCCGTGCCGCCCGGGAGGCGATCGAGACCGGCGGCCGGAACATCCACGGCATCGCCTTCCGGCACCACGGCCTGTTCGCCTGGGGGGCGACGCCGCGCGAGGCGTACGAGCGCTTGCGCTCGGCCCTGGCCGCCAGCGAGGACGCCCTCGCGGAACGGCTGGCGGCGTCGGCCCCCCGGGAACCGGAGATCGAGGTCCGGTCGGCTCCCGGGCGGGCGGCCCTTCTCGCGCCCCTTCTCCGCGGCGTTCTGGCCCTGCCGTCCGGTGACCCGGATCGTCCCTGGCAGCGGTTCCTCCTCTCCCTCGCCGACGACGAGGAACTGCTGGCCGCGCTCGACCGGCCCGGCGCCGAGGAACTCGCCGCCCGGGGTGTCCTGACGCCCGACCACCTGGTCCACACCCGGAACCGCCCGCTGGTCTTCCGGGACGACCCGGCGGCCGACCCGGAGACGACCCGCGGACGCCTCGCCGAGGCGGTCGCCGCCTGGGGCCGGGAGTACGCCGCCTACCTCGCGCGCCACGGGGAGAACCCGGAGCGGGTCGACCATCGCCCCCGCCTCGTGCTCGTCCCGGGCCTCGGGCTCTACGCCGCCGGGGAAACCCCGCGCCGGGTGGCCGCCGCCCGGGAGATCGGCCGCCGGTCGGTCCTCGCCCGGGACGCGGCCGAGGCGATCGGGCGGTTCGAGCCGCTCCCGGAGGAAGAAGTTCACCGGATGGAGTTCTGGTCCGGCGAGCGCGCCAAGCTCGAGCGGGAACGGCGGGGCCTCCTTGGCGGCCGGGTCGCCCTGGTCACCGGCGCGGCCGGGGCGATCGGGGCCGGGATCGCCGAGGCGCTGGCACGGGCCGGGGCCCTCGTCTTTCTCGCCGACCGCCCCGGGGAGCAGGACCGGGAGCGCCTCGAGCGGGCCCTCGCGCGGGTGCGGCGCGTGGCCGGCGCGGACGCCGCCCACGCCCTTCCGTTCGACGTGACGGATCCCGCCGCGACCGACGCCGCCATGGACGAGGCCTGCCGGCTCGCCGGGGGCGTCGACCTGCTCGTCCTCTCCCACGGAATGGCGGAGGTCGGCGACATCGCGGACCTCGATCCCGACCGGCTGCGGACGGTCTTCGGGGTCAACGCCCTCGGCTCGTTCCACGTGCTCGGCGCCTTCGTGCGACGGGTCCGCCTCGAGGGGTGCGGCGGCGACGTCGTGCTGGTCTCGACGAAGAACGTCCCCGACCCGGGGGCGTCCTTCGGCGCCTACAGCGCCTCGAAGGCGGCGGCGCACCAGCTCGCGCGGGTGGCGGCCCTGGAGCTCGCCCCCCTGGACGTCCGGGTCAACCTGGTCTCCCCCGACGCGGTCTTCGGCGACGACGAGATTCCCTCCCTCCTCTGGCAGGAGGTGGGGGCGAAGCGGGCCCGGTCCAGGGGGATCGATCCCGCGGAGCTGCCGGAGAGGTACCGGCAGCGCAACCTGCTCAAGGCCCGGGTGACGACGGCGCACGTGGCGGAGGCGGTGCGCTTCTTCGCGGAGCGCCGCGTCCCCTGCACCGGGGCGGTCCTGCCGGTGGACGGCGGGCTGCCCGGCGCCTTCCCCCGATGAGGGGCGAGGGCGCGCGACGAACGGAAACGGTAACTGTACGCGCACCGGAGGTGAGGACGATGGACTGGGGCATGCGGAACCGCCTGGCGCGGATCTTCGGCACGGACGACCGGACGGTGATGCTCGCCGTCGATCACGGCTACTTCCTCGGGCCGACCACGGGTCTCGAGCGGCTCGGCGAGACGGTGCGGCCGCTCCTCCCCCACGCGGACAGCCTGATGCTGACCCGCGGCGCGCTGCGCCGCTGGATCGACCCCGTCACCGACATCCCGATCATGCTGCGGATCTCCGGCGGGACGTCGATCGTCTCGAACGACAACGGCGCCTCCGCCCTCTCCAACGAGGACCTCGCCGTCTCGTTCGAGGACGCGGTGCGGCTCAACGTCTCGGGGATGGCGGTCTCGATCTTCGTCGGCACGGAGCACGAGCGGCAGACGCTGGGGAACCTGGCCCGCGCGATCGACTTCGGCGAGCGCTACGGCGTCCCGGTGCTCGCCGTCACCGCGGTCGGCCGGGACATGGCCCGGGACCTGCGCTACCTCGGCCTGGCCAGCCGGATCGCCGCCGAGCTCGGCGCCCACGTGGTCAAGACCTACTACTGCGAGGGGTTCGAGAAGCTCGTCGAGCAGACGCCTGTCCCGGTCGTGATCGCCGGCGGCAGGAAGGTCCCCGAGAAGGACGCTCTCCGGCTCGCCTGGAACGCGATCCACGCCGGCGCGGCCGGCGTCGACATGGGGCGCAACATCTTCCAGTCGAAGGCGCCGGTCGCCATGATCCGCGCGGTCCGCGCGATCGTCCACGACGGCGCCACGGTCGACGACGCCTGGTCGATCGTCGCTCCCGAGCTCGAGTAGGGGGACGGCGGCCTACTCCCGCAGGGCGAGGTGGGCGCCGGCGAGGATGAGGGCGCCGCCGACGAGGACGGCGGCGCCCGCCCGCTCGCCCAGGTAGACCCGGGCGAGGACGGTGGCGAACACCGGCTGCAGGTAGACGAAGAGCCCGACGACCGAGGCGTCGACCCGGGCAAGGGCCCAGTAGTTCAACAGGTAGGCCGTCGACGTCGGCCCGAGGACGACGAACGCTCCCCACGCCCAGGTGGTCCCGGAGACCGCGGCCGGGTCGAACCGCGGGAATCCCGGGAGCGCGACCAGGGAGAGGCCGATCGCGCCGAACGTCATCAGGAGTGCCGTGCCGGCCAGGGGGTCGGTCCGGGCCATCACCCGCTTGCTGATCACGAGAAAGAACGAGAAGGAGAGGGCGTTCGTCACCGCGAACAGGTCCCCCACCGTTGCCCGGTCGGCGAGCAGGCCGGGACCGGGCCGGATCACCAGGAGCACGCCCGCCAGGGCGACCGCGAGGGCGACGAGCCGCCGCGGCGTCGCCCGCTCCCGGCGGAGCAGCACGGCGATCACCAGGGTGTTCACCGGGATCGTCGCGTTGATCAGGGCGGCGTGGGTGGCGCTGGTGCGGTCCATCCCGAGGACGAAGCAGAGCTGGTTGACGATCACGCCGAAGACGGCGAAGACCGCGAACTTCCACCCGTCCTCGCGGAACCGCGGGAACGGCCGCCGCAGCGCGAGGGCGATCCCGCCCAGCAGGACGGCCCCGCCGATCGCCCGCAGGGCGGCCCAGGTCGGCGGCTCGATCTCCCGCAGGATCACCTTGACCGCCAGGTAGTGGACGCCGAAGAGCGCCTGGACCAGGACGAGGGCGGCGAAGACGGCGAACCGTCCTCCCTCGGCGCCGAGCAGGTGGTCGCCCCGGTGGTCCGCCATCAGCCGACCTCGACGAGGCGCAGCCGCTCCCCGTGCCGGCGGACGACCTCCGCGAGCAACCCGCCGGGAAGCCCGCGCTCCCCCCGGGCCTCGAGGAGCCGGAAGGCCTCCTCCCGGGCGGCGAGGAGCAGGTCCCGGTGGCGCACGAGGTCGGCGACCCGGAAGGAGGGCATCCCGTGCTGCGCGGTGCCCGCCATCTCGCCGGGACCCCGCAGCTCGAGGTCCTTCTCCGCCACCCGGAAACCGTCGTCCGTCGCCTCGAGCACGTGGAGCCGGGCGAGGGCCTCCGCGCCCGCGTTCTCCGAGGCGACGAGGACGCAGTAGCTGCGCACGTCTCCGCGACCGACCCTGCCCCGGAGCTGGTGCAGCTGGGCGAGGCCGAAGCGGTCGGCGTCCTCGACGACGATCACCGAGGCCTCGGGCACGTCGATCCCGACCTCGATCACCGTCGTCGCCACCAGGATCCGCACGTCCCCCCGCGCGAACGCCTCGAGGTTCGCCCGGCGCTCGGCGGGACGCATCTTTCCGTGGACCAGGGCGACCGCCACGTCCGGGAACCGCCGCCGGTATTCCTCGAGCCCGGCCTCGGCGGCGAGGAGCGTTCCCTCCTCGCTCTCCTCGACCGCCGGCCGGACGACGTAGATCCGCCGTCCCTGGTCGAGGGCCTTCCGCAGCCCCTCCATCACCCGCTCCCGCTGCTCGAAGGTGCGGACGACGGTCCGGATCGGGCGGCGGCCGGGTGGCTTCTCGTCGAGGAGCGAGACGTCCAGGTCGCCGTACATCACCAGCGCCAGGGTCCGGGGGATCGGCGTTGCCGACATCACGAGCACGTCCGGACTGTCCCCCTTGCCCCGCAGGTCCGCCCGCTGGACCACCCCGAACCGGTGCTGCTCGTCGATCACCGCCAGCCCGAGGTCGGCGAAGCGGACCTTCTCCGAGATCAGGGAGTGGGTACCGACGACGAGGGACGCCTCCCCCGAGGCGATCCGCTCCCGCACCCGCCGCTGCTCCGCGGTCGGCAGGCCCGCGGTCAGCAGCTCGACCCCGAGGCCCGCGGGGGCCAGGAGCCTCCCGATGCTCCGCGCGTGCTGGGTCGCCAGGATCTCGGTCGGGGCCATCAGCGCCGCCTGGCGGCCGTTCTCCGCGGCGATCGCCATCGCCAGGGCCGCGACCACCGTCTTGCCCGACCCGACGTCTCCCATCAGCAGCCGGTTCATCGGCCAGGGAGCCTCGAGATCCGCGAGGATCTCGCCGAGCACCCGGCGCTGGGCCCCCGTCAGCTCGAAGGGAAGCATCCCGACCAGTTGCCGGACCCGTTCGCGGTCGATCCTCCACGGCCGTGCCCGGAGCTCCATCCGGCGGCGCCCCCGGCGGATCGCGAGCCCGAGTTCCAGGAGGAAGAACTCGTCGAAGGCGAGCCGGCGGTGGCCGGGAGTGGACCGTCCCTCCAGCATCTCGGCCGGGGTCTCCGGCGGCGGCAGGTGGACCCGTTGCAGCGCCTCCCGCCGCCCCGGGAGACCGAGCCGCTCGAGGATCTCCCGCGGAACCGGATCGGGCACGTCGTCGAGTCCCCCGAGGGCCTCCCGGACCACCGCCCGCACCCTCCTGGGGTGAAGCGGGCCGAGCTTCTCGTAGACCGGCACCCACCCGAGGACGTGTCCCTCGTCCTCCCCGTCCCGGACCAGGTCGAACTCGGGCGAGTGGAGCTCGATCCCGTGGTGGCCGAAACGGGGCACGCCGTGGACCACCAGCCGCGCCCCCGGCCTCAGCCAGTCGGCCAGGTAGCCCCGGTTGAAGAACAGGACCGGCAGGGAACCGCTCCCGTCGTCGAGGAGGACCGTCAGGATCTCCATCCGCCGCCGGCGGGCCCGCCGGCTGTCCACCGCCCGGATCGTCCCGATCCCGGTGAACGGCTCCCCGGGCCGGGCGGCCGCGAGGGGTCGCGGGGCCCGGCGGTCCTCGTAGCGGAACGGGAGGTGGTCGAGCAGGTCGGCGACGGTGCGGATGCCGCGCTCGGCGAGCTCGGCCGCCCAGCGGGGACCGATCCCCCGCAGGACCCGTACCGGATCGTCGATGGCGTACCGCCCGGCCATTCGTGCTCCCCCCGGCGCGGCCCGGGGGCGGAACGCCCCCGGCACCCCGCGCCGGCCGGGCATTATCCCATTCGCGTCCCGTTCAGGGTGCCGGAGTCGCGAGGTCCTCCCGGACGAGGGAAACGACGGCGCGGGCGAGGTCGGCGTCGGCGTGCCCGGGAAGGTCGAGCAGCTCCGCGACGGTCGCCGGGCCCTCGCCGAGGCGGGCGACCACTGCCGCGAGGGCGGGGTCATGCCCCGGGTCCGGGCCGTCCCCGGCAAGGACCAGGCGCGTCTCCGGCCCCGGCAGGCCCGGAACGACCCGCCGGAGCTCGTCCCGGTGAACCAGCGCCTCCATGACGAGTCCCCGGACGTCCCCCGGCAGGTCCGGGTCGGCCTCACCGGGCGCACCGGCGGGCTCCCAGTGGAACCGGAGCGGCTCCCAGGCGAACGCCCGGAGGAACGCCTTCCGCCCCCGGGCGGAGCCCGCCCGGGCAAGTACGAGGCGGCCCTCCTCGAACGCGAGCAGGCCGGGAGCCGGCCCCGCGAGGACGAGCCCGCCCGTGCGGCCGTTGACGACGAGGAGCTGGACCAGGTCCGCCAGGGGCAGGACCTCGGTCGTCCCCGCCAGGGCGGGCCCGTCGTGCCGCTCCGTCGCCATCGATCCCCGGTCCATCCCCGAGTCCCTCCCCGGGCAACATAGGGAACCCGCGGCCGCCCCGGCAATGCCCTTGCCCCGGCCGCCGCCGACTGCGAGACTGCCCCGCGATGTCCGAGCACCCCATCGACACGAAGGTCCTCGCCTTCGACGTCTACGGCACCCTGGTCGACTGGGACCGGGGCCTCCGGGAGGCCCTCGCCCGGGAAGCCCGGATCCAGGGGCTGCCGGCGATCGGGCTCCTCGAGGCCCGGATCGCCCACGAGAGGGAACTCGAGGCGGAACTGGAGGAGTTTCGGCCGTACCGGGAAATTCTCGCCGAGAGCCTGGTGCGGGCGGCGGACGCGACGGGCCTCGCGCTCGAGGCAGCCGCGGCGGAGCGGATCGCCGCCTCGATCGCGGAATGGCCACTCTTCCCCGACGTCGCGGAAGCGCTTCCCCGGCTCGCCCGGAGGTACCGCCTGGCGGCCGTATCGAACGTCGACCGGGAGGACCTCGAGCGGACGCTCCTCCGGATGCCGGTGCCCTTCGCTCACGCGGTCCCCGCGGATCACGTCGGCTGCTACAAGCCGGAGCCCGACCACTTTCTCGCCCTGATGCACGAGATGGTCGTCGACGAGCACGAGGTGCTGGCCATCTCCGCCTTCCCCGAGTACGACCTCGAGACCGCGACCGATCTCGGGATCCCGGCCGCGTACGTCGATCGCCGCGGCCGCCCCCTCCCGGAGGACGTCGAGGTGCTCCACCGGGTCCGCGACCTCGCCGAGCTCGCCGATCGCCTGCTCCGACCCCGCCGCCAAGGCGGGCGCCGCCGGGGCCGCGTTGCCCGCGGGCCCCGCCGCCGCTAACATCGCGCACCCGATCCGTTTCTCACGTCCAGCCAGCAAGGAGGCTCCACGATGAGCGCCACCGAGAAGGTCGTCATCCTCGGCTCCGGGCCCGCGGGCCTGACCGCCGCGATCTACACCTCCCGCGCGAACCTTCGTCCCCTCGTTCTCGAGGGGGTGCAGCCGGGAGGCCAACTGATGATCACGACCGAGGTCGAGAACTTCCCCGGGTTCCCGGAGGGAGTGACCGGTCCCGAGCTGATGGACCGCTGCCGGAAGCAGGCCGAGAAGTTCGGCGCCCGCCTCGAGGCGCGGGAAGCGACCGCGGTCGACCTGCGGAGCCATCCCTTCCGGGTCACGATCGATGGCAAGGACGAGATCACCGCCGAGGTGCTGATCGTCGCCACGGGCGCATCGGCCCGGAAGCTCGGCCTCGAGTCGGAGGAGCGCCTGATGGGCCGCGGCGTCTCGATGTGCGCCACCTGCGACGGGTTCTTCTTCCAGGGCGAGGACATCGTCGTGGTCGGGGGCGGCGATACCGCCCTCGAGGAGGCGATCTTCCTCACCCGGTTCGGCAGGTCGGTCACGATCGTCCACCGCCGCGACCAGCTTCGGGCCTCCTGGGCGATGCAGGAGCGGGCCAGGGCCAACGAGAAGATCCGCTTCGTCTGGGACTCGGTGGTCGACGAGATCCTCGGCGACGAGAAGGTGACCGGCGTCCGGCTCAGGAACGTCAAGACCGGCGAGACCACCGAGCTCGCCTGCGGCGCCGTCTTCGTCGCGATCGGCCACGATCCGAACACGAAGATCTTCCACGGCCAGCTCGAGATGGACGAGGCGGGTTACATCGTGACGAAGCCCGGCTCCACCCGGACCTCGGTCGAGGGGGTCTTCGCCTGCGGTGACGTCCAGGACCAGGTCTTCCGCCAGGCGATCACCGCCGCCGGAACCGGCTGCATGGCCGCCATCGAGGCCGAGCGCTGGCTCGAGTCCCGCGGCCAGTAGCCCCTTCCGCAGCCGCCGCCGGGACCGTTCGCCCGGCGCGCGGGGAGCGCCGGGAGGAGATCGGCGTCAGGAGACGGGGGAGTCCCGTCGGATCCAGCGGCCGGGGTCGACCGGTTTTCCGTCCTCGCGGACCTCGAGGTAGAGGTACGGGCCCCTGAGAGAGCCGGTGTCCCCCACCCTCCCGATCTCGTCCCCCTGCTCCACCCGCGTTCCCCGCGGCGCCAGGATCATCGAGAGGTGGGCGTAGACCGAGTGGACGCCGTGCCCGTGGTCGATGACGAGGACCAGCCCGTAGCCCCGCAACCAGTCGGCGTACACGACGGTCCCGTCGAAGACCGCCCGGACCGCCTCTCCGAAGGGCGCGTCGATGTCCCAGCCCGGGTGGGGAATCCGGGTTCCGAAGCGGGGGTCCCGCCGGTCACCGAACGGAACGACCACCCGGCCCCGGGCCACCGGCATCGGCAGCAGCCCGCGGAAGCGGCGCACGTCCAGGGCCGGCAGCTCCGCCGCCCCCCCGCCGCGGATCGCCCGCGAGAGCTCCTCCGCGGCCTCCCGCAGCTCGGCGAGGGCCCGTTCCCGGGTCTCCCGCTCGGCCCGCACCCGCGCGAGAAGTCGCCGGCGCGAGGCGATCGTCCGCGAGAGCCCGCGCCGCGCAGCCCGGGTCTCCGCCGCCAGCGCCTCGAGGCGCTCCTGCCGGGCGCGGACCTCCTTCTCCGTCCCCGCCAGCCGGGCCTCGTCCGCCCGGATCCCGGCGACGATCTCCCGCTGCCTGGCGGTCAGCTCGTGGACGAGCCGCAACCCCGCCGCCAGCCGGTCGGCGTCCCGGGCCTCGAGCACGAGTCGCAGACGCCCGACCGGGCCGAGGCGCGCGAGGAGTCGCACCGTCTCCGCGAGGTGAGCACGCTCGTCCGCGAGCCGGGCCGCCAGGCGCTCCCGTTCCGCCTCGAGGCGGGAGAGTTCCGCCCGCTCCTGCCGGGCCCGCAGGTCGAGCTCCTCGACGCGCGCGTCCAGCAGCCGGGCCTCGGCGGCGAGCCGCTCGAGGGTTCCGAGGACGCCGCGCTCTCGCCGGGCGAGGCGGTCGCGCTCCGCCTCGAGACGGACGATCTCCCGGCGCACCCGGGCGAGGCGCGCGGCGGGATCGTCCCGCCGCCCCGCCGCCGGGGCGAGGAAGGTGGCGATCAGCGCGGCGACGAGCGCCGCGGCGGGGCCGGCCCTCACTTCCCCCGCGGATCCCAGATGACGGTCCCGTCCAGGTCCGTGTCCGGTTCGAGACCGAGGGTCTTCAGCACCGACGGCGCGATGTCGGCGATCGAGGGATTGTCGGTCCGGAGCGGACGGTTGACCAGCAGGATCCCCCGGACCTCCTCGGGCTCGAGCGAGCAGTGGTCGCCGGACCAGACCCGGTCGTTGTCCTCGAAGACCCTCGTGGAGATCCCCCCGAGGGTATCCTGCCAGGAGACCCGGTAGTCCCGGATGTTCGCGGCGCGCAGGTCGGGGATCTTCTCCGGGTCGTAGTCGTGGTAGATCTCGTCGCGGGTGTAGACGCGGTAGACCGGGTGGAGCCCCGTCTCCGGGTCGACCTCGGCCTCCAGGCCTTCCTTGATCTCCCGGACGAGCTGCTCGTACTCCTCGCCCGGCATCACGATCCCCTGCGGCTCGCGCCCGACCAGGTTGATGTAGATCGACCCGAGCCCCATCGCCCAGGCCTTCGTCCGGGACCAGTCGATCCCGGAGAAGACGTTGACGTTCGTCAGGTCACGGTCGAAGAGCTGCTCGAGGTTCCGGGTACCGACGTCCCCCTTGAGCGCGAGGTAACCGTGCTGGTAGAGCCACGTGTTGTAGTTGATCTGGCGGCGGAACGACGAGAACCCGTGGTCCGACAGGACGAGGAACAACGTGTCCGGACCGACCTTCGCCATCGCCTCCCCGACGATGCCGTCCATCGTCCGGTACACCTCGCGCATCGCCGCCTCGTACTTCGGGGCCTTCTCCGGGTCGTAGAGGGGATGCTTCGGGTCGAGCTCGTGCCAGAACATGTGGCCCGCCCGGTCGGTGAAGTAGTAGATCTGGACGTAGACATCGAGGTCCGGGTCCGCCAGGGTCTCGTTCATGATCTTCCGGAACCCGGCGACCGTCTTCTTCATGTCCTCGATGAACAGGTCGACCCCGCCCACGCCCGAAGGGTACGACCACGTGTCGATCGCCCACCCGATCGTCTTGAAGAGGCCGACCCTCTTCGCCAGTTGCTCGGCCCAGTCCGGTGGCCAGGAGAAGATCACCGGGTGACAGGAGGGGTGGAAGTTGATCGGCGAGAAGTAGAGCTCTACCTCGGGTTCGAGGGCGATCAGCTTGAACCGCCCCATCCCGCGCATCGGCTGGAGCCAATCGACCAGCCAGTTCAGCGGAAAGTCGACGATCACCCAGTCGGACCACTCGCCCGGTCTCAACGAACCCCTCTGGCCCGAGACCTCCCACTCCAGGTGGTCGTCGAACACGTTCAGCCGGACCTTCGCGACGAGCTGCTTCGGGTATCCCTCCCGCTCGAGGGCGGCGGAGAGCTCCTTCTCCCGCTTCCTCCGCTCGGCGGCCGGGAGCCCCTCCCTCTGCCAGCGCTCCCGCTCCCGCTGCAGGACGAAGACGTGGAACGGGTAGTTGATCGGCCCGATCAACCGGGTCTCCATCGGCCCACGGCGGGCGGGCAGCCGGGTCAGCTCCAGGCTGAACTGGTTGTCCCCGGCATCGAAGTCCGGGTCGGACGTGAAATAGGTCGGGGTTCCGACCCGGCCCCGCATGTCCGGCACGCCCAGGCCCGAGAGCATCGTCGAGCCGTCCGGCAGTTCCTCGGCGGGGAACGTCACGGGCACCCGCACGATCCGCACCTTGTAACCGTTCCGCGCGGCGATCGTCCAGAAGGGGGTACCCTTCCGGCTGTTCTTCGCGGTGACGATCTCCCGGGGAAGCAGCCTGCCGACCGGCCCGGCGAGCCCCGCCGTCAGCCCGGCGGCGACGACCAGCGCCGCGATCGCGGCCAGGCCCCACCGCCGCAGGATCGCCCCCCCGAGGACGAGGACGACGAGCCCGCAGAGGAGGCCGACCATGGCCGCCCCCGCGAGACCGTTCCACTTCCCGAGGAGGAACGGAGCCTTCCCCTTCTCGGCGAGGGCGAAGTCCGGGATGTAGGTCCCCACCCGACGTCGGAGAAAGTCGAAGATCTCGGTCCGGCCGGGGTTGAGCCCGGTCGCGAAGGTCGACCAGGAGACCGGGGTCTGGGGAGGGTTGGTCGGCAGCAGCGGCCGGAAGGTCCCCTTCTCCTCCAGCTCCTTGAAGTGCGGCATCAGCCCCTCGGCCATGTACTTCTGCACCAGCTCCGGGTCGGCCCCGTCGAACCCGAGGATCACCACCCTCGGGCCGGCAGCCCTCGCGGCACGGAGGGGCACGGGCGCGACCGTCGCCGTCAGCAGGGCGGCGGCCAGGCCCCCGGCGAGCAGGAACAGCAGGGCGCGGGCAGCGGTGGTCTTCTTCATCGCGAACGGCTCTCCATCGGGCCCGGCCTTCCGGGCGGCGGGAAGAAAAGACTCTACCCCCGGTCGCGGCCTCCTGCTTCCCCCCCGAGGATCCGCCGCACCTCGTCCGCGGCTACCGCCCCCTCCCTGAGAACCCTCCCACCGGGGACCCGGGGATCGACCAGGGTCGAGGGCGGTCCCCCGGGAGCGGGCCCGCCGTCGAGAACGAGGAGGTCCCGTACCCGTCCCGCGAGGATCCGCGCGGCCTCGGCCGCCGTGCCGGCCGGCGGGACCCCCGCCGGGTTGGCCGAGGTGGCGACCAGCACCCCCCCCGCCGCCCGGGCGAGGGCGACCGCGACCGGGTGCGGCGACCAGCGGATCGCCACGGAGCCGTCCGGGGCCGCAACCCCCGGGGCGAGGACGCCGGGGGCGGCGGGCAGAACGAGGGAGAGCGGCCCCGGCCAGAGGGCGTCCGCCAGGATCCGCGCCGCGGCAAGCCCCCGGAGGGCCGGCACCAGGGCCTCCGCCCGCTCCCGGCTCGCGGCGAGGAGCGGCAGGGCCTTGCCGGTCTCCCGCCCCTTCGCCTCCCGCAGGGCCCGGACCGCCGCCGGCAGCCGCGGGTCGCATCCGAGGCCGTACCACGTCTCGGTCGGGTAGGCGACGAGCCCCCCCTCCCGCAGCCGGGCGGCGGCGCGGGCGATCCCGTCCCGGTCGGCGACGATGATCTCGGCGCGGGGCACGTGCTTCCTCCTCCGGTTCCGTGCAAGGATACCGGCATGAGACCGCTGCCCGCCCCGATCCGCTCCGCCTCCCACCCCCTCGCCCGCCAGGCGCGGGCCCTCGGACGGGGCGCGCGTCACCGCCGGGAGGAGGGGCTGTTCCTCGTCGAGGGCCCCCGGGGGATCGCCGAGGCCCTGGACGCCCGGGCGCCCCTCGTCTGGCTGCTGGTGGCGGACGGCCGCGTCGAGCGGCACTTCGCGCTGGTCGAACGGGCCCTCGCCGCCGGGATCCCCGTCCAGCCCGTGAAGGACACCCTCCTCGACCGGATCTCCCCCACCGAGCACGGCCAGGGACTCCTCGCCGCCGCCCGGCTTCCCGCCGGTCACGGGGACGGGGCCGCCGTCCTCCGCGAGGCCGGGGAGCGCCCGGCAGTCGTCCTCCTCGGGGTCCAGGACCCGGGGAACACCGGCGCCCTGGTCCGCTCGGCCCTGGCCTTCGGCGCCGGGGGGCTCGTCGCCGCCGGCGGGGCGGACCCGTGGAACGAGAAGGCGGTCCGGGCCTCCGCCGGCGCGATCCACCGGCTGCCGGTTGCCCGGCTCGGGAACGCGGAGGGGCTGGCGGGGCTGCTGGCGGCGGACGGCCGCCGGGCCATCCTCGCGGAAACCCGTGGCGGCCGGGCGCCGGACCGGGTCGACTGGTCCGGGCGGATCGCGCTCCTCGTCGGGCCGGAAACGGGGGAGATCCCCGCGGAGGTACGGGAGGCGGCCGCGCCGGTCACGCTGCCCCTGGCCCCGGGCGTGGAGTCCCTTTCCGTCCCGGTCGCGGGCTCGATCCTGCTCTGGATCCTCTCCCGCGCCCGGGACGGATCCGGCGTATCCTTCTCCTGAGACGCCCCACTCGCCCCCCGGGAGCCCGCCGTGGACCACGAGTTCACCTACACCAAGGAGCGGCTCCGCTTCCTTCTCGAGCGGATCCTCGCGGACGACATCGCCGGCAACCCGGCCTACCTCGCGGTGGACCGCGCCGAGGAGGGGTTCGAGAAGCGGGCGGCCCTCGAGTTCCTGCTCTGGTTTCTCGAGGAGGCGTTTCCCCCGGGCTTCCGTTTCCGGTGCCGGTTCGAGGACCTCGAGCAGGACTACCCGCCGGAGACCGCCCGGGCGATCGCCGAGGGAAGGGGGTTCGCGGCCCGGCACGTCGACCGGGAGGACGCCGCCGACAACGTCATCCTCGTCGACTTTCGTCGCCGGCGCTGAACGCCGGGCTCACGGCGAGGGGGCGGGTTCCGGGGGAGCCTCCCGGGCCGCCGGGGCGGGCCCGTTCGCCCGGGCGTTTCGATAGCGGACGACCGCCTTGCGGATGTCCACGGCGACGACCAGGACGCCGAGCAGGATCACGATCGCCAGTCCGACCATCAGGACCCGCTCCTTGATCACCGGCGGCAACGCGCCCCCCTTCACCATCTCGACCAGCAGGATCAGGATCTGTCCCCCGTCGAGCACCGGGATCGGGAACAGGTTGACGATCCCGAGCTGGATCGAGATCACGGCGAGGAGCTGGAGGAACGGGACCAGCCCGAGGGCCGCCTGGTCCCGCGAGATCCTGGCGATCTCGAGGGGCCCGCTCATCACCCCGACGCCGACCTGGCGCCGGACCAGGGCAGAGAGGGTCCTGAAGAGGAGACCGGCGTTCTGCCAGGCCTGCCGAGCCGCCTCCCGGAGTGCACCGAGCGGCCCGTACCGGACGAACTTCGTCGGGTAGGTCAGCATCACCCCGAGGCGGCCGCCACCGTCTCCCGTCGGTTCCGGCACCGCGACGAGCCGGACCTCCTTCCCGTCCCGCTCGACGTCCAGGACGACCTCCCTGCCCGCCTTCCCGCGCAGGAGGCGGGAGACGTCGGTCAGGGCGAGGGGTGGCTGCCCGTCGACCCGCAGGATCCGGTCTCCCGGACGCAGCCCGGCCCGTTCGGCCGGGCTCCCCGCCATCACCTGCTTGACCATGATCGGCAGCCGGATCCGCACGCCGTCCCAGCCGATCCCGTAGAGGGGGTGGGCCGCCACGGTGACGGGGATCGTCAGCCGCCTTCCATCACGCTCCACCTCGTAGCGGAAGGTCCTCCCGGGAGAAAGCATCTCCTTCTCGAGCACCTTCTCGTAGTCGGCGATCTCGTCGATCGGCGTCCCGTCGATGGCGACGATCCGGTCCCCGGGACGGAGTCCCGCCGACTCCGCCGGGGACCCTTCCGCCACCGCCTCGACCACCGGGGGACCCTGGGGCACGTCGAGCACCTCGGCCCCGTGCAGGTAAAGCCCCCACCAGATCCCCATCGCGAGGGCGATGTTCATCGCCGGACCGGCGAGGTAGATCACGACCCGCTGCCAGCGCGGCTTGCTGGTCAGCCAGCGCGGATCGCGCGGCTCGTCGCCTCCTTCCTCGTCGAACTCGCCGGTCATCTTCACGTACCCGCCGAGGGGGACCGCCGACACCCGGTAGTCGGTCTCCCCCCAGCGAAAGCCGAGGACCCGCGGCCCGAAGCCCAGGGAGAAGACCTCTATCCGGACGTCGAAGAACTTGCCGGCGAGGAAATGGCCGAGCTCGTGGATGAAGATCAGCACCCCCAGCACGACGACCAGGGAGAGCACGTACTCGAGGAAGATCATCGTCGTCCTTCCGTTTCCCGCGCGAGCGCCCGTCCCGCCGCCTCCCGGGCCTCCCGGTCGGCGGCCAGCACGGCTTCGAGCGTGTCGGCCGGTCCCGGCGGCCTGGCCTCGAGCACGCGCTCGAGCACCGCCGGGATCCGGTCGAAGGGAATGCGCCCCGAGAGGAACGCCTCGACGGCGACCTCGTTCGCCGCGTTGAGGCGCGCCGGGACGTCGCCGCCCGCCTCGAGGGCCCGGTACGCCAGCGCGAGGCAGCGGAACGTCCCCGGGTCGGGCGGCTCGAACTCGAGGGGCGAGGCCGCCAGCAGGTCGAGCCGCTGGACCGGCGCGTCGAGCCGCTCCGGGTACGTGAGCGCATACTGGATCGGATGGCGCATGTCCGGCGTGCCGAGCTGGGCGACGATCGACCCGTCCCGGAACTCGACCAGCGAGTGGATCACGCTCCGGGGATGGATCACCACGTCGATCGACGCGGGAGGCAGGCCGAACAGCCAGTGCGCCTCGATCACCTCGAGGCCCTTGTTCATCAGCGTGGCCGAGTCGACCGTGATCTTCGGCCCCATTTCCCAGGTGGGGTGGCGGAGCGCTTCCTCCGGGGTCACCGCCGCCAGCTCTTCCGCCGTCCGCCCGCGGAAGGGCCCCCCCGAGGCGGTCAGCACGATTCGCCGGACCTCCTCCGCGCGCCCGGCTCGCAGGCACTGGTGGATCGCGTTGTGTTCGCTGTCCACCGGCAGCAGCGTCGCCCCGCTCTCCCGGGCCGCCCGGGTCATCACCGCGCCCGCCGCGACCAGGGCCTCCTTGTTGGCGAGGGCGACGGTCAGGCCCGCGCGCACGGCGGCGAGGGTCGGGACCAGCCCGGCCGCGCCGACGATGGCGGCGACGACCACGTCGGCCCCGCTACCGGCCGCCGCCCGGACCAGCCCTTCCTGCCCGGCAACCACCTCGACGGGCCGACCGGCGAGCAGCTCCCGGAGGCGGGCGGCATCGTCCTCGCGCGGAACGGCGACCAGGTCCGGGTCGACCTCCCGCGCCTGGCGGGCCAGCGCATCGAGGCGCCCGCCCCCGGCGGCGAGGGCGACGACGCGGAACCGGTCGCGCAGCCGGCCGAGCACGTCCAGCGCGGCGACCCCGATGGAGCCGGTGGAGCCGAGCAGGGCAACCTTCCGCACCGTCCCCTCCCTACGGCGCCAACAGCAGCCGGTGGTACCAGTAGAGTACCGGCGCGGCGAGGAGCAGGCTGTCGATCCGGTCGAGGATTCCCCCGTGTCCCGGGAGGATTCCGCCCGAGTCCTTGACCGTCGCCGCCCGCTTGAGGAGCGACTCGACCAGGTCGCCGAGGATCCCGGCCACCCCGAGGACGAGGCCGAGGACCACGGCGTGGGCGAGCGGCAGCGCCTGGAAGAACCACAGCGGCGCCGCGAGGGCGCCGACGACGGCTCCCAGGAGCCCGGCGACGGCCCCCTCCCAGGTCTTGGCCGGGGAGATCCCCGGGGCGAGGGGATGCCGCCCGAGGAGCCGTCCGCCGTAGTAGGCGAACGTGTCGCCGACGTAGACGGCGGCCAGGGCGAGCACCAGCAGGTCCTCCCCGGTCTCTCGCGCCTGGGGAAGCCCCTCGGTGATCAGGCCGCCGACGTGCCCGAGCGTGAGTCCCAGGTAGAGCACCGGCAGCAGGGTTCCGACGATCCGGTCGAGGGCGCCCCCCGGTTGCTCCCGCGCGAAGACCGCCCGCACCAGGACGACGACGACGACCAGGGTCAGCACCGGGGCGAGGGGCGGGTTTCGCCACCAGAACGAGCCCATGATCGCGAGCGTTCCGGTGACCGCGAGGACGGGCCACGGGGGACGCCCGAGACGCCCGAGGATCCCCCGGAGCTCGAGGGTCGCGACGACGGCGAGGGCGGCCAGCCCGGCCCAGAAGACCGGCAGGGGAGCCTTCCGGATCGCGACGAAGACGAGGGCGACGAGGACCGTCGCCGTGAGGATCCTCTTCACGGGCGCCGGCGCCTCCGGGCGGCGGCCGCCGCCCGCTCCCGGGCCTCCTGGTCCGCCGTCACCCGGCCGAAACGGCGCTCCCGCCGCTGGTAGTCGAGGATCGCCTCGTAGAGGTGGCGGCGACGGAAGTCGGGCCAGAGCACGGGCGTCACCCACAGCTCCGCGTAGGCGATCTGCCACAGCAGGAAGTTGCTGACCCGCAGCTCCCCGGAGGTCCGGATCAGCAGGTCCGGATCCGGCAGGTCCGCGGTGTCGAGGCGGGAGGCGATCGCCTCCTCGTCGATCTCCCCCGGTCGGATCCGGCCGGCCGCCGCCTCCTCGGCCAGCCGCCGCGCGGCCCGGGCGATCTCGCTGCGACCGCTGTAGGAGAGCGCGATCCGGAAGTCCATGCCCGTGTTCCGGGAGGTCGCCTCCTCGGTCTCCGCGAGGGCCCGCCGGACCTCCGGGGGCAGGTCCTCGACGAAACCGATCGCCCGGAAGCGGACGTTCTTCTCCTGCAGGGTGGCGAGTTCCCGGGCCAGGTACTCCCGGAGCAGGCGCATCAGGGCATTCACCTCGCCCCGCGGCCGCTGCCAGTTCTCCCGGCTGAACGCGTAGAGCGTGAGAGCCTCGATCCCGAGCCGCGCCGACGCCTCGACGACATCCCGCACCGAGGCGATGCCGGCCCGGTGGCCGGCGACCCGGGGCAGCCCCCGCCGCCGGGCCCAGCGGCCGTTTCCGTCCATGATCACGGCGACGTGGCGTGGCAGGCGCAGGAAGTCGATCCGGGCGAGGAGCTCCCCCTCGGGAGGGGCGACGCCCTCTCCCCCCGGGGTTCCCGTCCCGCCGGGATGCTTCATCGCGCCATCTCCGCGTCGGTCCGCTTCACGTCCCGAATCTAGCATCCCCCCCGCCCCGCCCGCAGCGCCGGGACCGGGTCAGTCGCTGCCGCCGACGCCCGGCTTCCCGGACGGCGCCGTCTTCCGCGGAGGCGGCGCCGTGTCGAGCAGCCGGAAGTCGGCCGCCTCGATGCGCTCCCGGTGTTCCTCGAGCCACTCGCGGGTCGCCGGATCGATCCGGGCGAGCACCCGGTCCTTGTCCATCTCGCCGAACGGCACGAGGCAGCGCCGCTGGTGACGGACCGCTGCCAGCCGTTCCTCGAGCTTCTTCCGCTCCCGGGGATCCTCCGGCGGGTTGTTCCGCAGGTGCCGCTCGAGGCCGACCTCCAGTTCGCCGAGGACGCGCACCAGCCGCTTCTCCGGAGGCGGGTCCGGCCGGACCGCCCGCAGCCAGCGGCCGTAGACGAGGATGGTCAGCCGCTCCCAGTCGGGAAGCGTCAGTCCCTTCTCCCGGAGCAGCCGGTCCCGCTCGCGCCGCATCCGGAGCATTCCGAGGAGCGAGGGGCCGAACGTCGGCCTGGTGCCGAGTTCCCGGAGGGCCCACTGCTGGATCCCCTCCTCGTACTGCTCGTAGATCGGCTGCAGCGCTTCCCGGATCTCCAGGTACTTTTCCAGGGTCTCCGGGGACTCGGGGCCCCAGGCCCGCTCGAGGGACCAGAAGAAGTGCTCGGTCGGGTCCTCCGGTTCCGGCGCCCGCCCCCCTCCGCAGGCCGCGAGCAGCACCGCCGCGAGGAGGAGGGCCGGGACCACCAGCCTGCGGGAAATCATCGGGTCCTCCTTCCCTACTCCGCCGGGGTGGCGGGAGCCGGAGCCTCCCCCGGGGACCCGGCGGCCTCGGCCGCCGGGTCCGCCTGCTCCGCCGGGGCTTCCATCAGCTCCTGCACCTTCCGCAGCAGGGAGCCGAGGTCCCCCGTCCCGGTGTGCCGCTCGAGAATCGTCCCGTCGCGGTCGACCAGGTAGAGAAGCGGAACCCCGGTCAGTGGCCCGAAGTTCGAGGTGAAGCTGCTCGCGTTGTCGTCGAGGATCACGGGGTAGGCCAGTCCCTTCCCGTCGTTCCAGTCCCGCACGAACCCGGGCCCGATCCGGCTCGCGTTGCCGTCGATCATGATCCCGACGACGGTGAAGCCCTTGTCCGCGTAGGCCGAGTGCAGCTTCTCCAGCTCCGGCATCGCCATCACGCACGGTGCACACCACGTCGCCCACACGTCGACCACCGCGACCTTCCCCTGCACCAGGTCCGCCAGCCGGACGTCCCGGCCATCGACTCCCTTCCCTACCAGGTCGGGGAGCTTCGCCCCCTTGTCGACGAGGGTGGCCGGGCCGGCGGGCCGACCGGAGCCGCCGCAGCCCGGCAGGGCGAGGGCGAGGACCAGCAGGGAAAGGACCAGGACGAGGGTGCTGCGCTTCATCGGCGATTTCCTCCTTGTCGTCGGGAACCGCGGCCGGCCGGGCCGGCGGGCGGACCCGGCGATCATACCCGCCGGACCGCCGGCTGCCAGAGCGGCGGGGTCGCCCCGGGGACGGCATGATGGGCGCGGGAGGACCGAGGATGAGGCACGGGACGAACGGGACCGAACTCTTGCGAACCGGTATCGCGGTCTTCGGCGGGGGCGAGCCGGGCCCGGGGGACCCGCTCTACGAGCAGGCCCGGGAGATCGGGTCGCTCCTCGCGGCCCGGGGCGTCCCGGTGGTGACCGGCGGTTACGGGGGAGTGATGGAGGCGGCGAGCCGCGGCGCCCGGGAGGCGGGCGGAGAGGCGTTCGGCGTGCCCTGTGCCCGGTTCCGCGGCCGCTCCCCGAACCGGTGGCTGACCCGCGTCCTCGAGGAACCGGACCTCCTCGCCCGCACCCGGCGGCTGTTCGAGCTCTCCCGCGGGTTCATCGTCCTCGCCGGAAAGGCGGGCACCCTCGCCGAGCTCGCGATGCTCTGGGCGCTCCTCCGGGCCGGTCTCCTCGCCGCGCCGGTGGTGATCCTGGACGCGACCTGGGGCAGGATGTACGAGGACCTCGACCGGGCAGGCCGGCTCGACCCGGCCGTCCGGCAGTGGACCCGCTTCGCCGCCTCCCCCGCGGAGGCGGTGCGCCTCGCCCTCGGGGAGGAGCCGCGATGACCGAGACCGACCGGCAGGCCGTCCCGCCCAAGAGCATTGTCCGGGAGTACTTCGAGACGATCGTCATCTGCGTGATGATCCTGCTCTTCGCGCGGGGGTTCGTCTTCATCCAGTCGAAGATCCCGACGATCTCGATGCTCGAGACCCTCAAGGTCGGCGACTACATCCTCGTCGACCGCTGGCTCTACGGCGCTCCCGGTGACACGCCCCACTGGTGGCTCGGCCAGCGGGAGATCCGCCGCGGCGACGTGATCGTCTTCCGCTTTCCCGAGGACACCGATATCGACTTCGTCAAGCGCGTGATCGGCCTGCCCGGCGATACCGTCGAGATGCGCGCCGGCGTCGTCTACGTGAACGGGGAGCCCCTCGAGGAGCCGTACGTGCTGCCGGAGAACTTCGAGCCGAACGCCTGGTGGGGTCCGAAGGTCGTTCCCGCGGACCACTACTTCATGCTCGGTGACAACCGGGACGACTCCCGGGACTCCCGCGCCTGGGGCTTCGTCCCCCGGAGCCTGGTCAAGGGGCGGGCGTTCTTCATCTGGTTCTCCTACAAGGAAGATCCGGACGATTACAAGCGCGTCGGGATCCAGCGGCTCTACTCGATCGCCAAGAAGATCCGTTACTTCCCGTCCCGCACCCGCTGGCACCGCATCTTCTCCCGCGTCCGCTGACCCCGCGACCCGGCCGGCTGGCCGGCCCGCGCTCTCCGAGGAGCCTTCCCCGGCCCACCGGCCTTCCGGCCGGGACGAGAGCGGGCACCCCGCGGCCGGCACGAGCGAGCGGTCAGGCGACGGGAACGGGCGGAAGCATGCCGGCCGCACCCTGGCGGGAGTGGACGCGGAAACGGGCGTCGTCCCGCCGGGGCCGGTCCTCCCGGTAGTGGGCGCCCCGGCTTTCCTCGCGCCACAGGGCCGCCCGCGCGATCGCCCGCAGGACGACGGCGCACGAGGCGGTCTCGACCAGGGCCCGGGTCGGCGCGATCCCCTCGCGGAACCCGTCGATCGTCGCCTCGAGCCGGGCGAGGGTGGCCGCCAGCCGTTCGCCGTGGCGGAGGACGCCCAGGTCCCGGTCGGCATCCTCCCGCAGGCGCGCGCCCAGCGCTTCCGCCGACGCCGGTTCCGGCAGCACCCGGCGCGGTGCCTCCACCCGGACCGGTTCGCGACCGACGTGCCCGTCGGCCAGCAGGGACCGGGCCGCGCGGGCCCCGAAGACCAGGCCCTCGAGGAGCGAGTTGCTGGCGAGGCGATTCGCCCCGTGAACCCCGGTGGCCGCGACCTCGCCGGCGGCGACGAGACCCGGTACGCCGGTTCGCCCGTCGAGATCGGTGGCGACGCCTCCCATCGCGTAGTGTGCCGCCGGAGCGACCGGGATCGGTTGCCGGACCGGGTCGATGCCGTGGCGACGGCAGGTGGCGAGGATGCCCGGAAAGCGGTGCTCGAGGAAGCCTGCCCGCAGGTGGGTCAGGTCGAGAAGAACCGGTCGGCCTCCCTGGCGGGCCACCTCCCGGGCGATCCCCCGGGCGACCACGTCCCGGGGCGCCAGCTCTCCGCGGGGATCCTCCGCCAGCAGGAACCGCTCCCCGGCCTCGTTGCGCACGACCCCGCCCTCGCCCCGGAGCGCCTCGGACAGGAGGAACGCCGGCGCCCCGGGAACCGCGAGGGCGGTCGGGTGGAACTGCACGAACTCCATGTCGCCGAGCATGCAGCCCGCCGCGAGGGCGAGGGCGATCCCGTCACCCGTCGCCTCGGGCGGGTTGCTGGTCCGGGCGAAGCAGCGCCCGAGCCCCCCCGTCGCAAGGAGCACGGCGGACGCGGCGAGGTCCCGCTGAACGCCGCCGGGCCCCAGCATCCGGACACCGGCCGCGCGGCCGTCCGCGACCAGCAGGTCGGTCACGATGGCGGAAGGAACCCGCGTGACGTTCTCCTCGCGGCGCACCCGCTCGACCAGTGCCCGCACGATCTCCCGTCCCGTGGCGTCGCCGCCCGCGTGGAGGATCCGGGGCTGCGTGTGCGCGGCCTCCCGGGTCAGGTGGTAGCGGTTTCCCTCCCGGTCGAACCGGGCGCCCCACTCGATCAGGCGCAGGACCTCGTCGCGCCCCTCCCGCACCAGGATGGAGACCGCGGGTCCGTCGCACAGGCCGGCCCCGGCCCGCAGGGTGTCCTCCTCGTGGAGAACGAGCTCGTGCTCCTCGCCGGAGAGCGCGACCGCGATCCCCCCCTGGGCGTGGCTCGAGGAGGACTCGTCGGGATCTTCCTTCGTGACGACGGCGACGCGGGCCCCCGCGGCTGCCAGCTCGATGGCGCCCCGCAGGCCGGCCACGCCGGCCCCCACCACGATCGCGTCGAACCGTTCCACGGGCCCGTCCTTCCGTCGCCCCGCCAGGGGGAAGGTCCGGCATATAATGGCACGACCGCGCCGGGGCCCGAACCGGCGGGATCCTGGGAGGAGAACGAGCGATGGCACCCGAGGAACGCGACCAGTACGAGGAGACGCGCAAGGAGACGGCTCCGGGCGCCGAGCCGCCCGCCGCGGACGCCCCGGAAGAGCTGCGCTACGAGGGACCGATCACGATCGACGACGAGGACGACGACGAGTTCCTCGACGAGGGCGGTGGGTCCGGCAAGGTCTTCCTCACCGCGGCGGTGCTCTCCGCCCTCGTGCTGGTGATCATCGCCACGGCCATGTGGATGCGCTCCGGCGCCCGGAAGGACGTCGAGGCCCGGGACTTCGCCGCGATGGAGCCGCCTCCGGCCGCCACCGAGACCGCGGAGGGAGCGACCGTCCCGGCAACTTCCGGCGAA
This sequence comes from uncultured Acidobacteriota bacterium, assembly GCA_964420365.1. Lineage (GTDB taxonomy): Bacteria > Acidobacteriota > Polarisedimenticolia > J045 > J045 > JAMOQA01. The sequence continues at coordinate 21,648 of CAYQTA010000005.1, read as the reverse complement.
GTCGACTACCGGGCCCTGCCCGACGCGCCGGCCGAGACCGGCGGGAAAACCGCCGCAGCCGTGCCTGCCCTGCCGCCGGTCGAGGAACCGGCGGCCCCGGCCGCCGCTCCCCCGGTCCCCCGTCCGCGCCCGCGAGAGGCGCGGAACGTGCAGGCCCCGACCACTCCCCGGGCGACCCCCTCCCCGGTGGCGCCGGCGGCCCCGGGCCTCGCCGATGTCCGCCGGCAGGTGCTCGCCGGTCACGTGGCGGCGGCGGCCCGCACGGGCGAGGCCTGGGCGAGGACGCGCCCCGCCCGGGAATGGACCCTCCAGGTGCTCCTTGCCTGCCAGCCGGACACCGTTCGGCGCGCTTTCCGGAAGGTCGTCGACCCGGACCTCGTTGTCCTGCCGGCCCGTCTCCGGGGCCGCGCCTGCTACCGGGTCTGCTGGCGGACCTTCCCGAGCGAACGGGCGGCGAAGGAGGCGGTCGCCGAGGTGCCCGCCCACTTCCGCCGGGACGCGAAACCGATCGCCCGGACCTGGGACGAGGTCCTGCCCTGAAGCCCGGGGGGCGCGGGCCGCGGGCAGGCAGTACCTTGCCCTCGTGAACCCTCGCTCCCTCGTCACCGCCCTGCTCGTGTTCCTCGCGGTCCTCCCCGCGCCGGGAGGGCCGCGGGGCACGTCGCCGGCGCCCGGCGAGCTGGACGCGGCGATCGAGCGCCTCGAGGAGGAGCTGCGCCGGGCGGGCAGCGACGGTCTCCGCGCCCGTATCGAGCAGGGGCTCGCCGACGTCCTGGTCCTCAGGGCCCGGGCCGCCGACCGACGGGAGAACGATCCTCTCCGGGCGGAGCAGTTGTACGAACGGGCCCTCGCCCTCCGACCGGACCACCTGGCCGCCCGCGTGGAGCTGGCCTGGCTCGAGGTCCGGGAGGACCACCTCGACCGCGCCCTGGACCTGGCCCTCACCGGCCTCGCCACGAACCCGGGCGACGGCTGGCTCCTCGAGCTGGTCGGCGAGGTCCACTACCGGAGGAACCGGCTGGCCGACGCCGTCGAGGCGCTGCGGGCCGCCGCGGCGGCCCGGCCGGACGATCCGTCCCTGCGAAGACGCCTGGAGAAGGTGGAGCGGGACCTGGCGGCGGAACGGAACTACAGCCGGGCCGACTCCCAGCACTTCGTGCTCCGGTTCGACGGCGAGCGGGACGACCGGCTCGGCGGCATCCTGCTCGACGAGCTGGAACGGGCCTGGGACGACCTGGCCGACGAGCTGGACGCGTGGACACGGGAGCCGGTCACCGTGATCCTCTACACGAATCGCCAGTTCCACGAGACGACGCGCACGGGCGCGGAGGTCGCCGGGCTCTTCGACGGGAAGATCCGGCTGCCGGTCGGCGGGATCGAGCGGATCACGCCGGCGGTGCGGAGGGTCGCCCGCCACGAGCTGGTTCACGCGCTCCTCCACGCGAAGGGACGTGGCCACGTTCCCCGCTGGCTCCACGAGGGCCTCGCCCAGCTCCTCGAACCGCGGGACCCGGCGACCGTGAACCGGGCTCTCTCCCTCGCCGCGCGCCGGGGAAGGGCGCTCTCGATCGTTCCCTTCACCTACCCGACCTCCCTGTCGTTCACGGCCTTTCTCGACCGGGAGGCCGGCCGGCATCGCCTGCTCTGGTTCGTGGAGCTGCTGGCCGAGGGCCGGCCGGAGCCCCAAGCTTTCCTCGAGGCCTTCGGCTGGTCGATGGAGGAGGCGGAGCGGAGATGGCGGGAGTCGCTGCAGGCCCCGAGCTGAAGATCCCCCGGGAGGGTCGCCTCGCGGCCCACCCCCTGGCCGCCCTGCTCGGGCCCCTCGGGCTGCTGCGCGCCACCGGCGTGCTCGACGTCCAGAAGAAGAAGCTGGTCCGCCGCTTCGTCCTCCGCGACGGCGTGCTCCTGGCCGTCGTGGGCAACGCACGCCAGGACCGTCTCGCCGAGTGGCTGCTCGAGTCGGGCCGTCTCGGGGGAGAGGCCGCCGAGCGCCTCGCGGAGGCCCTCCCGGAGGCGGGAGATGCCCCCCTGCTGGCCGGCTGGCTGCTCGAACAGGGGTTCGTCTCGGGGGAAGACCTGCCGGGCCTCGTCCGTGATCACCTCGTCGCGCTGCTCCGGGAAACCGCTTCCTGGGGCGACGCCACGTTCCGGGTCGTTCCCGGCCGCCTCGCGCTCGGCGCCGAGCCGACGGCCGACCTCCCCGCCCTCGAGGCCGCCCTGCTCCTCGCCCGGGAAGAGGCGGAACGCTTGAAGCGACCCCGCCTCCCGGAGGGCGTGCGCCGCGTCACCGGTCCCGGCGAACTGCCCCTGGCGGACCCGGAGCGGGCCCTGCTCGAGGCGGCGGCGGAACCGGTCGGCCTGGACCGCCTGGCGGAGCGGACGGGCACGAGCGAGGCCGGGCTCGCCCGGCTCCTGCTCACCCTTCTCCGGGTCGGCCTGCTGGTCCCCGCCGCGCCGCCGGAGGAGGAGGCGGGGTTCGACCTGGACCGGGAGATGACGGACGAGGAACTGGACCGCTGGCTCGCCGCGGCCCGCACCCGGGACGCGCACGGCCTGCTCGGAATCCGGCCGGGCGCCTCGCCGGGAGCGATCCGGCAGGCCTGGTACAAGGCGGTCCGCCGGTTCCACCCGGACCGGTTCCGCACCGGGCCGTTCGCGGGACGGCGGGCCGAGGTGGAGGAGGCCTTCCGCGTCCTGCACGAGGTCTACGAGGAGCTTACCGACCCGGCGGCGGCCGCCGCCCGGAAGCGCCAGGTCCTCGCCCAGGAAGCCCACCAGCCCTCCGCCCAGGCGGTGGCCGCCCGGTGGCGGGAGCGGGCGAGGAAGGCGGCCCTCGACGGGCAGCGGGCCGACGCCGTCGACTGCCTCGAGAAGGCCCTCGAGGCCCACCCGGACGACGTGGACGCGGCCCGCGACCTGTGCCTGCTCCTGCTCGGGAACCCCGCCCGGCGCCAGGATGCCCTGCGCCGCCTCGCGGAGCTGGCGGCGAAGTACCCGGCCCGGGCCGACATCCTCGCCGCCCGGGCGGTGGGCCTCCTCCGCACCGGGAAGGAGCGGGAGGCGGAACTCCTGCTCGACCGGGTCGAGCGACTCGACCCGTCCCTGCCGCTCCTCCGGGCCCTCCGCGGGGATCCGTCGGCCCGCGCCCGGGTCCGGGAAAACCCGTTCCTGGCCCCGGTCCTGCCCCGCTGAGCCACCCCGAGGTGGCGTGGACCCGCGCGGGCAGGCGCCCTAGATTCCGCCCGGGGACCGCCCGGAAGGGAGGAGACCGTCGTGACCAGCGGACCCGGTGACCAGGCCACCACCGCGCCCGGCGGGGAGGAGGCGAAGGTCGTACCCTACTCCCTCGACGACCTGCTCCGGTTCATGGTCAGGAAGGAGGCCTCGGACCTCCACCTCAAGCCGATGCGACCACCGCTGCTCCGGCTGCAGGGAAAGCTGATCCCGGTCAAGGGAGAGCCGTTCCGGCCGGAAGACCTGGATACCCTGCTGCGGGGCATCCTGACACCTCGGCAGCTCGAGATCCTGGAGCGGGACTTCTGCGTCGAGTTCGGCTACTCGGTGGCCGGTCTCTCCCGCTTCCGCGGCACCGTCTTCTACCAGCGGGGCACCCTCGGCGCCTGCTTCCGGCGGGTCCCGTTCGCCTTCCCGTCCCTCGACGACTGGGGCCTTCCCGACGTTCTCGGGGAACTGACCGACCTCAGGCAGGGCCTGGTCCTGATCACCGGTCCGACCGGCTCCGGAAAGTCGTCTACCCTGGCCGCGATTCTCCGTGAAATCGTCCAGAAGCGGCTCGTCCACGTCGTGACCATCGAGGACCCGATCGAGTTCATCATCCCCGACGGGCTCGGGGCCGTCACCCAGCGGGAGGTCGGGTCCGACACGACGAGCTTCGCCGACGCCCTGCGGAACGCGCTGCGGCAGGACCCGGACGTGATCATGGTCGGCGAGAACCGGGACCTCGAAACGATGTCCACGACCCTGACCGCGGCGGAGACCGGGCACCTGGTGCTGACCACCCTGCACACGAACTCCGCCGCCCAGACGATCGACAGGATCATCGACATCTTCCCCGCCGAGCAGCATCGCCAGGTGCGCCAGCAACTCTCCCAGGTGCTGCAGGCGATCGTCAGCCTGCGCCTGGTCGAGCGGGCGGACGGGAGCGGCCTCGTCGCTGCCGTCGAGGTCCTGCGCAACTCCCCGCGGATCGCGAAGCTGATCAAGGAGGGAGCGATCAACGACATCCAGGAGGAGATGGAGAAATCGGTCTCCTACTACCGGATGCAGACGATGAACCAGTCCCTCGCCGCCCTGGTGATCCACCGGGCGATCACGCGCGAGACCGCCATGGAGGTTTCCCAGAACCCCGGCGAGCTGGACCTGATGCTGCGCAAGTTCTTCTACTCCGGCGCGGGCCAGGTGCCGGGCGAGGAGGGAATGATGCCCTCGGATGCGGACTACTCGCGGATCCACAAGCTGATGGAGATCGAGAAGCTCTACGACGACCTGCAGGCGCGGCACGAGCAGGAACTCGCCGAGCGCGACGAGCGCATCCGCTCCCTCGAGCAGATGCTCCTCGAGATCCGCCAGCAGAACGAGGAACGCGACCGTCGCCTGCAGCAGCTCGAGGAGGAACGGGCACGGATGTCCCGCACCCTCGAGGCCCAGCGCGCCGAGTACGAGTCGAAGATCAAGCAGCTCCAGGCCCGGATCCGCGAGCTGACCCAGGCGGACCAGCCGAGCGGTCGCGGCGGCGGCCGGGGACTCTTCGGCCGCTAGCCGGTCAGATCTCGACCCCGGTCCGCGCCGCGGCGACCACGGGTCCCGGCACCCGGGCGGCCGCCCGGGCCTCCGCGGGGGTGAGGCAGAGCGGCCGCACGGGGCTGGCGTCCGCGAGGAGCGACCGGACGAGTGCCACCCGGTCCGGCACCGGGATTCCCTCGAAGGCCGACGCGACGACCAGCAGTCCCGGCGGGTGGTGCCCGGCGGACGCCGGCCGGTCCGGCGGGTCGAAGACGACGATCCGTTGCGGGCGCAGGCGTTCCCTGAGGAGGGGAGCGATCTCCCTCCGGGCCCAGGCGACGACGGGATGGTCCGGTCCGAGTGCCATCGGGAGGGCACGATAGCAGGTAGACTCTCCGCCATGCACGCCACCGACCGGGAAGGAACGACCCCCGCCCCTGCCCGTCTCGTCATCGGGTGGGTCCTCGCCGCCGACGTCACCGACCCGGTCCTCCTCCGGGCCTACCGGGAAGGGCGGGACCGGCTTCTCGACCTGCTCTCGTCCTGGTTCCCCGAGTTCGCCTGGGAGATGCCGTTCGTCGAGCGGCGGGTCCACCCGCCGAGCGGCGCCCTCGATCCCCTCGAACTCCTCGAGCTGGGAGCGGAGGAGAAGCTCGCCCGCCACTGGGACTACGTGCTCGTGGTGGTCCCCAACGAGCTGATCCCCCGCCACCGGGTGGCCGCGATCGGGATTCCCTCGTCGGCCCTCGAGGCCGCGGTCCTGTCGACGGCCCGCCTGGGCAACGGGGCCCCCCTCGCCGACCGGATCGCGGCACTGGCGCTGCACCTGCTCGGCCACCTCTTCGGGCTGGGACACGCGGAAACCGGCCCGATGCGTCCCTTCGAGGAACCCACCGAGGCGTCCCTGGAGCCCTATCCCCCCGAGCAGCGGGAGACCGTCGTCGCGAACCTCCGGGACGTCACGGACGCCCGCCTCGAGGAGCAGCGGGCCCGGTGGGCCGTGATCACGTTCTACTGGCGCGCCTTCTGGTCGGACCCGCGGGGTATCGTCCGGGACATCCTGGGGGTCCGACCCTGGAACATGCCCCTCTACCTCGGCCGCCTGACCGCCGCCGCCGCGGTCTCCCTGGTCTACCTCCTGCTGACCGCCGAGTCGTGGGAGGTCGGGGCCCACCTCGGGCGAGCGTGGCTCTTCGCCGCCCCGGCCGTGGCCGTGCTGGTCGCCACCGTCTTCCTGTTCTGGGGCCAGAACCTGTCGCAGGTCGGCCGCGAGCATGGCTGGCGCGAGCAGCTCGCCCGGACCCGGATCGTGCTGTTCGGGACGCTGGTGCTGGGGCTCGCATCCCTGTGGTTCGTCCTCTTCGCCGTCTCCTGGGCGGTGGCCGCGGCGCTGCCCATCGACGTCTTCGCCGGCTGGGCGGGTGTCCCGCCGGAGCGGCTCTCGATCCCGGGCTACGCCGCCTTCATGGCGACCATCGGCGTCCTCGCCGCCGCCCTCGGCGGAAACCTCGAAGAGGAAGCCGAGATCAAGGCCGAGCTCCTCTTCGACGAGGAGACCTGACCCCCCCGTTCGCCCGGGACACCCGGGCGTTCCTTGCAGTCGGGCAACCGGTTGCGCGACACCCGGGAAGTGCGTGCGCGAGGGCCTTGACAGGGAGCCACTCATTGTCTACATTGTCCTAGGACATTAGGACAAGGAGGCCGCGTGGATCTCGCCCTCGACACCCGCAGCCCGGTTCCCCTCTACCGCCAGCTCTTCGAGGAGCTGCGGCGCCGGATCCTCCTCGGCGCCCTGCGGCCCGGCGACAAGCTGCCGACCGTCCGGGAGCTGGCGGTCCTCGCCCGGGTCAACCGCAACACCGCCGCCCGCGCCGTCCGGGCCCTCGAGGAAGCGGGGCTCGTCACGTCCAGGGTCGGCCGCGGGACGTTCGTCACCCACCGCCCCGGGGGCCCCGGGACCGACCCCGCGCTCTCCCGTGCCGTCGACGAGCTCCTCGACCGGCTGATCGACGAGGTCCGCCGCCTCGGCGCCGATCCCGCGGGGCTTCCCGACCGGCTCGCCGCCCGTCTCCGGGCACACCCCGAGCCCTCCCCCTTCCCCGCCCCCCACGAGGAGGACCCCCGATGACCACGGAACCCGCCCTCTCCTTCGCCGCCGTTCGCCGGACGTTCGGCCGCACCGTCGCCCTGGACGGCCTCGACCTCTCCGTGCCCCCCGGAACGGTTCTCGGCCTCGTCGGCCGGAATGGAGCCGGCAAGACCACCGCGCTTCGGATCGCCCTCGGCGACCTGTGGCCGGACTCGGGCCGCGTCCGCGTCCTGGGCCTCGACCCGGTACGCCAGGGCCTCGCGGTGCGCGAGCGAGTCGCCCTGATGGCCGACGAGAGCCACCTCTACCCCTCCATGACGGTGGACGAGATCACCTGGTTTGCCGGCCGCCTCCACCCGCGCTGGGACCGGCGCCTCGCCGAGCGTCTCCTCGATCGGCTGGAGCTTCCCCGGCGCGCCCGGATCGAGACCCTCTCCAGGGGACAGCGGGCCCGCGTGGCCCTCGTGCTCGCCGTGGCCTGCCGCCCCGAGCTGCTCCTGCTGGACGACCCGACGTCGGGCCTCGACCCGCTTGCCCGCCGCGAGGTCCTCGAGGGACTCCTCGAGGCGATCCTCGCCGAGGGCCACGCGGTCGTCTGGGCCTCCCACCTGGTGCAGGACCTGGAACGGATCGCCGAGCGGATCGCCATCATCGACCGCGGCCGGGTCGTCCTGGACGAGGCGGTGGAGACCCTCCGCGAGCGCGTCCACGGGGTGACGGCAGTCTTCGAGGGAGACGCGCCCGCACCGGAGACCGTCCCCGGGCGCCTCCGGGTGCGGCGGGACGGCCACGTCCTCGAGGCGATCGCCGACGCGCCGACCTCGGAGCTGGTCGAGCGGCTCCGCGCGGCCGGAGCCCGGAGCGTCGACGTCCGTCCCCTTCCCCTCGAGGAGATCCTCGTCGCCCGCCTCGGGCGCGAGGCCGTGCCGGCCGACGGTACCGGCGCAAGGGAGACCGCCCATGCTTGACGCGCTGGCCTGGCTCGAGTGGCGACGGATCCGGCTGCCGGCCCTCCTCGGGGCCGGGGCGGGGCTCGGCATCCCCCTGGCGCTGGTCGCCCTCGCCGGCAGGGGGCGCCCCGGCTGGCCCGAGCTGCTCCGCTTCTCCGCGGCCGACGTGACCGAGACGTTCCTTCCCGCGTTCTTCCTGCTCTTCTTCTGGCCGCTGTGGGCGCTGGTGCTCCCGATCCACCAGCTCGAGGCCGACCGGAGGGAAGGAACCCGCCGCTTCCTCCTCGACCGACCCGTCCCCCGGTGGCTTCCCTGGCTCCTGCGCCACCTGGTCGCCCTCGCCGCGCTCGTCGTGGCCGTCGCGGCCTCCCTCGCCGGCTGGGTCCTGGCGGGTCTCGCGGCGGGAAGCGGGGATCCCCTTTCCCCGTTCCTCGTGGAGACGCCCCCCCTCCCCATCCTCGTCCTGCCGGCCGCGGTCCTCCTGGTGGTCTTCTCCGCCGGCTCCATCCTCGCCACCCTCGGCGGGCGTTCCCTCCCCGCGGTCTTCCTCGGCGGGCTTCTCGTGCTCGGGACGTCCCTCGTGGTCGTCGTCGGCCTGGACGTCCGGAGCGGGGCGGGCCTGCGCCTCGTCGACGCGTTCCTCCTGCTGCTGGCGGCCCTCCTCCTCGCCACCTCGTTCGCCGCGGAGGCGACGGGGGAACCGGCGGGCCGGCACCGGTTGCGCCGGGCCCTCCTGCTCCTCGCCGGCATCCCCCTGCTGTGCGTCCTCGCGTGGGCCGGGTCCCTGCGGTTCTAGCACCTCCGCCTCCCGCGGGGCGCGGGGCTTTCGAGCCGGCCCCGACGGGACCGGGTGCGGGGCGGATCGTCGAGTCTCGAGGGCGGGGACGCCCGGCACGGGCGCCGGTGTACCCCGGACCTAGGCCTGTTCCGGGCCCGGGGAAATCACTCCATCGCGGCCAGCGACGTGAGAATCTCCCGCGCCCGGTGGGCGAGGCCCTCCACGGACCCGCAGTCCTCGCCGACCCGCGCGAGGTCGGCGAGGGCCTCCTCCCGCCGGCCCAGGGCGGCGAGCAGCTCCGACCGCTCGAGCCGCACCAGGCAGGCCGTGACGGGGGGCACGCCGGCGAGCGGCAGGTTCACGTCGGCTCCCTCCGGGGAGCGTGCCTCGGCGAGGAACGCGTCGTACGCCGCGAGGGCCCCCGTCCCGTCCCCGAGAAATGCCCGGCAGCGCGCGAGGCCGAGCCGCGCCTCCTGCCGGAACGCGGGGTGCAGGGTCTCCGCGCCCGCCAGCCGGCCCCACCCCCCGACCGCCTCCTGCCAGGCCCCGACCCGCTCCGCCGCCCGGGCGCCGTACCAGGTCGCCCGGGGATCGTCCCCGGCGGCGGCGAGGCCGGCCAGCACGAGGGCCCGGGCCTCGTTCCCGGCCGCCCTCGCGGCGAGGAGCCCCAGGCCGCGGCGCAGGTCCGGCGGCAGGAACCGCGGCGCCGGGGCGCGGGCGGCCGCGAGAACCCCCGCCGCGGCCAGCGCGGAGGCGAGCAGCACCGGGAACACCGGCCGGGCGCGGCCCCGGAAGGCCGTTCCCCAGCCGGCGACGCCCAGGGCGAGCAGCACCGCGAGGAGGGGCGCCCGGCCGGTCTCCGAGGGGGGCGCCCCGAGAACGGCCAGCGCCCCGAGAGCGAGGCCGACCGGGACCGCCGGGTCTCCCCGCCGCAGGCCGAGGACCGCACCGGCGGCGAGGAACGCCCCGAGCAGGCCCGCCGCCCAGCGGCTCGCTCGCGGCGGAGCCGTCCCCGCCCCCGCGTCGTCGAGGGGGACGGGCCGGGCGAGCTGGGCCGCCGCGGCCAGGGCATGGCGCACCCGGGAACCGGGATCCGCGAGCCATCCCCGGAGCCACCGCGCGGTGAAGAACCGCCGGTGATCGGCGGCCCGGTCCCGCCCGAGGAGGCCGGGAACCGGGTCGAGCCGGACTTCCAGGGCCTCCCGGGGCCACGTGCCCGGGGCGGGACCGAGCCCCGGCTCCCCCGCCAGGAATGCCGCCAGCGCCCCGTCCCGGCAGACGAGCACCGGGTCCCGGGCCCCGAAAACGTTCCAGGCCGCGACGGGCAGGAGCACGAAGACCGCAGGCACCAGGACCAGCGCCGCCGCCCGCCGCCCGGACAGTCCCGCCCAGGCTCCCCGGGCCGCGCACCCTCCCGCCCAGGCCGCCCCGGCGACGGCGGCGAGCAGCCACGAGATCCCGAGGGCGAGGGCGAGCAGGCCGCCGGCTGCCCCCGCGAGGGCGAGCAGGCCGTCGGGCAGGTCCCGCCGGTGGGCCCCGTCGAGGGCAAGCACGAGCGCGACCGCGAGGAGGGCCCCTGCACCGGTCGGCGCCAGCGCGCCGAGGGACGCGGGGAACGGGGCTCCCGGCAGGGCCGCGAGGGCCACGGCAGCGAGGAGCACGCCCCACCCGGCCCCGGCCCCGGCCCGGGCCGCCGCGAGGCGGGACGCCAGGAGGAGCGCGGTCGCGGCGAGGAAGACCGGGACCACCCGGGCGAGGAACAGCCCCGCTCCTCCGCCGGGAACGTGGAGGGGCACGGCCAGGAGCAACGGCACCAGGGGCGGAACCGGCAGCGCCCCCCCCGGGGGAAACGTGGCGGCGGCGCCGATCCAGGGCAGCTCGGCCGTCCCGGGAAGGGCCCGGGCCGCCGGGAGACCGGCGGCGAGCAGGGGAAGGGCCCACCGGGCCAGGCGCGCGGCGCGGGCCCGGGGAGCCCCGGCACTCACTCCCAGTCCCTCACCAGGGTCCGGTCGCCGAGAACCAGCTCCCGCGGCGCGGCCGGGTCGAGGGCCCAGCGGATCCGCGCGATCCCCTCGGCGATCTCGTCCGCCCCGCCGCAGAAGCTGATCCGGAGGTGACCGTCCATGCCGAAGTCGATCCCCGGTACCGTGACGACCCGGACCTTGTCGAGGAGGAACCCGGCCAACCGGGTCGAGTCCTCGTCGTAGGCCCGGAAGTCGGCGAAGCAGTAGAACGTCCCGTCGGGCGGCACGACACCCACGCCATCGATGGCGGCGAGCGCCTCGAGGAGGACCCCGCGATTTCGCTCGAGGGTCTCCCGCAACTCGGTGACCACCCGCTGGTCCCCGTCGAGGGCGGCGGCGGCCGCCGCCTGCATCACGATCGAGGTTCCCGACGTCTGGTGCCCCTGGATGCGCGCCATCGCGCCGATCAGCTCCCGGTTACCGACGGCCCAGCCGATCCGGAAGCCGGTCATCGCGTACTGCTTGCTGACCCCGTTGACGACCACCACCCGGGAATCCTCCACGTCCCGGTCGGTGAACCGCCACGCGCCGGGAACGGTCTTCCCCTCGAAAACCAGGCGCTGGTAGATGTCGTCGGTGATCAGCCAGAGGTCCCGCCCCTCGCACAGCTCGACGAGACCGGCGACCAGGTCCTCCGGGTAGACGACCCCGGAGGGGTTGTTCGGGCTGTTGAGCAGGATCGCCCGGGTACGCGGGGTCACGGCGCGCTCGAGGTCCGCGATGGAGGGCATGAGCGACCCGTCCGAGGCGGCCACCGGCACCGGCACGCCGCCGGCCAGGCGCACCATCGCCGGGTAGCTGACCCAGTACGGCACCGGGAAGATCACCTCGTCTCCCGGGTCGACCACCGCCTGGAGCGCGACGGCGAGGGCCTGCTTCGCGCCCCCGGAGACGATCACGTTCGACGGCGTCACGTCCCTCCCGTAGAAGCGGGACGTGTACCGAACGATCGCCTCCTTGAGCGGGAGGATCCCCGCCGCCGGGGCGTACCGGATCTCGGCGGTCCCGAGGATCTCGATCGCCGCATCGATCGCCTCCCGGGGGGCCTTCCCCTTCGGTTCCCCTCCCCCGAGATGGATCACCGGCTCCCCCCGCGCGCGCAGGGCCGCCGCCTCCTGGTTGAGCCGGAGGGTCACCGACTCCCCGATGCTCCTCGCCACCTTGCTGAGCGTCATCGACCCGTCCCCCGGGGATGGCGCGCGCGGTCCGGGACCGGGCCGCGCGCGTGCATGGGTGAAGGCTGCCTGCCGGGAATCAGGAGGCGTCCTGCTGCCGGCCGAGCATGCCGTGCTCCGCCCGCCAGAGGATCCCGAGGGCCGCCTCGATGTTGTGGGCCCAGTTCTGGCTGGCCAGCCCCTCCTCGAGGAGCGCCAGCGCCTCGTCCCCCGGCACCTTCGCCGCGAGGCGCAGGGCGAGAAGGGCCGACTCGTACTCGGGGCCCTCCTGGTTCGACTCCCTGCCCATCTCCCATGCCTTCCTGAGCGCCGGGAGCACCGAGGCGTCGACCCGCCCCTCGAGGGCGAGCAGGGCGTCCCGGCGGATGGACGGCTCCGGGTCCTCGCAGAGCTTCGCCAGGACGGCGGCCACCTTGCCGTCCGCCCTGCTGCCCCGGAGTCCCCGGGCGACCTTGGCGCGGACCGCCTTGTTGTCCGAGGAAGCACCCTCTTCGAGGGCGGCGACCACGTCGTCGTCGACCACGCCCGCCTGGACCAGCGCGCAGGCGGCCGCCACCCGGACGACCGGGTCCTTCTTCTGGGCAAGCCAGCCGCGGAGGTGCTGCACCGCCTGGTCGCCGCCGAACGTGCCCAGGGCGTCGATCACGGCGAGCAGGTTGTCCTTGTAGTTCGCGAACGGGACGACCGCGGCCACGTCCTTCGGGTTGCCGATCTCGGCGAGCGCAGCGATGGCCGGGTTGCGCCGCTGCTTGTAGAGGTTCATCAGCTTGCGACGGAGCGCGTTGCGCGCCTTGTCGGTACCGATCTCGCCGAGCACCGCGGCGGCGGCGGCGCTCTTCGCGTCGTCCTTGGCGACCAGGTCCTTGATCGCGGGCGCGAGGCAGGTGTCCTCTCCGATCGCGTGGAGCGCGGCGCAGACGTCCGGCTCGAGGGCGCCGTCGGCGTCCCGGATCGCTCCCTCCAGGATCTCCTTGCCGGAGGCATCCCCCAGCCTCGCGAGGGTTCGGGCGGCGATCAGCCGGACGACGTCGTTGTCGTCCTTCAGCAGCTCGAGCAACAGGTCCTTCGTCCCCGGGTCCGCCCAGCGGGCGAGGACCCGGGCCCCTTCGACCTTGAGGGAGAGGGACGGGCTCCTGGCCGCCTCGACGACCTTCTCCTTCGCGTACGCAAGGTCCGGGTAGTCGTAGAGCAGGGAAACCACCAGCACCTGGCCGTTGCCGCCCATGCCCCACGCCTCGTCGAGCAGCTTCCTGGCCTGCTCGAGCTCCGACGGCTGCTTCGGGGCGGAACTGCAGGCCGCGAGGAACCCGAGGACGAGCAGGACGACCAGGAACGGGACGAACGCGGAACCGCGCCGTGGAGTTCGCACGGGAACCTCCTTCTCTCCCGGCCGGGCCGGGACCGAGCGCCCCGCCGGGGGCGCGACCCCGACACGGGCGGATCGTGGGCAGGACTTACGCCGTGATTATCCCACCGACGGCGCGGGGCTCAACCCGTACGCCTCCCGGAGCTGATCGAGGCGCAGGGCGGCATCGGCGCACAGGAGCTCGAAGTCACCCTCGTCCATTCCGATCCGCTCACGGCAGGCAGGGTCGACGGCGAAGTTCATCCCCTCGGCCCCGAGGCCGATGCCGACCGTCTTGGCGACGTAGTTGGCCAGCACCACGGCATCGAGGACCGGGTGCCCGGCGGGAAGCGGGTCGGCATGGTGGTCCCGGATGGCGACGAGGACCTCCGGGGGGAAGCCCCACTTCTCCGCCATCCGCCCACCGACCTCGGCATGGTCGACGCCGAAGAGCCTCCGTTCCGCCTCGACGAAGGGAATTCCCTCCCGGGCCGCGAGTTCCCGGACCGCGTCCGGGTCCGCCTCCAGGTAGCGGGCCATCAGCAGCTTGCCCAGGTCGTGAAGAAGCCCGGCGAGACCCGCGGTCGAGGGGATTCCCGCCTCCGGACGGCGCCGCGCGATCTCCCCGGCGGCCCAGGAGACGAGGGCCGCGTGGAGCAGCAGCTCGTCCTCGCCGAGATCGTAGAGCCCCGCGGGCACCGCCATGGCCTTCAGGTGCGGACCGAGCGCCATCTGGAGGATCGTCTCGAGCCCCAGGCGGACGACGGCGTCCCGCACCCGCCGAATCTCGAACCGTCCCCCGTAGAGGCTGGAGTTTGCCGCCCGGAGGACGTTGGCCGAGAGGGCCGGGTCGTTCTCGAGGATTTCCGAGATCTCCTGCGCGGTCGTCCGCTCGTCGGTCAGGGCCGGCACCAGCCGGGCCAGGGTGGCCGGCAGCGGCTCGAGGCGCTCGACCTGGTCGAGGACCGGGCTCGTCATGGAACCTCCCGGGCGGGGCGGTCTCCCCGCGCGCACCTCCCCCGGGTACGGTGGATCCCCGGCGGGGACCGTGCAAGGGCGGGCGTCAGCGGGCAGCGGCGGTCGCCCAGCCGGCGAGCCGGTAGACCAGGCGGGCGGCCACCTGGCCGTCCCACGGGCCCGGACCGACCTCGACCACGTCCGCCCCCAGGAGACGGCGCCCCGAGCGGACGATCTCCCCCAGCAGGAACGAGATCTCCCGGAACGAGAGACCTCCCGGCACCGGCGTGCCCGTCCCGGGGCACAGGGAGGGATCGAGCCCGTCCACGTCGAGGCTGACCCAGGCGGTCCCCGGCAGGGAGGCCACCGCCTCCCGGGCGATTTCCGCGAACGGCTCCCCCGCGAGGACCCTCCCGGCGATCGTCACCTCGTCGAACCAGCGGACGCGCGTTCCGGCATCCCGGGCCACCAGGACCTCCTCCCGGGAAACGTCCCGCAGGCCGACCTGGACGACCCGGGCCACCCCGGGCAGCTCGAGGGCGCGGGCGAGGGCCGAGGCATGGGACGAGCGCATCCCCTCGTAGCTCTCCCGCAGGTCCGCGTGGGCGTCGACGTGCAGGATCCCGAGGCCCGGCGCGTGGCGGGCCGCCGCCCGGAACGCGCCCGGGGAAAGACCATGCTCCCCGCCGAGAACGAGGGGCAGCCGCCCGGAGGCCAGGGTCCGACCGACCGCGTCCTCGAGCCAGGACCAGAGCTCCGCGGCGAGGCCGTCCACGCGGGACGCCGCCGCGGAGTCCCCCTCCCGGGCCCGCGCCGCGAGGCGGGCCGCCTCCCGGGAACGCTCCCGCAGCCCCGCGGGTTCCGAGAGGGCGGCGATCCCTCCCCGCCACGCCTCCCCCGCCGCCATGTCATGGAGATCGATCTCGGCCGAGGCGGCCAGGGTCGCCCCGGGCCCGTCGATGGTGCCGGTTCCCCCGGAGACGGTCGCTTCCCACGGCACCGGGATCAGCAGGACCCGGGCCTCCTCCGGCGGAATCCCCAGGTCGAAGGCGCTCCCCGGCGCGACCCGGGGAGCGTCCGGGTCGACCTCCCGCGGCTCCCGCGGAGGATCGGGCGGCACGGGGGCCGGGGCGAGGGGCGGCAGCTCACGGGACATCCGGGGCCTCCCTTCCGGGAAGGATCAGCCGGTCCCCGGGCCGAACCGGCGGTCCGCCCTCGAGCCGAACCACCAGGACCGTGTCGCCGTCCGCATCCCCCCGGACCTCGAGGATTCGACCGCGCCGAACCTCGGGTCCCTCGCCCCCGTCGACGGCGACGAACGCGCCCGGGCGCGGCAGGGGCACCGGCCCGGCGAGGCGCAGGAGCAGGCTGCCGCCGGGTGCCGGTTCCGCTCCCGCGATGCGGGGACGCGGCCCCGGCGGCGGCTCCCCCTCCTCGAAGCGCGGCACGCCTGCCTCCGGGATCCGCAGGTACCGGCGCGCCGCCCGCCAGTCCGGGACGAGCCAGAGGTCCGTCTCGCCGGGCCCGCCGGCCGGCCGGTGGAGCTCCACGTGGAAGTGACCGAGGGCCGCCGCCGTGCCCCGGCGCCGCAGGTCCCGGGCCCAGGCGGCCAGGTGCGCGGGGGCCGGTGCCGTCCGGGGCCGCCGGTACCGGGCCCGGAGGGCCCGCTCGAGCCGGCGCCCCACCCCGAGGGCCGCCGCCGCCGGCAGCGCGCGGAAGAACGCCCGCGTCCATCGGGACCGGACGACCGCCTGGAAGACCAGGTTCCGCCGGTCGTCCCGGTTCAGCAGGTCCCCGTGGAGGAAGATCCAGCGGGTCCCGCCGGGGGTCTCGCACCGCCATTCCCGGGCGACCACGTCGAATGCCCGGCCCGCCCACGGCTCCGCCCAGAGCTCCCGGTTCCCCTCGACGAGAACGACCCGCACGCCCGCCGCCCGGAGCCCCGCGCAGGCGTCGAGGACCGCCCGGTGGTGGGGCTCGGTCCAGCGGGGCAGCCCCAGCCAGAGAGAAAAGAGATCCCCGAGGAGGACGACCGTCCCCGCGTCCTCCCGCCGGGCGGCGAGCCAGGCGAGGAACCCGGGGAGGTCCGGGTCGTCCCGCCCGACGTGGGGATCGGCGGCGACGACGAGGTCCCGGGAGCGGACCGGACCGTTCATTCGTCCTCCCCGGCCTCCATGCGGGCCACCGTCTCGCGGTGGAACGCGGCGTAGCGCCCCTCCCCGATCGCCGCACGGGCCCGCCGGAGCAGGTCCAGGTAGTACCAGAGGTTGTGGATCGTCCCCGCCCGGGGCCCGAGCATCTCGCCCGAGACGTACAGGTGCCGGAGCCACGCCCGGGAGAAGGTCCGGCAGACCGGGCAGGAGCAGTCCGGGTCCGGCGGGCGCGGATCCTCCCGGAAGCGGGCGTTGCGCATGTTGAGGACGCCGCGGGACGTGAAGAGCTGGGCGGTCCGCCCGTGCCGGGTCGGCAGCACGCAGTCGAACAGGTCGAAACCGGAGGCGATCGCGTGGAGCAGGTCCTCGGGCCGCCCGATCCCCATCAGGTACCGGGGCCGGTCCGCCGGCAGCCGCGGCCCGAAGGTCGCCACCACCCGGTAGACCTCCTCCCGCCCCTCCCCCACGGCGACGCCGCCCAGCGCGGTGCCGTCGAGGCCGTGCTCCACGGTCGCCTCGAGGCTCTCCTGCCGGAGGTCGTCGAAGATTCCGCCCTGGACGATCCCGAACAGGGCCGCGGTCGGATCGGTCCGGGCGGCGACGTTCCGGGGGAGCCACGCGAGGGTCCGCCGCATCGCCCGGGCGGCCTCGTCCCGGTCGGTCGGTGCGCCGGTGCAGTCGTCGAGGGGCATCATGACGTCCGCGCCGAGGGCCTCCTGGATCCGGATCGAGGTCTCCGGGTCGAGCCGCCGCGGCCTGCCCTCGACGTGGTCCAGGAAGGTGACGCCGTCGTCGTCGATCGAGCGCCGGCGCGCGAGGGAGAACACCTGGTATCCCCCGGAGTCGGCCAGGATCGGGCCGTCCCAGCCGGAACAGCGGTGCAGCCCCCCGAGCCGCCGGACCAGCTCCTCGCCCGGTCGGACGTGCAGGTGGTAGGTGTTGGCGAGGACGATCTCCGCCCCGAGTTCCCGCACCTCGCCGGGCATCAGGCCCTTGACCGAACCGGCCGTCCCGACCGGCATGAACGCGGGCGTCCGCACCTCGCCGCGGCGCGTCACGAGGATGCCCGCCCGGGCCTCCCCGTCCCGGGCCGTCACGGTGAAGCGGAGCGCCGCGCCGCTCACGGGGCCGCCTCCGCGGCGCGGTGGACCAGCATCGCGTCGCCGTAGGAATAGAACCGGTAGCCCGCCGCGACCGCGTGCCGGTAGGCCGCGAGCACCCGCTCCCGTCCCGCGAACGCGGCGACCAGCATCAGCAGGGTCGAACGGGGCAGGTGGAAGTTGGTCAGCAGCACGTCGACGAACCGGAACCGGTGCCCCGGGGCGATGAACAGGTCGGTGCGCCCGCCGCCGGGCTCCGGGGCGCCGCCGGCCGGGCCCGGCCGGGACTCGAGGGCGCGGGTCACGGTGGTGCCCACGGCAACGATCCGCCCGCCGGCCGCCCGGGTCTCCGCGATCGCCCGCGAGGCCTCCTCCGGCACCTCGAACCGCTCCTCGTGGAGGCGGATCTCCTCGAGGGTGTCCACCCGGACCGGGCGGAAGGTCCCCTCCCCGACGTGGAGGGTGACCCGGGTCGTCCGGATCCCCCGTTCCGCGAGCCGGGCCAGGAGTTGCGGCGTGAAGTGGAGCCCGGCGGTCGGTGCGGCCAGGGCCCCCTCCGCCCGTGCGAAGACCGTCTGGTAGCGCTCCCGGTCCCGGTCGAGACGCGGGTCGCCGGGCGACCTCCGGATGTAGGGAGGGAGGGGAGGCTCCCCGTACCGGTCGAGCAGCTCCCGCACGGTTCCGGGGCCGGTCACCTCGACCCGCGCCTCGCCGCCCGGTCCGGGAGCCCGGGTGACCCGCGCGCGCCAGCCGCCCGGCAGCTCGATCGCACCGCCCTCGCGGGGCGCCCGGGACGCGCCGAGGAGCACCCGCCACGTCTCCCGGGTGGTGCCGCCGGAGGTCCCGGTCGCCAGGCGCTCGGTGAAGAACAGCTCCACCCGGCCGCCGGTCGGCTTGCTGCCGTGGACCCGGGCCGGGATCACCCGCGTGTCGTTGACGACGAGCAGGTCCCCGGGGCGGAGCAGCCCCGGCAGGTCGCGCACGTACCGGTCGAGCCGCTCCGGGTCCTCGCCGGGACGCAGGACGAGCAGGCGGGCCGCGTCCCGCGGCTCCACCGCCTCCTGGGCGATCCGCCCCGGCGGCAGCTCGTAGTCGTAGAGGTCCACCCGGCTCATCTCGCGCGTCAGGCTACCAGACCTCCCGGCCCCCGGCCGCCGGCACGCGCGGGGCGCGGGAGTCACCCGAACAGGCGGGGGACGATGCCGAGGGTGACCGCCTCGATGACGGCGAGGGCGAGGAGGTCGGCGACGACGCCGGCGAAGAGCATCTGGCGGATGCGCACGTAGCCGGTGCCGAAGACGATCGCGTTCGGGGGCGTGCCCGCCGGCATCATGAACGCCATCGAGGCGGCGAGGGCGGCGGGGACCATGAGGAGCGGAGCCGGCAGCCCGAGGGCCGCGGCGGTCGCCGCGAGAAGCGGGAGGACCATCGCCGTCGAGGCGGTGTTCGACGCGAACTCGGTCAGGACGATCACCGCCGCGCCGAGCACGAGCAGGAAGAGCGGCAGCGGCACGTGGGCGAGGCCGACCGCCGCCTGCCCCAGCAGCCTCGCCAGTCCCGAGGAGACGAACCCCTTCGCGAGGGCCAGCCCCCCGCCGAACAGGAGCAGCACGTTCCACGGGATCTCCCGCCAGGCGCTCCGGTCGAGGAGGGCGGGACGATCCGGCTCGCCGCTCGGCACGAGGAAGAGCGCGAGGGCCCCGGCGACCCCCACCGAGGCGTCCTTCAGCATCCCCGGCTCCGGCAGGAAGCCGTCCCACAGGGGCCGGGTGATCCACGCGACCGCGGTCAGGAAGACGATCAGCGCGACGCGCCGGGCCCCCGGGCCCATCGGCCCGAGCTCCGCGCGGGCGCGGCGGACCACCTCCCGCCCCCCGGGCAGCTCGTCCAGCTCGGGCCGGTACGCGCCACCGACCAGCCACAGCCAGACGAGGGGCAGCGTCAGCACCACCACCGGGACGCCCACCAGCATCCACTCGGCGAAACCGACCCGGACGCCGGCCGCGTCGTCCAGCATCGCGACGAGGAGCACGTTCGGGGGGGTGCCGACGATCGTCCCGACGCCGCCGATCGACGCCGCCCACGCGATCCCGAGCATCACCGCCGTGCCGAACCGGAAGTGCCCCGGGCGGGTGTCGATGGCCAGGCCGGCCCGCCTGGCCTCGGCGGCGGCGTGCTCCACCAGCGCGAGGCCGACCGGCATCATCATCGCCGCGGTCGCGGAGTTGCTCACCCACATCGACAGGAAGGCGGTCGCCACCATCAGGCCGAGGACGATCCGCCGCGGGCCGGCGCCGACGGCGGCGACCACCGCGAGGGCGAGGCGCCGGTCGAGCCCCCAGCGGGTCAGCGCGGTCGCCAGCAGGAAGCCCGCGAGGAAGAGCAGGATCAGGTGGTGGCCGTACTCCCGGGACGTCTCCGCCGCCGGCAGCAGCCCGAGGAAAGGGAACGCGACCAGCGGCACGAGGCCGGTGGCGGCGAGGGGCAGCGCCTCGGTCACCCACCAGCAGGCCATCAGGAACGCGACCCCGGCCATCTTGCGGGCCGGGGCGGTCGCCGGGTCCCCGAGGGGCACGAACGCCAGCAGCGCGAACCCCGCGAGGCCGACCCAGAACCCGGCCCGGGCCGGGAGTCCCCGCCTGCCCTCGCCGATCATCGTCAGGCCCCCCGCTCCCGGCCCGGCCAGACCACCTTGTGGAGCTGGAGCTGGAACCGGACCGCCAGCCGGTCTGCCAGGATCCAGTCCGCGAGCTCCGCCGGGTCGAGTTCTCCGTGCACCGGCGCGAGCAGCACCTCGCCCCGGAACCCCGCCAGCTCCTCCCGCACGATGCGGCGGGCCTCCTCGTAGTCACGCCGGTCGGCGACCACCATCTTGACCTCGTCCCCGGGCCGCAGGCGGCCCAGGTTGGCCCGGTCCATTCGATCCATCATGCCCGATCCGGGCAGCTTGATGTCCAGGATCCGGACGACGGGAGCCGGAAGCAGCGAGATGTCCCGGTCGCCCCCGGTCTCGACGACCACGTCGAGCCCCTCGCGAACGGCGAGCCGGTGGGCAAGGCCGGGGATCGCCGCCTGGAGGAGCGGCTCGCCCCCGGTCAGGCAGACGTGCCGGAGCCCCGTGGCCAGGACCGCCTCGGCAACCTCGTCGACCTCCATCACCTCGCCTCCCTCGAAGGCCCAGGTGGTGTCGCACCAGCGGCAACGGAGGGCGCACCCGGCGACCCGTACGAAGGCGGTGGGCAGCCCCGCGCGGGTCCCCTCGCCCTGGATCGACGCGAAGATCTCCGCGATCCGCAGCGTTCCCGCCGGTACCGCGTCCCCCCCATCCCGCCGCCTTCGCGCCGCCATGCCGACTCCCCCGGGCCTAGCGCCGACGACGCGACGACCGTCGCCCTCTGCGGGCGCCCGGGAGCACCGGGAGGCCGCCGGCGACGGCCTCCTTCCACCACGCCTCGAGCCGGTCACGGGTCGGCGGCCGCTTCCTGCCGACGAGCCTGCGCAGCACGTACAGGTTCTGGAGATCCTCCCGGCAGTCCTCCCCCTTCTCGGTCTCGATCGCGGCGACCAGCCCGTCGAAACGGGGCTCGTTCATGATCCGCAGGAACGGGGCCGGCCCGAGCTCGCCGAAACCGATGTGCTCGTGCCGGTCGACCCGGGACCCGAGCGGCTTCTTCGAGTCGTTGAGGTGCAGGACCCGGAGCAGCTTCCTGCCGAGGACCCGGTCGAACTGCCTCCACGTCGCCGTCCATCCCTCGGGGGAGACCAGGTCGTAGCCGGCGGCGAAGGCGTGCTGGGTGTCGAAGCAGACCGCGACCCGCTCCGGGTGGGCGAGCCGCTCCCGGATCTCGGCCAGGTGCTCGAACCGGTGGCCGACGTTCGTCCCCTGTCCCGCCGTGTTCTCCAGCAGGATCGTCACCAGCGGTTCCGGGTGCCGCTCGTGGATCTCGTCGATCGCCGCCGCGATCCGGTCGAAGCAGGCCTCCTCGCCGGCGCCCCGGTGCGATCCGGGATGCATCACCAGGTAGGGAATCCCCAGCGCCTCGCACCGCTCCACCTCGACCAGCAGCGCGTCGAGCGACTTCCGCCACAGGCCGTCGTCCGGCGAGCCGACGTTGACCAGGTACGAGTCGTGGGCGATCACCGGCTGGAGGCCCGCCCGCTCGACCTTCTCGCGGAACCGGGCAACCTCGCCCGGGTCCAGGGGCCGCGCCTTCCACTGGTTCGACGACTTCGTGAACACCTGGAGCGCCTCGCAGCCGAGGGCGACCGCCCGGTCGACGGCGAGGTCGATCCCCCCGGCGATCGACATGTGGGCACCGACTCTCGGAGGCATC
>CAYQTA010000004.1:0-10593 GCA_964420365.1 uncultured Acidobacteriota bacterium | reverse complement strand
TCGAGGCTCCGGAACCTCTGCCCTTGCTGGAGCAACCTCCGTGCCACCCTCTCAGGAAGCCGCCCGGACGGGCTCCCGGCGGACCCCGATCCCGTGCCGGGCGAGGCGCAGGAGGTCGTACTCCCGCTCGACGACCGCGAGCAGGGTCCAGTAGTAGACGTAGATGATCTGGGACTCGAAGCGGGACCCGGCCAGCATGCAGATCGCCATCGACAGCATCCCGGCACCGAGGCCCGCCGCAAGCTGCCGGTAGAAGGGCTCCTCGAAGGCGTACGCCGCCCGCATGGCGGAGAAGAAGATCGCCCCCAGCAGCAGGAAGAGCACGACCAGGCCGACGACTCCTTCCTCGGTCCCGATCAGGCAATAGGTCGTATGGGCCCCCTTCCGGCGCCGCAGGGTCCCGTACTTCTCGAAGACGTCGGGGTACGACTTGTATCCCCAGCCGAGGATCGGGTGGTCGCGCATCATCGCGGGCAGCGACTTGTACTGCTCGACCCGCATCTGGGCCGAGTCCTCCACCACCTGGTCGCCCATGGCGAGGTCCGCGTTGCTCCCCTCCACCTGGGTGGTCTTCTTCACCCGGTCGACCGCTTCCTGGGGCAGCCAGAGCTGCCAGGATGCGGCCATGATCAGCAGGAGAACCAGCAGCTTCCGATCCCAGAAAACCGCGAGGAAGACGACCGCCGCCGCGGCTCCCGCCCAGGCGCCGCGGGACAGCGTCAGGATCAGCGCGAACCCGACGGCCCCGGTCACGGTCGTGAACCACAGGTTCCAGAAGCGGTGCCCGATCCGGTTGATCGCCAGCAGGATGAGCAGCGGCAGGTACAGCGCCAGTGCCCCGCCGAAGATGTTCGGCTGCTGGGCCAGCATCGAGCCCGCCCGGTGACGCTCCAGGGTTCCCGCGAAGAAGGCCAGCCACGACATGTTGATCGCCTGGAGGCTGACCAGGAACAGGGACGCCGTGCTCATCAGGAGGACCAGCCGGTGGTCCCGGCGGCTTCGCAGCACGTGGTAGGCCGTCCCGTAGAACACCATGTAGCTCAGGTGGTTCTTCGCCGCGGCCAGGATGTTGAACAGGGACACCTTCCAGATCATCCAGGAACGGAAGGCGGAAACCAGGATCAGGATCGCGTAGAGCAGGAGAAAGCGCGCGACGAAGCTCCGCAGGGGTTCCTTGCCGTGAAGCTGGTTCGCCCGGGCCCAGAGGAAGAGGAGAAACACGATGAGCAGGGTCTCCGGGTTGACCCCGCGGATCGGGATGATGTCCGGAGGAATCAGCCCCATCGCCGGGATCCCGGCCACGGTCAAGGCCAGGGCGACCGCCGGGCGCTGGAGCGCCTGGACGGTCATCACGATGGCGAAGAAGGCGATCAGCCCGAACTTGACCGACCTGAAGGGGAACGCCCAACCGATCCCGGCGGCGGCGAGGAGGATCCCGACCAGGAACAGCTCGTTGGCCCAGGCGAGGCGCCGGGGCTCTCCGTCCCCATCCGGGGGAGGGACGGATCGGTGGAGCTGGCGGTTGGCGGCGACGGTCACGGGTCCTCCACGCCGGCCCCGGGGCCGGGGCCGGTCCTCGTTCCAAGGATAGGTCCCGGGAACGGGGGCGAACCACCCGGCACGGCGGCGAACCGACACGTGGCCGGGGTTCTCAGGCGCCCCGGAGGATCCGCTCGACCAGGTTCGTCGTCGACAGCCCGGCGGCGAGGGGCACGCGGAGGACCTCCCCGCCCCAGGAGCGAACCTCGGGAGCCCCGACGATCCGGTCCTCCGGCCAGTCCTCCCCCTTGACCAGCACGTCCGGCCGGAGGGCAAGGATCGCCTCGAGGGGGGTGTCCTCCCCGAACAGGATCACCCGGTCGACCACCTCGAGGGCGGCGAGGAGCTCCGCCCGCTCGGCGGCGGGGACGATCGGGCGTTCCGGGCCCTTCAGGCGCCGGACCGAGGCGTCGTCGTTGACCGCGACCACCA
Source organism: uncultured Acidobacteriota bacterium (assembly GCA_964420365.1). Taxonomy (GTDB): domain Bacteria; phylum Acidobacteriota; class Polarisedimenticolia; order J045; family J045; genus JAMOQA01. Next base: position 8,622 of record CAYQTA010000004.1, on the reverse strand, counting down.
GGGCGTCGGCGGCCCGCCGGGCGGCGGTCAACAGGCGCACGTGCCCGGCGTGGAGCAGGTCGAAGCAACCGTTCGTGAAAGCCAGGCGAAAGCCGCGGACCCGGAGCCCCTCGCGCCAGGCAACGGCCTCGGAAAGCGGAACGGCTCCCGGGGGATTCCCGGGAGCCGGACCCGGAGAACGGCCCATGACCACCGCCGCCGTCAGTTCCCCGCCAGGACCGACTTGCCGACCTTGGCGTTGCGATACTCCTCGTAGGGAACGATCTCGCCGTTCAGCACCGCGTAGATCTTCGGGACCTTCACCACGTCACCGTTCAGGTTGAACTTCAGGCGGCCGGTCACCCCCTCGAAAGTGGCCGTCAGGAGCTGGCCGCGAATCTCCTTCGGTGTCGCGATGCCGGCCTGGTCGATCGCCCTCGCGATCACCCGGACCGCGTCGTAGCCGTGGGCGGCGTAGATGTCGGGCTGGCGGTGGTACTTCGTGCGGAACGCCCGGGCGAATGCCTGCATCTTCGGATCGTCCGCGTTCGGATCGAATGCCGGCCGCGGGAAGACGAGCCCCTCGGCGGCCTCGCCGAGCTGCTCGATCATCTGCTCGGTGACGGCGGACGTGCCGAGACGGGCAACCTTGCACTTCAGGTCGTGCATCGCCTGGAGCAGGACCTTCATGTCGTCCTGGTAGGCCGCGATGTAGACCGCCTCGGCCTTCGTCCTCCGCATCTCGCGGACGATCGCCTGCGCCGCCTCGGGCGTCAGCGCCCCCTTGAAGTCCTTCCGGTAGACGACCTGGCGCGTCGGGGCCTCGTAATGCTCCTGGAAGACGTCGGCGATCCCCTTTCCGAACACGTCGTCCACCGCGATGATCGCCACCCGGGTGATCGCCAGCTTCCGGCAGAAGTCGGCCATCGTGTGGGCCTCGACGTTGTCCGACGGATAGACCCGGAAGAACCAGTCGCCACCCTCCTTGGTGAGCCGAGGGCTCGAGGCGGCCGGCGACAGGAGGACGACTTCCTTCTTGTTGAAGAGAGGCGCGATCCGCAGCGCGACGTTCGAGGCCACCGGCCCGATCACCGCGGGCACCCCGAGGTCGAGGAGCTCGATGGCGCCGACCTGGGCCTTCTCGGGATTGGTGCCGGTGTCCCGGTACTCGATCTTCAGCTCGGCACCACCGAGGACGCCCCCGTTCGCGTTGACCTCCTCGAGGGCCAGGTCCATGCCCTCCCGGATCGCCTCGCCGTAGGCCCCGGCGGGCCCCGTCTCGGGGATCAGGCCGCCGATCGTGATCGGCCGCGGGGGACCGCAGGCCACGAGGAGCGCGGCGGAGACGAGCGGAACCAGGGCCAGGAAGATGCCTCGAATCGCGCGCAGGGTGGTCATGGCGGACCTCCTTGCCCGGGCCTTCCCGCCGGGGATTCCCGGGATCGCGGGCCGGGCGACCCCGGCCTCGCCCGATGATGCCCTGAAAAACGGTCCGGTGTCGAGCCGGCCGCGGCGACGGGAGGGAATCAGCCGCGGTGAGCCGCCCGCACCCGGGCGAGGTGCTTGAGCATCCGGAGGCGGATCACCTCGAGGTCCTCCGGCGGCGCCGGGCGGCGCAGCTCCTCGGAGAGCTTGCGGGCCTTTTCCTCGGCCCGGGCGGGGTCGATCTCCTCCGCCTTCTCGCACGTCTCGGCGAGGACGATCACCCGGTCGGGGAGAACCTCGGCGAACCCGCCGCCGATGGCGACCGTTTCCGCGCGTCCCCCCTCGCGGACGGTGCCGACGCCGGGCCCGAGGGCGACGAGGAACGGGGCGTGGCCGGGCCGCACCCCGAACAGCCCCTCGGCGCCGGGAAGGATCACCTCGTCCACGTCCCGGGCGAGGACCCGGCGCTCGGGGGTGACGATCTCGACGTGGATCTTCTCGGGGATCATCCCGGCCCACCTCCCGCGGGAAGGGGCGGGGCGCCGGCCGTCAGGCGGCGCCCGCCTCCCGGATCTTCTTCGCCTTCTCCACCGCCTCCTCGATCGTGCCGACCATGTAGAAGGCCTGCTCGGGCAGGTCGTCGTGCTTGCCGTCGACGATCTCGCGGAAGCCGCGGATGGTGTCCGCCAGCTCGACGTAACGGCCCGGCATCCCGGTGAACTGCTCGGCGACGAAGAACGGCTGGCTGAGGAACCGCTGCAGCTTCCGCGCGCGGGCGACGATGATCTTGTCCTCCTCGCTCAGCTCGTCCATGCCGAGGATCGCGATGATGTCCTGCAGCTCCCGGTAGCGCTGGAGCACCTGCTGGACGTCGCGGGCCGTGCGGTAGTGCTCCTCGCCGAGGATCCGCGGGTCGAGGATGCGGCTCGTCGAGGCGAGCGGGTCGACCGCGGGATAGATGCCGAGCTCGGCGATCTGCCGGGAAAGGTTCGTCGAGGCGTCCAGGTGGGCGAACGTCGTCGCCGGCGCCGGGTCGGTGTAGTCGTCGGCGGGAACGTAGATCGCCTGCACCGACGTGATCGACCCCTTGCGGGTCGAGGTGATCCGCTCCTGGAGCTCTCCCATCTCGGTGGCGAGGGTCGGCTGGTATCCCACCGCGGAGGGCATCCGGCCGAGAAGCGCCGACACCTCCGAGCCCGCCTGGGTGAAGCGGAAGATGTTGTCGATGAAGAGGAGAACGTCCTGGCCCTCCTCGTCGCGGAAGAACTCGGCGACCGTCAGGCCGGTGAGACCGACCCGGAGACGGGCCCCCGGCGGCTCGGTCATCTGGCCGTAGATCAGGGACGCCTTCGAGTTCTCCGGGTTGCCGGCCTCGATGACGCCGCCCTCCTGCATCTCGAGCCAGAGGTCGTTCCCCTCGCGGGTGCGCTCGCCGACGCCGGTGAAGACCGAGTAGCCGCCGTGCTTCATGGCCACGTTGTGGATCAGCTCCATGATCAGCACGGTCTTGCCCACGCCGGCGCCGCCGAAGAGACCGGTCTTCCCGCCCTTCATGTACGGCTCGAGCAGGTCGATCACCTTGATGCCGGTCTCGAACATCTCGATCGACGTCGACTGCTCCTCGAACGACGGCGGCTCCCGGTGGATCGGCCAGTGGTGGTCCGACTCGATCGGGCCCATCTCGTCGACCGGACGGCCGAGAACGTTCATCACCCGGCCCAGGGTCGGCTTGCCCACCGGAACCGAGATCGGTGCGCCGGTGTCGACCGCCTTCATCCCGCGGACCATCCCGTCGGTCGGCTCGAGGGACACGCAGCGGACCCGCCCCTCGCCGAGGTGCTGCTGCACCTCGAGGGTGCAGTCGATGGGAATGCCGGTGTCCTTCCCCTCGTCCTGGACGCGGAGGGCGTTGTAGATCGGCGGGAGGTGCCCCTCGGGGAACTCCACGTCGACCACGACACCGATCACCTGGACGACCTTGCCCACGTTCTCCATCGGCTTCCTCTTTCCCGGCCTCAGTCGAGCGCCTGCGCGCCGCTCACGACCTCGATGATCTCGGTGGTGATCGAGGCCTGGCGGATGCGGTTCATCACGAGGGTCAGCTTGTCGATCATCTCCTCGGCGTTGCGGGTGGCGTTGTCCATCGCCGCCATCCGGGCCGCGTGCTCGGCGGCCGAGGACTCGAGGAGGGCGTGGTAGAGCTGGAAGCTGGCGAAGCGCGAGAGCAACCCGTCGAGCAGCTCCTGCGGCTCCGGTTCGTACAGGAAGTCGACCCCCTCCCGGCGGAACTCCCCCGCGTCCTCGACGGCGAGGTTGGCGAGGGGGAAGAGGGGCTGGACCACGACCCGCTGGGAGATCGCCGACTTGAACTCGTTGAAGGCGACGTAGACGGCATCGGTCTCCCCCCCGATGAAGCGGGCCTCCTCCTCGGCGGCGAACCTCCGCGCGAGGCCGTGGCCGATCTCCCGGGAGATCTCCGGGTAGCGGGCCCGGATCGGCACGTCCGGCCGGACCTTGAAGTACTCGATTCCCTTGCGGCCGATCAGCGTGAGCTGGACATCGACGCCGGCGGCCACCTTCTCGCGGCGGAACGCTTCCGCGGCCTTCAGGATGTTCACGTTGAAGGCACCGCAGAGTCCCTTGTCCGACGTGACCACCAGGAGGTCGATCGTCCGCTCCGGGCGCCGCGCGAGCAGCGGGTGCAGGGACGGGTCGGCCCGCCGCGCCACCTCGGCCAGCGCTCGGCGCAGGGCGGCCGCGTAGGGCCGGGCCGCCATCATCTTTTCCTGGGCCCGGCGGAGCTTGGCGGCGGAGACCATCTTCATCGCCCGGGTCAACTGGGCGGTGTTCTTGACGGACTTGATCCGCCGCCGGTACTCGCGGATGTTGTTGGCCATCGGCCGTTCTCCCGCGCCCGGCTCAGGCCTGCCCGACGACCGCGGCGAACTGGTCGCGGAACGCGTCGAGCGCCGCCCGGATCTTCTGGACGAGGTCGTCGTCCAGCTTCCGCTTCTCGAGGATCTCGTCGAGCAGGTCGCGGTGGCTGGCGTCGAGGAACTCGTAGAGCCGACGCTCCCACTCCCGTACCTTGTCCTCGGGCACCTGGTCCAGGTAGCCGTTCGTCCCGGCGAAGATCGCGACGATCTGCTTCTCCACCGGCAGCGGCTGGTACTGGTCCTGCTTGAGCAGCTCCTGGAGCCGGCGACCCCGGGCGAGCTGGGCCTGGGTCGCCTTGTCGAGGTCCGCGCCGAACTGGGCGAACGCGGCCAGCTCGCGGAACTGGGCCAGCTCGAGGCGCAGGGTACCGGCCACCTTCTTCATCGCCGGGATCTGGGCCGAGCCGCCGACGCGGCTGACCGAGAGGCCGGCGTTGATGGCGGGCCGGATGCCCGCGTAGAAGAGGTCGGTCTCGAGGAAGATCTGGCCGTCGGTGATCGAGATGACGTTGGTCGGAATGTAGGCGGAGATGTCGCCGGCCTGGGTCTCGATCACCGGGAGCGCCGTCAGGGAGCCCCCGGTCTCCGGCAGGGTGCGGATCTCGTGATCCGCCTCGCCGAGTTCCTTCAGCTTCTCCTTCGCCTCCTCGAGCCCCGGCACCCCGTGGTAGACCCTGCCGTCGACCCCCTCGGTCGCCTCCTGCGGGGCCCCCTTCCTCACGATGACGTACGACTCGCGGAGCTTGGCCGCCCGCTCGAGCAGGCGGGAGTGCAGGTAGAACACGTCACCGGGGAACGCCTCGCGGCCCGGCGGCCGACGCAGCAGGAGGGAGATCTCGCGGTACGCGGCCGCGTGCTTCGAAAGGTCGTCGTAGACGCACAGCACGTGGCGGCCGCGGTCACGGAAGTACTCCCCCATCGCGCAGCCGGCGTAGGGAGCGATGTACTGCATCGCGGCGGGATCGGAGGCCGACGCGGCGACCACGATCGTGTGGTCCATGGCGCCGTATTCCTCGAGGGTCTTCACCACCTGGGCGATCGTCGAGTTCTTCTGGCCGATCGCCACGTAGATGCAGATCACCCCCGTGTCCTTCTGGTTGATGATCGTGTCGATGGCGATCGCCGTCTTCCCGGTCTGCCGGTCGCCGATGATCAGCTCGCGCTGGCCGCGCCCGATCGGGATCATCCCGTCGATCGCCTTGATCCCCGTCTGGAGCGGCTCCTTCACCGGCTGCCGGTAGACGACGCCGGGCGCCAGCCGCTCCACCGGGTTCGCGGCATCGGTCTCGAGCGGACCCCGGCCGTCCACGGGTCGGCCGAGGGCGTCGACGACCCGCCCGAGCAGCGCCTCTCCGACGGGGACCTGGATGATCTTCCGGGTCCGCTTGACCTGGTCGCCCTCCTTGATGAGATGTGCCTCGCCCAGGAGGACGACGCCGACGGAGTCCTCCTCGAGGTTCAGGGCGATCCCCATCACGTCGTGGGGCAGGGCGAGCAGCTCCAGGTAACCGACCTTCTCGAGCCCGTACACCCGGGCGATTCCGTCGCCCACGGAGACGACGGTCCCGACCTCCGCGACGTCGATCGTCTCCTCGTACCCCTCGATCTGCTGCCTGAGGATCTCGGCGATCTCCCCGATCTTGAAGTCCATGCCGCTTCGCTCCCCGGCCGGTGATGACCGGCCGCGTGGTCCGTCGAATGGATCAGCCCGCGAGCCCCGCCGCGGAGTCGCTCCGCAGCCGCGCCCGCAGCCGCTCGAGCCTGGTCTTCAGGCTGCCATCGATCACCGTGCCCCCGATCCGGGCGACGAGACCGCCAAGGAGGTCCGGGTCGACGGCCTCCCGGAGCCGGATCGTCCCGCCCGCGGCGGCGCGGAGGGCTTCCTCCAGCCGGTCCCGCACGTCGTCCGGCAGGGCCGTGGCGGCCCGCAGCTCCACCTCCTGCACGCCTTCCCGGCGGTCGGCCTCCCGGCCCACCGCCGCGGCGATCTCCGGCAGCAGCAGCAACCGCTCGTGGCGGCCGACCACCTCGAGGAACCGACGGGTGATCGGCTGGAGGTTCATCCGGTCGGCGATGGCCAGGACGACCCGCGTCTTCGCCTCCGGGGAGACGACCGGGTTCGCGAGAACGCGGCGGAGTTCCGGGCTTTCCCGGAGCACCCGGGCCAGGGACGCGAGCTCGTCCCGGACACGGGCAAACTCCTCCCCGTCCTTCACCGCCCCCGAGAGGGCCCGCGCGTAGCGGTCCACGACGAGGCGAACATCCTTCATGGAGCGGTCTCTCCGGCGGCCGGCGCCGCGTCCGGGGCGGCCCGGGGGCCGCCACGCCTCTCCCCCGGCGCAGGAATCCCCTGCGCCCGCGCAAACGGAAGGCCGGAGGATAGCAATGCCCCCGGGGACCGTCAACAGTTGGCCCCCGCCCCCTCGCGGAGGAAACACGGCGAAAGCCGGGCGATTGACCGCAGCCCCGGCAACGGAAAGCGGCTCAACGCGCCGGAGGCCGGGCCGATACGGTGGACGACAGACTCCCCGGTCGCGTACGGGCCGGGCCGCGCCCGGGTGATGCCCGGGCGAGGAGGACAAGGATGCCCGTCTCCAGGTTGTTCGGCGGATCCAACGGAAGGGACCGGAGCTTCGCTCCCGACCGCGTGTTCCCGCGGGTGCCCGCCCCGATGTTCCTCGTCGACGCGGACCTCGTCGTCCGCGAGGCCAGCGACCAGGCCCTCGCCACCTTCGGACGGGCCCGGGAGGAGGTCGTCGGACGGATGACCTGCAGCGAACTCTGTGGCACACCGCTCTGTGGCACGCCGGAGTGCACGGTGCGCCGCTCGATACGCGACCGGCAACCCGTGGTGACCCGGACGTCCGCCCGGAATCGCGCCGGCGAAGACCTGCCGATCGAGGTCCGCTGCGCGGCGATCTTCGACGAGGAGGGGACTCCGGCCGGCGGCGTGCTGCTCGTGGCCGATCGTTCCCTCGAGGAGGCCGCCCTCGAGGAGCTGCGGGGCATCGTCGAGGCCGATGGCGAGACCCGCCTGGACGCCACCCGCTACCCGGAGCCCTTCCGGGAGATCCTCGGTCTCGTCAACGCGATGCTCGACCGCTTCCAGGAGTTCACGGCGGACGTTCTCGGCACCTTCGAGCAGATCCAGCAGGGAGATCTCTCGGCGCGGACCCGCGGCGAGTGGCACGGCGACTTCCGGAGAATCGCCGAGGCCCTGGACCAGACGACGGTGAACGTGGGACAGCTCATCCGCCAGGTTGCCGCCGCCAGCGACCAGGTGACCGCCGCGGCGGCCCAGATCAGCAACGGCAGCCAGTCCCTCGCCCAGGGAGCATCGGAACAGGCGGGCACGATCCAGGAGATCAACCTCAACCTCCAGGCGATGGCGGAGCAGACCAGGCTCCACGCCAGCCGCGCCCGGGAGGGCCAGGCGATCGCGGGGGAGACGAACGACGCCGCCCGGCAGGGGGGCGAGATGATGGAACGGCTCGCCCGGGCGATGGAGGAGATCCGGCGCCAGTCGGCCGAGACCGCGAAGATCGTCAAGACGATCGACGAGATCGCGTTCCAGACGAACCTCCTGGCGCTGAACGCCGCCGTCGAGGCCGCCCGCGCCGGCGAATCCGGCCGGGGGTTCGCCGTCGTCGCCGAGGAGGTCCGCAACCTGGCGATGCGATCCGCCGAGGCCGCCAAGACCACCGCCGAGCTGATCGAGGTGTCGGCGAAGAGCGTCGAGACCGGGGTCAGCCTCGTCGAGGAGACCCGCAAGGCCCTCGAGCAGATCCAGCAGGGAGCGGTGCGGGTCGACGAGGTCGTCCGGGAGATCGCCGCGGCCTCGCGCGAGCAGGAGGAGGGAATCGAGCAGGTGGCCGGGGCGATGGACCAGATGAACCAGGTCACCCAGCAGGTCGCCGCCAACTCCGAGGAGTCGGCCTCCGCCGCCGAGGAGCTGGCCAGCCAGGCGGCCGAGCTCCGCTCCCTCGTCGGCCGCTTCCGGCTCTAGGCACCCGCGTCCCGCGGATCGGCTCCCGGCCCCACCTGCGACCCCTCGCCGGGCTTCCCGTCCTCGCGGCGCTTCCCGGTCTCCGGGTCGAAGACGTTCCCGGCAAGGAGGTCCTCGGGGGTCCAGGGGGGCGGCTCGCCGCCGAGCCACCTGTGGAACCAGTCGAGGTGGGCCGTGTAGTAGAGGACCATGTCCTGCCAGATCGGCCAGTGCCCCGACCGGGGAAACACGATCAGCCGGGCCGGGATCCCCTGCCGTCGCAGCGCGGTGAACGCC
>CAYQTA010000003.1:0-24163 GCA_964420365.1 uncultured Acidobacteriota bacterium | reverse complement strand
CACGCGGAACGTGTACAGGATCTCGAACCCCAGACGGCGGTGCGACTTGATCGAGCGCGGGTTGTCCGCCTGGATCGACCCGTAGACCCGGCCGATGCCCCGCTCCGCCAGGAGTTCCATCGCGACGACCCAGTGCTTGTGGAAGACGCCGCTCATCCGGAAGCGGGGTTCCACCTCGAACCCGTAGACCCAGGCCGCCCCCTCTCCCATGTCGAACGTGTAGGCATTGGCCCGGGAGACGTGGACCCGGTCCGTCTCGAACCAGTTGAACGAGGCAACCTCGCCGGACACCTCGCCGACGACGAGGAGATCCCCCTTCGCGAAGTTCCTGCCGTACCCGTCCTCGCGGGGGCGAATCCGGAGCAGTGCGTCCTCGTCCGCCGGCGTTCCCCAGCGAACGGTGACGTTCTCGAGGGGACGAGGCAGGGGACGCACCCTGGAAAGGCGCGTGATCACCATCTCGTTGCGGCGAAAGAACCACGCCGGCATCAGTTGGCGGTTCAGGGCGGCACGGATCTCGTCACGCTTCCCCTCGCGCCACAGCCGCAGGAACGTCCGGATCCTGCCCACGAGCCTCCTCCTCGCACGAACCCCACCCGCCGGGATGATAGCAGCGCTCCCCGATCCGACAAACCATGCTTCGCGCGCTGTTTGACGGTTCATTGAGCGCGGGGTGTCTCCGGGGACCCCCGTCCCCGGGAGGAGGGTTCATGCGTTCCGGCATCACTCCGTGGACCGTCGTCGTCCTCGTCCTCGCCGCCTGTCTTGCCGCTCCGCCCGCTCGTGCACTTGCCGCGCCGGCGGTTCGCGTGACCGGTGACGAGGTCGTCGTCACCTTCTCGTTTCCACCGGTGACCCCGCGAGAGAACGGGGGGGTCGTGGTTCCCCTGGTCCCCGGCCTGCCGCTCGCCGCCGATCGCCCGGGCGAACCGCTGCTGCCGGTGGCGGACGCGACGATCGTCCTCCCGCCGGGGATGGAACCGGCCGGGATCACGATCGTGGACCATCCCCGGGAACTCCCCCTCCCGGCACGACCGGCCTGGCTGCGCGGCGTGCGTCCCCTCTGCGACGACGGCCGGGACCGGGCCGAGGCCGGGCCCGACCCGGCGATCTACGGCGCTGACGCGCCCTGGCCGGCGCGGGCCGCCGCGCTCGTCGGGACCGGGACGTTCCGGGGATACCGGCTGGCGACGCTCCGCGCCTGGCCCGTCCAGGTGCACCCGGCGGCCGGCGTGATGCTTGCGCGGACGACGCTCACCGCCCGGATCCGGCTCGTCCCGGCGGCGCGGAAGGCCGGCACCCCCGCCCCCCGGGGACGGCTGGAGGACGTCGCCGCCCTCGCCCGGTTCACCGCCAACCCCGAGACCGCCTGGTCGTACGGCGCGACGAGGCAGGACGCCCCGCGGGAAACCGACCGGCCCTGGCTCGTCGTCTGCCCGGAGCGGCTGGTCCCGGCCTTCGAGCGCCTCGTCCGTCATCGCCGGACCGTCGGGATGGGCGCGGCCCTGCGCACGATCGAGGAAATCCTGGCCACCGAGCAGGGGCCGGACGACGCCGCGAAGCTCCAGGCCGCGATCCGGCGGGCGTGGGAGGAGCAGGGGACGACGTTCGTCCTCCTCGGGGGGGACGACGTGGACGACGACGGGAACCCCCTCGTCCCGGTCCGCCACTGCCCCGGCTACGACAACATGCCGTCCGACTGGTACTTCGGTGCCCTGGACGCGGACGCGTGGGACGCGGACGGCGACGGGACCTTCTGCGAGGACACCGAGGTCGACTGGTACGCCGAGGTTCACGTCGGCCGGGCGACGGTCGACACCGTGGACGAAGCGAACGCATGGATCGACAAGCTGCTGCGTTACGAGGCCGGGATCCCGGAGGAGAACCGGCGGCACCTGGTCTTCATGGGAGAGAAGCTCGACGACAGCACGTACGGGGACGACGCGATGAACCAGACCGCCGCGCTCGTTCCCCCGGAGTACGGCATCGAGAAGCTCTATGCGCGCCCCGAGACCTACAACAAGCAGGCGGTCGTCCACGCGCTGAACCGGGGACCGAACATGACGAACCATCTCGGCCACTCGGGCGCGGGGGGCGTGATGGGCCTCGACCGGTCGGACGTGCACGCCCTGGTCAACGAGTGGCCGTTCTTCTCGTACAGCCAGGGCTGCTACGCCGGCGCCTTCGACCAGGACGTCGCCGGGAACGACGAGGCGATCTCCGAGCACTTCCTCTTCGCCGATCACGCCGCCCACGGCGTGATCATGAACGGGCGCTACGGCTGGTACTGCGTCGGGAACCCGACGTGTCTCAGCCAGGAGCTCGACCACGAGTTCTGGGACGCGATCTTCACGGAAGGATTCCGGACCCTGGGCGAGGCGAACACGGACGCCCGCCACGACAAGGCGGGGGCCGCCCAGGGGAACCACACGATGGCCTACTGCTTCCTCGAGACGAACCTGCACGGCGACCCGGCGACGCGGCTCGACCTCGACCGGGACGCCATCGCCCTCGTCTCGGTGCGCGTCGAGGACGGCGAGACCGGCAACGGGAACGGGGTCGCCGACCCGGGCGAGACCGTCCGCCTCGTCGTCACCCTGCGCAACGACGGGAACGACACGGCGACCGGCATCGAGGGAAAGCTCTCCTCCGCGGACGCCGCGGTGACGGTCCACGACGACCAGGTCGCCTGGCCCGACCTCGCGCCCGGCGAGGAGGCGGAGGGGGAGGGGCCGGGGTTCTCCGCCACGATCGACGGGGCCTGCGGGAACACCGCCGGCTTCCGGCTCGCCGTCCGGCGAGAAGGGGGTCGGACCGACGTGCTGGTCTTCTCCGTCGAGATCGGCGAGCTCTCCGAGGTCCCGGTCTTCTCGGACGACTTCGAGAACGACACCGGATGGACCGTCGGGGGGAAGGTGAACGACGGCGACTTCGTGCGGGCGGACCCCCACGGGGTGGTCGACGACTTCTCGGGGATCTGCCAGCCCGAGGACGACCACACCGACGACGGGACCCGCTGCTTCGTCACCGGCAACCCGTTCGTCGAGCCGGGGCACGACCCGCACGAGGGAGAGGTCGACGTCGGATCGACCCACGTCACGTCCCCGGCCTTCGACGGCACCGGCGAGGGGACGCTCGTCCTGCGGTTCGCCCGGTTCGTGCACCGGACGGGCGTCACCCAGCTCAACGAGGGATACGTCCGGGTCCTCGCCAGCAACGACGACGGGGGGAACTGGACCCAGCTCGAGCGAATGGACGTGACCGCCCCCTGGTGGGAGGTCCGGGAGCTCGACGTCTCCTCCGTCCTGGCGCCGTCGGCGACGATGCGCGTTCGCTTCGAGGCCCACGAGACCCTGCGCACGCCCGGGGACCCGCTGGTCGAGTGCCTGGTCGACGACGTCGAGGTCTTCCGGCGGATCGCGACGTGCGACGACTGGCAGCCGGCCGACGAGAACCCGCCGAACCCGGTGGGGCCGACCCTGCGGGTGACCCGGAAGCCGGGCGCCATCGTCCTCGCGTGGGACGAGCCGCCGGCGGACGAGAACCACGACCCCGCCCGGACGTACCCCGTGTGGCGCTCGGACGACCCGGCGGGCGGGTTCACGCGGGTCGCGGAGCCGATGGCGACCACCTGGGAGGACTGGGACGCGATGGCCGACCTGCGGTACGTCCCGCTCCTCTGCTGGGAGGCCGGCGCGGCCAACGACGGCGGCGACTCCGGCGAGGCGCCCTGACCTCCCGCCCCCTCAGGCGCGGGCGCGACGGGCGTCGATCCGGTTCGTCACGATGAAGAAGACGATCAGCGCGACGAACGAGACCAGGCCGACCAGCGCGAACGCGTACCAGAGGTAGTGCGCGTGGGCGTAGCAGGCGGGCATGGGGCCCTCCCCCGCGATCGCCGCCAGGCGCTGGGCCTGGACCTCCGCCGGGAGCGTCGCCGGGTTGGGCACGTACCGCTCGAGGAGGAGGCCGGAGAGGATGAACCCGAACAGCCACGCGAAGAACGTGTTCATGTGCGCGTAGCCGAGGTAGAGCCCCTCCTGGCCGGGAGGCGCCTGCTTCGAGGCGAACTCCAGGTACTTCGGCGAGAGGAAGCACTCGGCGAGTCCCTGGATCGAGATCCCGAGGATCATCATCAGGGTGATCGGGTGCATCGTGAAGCCGAGAACGGTCACCTGGTGGCCGGTGAACAGGTGGGCGAGCGCCATCGAGAGGGCGGAGAACGGGATCAGCAGCATCGCCACCGAGATCGCCAGCTCCGGCTTCCAGCTCCGGACGAGCTGGGTGACCGGCACGACGAGGAGCACGACGACGAACGGGTTGATGTTCGCGTACCACTCGGGGGCCGCGTGCTCGCCGACGAGACGCAGCACGTACTTCGGCATCGAGGCGTAGAGCTGGCCCTGGATCGCCCAGAAGCCCGCGGTGATCAGGATCAGCGCGAGAAACCGCAGGTTGCTCATCGCCGCCAGCATCCCGCGCAGGGTGTCCCCGATGTCCCGCGGCTGTTCCTCTCCCCCCTCCCTCGGCCAGTAGAAGACCAGGACCATCACGAGGGCGAACGCGGCGGCGCCGGCGGAGAAGAACGGCACCCGGCCGACGCCGAGGTCCTGCCGGATCCCCTTGACCACCGTCTTGCCGAGGAACGCCCCGATGTTGACCGTCATGTAGAAGAGGCTGAACGCCCGGGCCCGGTTCGTCGCGTCCGACGACCGGGCCACGGTGCCCGTGATCACCGGCTTGACGAACGAACCGCCCAGGACGACGAGGAACAGGGCCAGCAGGACCGGGGCCCTCGCGTGGAGGAAGCCGAGCATCCCGTAGCCGGTGGCGAGCAGTGCGAACGCCAGGATCAGCGCGTTGCGAAACCCGATCCGGTCCGCCACCGCCCCGGAAAAGAACGGGAACAGGTAGATGCCCGCCCCGAAAAGTCCCCCGACCAGTCCCGCCTCCGCGTCGGACATCCCGACGACGCGGGTCAGGTAGAGGACCAGGGCGATGAAGGTCCCGTAGTAGGCCGCCCGCTCGAGCAGCTCCACCCCGTTGCCGATCCAGAAGGCGCGGGGGAAGCGCCAGGTCGTGGTCCCCGCCGTCCCGGTGTTCTCCGTCATGCCGCCCTCCCCGGCGGGCTTACCGGCCGCCGGTGACGGCGTAATCTACGGGCACCCCGCCCCCCGCGCCACCCCGTCTCAGGGCCACTCGGGCAGCCGGCAGGGGGTCCAGGGAGCATGGGCGGCGTCGAACTTCTTCTCGAGGGCGGGCAGCTTCTCGCCCACGAGCGTCCTCAGCCGTGGCAGCAGGGCGGCGAAGGCCTCCCTCGCCCAGCGCACCTGGTCCCGCTGGGTGGCGGTGGGCGGCGCGTTCGTGTACCAGGCGCTGCCCACCACCGACTCGACCCGGTCCAGGATCGAGGGCGTGTCCGCGGTCCAGCGGTTCCGCTTCGTCGTGTCCCCGCGGAGTCGTCGCAGGATCCCGTGCAGCTCCCCCCGCAGGGTCATCAGCTCGTCGAGCACGGCCGCGTCGAGTTCCGGGGCTGCCAGCGCAGTCTTCCGCAGCTTCTCGAGGCGGGTGTCCGCCTCGTTCGCCGCCGCGAGCGCACCGTGGACCGCCCCGCGCAGGCGGGCGACCTCAGCCCGGAACGCCGCCACCTCCGCCGGCGGAGCCGGCACGCCGTCGACCGGCGTCACGACGAACTCCACCGGCTCGCCCAGCTCCTCGAGCCGGCCGTCGACGTACCGCCCGAACGTCACCGTGTAGCGGCCGGGAAGCACCATCGGGCCGGCCTCGGGCTCGTCCCAGGGGGCGAGCTCCCGCTCGTGGTCCGGCACCGGCGTGGCCGGCGGGTAGCGCAGGTCCCAGGCGACCCGGTGGAAACCGGCGTCCCGCGGGCCGGTGATCCGCCGGACGACGTTCCCGTGGGCGTCCCGGACGGTCAGGACGATCGCCGGGGCGACCTCCTCGTCCTCCGCGCGGAGTTCCTCCCAGGTCGGCGTCGGGACGTCCTTCCCGGCGTCGAACAGCTCCTTCTCCCTCGCCCGGCGCTTCTCCGCCCGGCTCTCCAGCCTGTCGCGCAGCCAGTAGGTGAACAGGGCCCCGTACGGGGGATTGGGGGCCATGAAGAAGTCGTCTCCCTGGAACGCCTTGCCCCGGATCCCGTACGGCCGGCGCGGCACGTACCACGGCACCTCCCGCACCGGGAAGAGCACGTGCTCGCGCCCGAGCACCTCCGCGGAGATCCCGCGCAGCGGGGAGTAGTCGTCCAGCACGTAGAACCCGCGTCCGAAGGTCGCGAGCACCAGGTCGCCCGCCCGCCGGTGGACCGCGAGGTCCATCACGGCGATGGTCGGCAGGCCGCCCGTGAGCCGGATCCAGTGCGCCCCGCGGTCCGGCGAGAAGAAGAGCCCGAACTCGGTCCCGGCGAACAGCAGGTCCGGGTCGACCGGGTCCTCGGCGAGCGCGTGGACCACGTGGCGGTCGGGCAGGTCGGACCGCAGGGAGGACCAGGTCCGGCCCCGGTCGTGGCTGACCAGCAGGTACGGGGTGAAGTCCCCCATCTTGTGGTTGTCGAAGGCGGCGTAGACCGTGTCGGCATCGTGGGCCGAGGCGAGCAGGACCGAGACGTAGCTCTTCTCCGGCACGCCGGGGAACGAGTCGATCTTCCGCCAGGTCTTCCCGCCGTCCTCGGTCACCTGGACGAGGCCGTCGTCGGTGCCCGCGTAGAGCAGTCCCTCGACCACCGGCGACTCCGTGAGCTGGACGATGTTGCCGTACTGGCTGGTCGAGGCGTGCCGGGCGACCGCGTCGATCGACCACGTCCGGCCCATCACCGGCAGCCGGTTCCGGTCGAGCCGGCGGGTCAGGTCGGGACTGACCGGGGTCCACGAGTCGCCGCGGTCGTCGGAGCGGAAGACCCGCTGGGCGGCGAAGTAGAGCCGGTGCGGGTCGTGGGGGCTGATGATCAGCGGCGAGTCCCAGTTCCAGCGGAGCGGCGGTTCACCGGGCGCGGGCGCCGGCTGGATGTCGACCATCTCCCCGGTCCGCCGGTCATAGCGGACGAGATGACCGTACTGGGCCTCGCTGTAGACCGTGTCCGGGTCCTCGGGGTCGACCGCCGGCTTGAAGCCGTCCCCGAAGACGGTGACGAACCAGTCGGCGTTCACGATCCCGCCCTGGTTGGGGCTCCGCACCGGGCCGCCCAGGGTCGCGTTGTCCTGGGTGCCCCCGTAGACGTGGTAGAAGGGCCAGCGGGTCCCGATGGCCAGCCGGTAGAACTGGGTCACCGGCAGGTTGCGGAAGAAGCGCCAGGTCCGACCGCGGTTCCAGCTCTCGTAGAGCCCCCCGTCGCACCCCGCGAGCAGGTGCTGCGTGTCGTCCGGGTCGATCCAGACCACGTGGGTATCGACGTGCTTGTGGGCCTCGGGAACGTGGGTCCAGGTCTTCCCGCCGTCCTCGCTGACCTGGAGGAACGTGTCCATGGAGTAGACCCGGTCCGGGTCCCGCGGGTCGCAGACCAGCTCGTTGTAGTACTGCGGGCTCCCCGAGACGTAGTCCGATCGCTTCTCCCAGGTCTCCCCGTTGTCCAGGGAGCGGAAGACTCCTCCCTTCCCCTCGGCCGCCTCGACGATCGCGTAGACCGTGTCGGGCCGCGAGGGGCAGCGGGCGAGACCGATCCGGCCGAGGTGCACCCCGTCCGGAAGGCCGCTCGTGATCTTCCGCCAGGTCTTCCCGCCGTCGGTCGACTTCCAGAGGGCCGAGCCCGGCCCGCCGTCGACCAGCGTCCAGGTGTGCCGCTGGCGCTGCCAGGTGGTCGCCAGGATCACGTCCGGGTCCCGCGGGTCGAGGAGCACGTCGTTGGCCCCGGTCCACTCGTCCACCGGCAGGACCTGCTTCCAGGTCTTCCCCCCGTCCCGGGTGACGTAGAGGCCCCGGTCCCCGCCGCCACGCCACAGCGGCCCCTGGGCGGCCACCCAGGCGACACCCGAGTCCCGCGGGTCGATCGCGATCCGGCCGACGTGCTCGGACTCCCGCAGCCCGAGGTTCTCCCAGCTCTTCCCCCCGTCCAGCGACCGGTAGACCCCGTCCCCGAACGAGACGCTCCGCTGGGCGTTGTTCTCACCGGTTCCCACCCACACGATGTCCGGGTCCCGCGGGTCGAGGGTGATGCACCCGATCGAGTAGGAGCCCTCGCCGTCGAACACCGGCGTGAACGTCGTCCCGCCGTCGGTCGTCTTCCAGACTCCGCCGGAGGCCGCGGCCACGTAGAACACCTCGGGGTGGCCCGGCACGACCGCGACGTCCGAGATCCGCCCGGACGTGACCGCCGGGCCGATCCCGCGGAGGGCCAGGCCCGCGAACGAGTCGGCGGTCATCCGGCTCGCGGGGGCCTTCGGGGCACCATCATCCTTCTTCTTCCGGCCGGCCCCTGCCGGGGCCGCGGCGAGGCCGAGGGCGGTCACGAGGGCGAAGACGAGGAGCAAGCGGGCAGGCTGGCGCATGGGGAAACCTCCATCCGAGCGGCAACGGCCCCCGATCATAGCCCGCGGCGGGGGTCCCGGTCGCCCCGGCGCCCCGTTTCGGGAATAATCCCCGGCGGTGTCCCCTGGCAGGAGGAGAGGTCGATGAGCGAAAGGAGACGGGTACGCAAGGGAGTGTTCCCCGCGGCGGGGCTCGGCACCCGCTTCCTGCCGGCCACCAAGGCAATGCCGAAGGAGATGCTCCCGATCGTCGACAAGCCGGTGATCCAGTACGCCGTGGAGGAGGCGATCGCCTCCGGCATCGACGACATCCTGATCGTCACCGGCCGGGGCAAGCACGCGATCGAGGACCACTTCGATCACTCCTTCGAGCTGGAGACGATCCTCGGAGAGCGCGGCCAGGAGCGGCTGCTCGAGATGGTCCGGCAGGTCGCCGGGCTCGCCCGGGTCGCGTACACCCGCCAGAAGAAGGCCCTCGGGCTCGGCCACGCGGTGCTGTGCGCCCGGGACCTGGTCGGCGACGAGCCGTTCGCCGTCTTCCTCGCGGACGACCTGATCGTCGGGGAGGTCCCGGCGATCCAGCAACTGATCGACGTCCACAACGAGACCGGCGCCACTGTCGTCGCGGTCCAGCGAGTGCCCCGGGACCAGGTCTCCGCCTACGGTGTCGTCGCGGTGAAGTCGAGCGATGGCCGGGTCCACGAGGTCGAGGACCTGGTCGAGAAGCCGAAACCCGAGAAGGCGCCGTCCGACCTGGCCGTGATCGGGCGCTACGTCCTCGTCCCGGAGATCTTCCCGGTCCTCGAGGAGACGGCGCCGGGCGCCAAGGGCGAGATCCAGCTCACCGACGCCCTCCGGCAGCTCGCCCGGAACGACCGGGTGATCGCCGTGGAGTTCGAGGGAACCCGCTTCGACACCGGCAACAAGCTCGGGTTCCTCGAGGCGACGGTGGAGCTGGCCCTCGCCCGGGAGGACCTCGGGCCCGACTTCGCGGCCTGGCTCCGGGAACGCTGCTCGGCGATCGCGGGCGGAAAGGACTGACATGGACCGGCTGCGCATCACGGGAGGCGTCGCCCTCTCCGGGTCCGTCCGGGTCTCCGGGGCGAAGAACGCGGCCCTCCCGGCGATGGCGGCCGCCCTGCTCACCGACGACGAGGTCCGCCTGGACAACGTGCCCGACGTGGTCGACGTGCGGACCCTCGCCCGCCTCCTCGGCGATCTCGGCACCTCCTGCGAGCGCCTCGGCCGCCACCGCTGGGCGCTCCGCACGCCGGAGGTGACGAGCCCGGAGGCCCCCTGGGACCTGGTCCGCAGGATGCGCGCCTCCGTCCTGGTCCTCGGGCCGCTCCTCGCCCGGACCGGCCGGGCGCGGGTCTCCCTCCCCGGGGGGTGCGCGATCGGCGAGCGCCCGATCGACCGCCACCTCGAGGGGCTGCGCCGGCTCGGCGCGGAGATCCGCCTCGAGCACGGTTACGTCGAGGCCCGGGCCGAGCGCCTCCGGGGAGCGGAGATCACGTTCGAGGACGTGACGGTCACCGGCACCGAGAACCTGATGATGGCGGCCACCCTCGCCGAGGGAGAGACCGTCCTGAGGAACGCCGCCCGGGAGCCCGAGGTGGTCGACCTCGCCGACCTGCTCCGGGGGATGGGGGCCGACATCGAGGGGGCCGGCACCCGGACGATCACCGTCCGGGGCGTCTCCCGGCTCCACGGCACCGAGCACCCGGTGATCCCCGACCGGATCGAGGCCGGTACCTGGCTGATCGCCGCCGCGATCACCGGCGGCAAGGTCACCCTCGAGGCGGTCACGCCCGCCCACCTCGCGGCGGTCCTGGACAAGCTGGGGAAGGTCGGCCTCTCCCTCGAGGTCGGCCGGGACTGGATCCGGATCGGCAACGGCCGCCCGCTGCGTTCCCACGACCTGGTCACCGAGCCCTATCCCGGCTTTCCCACCGACCTCCAGGCCCAGTACATGGTCCTGATGACCCAGGCCGGGGGAACCAGCCGGATCACCGAGACGATCTTCGAGCGCCGCTTCATGCACGTGCCGGAGCTGCGCCGCATGGGCGCCTCGATCGAGCTCGCCGGGAACACGGCGATCGTCGAGGGCCCGACGCCGTTGACGGGCGCGGAGGTCACCGCCTCCGACCTGCGGGCCTCGGCCTCCCTCGTCCTCGCGGGCCTCGCCGCGCGCGGGGAGACGATCGTCCACCGGGTCTACCACCTGGACCGGGGCTACGAGGCGATCGAGGAGAAGCTGGGCGCCCTCGGGGCGCGCATCGAGCGGCTTGCCGGATAGCCAAGGAGGACCCGGATGAGCGAGTGCATCTTCTGCAAGATCGTCGCGAAGGAGGTCGAGGCGAAGATCGTCCACGAGGACCCGCTCTGCGTCGCGTTCGCGGACGTGAATCCCCAGGCGCCGGTCCACGTGCTCGTGGTCCCCCGCAAGCACGTCGCCTCGGTCAACGACCTGCTCCCCGAGGACGAGCCGATGGTCGGCCACCTGGTGCTGGTCGCCCAGCAGGTCGCCCTCCAGCGCGGCATCGCCGGCAACGGCTACCGCCTCGTGCTCAACTGCGGCCCGATGGGAGGCCAGTCGGTGGACCACCTCCACCTGCACCTCCTCGGCGGCCGCTCGATGGGCTGGCCTCCGGGCTAGCCGCTTTCCGCGAGACGGTGTGTCCCGGAGGGGCGCGGCGGACCGCCGCGCCCCTTCTTCGCCCGGCCCGCGGGACGGGACCGACCGGCGTACCTTTCCCCGTGGAGGTGAGGCATGTCCCGTTCCGCCCCGTCCGTCCCGGTTCCCTCGCGTTCCATCCCGGCCGCGGTGGCAGGCGTGCTGGCCGTGCTCGCCCTCGCGGCCCCGCCGGCGGCGGCCCAGTGGACGTCCGACCCGGCCGCGAACACGCCGATCGCGGCCAAGCCGGACCAGCAGACCCAGCCGAAGGTCGTCGCCCTCGCGGGCGGCGGGACGTACGTCTCCTGGTTCGACGCCGACGCGGACGGGAGCCCGGCCTACGGCTACGACGTCTTCCTCCAGCGCCTGGACGCGGCCGGGAACCGGCTCTGGGCGGAAGACGGGGTCCTCCTCGCCGACCGGGGGTTCTCCTCGACCGAGGACTACGGGCTCGACGTGGACGCGGACGACCACGCCCTCGTCGCCTTCCGGGACGACCGCTTCGGCGGCGTCCAGGTGACGGTCCAGCGGGTCGCGCCGGACGGCACGCTCGACTGGGGTCCGAACGGCGTCCAGGTGACCAGCGGCGACGCGGTCCGCCACGCACCGAGGGTGGCCGGCTGCACCGACGGCGACATCGTCGTCGCCTGGACCGAGGAGGGAAACCTCTGGCTCCAGCGGCTCGGGCCCGACGGCGGGCCGAAATGGGGCCCCGGCCTCCAGCTCCGGGCCCCCTCCGGGACGACCTACGACCTCGCCGACCTGCATGCCTCGAACGACGGCGCGGTCATCGTCTCGTGGGTCCACCAGCTCGGCTGGGGCGGCGAGCGCCACCTGTACGCCCAGAAGTTCGACGCCGCCGGGACTCCCCTGTGGGGCACGGCCCCGGTGAAGGTCCTCGAGTCCGGTTCCCTGCAGATGGGGAACTTCCCGTGCTTCGTGCCGGACGGGCTCGGGGGCGCCGCCTTCGCCTGGTACACGATCGAGCCGCTCCGGGTGTGGGCGCAGCGGGTCCGGGCCGACGGCACGGAGGCGTTCCCGCACAACGGCGCCCTCGCGTCGACCGAGGACGTCGAGCACACGAGCCCCGACGTCGCCTTCGACCCGGGCACGGAGTCCCTCTTCGTCTACTGGGCGGAGCGGGACGCGTACGGCGCGGAGGGAATCTACGGGCAGCGGTTCGACGAGGACGGGAACCGGCTGTGGGGCGACCTCGGCCGGCCGGTGGTCGCCCGGGACACCGGCGCGGAGCGGAAGTCGGCCCGTACGCTCGCCGACGGCGTCGAGACGCACGTCTACTGGACCCGCTCCACCGGCTGGAGCCGGGACGTCCTGCGAGGGGCCCGGGTGGACGGGGACGGGAACCTGCTCCACGGACCGTTCGACGTCTCCTCGGCGGTCACCCGCAAGTACGACCTCGACGCGGTCCTCGACGCCGACCGGGTCGCGGTCCTCGCATGGGCGGACGGCCGGAACGACGACGGCGACGTCTACGGGCAGAACGTGAACCCCGACGGGAGCCTCGGCCCCGCGGGAGGCGAGCCTCCGTCGGAGGTCTCGCCCCCCGGCTCCGACGAGCCGCTGCGGTTCACCGACAAGGTGACCCTGGCCTGGGAGGAAGGCGCCGCCTCCGGGTCCGACCGGTTCGACCTGTACCGGGGCGACCCGCGGGACCTCGCCTCCGGGGACGCCGGATCGTGCCTCCGGCACGACCTGCCGGAGAACACCGCCACCGACGAGGAGGTCCCCGACCCGCCGGGAAGCGCCTTCCAGTACCTGGTCGCGGGAGTCAACGACGCCGGTGAGGGCCCCCTCGGGGACGCGTCCGACGGAACCCCGCGCCGGCCGGGCGATCCCTGCCCCTGACCCGGCCGTAACCGGGAGGAGTCCCGGGGCATCCTTGCCGTCCGCGGGGGGCGGGGCGCCCCGAAACCGTTCGGAGGAACGGGGAGGCCCGCCGAACGGCGTTCGCCGGGCCCCGCCCCTCGACAAAGGCCCTCCGGCGGAGATTCCGGTTGCACGGGGGGGCGTTTGGTTCTATAAAGCACGGTCGCCGTCGACACCTGGGGCGGCGGTGTGAGGGTTGGCGCTACCGGGCGCCTGGGTAGAACTGGGCGTTTCGTTCCTGAACGCCGCTTCGGGGGCAGGCACTGTCTGCCCGAATGGGGGATGGGCCTGTGGC
The DNA here is from genome assembly GCA_964420365.1 of uncultured Acidobacteriota bacterium. Taxonomy (GTDB): domain Bacteria; phylum Acidobacteriota; class Polarisedimenticolia; order J045; family J045; genus JAMOQA01. The sequence goes on along the minus strand of CAYQTA010000003.1, from coordinate 10,830 downwards.
ATCGATCGGATCCCACTGCATCCTCGAGCTCTACGACTGCCCTCCGGGACTCCTCGACGATCCCATCTACATCCGCGACGCCCTGCGCGAGGCCGCCCGCGAGGCCGAGTCCACCCTGCTGGGGGAGCTGCACCACGTGTTCGAGCCCCAGGGGGTGACCGCCCTCGTCCTGCTCGCGGAGTCCCACATCTCCATCCACACCTGGCCGGAGCTGGGGTACGCCGCCGTCGACGTCTTCACGTGCGGCGCCCACACGAAGCCGGAGAAGGCCTGCGACTTCCTCGTGCGGAAGCTGCAGGCCCGGCGGCACCAGTTGCGGAAGCTCCCCCGGGGCGGGAAGGCCCCGGAGGTGCGGCCGGACCGCTGCCCCGCGCCCGCGGTCGGTTCCGGCGAGACCCCGGGTGAGGCGCCGGAGGAGGCCTGCTTATGCCGGGTGCGGAGCTTCGCGCGGATTACTGGCTGAGCGAGTACATCACCCCCTGGGACGTCTACCAGCACGGCCTGACGCGGATCCTCGTCCAGAAGCGGACCCGCTTCCAGGAGATGTCGATCGTGGAGACCGGGGCCTACGGCAAGGCCCTCGTCCTCGACGGGAAGTGGCAGTCCTCCACCGGTGACGAGTTCCTCTACCACGAGCCGCTGGTCCACCCGCCGATGCTGGTCCACGGGAACCCGCGCCGGGTACTCGTCCTCGGCGGCGGCGAGGGAGCGACCGTCCGGGAGGTCCTCCGCTGGAAGACCGTCGAGAAGGTCACGATGGTCGATATCGACGGCGAGGTGGTCGAGGCGTGCCGCGAGCACCTGCCGGAGATGCACCAGGGCGCCTTCGACGACCCGCGAACCGAGCTGGTCATCGGGGACGCCCTCGAGGTGCTCGACGCGGACGAGGGCTCCTGGGACGTGATCCTCTCCGATCTCTCCGACCCGATCGAGGAGGGGCCGTCCTACCGGCTGTTCACCCGGGACTACTTCGAGAAGGTCCGGCGGGCCCTCGCCCCGGACGGCGTCTTCGTCGTCCAGGCCGGCCCGGTCGCGCCGGCGGAGATCCGGCTGCACGCCCGGCTCGTGCGGACGGTGAGGACCGTCTTCCCGAACGTGCTCTCCTACGCGAGCCACGTCCCGACCTACGGTTCCCCCTGGGGGTTCGCCCTCGGCACCGCCCGCGAGATCGACCTGCGGCCCGACCCGGACGCCGTCGACCGCGTCCTCGCCGGGAAGACGACCGGCGGGTTCCGGTTCCTCGACGGCCGGACGCTCCTCGGCCTCTTCCAGGTCCCGAAGTACGTCCGGGACGCGATCGACGCGGACGACACGATCTACACGCTGGACGAGCCGCCCACGTTCTTCGGCACGGGCGTCGCCGAGGGGAACGTCGACTGACCCTTCCGCCCCGCGTGCGGCTCTCCCCCGCGCCGGGCCCCCGCGGCCCGGCGCGTCGCGTTTCCTGCGGGAAGCGGCGGCCGGGACTAGAATCCGGGACCGTGCGCGGCCGCCCGGGAGCGACGGCCGCCGGTCCTGCCGGCCCGGTTCCGGGCCACCGGAGGCGCCCGATGGACGAGAGGATCCGGGAGATCACCGAGGAGGTTCAGCGGGAACGGGTGGGGGCCACGGCCCTCGTCGACGAGGTCGGCAAGGTGATCGTCGGCCAGCGCGACCTGGTCGAGAAGGTCGTCCTCGGCATGCTCTGCCACGGGCACCTGCTCCTCGAGGGGGTCCCCGGCCTCGCCAAGACGCTCCTCGTCCGCACGCTGGCCGCCTGCTTCGACGCCTCGTTCCGGCGGATCCAGTTCACGCCGGACCTGCTGCCGGCGGACCTGACCGGCACCCTGGTCTTCGACCCGCGGGACGGCTCGTTCGCCCCCCACAAGGGGCCGATCTTCGCGAACGTCGTCCTCGCCGACGAGATCAACCGGGCCCCGGCCAAGGTCCAGTCGGCCCTGCTCGAGGCGATGCAGGAGCGCCAGGTGACGATCGGCGACGAGACGTTTCCCCGCCCCCGGCCGTTCCTGGTGCTCGCCACCCAGAACCCGCTGGAACAGGAGGGAACCTACCCGCTCCCCGAGGCCCAGGTCGACCGCTTCCTGATGAAGCTGCTGGTCGACTACCCGACCCGGGACGAGGAAAAGGAAATCCTCCGCCGGATGTCCGGCGCGGAGCCGCCCCCGGTGTCCCGGGTGATCGGGCCGGACGACGTCGAGCGGATGCGGGAAGTCGTCCTGCGGGTGCACGTCGACGAGCGGATCGAGGACTACGTGCTCGACCTGGTCCGGGCGACCCGTGACCCGGCCGGCAGCGGCGTCGACGCGGTCGGGCTGATCCACTACGGGGCCTCCCCCCGGGCCTCCCTCGCCCTCGTCCAGGCGGCCCGGGCCCACGCCTTCCTGCGCGGCCGGGGCTTCGTCACCCCCGAGGACGTCAAGGCGATCGGGTACGACGTGCTGCGGCACAGGATCATCCCCAGCTTCGAGGCGGAGGCGGAGGAGATCACCGCCGACGAGATCGTCCGGCGGGTCTTCGACGCGGTCGAGGTGCCGTGAGCGGGGCGACGCGGCGATGAACGGCCGGGACGGGCAGGGCCATCCCCTCGCCGACCCGGAGCTGCTCCGGCGGGTCCGGCGGATCGAGATCCGCACCCGGAAGATCGTCACCGAGACCCTGGCCGGGAGCTGGCACTCGGCGTTCCGCGGCCGGGGGATGGAGTTCGCCGAGGTCCGCGAGTACCAGCCGGGGGACGACGTCCGGACGATCGACTGGAACGTCACCTCCCGCTCGACCCGGCCCGACCGGAAGCTCTACGTCAAGGTGTTCGACGAGGAGCGGGAGCTGACCGTCATGCTCCTCGCCGACGTGTCGGGGTCGACCGCCTTCGGGACAGGGCGACGGCTCAAGCGCGAGGTGATGGCCGAGCTCGCCGCGCTGCTCGCCTTCGCCGCGATCCGCAACCGGGACCGGGTCGGGCTGGTCCGGTTCACCGACCGGATCGACCTCTACGTCCCCCCGCGCGGGGGGACGACCCACGCGCTGCGCGTCGTCCGGGAGGTGCTCGCCCCGCCGGCGGAGCGCAGGGGGACCGATCTCGCCGGGGCGCTCGAGTTCCTCCTGCGGGTTCAGCGGAAGCCGGCGGTGGTCTTCCTGCTGAGCGATCTCCTGGCCGACGGGTACGAGCGACCGCTGCGGCTCGCCGCCCGGCGGCACGACCTCGTCGTCCTCGAGGTCCGCGACCCGGCCGAGGAACGGCTCCCCCGGGTCGGCCCGGTGCTCCTCGAGGACGCGGAGACCGGGGAACGGCGGACGCTCGACGCCTCGAGCCGGGGCGCGCGGGAGGCGCTGGCCCGCGCGGCCCGGGAGCGGCGCGAGCGGACCGACGCGATCCTGAAGCGGGCCGGCGTCGACCACGCGGTGATCGACGCGGCGGCGGGCTGGGAGCGGCCCCTCCTCGCCCTCTTCCGCCGCCGCGCGGCGAGGATCCACCGGTGAGGCGCCTGCTCGCGCTCGCCGTCCTGCTCCTGGCCGCCGTCCCCGGGGCCCCGGCCGGGGACGGCCCGGCGACGGTGCCTCTCCATCCCGCCTTCGTGCTCCGGCAGGGGAAGGCGGTCCCGCTGGAGGGGGACGTGGCCCTCCACCCGGGCGACGTGGTCGGGCTCGCCCTCGAGTGGCCGGAGGGCGCCCGGCCGGACCGGCCCCGCCTCGCCGGCAGGCCCGAGCCCCGCGCGGGGGAGCCGCTTCCCCTGCGCCTCGTCCCCCGGGACGACCGGGCCGGCGGGAAGGACGTCCTCCTCGTGCTGCTCGCCGCCCTCGGGAAGGCCGAGCTGGCGCCGGTGGAGCTGGCGGACGGGAGCGGCCGGGTGGTCGCCCGGACGGAGGCGCTGACCCTCGAAGCGCGGCCGCGGGAGGAGGCGCAGGACCCGGCGCCGGCCCGGCCCCCGGTCCCGGTTCCGCCGGACTGGGCCGGGCTCGCCGCGGTAGCCGGCGTGCTCGCCCTGCTGCTCGCCGGCGGCGTGCTGCTCGCCCGGCGGCTCCGCGGGCGGGAACGGCCCCGGAAGCCCCGCGGAAAGCCCGGGCCTCCCCCCGAGCCGCCGGAGGTGCGGGCGCTCCGGGCCCTCGACGAGCTGCTCGCCCGGGGGCTCCTCGAGCGGGGAGAGAGGAAGCCGTTCGCCGACGCCCTCGGGGAGATCGCGAAGGGGTTCTTCGGCGAGATCGCCGGCGTGCCGCTCCTCGAGCGGACGACCGGCGAGTGCCGGCGCCTGCTGCGGGAGGCCCGCTTCGATCCCGGGGCGGCCGCCTGGCTCGACCGGTGGCTCGCCGAGCTCGACCTGGTCAAGTTCGCCGAGGCGCGCCCGCCGGTGGCGGAGCTCCGGGCCGCCGCCGAGGAGCTGCGGCGGGAAATCGAGCGGATCGCGCGGGAGCGGCGCGAGCAGCGGGAACGGCGGGTACAGGGAACGCGGGAGGCCGCCGGCGCGCCGGAGGGGGAGGACCGGCCATGATGCGCCTCGCCTCCCCCCTCGCCCTGCTCTCCCTCCTGGCCCTGCTGCCGATCTTCCGGGCCTGGTGGCGCGCCTCGCGCCGGCCGCCGGTGCTGCTCTGGCCCGACCTCTCGCTGCTGGCGGGCGCGCGGCCCGGGTGGCGGTCGCGCCTGGTCCACGCCTCCCGGGTGCTGCGGGTCGGGTTCCTCGTGCTGGCGGCGATCGCCCTCGCCCGGCCCCAGGCGGGGATCCGCGGCGAGGAGGTGACGACCCGCGGCGTCGACATCGTCGTCGTGCTCGACCACTCCGGCTCGATGCGCGCGATGGACCTCGAGCCGAACCGCCTCGAGGTCGCCCGGAGGACGATCCGCGAGTTCACGGAAGGCAGGCCCCACGACCGGCTCGGCCTCGTCGTCTTCGCGCGGGACGCCTGGACCGCCTGCCCGCTCACGCTCGACCACGACGCCCTGCTCGCGATCCTCGACGAGGTCGACTTCGCCCGCCGGGGGGAGGACGGGACGGCGATCGGCCTCGGCCTCGCTGCCGCGGTCGCGCGCCTCGACGCGAGCCCGGCGAAGAGCCGGGTGGCGATCCTGGTGACCGACGGCGTCAACAACGCGGGCGAGATCGCCCCCGAGACCGCGGCGGAGCTGGCGAAGAGCCGGGGGATCCGGGTCTACACGATCGGGATCGGCACCCACGGGTTCGCGCCGGTGCCGGTCCCCCTGCCCGGCGGCGGCACGGTGACCCGGCCGATGCCGGTGGAGATCGACGAGGACACCCTCCGGGCGATCGCCCGGGAGACCGGGGGCCGCTACTTCCGCGCGGACCGCACCGGGAAGATGGAGGAGATCTTCCGCACGATCGACGCGCTCGAGAAGACGGAGATCCACACGAAGGTCTACGTCGCCTGGTCCGACCGGTTCGAGCCGTGGCTGCTCGCCGCGGGCCTGCTCTTCCTGCTGGAGGTCGCGGTGGCGCGGTTCACCGCGGGGAGGCTGCCGTGACGTTCGCCGCGCCGGGCTGGCTGTGGGGCCTCGCGCTCCTGCCCCTCCTCGCCCTCGTGCTCTGGCTCGAGCGGCGGGCCCGCCGGCGCCGCCTCCTGCGCTTCGCCCGGCCCGGGACCGCCGACCGGATCGCCCTCGTCGAGCCCTCGCCCCGGCCGCTCGTCCGGGGCCTGCTCCTCGTGCTGGCGGCGGCGATGGTCTTCCTCGCCCTCGCCCGTCCCCGGTGGGGAGAAACCGAGGAGGAGCTGCACGTGAAGGGGCTCGACCTCGTGATCGCCCTCGACCTCTCCCGGTCGATGCTCGCCGAGGACCTGGCCCCCTCGCGCCTCGTCGTCGCCCGGGCGATCGCCCGGGAGATCGCGCGGAAGCTCCCCTCGGACCGGGTCGGCCTCGTCGGGTTCGCCGGGACGGCGGCGACCCTGTGCCCGCTCACCCTCGACCGGGGAGCCCTCGCCCTCTACCTGGACGCGGCGGATCCCTCGCTCTTCTCCGCCCAGGGAACCGACCTCGGCGCGGCGATCGACGAGGCGCGGCGCCTCTTCGCCCGGCACGCCCGGGCCCGGAAGGTGCTGGTGATCCTCTCGGACGGCGAGGACCTCGAGGGGCACGGGGTGGAGGCGGCCCGGCGCGCGGCGGACGAGGGAATCACGGTCTACGCGGTCGGGGTCGGCACCTCGCGAGGGGCGCCGGTCCCCGAGTTCGACGACGCCGGCCGGCTCGTCGGCTACGAGAAGCGCCACGGAAAGGTCGTCACGAGCCGCCTGGACGAGGCCACCCTCGCGGAGATCGCGCGGGCGGGCGGCGGCGCGTACGCCCGGGCGACCGGCTTCGGCGAGGGGGTCGACCGGGTGGTCGAGGCGCTCTCGCGGCTCCAGCGGAGCGACCTGGGAGCGACCCTCCCGCGGCGGCGGGCGGAGCGGTACCGCTGGCCCCTCGCGGCCGCCTTCGTCCTCGCCGCCCTCGAGGCGATGCTGGTCGACCGCCGGCGGCGCCGGGAGGTGGCGTGATGCGCGGCCGGCTCGCGGTGGCGGCGGCGCTGGTCCTCCTCGTGCTGGGGACCGGGTTCGACCCGTGGCAGACGACGTGGCGGGAGACCCGCGAGGGAAACCGGGCCCTCGAGGAGGGAAACGCCGAGGAGGCGGTCCGCCACTACACCGAGGCGCTCTCCCGCGCCCCCGACGACCCCCGGATCCTCTTCGACCTCGGGAACGCCCTCGCCCGCCTCGGGCGGCTCGACGAGGCGCGGCAGGCATGGGACCGGGCGGCGAGCCTGGGCGAGGGGACGATCCGCCGGGACGCGTGGTACAACCGGGGCCTCGCGGAGCTGCTCGGCGGGGACGCCCGGGCGGCGGCGGAGGCGTTCACCCGGGCGCTCCTCGTCGACCCCGGGGACGAGGAAGCCCGCCGGAACCTGGACCTCGCCCTCCGGCAGCTTCGCCGCGAGCAGCAGCAGCAGCGGCAGCCGCAGGGGGGAGGCGGCCGGGACCGGCAGGAGCAGCAGCAGGACCGGAGCGAGCGGGGCCGGCAGGGATCCGAGCAGCAACAGCAACGGCAGCAACAGGGGGAGCAGCAACGGGAACGGCAGGAGCAGCAGCGACGGCAGCAGCAGCAGCAACAAGGGAAGGACCGGCGGCAGGATCAGCAACAGCAGCAGCAACAGCAGGAAGAGAACCGGGAGAAACGGCAGGGAGACCGGGCGCAGCAGGAGCAGGACCGGCTGCGGCAGGGCGGGCAGCAGCAACCGCGGCAGGAACGGCAGGCGGGCGCGGCGGCCGGCAAGGAAGGCGCCGAGGACCGGGAAGCGCGGGAGATGGCCGAGCGGCTGCTCCGCCGGTTGGCCGAGGACGAGAAGGACGCCCTGCGCCGGGCGCTCCGGCGCCGGGTCCCCGCCGGGAAGAAGAGGGAGAAGGACTGGTGAACCACGCGACCCGTCGCCCCTCCACCCGGGCCATCGCCCTGCTGGCCGCGGCGGCCGTCCTCGCCGCGTGGCTGCCGGCCGCCGCGGGCGGGCCGAACGTCAAGGTCCGGGTCGAACCGCGCACGGTCCGGACCGACGAGCGGGTCCGGGTGACGATCACGGTCTCCGGCGAAGGCGCGACGGCGGCGACCCTCGCCGGACGGCCGCCCCGCGGGAAGAACCTCCTCCCGGCCGGCGGCGCCTCGACCTCGACCCAGGTCTCGTGGATCAACGGCCGCTTCTCCGCGGTCAAGCAGTTCGTCCTCGAGTACCTGCCCGCCGGGGTCGGCGAGGGGGAGATCCCGTCGTTCGAGATCGACGTGGACGGGGAGACGATCCGGACCGAGCCGGTGACGGTGAAGATCCTCGAGGCCCCGAAGGCCCCGGGGAAGGCCGGGGCCGGGGCCGGAGCGACGGCCCCGGGAGGAAACGACGAGGTCCGGGTGCGCACCGTCGTCGACCGGGACCGGGTCTGGCTCGGCGAGTCGATCCTTCTGGAGTACCGGCTCGAGTCCCGGGTGAAGATCCAGGGGTACGACCCGGACCACCTGGACCCGGTCCCCGGGTTCCTCGTCGAGGACGAGCCGGTCTCCCCCAGGAGCACGCGGTACACCTTCCGGGACGACGCCGGGCGGGAGTGGGTCGGCTGGGTGCTCTTCCGGCGACGCCTGACGCCGACGCGGAGCGGGAAGCTGACGATCCCGCCGGTGCCGTTCACCGTCGGCGTGGTCCGGCGCCGGGAGGACGTTTTCGGGATGACCTTCGGCGGCTTCGCCGAGCGGGTCGGCCTGGTCGCCCCCGCGAAGACGATCGAGGTGCGGCCGCTGCCCGAGGAGGGCCGGCCGCCGGACTTCTCCGGCGCCGTGGGGAAGTTCGCCCTGGAGGCGCGCCTCGACCGGGCACGGGTGGCGGCGGGCGAGGCCGCCCAGCTCGAGGTGACGGTCCGCGGCGAGGGGAACCTGGCGACCGCCTCCCCGCCCGCGGTGACCCTGCCGCCGGACGTGCAGGCGTTCGACCCGGTGGAGAAGCGGCAGGGCCCCGGCTTCCGCACGTGGGACGTGCCGCTCGTGCCGCGGGCCCCGGGCCGCGTGGAGATCGGGCCGGTCCGGTTCGCCTACTTCGATCCCTCGACCGGGAAATACCGGGTCGCGACCGTGCCGCCGATGCCCCTCGAGGTGACGCCCGGGGCGGCGGGACCGGCGGCGCCCGGGGGACCGGCCCCGGTTGCGGCAAGCGGCGGGGACCGTCTTCGCTGGCTCCACGTGCCGGACCGGCCCCTCCGGGACCTCGAGAGGCCGCCGTGGAGGTCGCCGTTCCTGGTCGTGCTCGCCCTGGTGCCGCCGCTCCTGCTCCTCGGCGTGACGGTCCTCGGCCCGCTGGCCGCCCGCTGGGCCGGGTCGCCGGCGGGGCGGCGGGCGCGGGTGCGGGCGGCGGTGGCGAGGCGTCTCGGGGCCGCCGCGCGGCGGTCCGCCTCCGACCCGGCCGGCGCGGCCCGCGAGGTGATCGAGGCGCTCCACGCCTGGGCCGGGGAGGTGCTCGGCGAGCCGTCCCGCCCCCTGGACCGGACCCGCCTCTTCCGCGGCCTCGCGGAACGGACGGGGGACGAGGCGCTCGCCCGTCGCTTCGTCGAGACCCTCGAGGAGGCGGAGGCGATCCGCTACGCGGGGGTCGGGGAGATCGACCGGGTGATCGACGCCGCGCGGGCGGTCACGAGGGAGGTGCCGCGATGAACGGGCGGACGGCTCGGTGGTTCGCGCTGGCGGCCGTGCTGGTCGTTCTCCTGCCGGGACCGGCGCCCGCGGCGACGCCCGCCCCCCGGGCGCTCCTCGAGCGGGCGGCGGCCGCCGCGGAGGCGGGACGTTGGCAGGATGCCGAGCGGGATCTCCGGGCGGTCGTGGAGCAGGGCGTCCACGACCCGGAGGCCTGGTACGACCTCGGGACCGTCCTCGCCCACGAGGGGAAGTACGGGGAGGCGGTCCTCGCCCTGCGCCGCGCGCTCCGCCTCGACCCGCGCCACGAGGACGCCCGGGCGAACCTCGAGTGGGTCCGCGGCCGCCTCGCCGACACGAGCGAGGGCGCGGACGGGGGACGCGAGATCCTCGCCCGCTGGCTGGCGCTCCTGCCCGAGCGCGGGACGCTGGCGGCGGCGATCACCCTCGAGTGGATCGGGACGGCGCTCCTGCTGGTCGGCCTCCTCGGCGGACGGCGGCGGGGGGGCGGGCGGCGGCGCGCCCCGGCCCTCCGTCGAGCCGGGATCACCGTGCTGGTCCTCGCCGTCCTCCTGGCGACCCCGCCCCTCGGCCTCGCCTGGCTGCGGGCGACGGACCGCTCGGCGGTCGTCCTGGCCGAGCGGGCCGAGGCGCGGTCCGGCCCCGGACCGGACAACCCGGTCCTCTTCACGGTCCACGAGGGGCTCGAGGTCGAGCTCGGCCGCGCCCGCGGCGACTGGGTCTACGTTCGCGTCCCGGGCGGCCCCGCCGGCTGGCTGCCCCGGGACGCCGTCGCCCCCGTGCGCCCGGGACGGCCCGGCACGTCGGCCACGTCGGCGAAGTCGTAGGTCTTCGCCCGCCGTCGCCGGCGAGCGGGGAGGCAAGCAGGTCCGCCGGCCGGCAGGCGGGCAAGCAGGTCCTCCGGCAGGCAGGCGGGTCGGGCGGCGAGCGAGCGGGCGGGCAACCAGGTCCGCTGGCAGGCAGGCGGGTCGGCCGGCGGGCCGGATGGGCCAGCAGGCAAGCGCGTCGGCCAGCGGGCGGGCAGCCGGTCGCCGGTCAGCGGCGGCGGTCCTCCCCGGGACCCCGGATCGCGAGGACGAGGACCTTCGCGTCGTCGGCGGCATCTTCCGGGTCCACCTGGCAGAGAGCCCACCGCACCCGCTCCACCGCCTCCTTCCCCGGGACGCCCAGCCGCCTCAGCCCCCACGCCAGGTCCTCGATCCGCCGCGTGCCCGCCCGCCGTTCCGGGCGACGCGGCGGCGCGTCCGCGACGGCGCCCCGGCCGGGGCCGGTCGCCGGCGGCCCGCCGGCGGTTTCCAGCCGGTAGACCGGCAGCCTTCGCGAGGCCTCCCGTTCCGCCCGGCGCAGGCGCTCCTCGACCGGGACCCCGCACCTGGGGCGGAAGACCAGGCGGCCGTCGCGGAGCACCCTGACCTCGAGGAGCCCGGCGTGGATCAGCGCGTGGCACTTCCCGCACACCGCGACCTCGTTGGCGACGGTCGACGGTCCTCCTTCCGCCCGCGGCACGACGTGGTGCGCGTGCTCGGCCCGCCTCCCGCACGACGGGTTCGCGCACCGTTCGCCCTCCCGGAGCATCACGACGCGTCGCACCCGGCGGTGGGCGGCGTCGGGGCCGGGGACCGGGGCCCGCTTCCGGGAGGAACCCCGTCCCGGGCCCGAACTCAACGCATCTC
>CAYQTA010000002.1:0-2815 GCA_964420365.1 uncultured Acidobacteriota bacterium | reverse complement strand
CCCAGCCCCCGGAAACCCCCGAAATGCGAAACCCGGGGCAACGCGGAGCGAGCAACCGGCGAACGGTCTCACGAAGTCATTGCAGGAACCCGCCTTCTCCGCTCCGAGGATTGCATTCCCTCCCGCTCCCCGTCGCCGGCCCCCCCTGCTCCCGGACGACCCGCGGGGACCCGCACCGGGGCTGCAGCAGCCTTCTTGAACACTCGGCGCTCCCTGCCCGGAACCACGTCATGGTCCCGTGGTGCGGAACCCCGTTCAGCGGCGCCAGCCGAGGGCCCGGGCCTTCGCTTGGAAGCGGGCGGCCCGCCACCCGTCGGCCGTGGCCTCGCAGGGAATCTCTTCGGGCTCGGTCCATGCGCCTGCCGCCCGATCCCACCGGGAGGTAGCCAGGCGGTCGGATGCCCGGAGCCAGTCGGCCCACAGGACCCCGTCCGCTTCGTGCAGCTCCAGGCCGACGTCGCCCTCTCCGCGCCAGTGCTGGTAGTGGACGACGTCGATCAGGACGTCGGCCCAACCGGCTTCCTCCCTCGCGATCCGGATCTCCTGCCCGCCATCGTCGGTCGCGGCGGTGTACCCGACGAACGTCTCGCCGCCCCCGGCGGCGACGACCGGGAAACGGCACGCCCGGCCCGAGGGACCGACCTGCTCCGGGTCGGACCAGCCCCGTTCCGTCCCCCGTTCCCGGACCCATGCGAGGGCGCCCGCCCCGGGCTCCCACCAGGCAACCACCAGGCTGCCGTCCTCCCGGTAATCGATGGCCGGGTCCGCCACGTCCACCTCGCCACCGGTCACGGGCTCGGGTTCCGTCCAACCGCTGACGTCCCAGCGTGCCAGGACGATCCTCGTCCTCCCACCGGCCAGCATCTCCGCCCAGACAACCGTCGGCCGGCCGTCCCGCGGCGAGATGGCAACGGCGGGCCGCCCGTCTCCCTCGTCGTCACCGCCCGGGTTGAGCAGCCACGTGGTCGGAACGTGGGCCCGCACGCACCCCCATGGAAACGGGACGCCCTGCACCCCGCCTTCACCCCCTTCCAGGGCGGCGAAGAGGAACGACTGGCCCCCCGCGGACGGGTGATCGACGGAGACCTCCGCCACGACGGCCGGAAAGACGAGCAGGGAGACGAAGGCCACCGCCAGGAGGATGCCCGCCGGGGCCCGCCGGGCCGGGTTCAACCTCGACCGCGCTCTCATGCCTCACCTCCCCGGCCCCTCCGGGACCACCACTCCGCCACCGCCGGAACCTCCCGCGGCAGCCGCAGCGCCAGGTGCTCGAGCCTCGCCTCGATCCGTTCCCGTTCCCGGCGGGACAGGCCTTCCAGGCGGAACAGGTTCCAGAGCGCGAGGAACTCCTCCACCTCCCGCCGGGACTCCCGCGCCAGCCGCACGGCGCGTTCAAACAACCGGACCGCCTGCGGCGCCTCACCGCCACCGGCGAGCACGGCGCGGCCGAGCGCCACGAGCGCCTCCGGTAACAGCTCGACCGCGACCACGGCCGCCTCCTTCACGACCGATCGCGAGAGCGCCTCGGCCTCGTCGACCTTCCCGGTGTCGAGGAGGCACAGGGCCCTCATCATCCGGCCCCGGAGCACCTCGTGCTGCTCGCCGGCCAGCCGCCAGGCCTCTTCCGCCCGATGGAATGCGTCGATCGCCCCCTCGAGATCCGCATTGCCACGGCGATGCTCTCCCAGCACGCCCAGCGCCAGGCCACGAACCCGCTCCCCACCTTCCCCGGGAGCCACCGCGATCCGTTCCACCTCGGGCACGAAGAGACGGGCATGCTCGTCCCAGCCGAGTCCGTCGTAACAGGGGAGGTGGAGCACCAGCGCCCGCGCCCTGGTCGAGGCGTTCGCGGCCCTGGCGTTCCATGCCCTGCCCAGCCAGCCAAGAGCCGCCGCGAAGAGCCGCGCCCGCACGAGGCACCAACCCACCCGGGTCGCGAGCCGCGCGCGAAGGTCGGGATCCTCCCGGCCCTCCAGGTCCAGCAGGTCGAACGCCTCCTCGAACCGCTGCCGGGCCTCGAGGAGCAGGCCGCTCCGAACGAGACTGTCTCCTTCCTCCAGCAACGCCTCCGGTTGCTCGCCGCTCAGGTCGACGCGCCGCTCGGCGGCGTCTCGCAGGATCGCCGCCTCCAGTTCCCACGCGTCGATGGCGAGCACGCGCCTCAGCATCAGCAGTTGTCTCGCGGACGGCTGCGCCTTCCCGTTCTCGATCCTCGACAGCTGCGGCCCGGAGAGCGGCTCCCCGCGGGACTCCATGAGCAGGCCGAGGTCGGCCTGGGAGAGAGACAGCATCTGCCGATGTTCCCGGATCAGGCGCCCCAGGTGGGATCCCCCCTTGCCCGTGGTCATGCCGCACCTCCTCGTTCGCACGACCTTGCCGGACCTCGAGACTACTTCCTCCTCGGCTGGCGGATCAAGAGGGTCCGACAGCGCTCTCGATCCCAAACCAGTCTAGACCGGGACGGCGTTTCCATGTCTTCCCGAATCATCGATTCCGTTGCGCTGCTGCAAGGGCATTCTTGCAGGGGTGCAAGACAGGAAATCCGGAGTGGCAGCATTTCATTTTCCACGACGAACCAAGTTTCGATCATTGGCGTCTTGTGTATCAGGTCCTCCTTCACCTACCGTCGACATGCCCCGACCAGTCGATCGGAGGCAGAAAGGAGGATCCATGATCCGGCACGTCTCCTTCATCGCGGCGATCGTCCTGCTCGTCCTGCTCGCCGCACCCCTCGCCACCCTGGCCCAGCAGGACATCCGGGGTGACGACGACTGCCTCGTCATCACCCCCCGCAACCGCCACGAGTGCTGTGAAC
>CAYQTA010000001.1:0-43122 GCA_964420365.1 uncultured Acidobacteriota bacterium | reverse complement strand
CAACGAGCTGCTCGTCCTCGACCAGTTGACGATCGGGGCGCTCCTCGAGAAGGCCCTCGAGCATGGCCGGGAGATGGCCCGCGCCTTCGCCTCCTGAGTCCTCCCTCAAGAACCCGCCGGGGCGTCCGATGAGCCGGACGGGGGGTCCCGGGCGGGAGCCGTGTCTCCCGGTGCACGTCGGGACGACAGGGACGACTCCGGAGGAGAACAGGAGATGCGAGACAGCCGAGGCTACACCCTGACCGAGATCATCGTGGCGGTGGCGGTGATCGCCGTCCTCGCCGGGGCGATGACTCCCCTGATCTTCAAGCAGATCGAGCGTTCCCGGGCGGCCCGCGCCCGGCAGGACCTCGACGCGATCAAGGCCGCCTTCGTCCAGTACCGGGCCGACACCCAGTACTGGCCCTGCAGCTGGGACGCGGCCACCAGCAACAACGTGCACGGCTGGATGACGTCCTTCTACTGCCTCTACCAGGACGACCGCCGGCACGGCTGGGACGGGCCGTACCTGGACAGGTCCGGCGGGAAGGTCAACGGCTACTACCGGGCCGCCGTCTACGAGAACGGCGAGTGGAAGGGGGTCGTCGATCCCTGGGGCCGCCCGTACCGCGTGTTCGAGGCGAACACCTCGACGACCGGGGCGGAGTACGGGGCGGTCGTCCTCTACTCGGTGGGGAAGAACGGCCGGGTCGACACGACCGACGCCGACCTGATCCAGGGGAACGCCTCCGGCGACGACGTCGTCGTCCTCGTCACCCGCCGGGCCGCGGACTGAATCCGCCGGCGGGCGGCCGGGAGGGGACCGATGGCGATCCTTCGCTTCGGGGAGCGGCTCGTCCGCGCCGGGGTGATCACCCCGGAACAGCTCGAGGCGCTCCTCGCCGAGCAGCGGGGAAGCGACCTGTCGATCGGCCAGCTCGCGGTGCGTCTCGGGTTCGCCACGCCCGAGCAGATCGCCGAGGTGCTGGCCGAGATGACCGGCCTGCGCTACGAGTCCCTGGCCCGCCGCCATCCCGATCCGGCCCTTGCCGGGCTCGTCGACGAGGAGTTCGCCCGGCAACGGCAGCTCGTGCCGGTCGCCCGGGACGGGAACCGGCTCACGGTCGCCCTGGCCAATCCGCTCGACGTCGTCGCCATCGATGCCGTCCGGGAGCTGACCGGGCTCGAGGTGGAGGCCATCGTCTCCTCCGACCGGGAGATCCGGGCGTTCCAGGACGAGCTGTACGGCCGGCCCGACGGGACCGACCGGTTCGCCGAACTCGTCGAGGCGGCGCGGCGGGCGCTCCTCGACCGGGACGAGCGCGGCGGGCGCGAACTGGGCCCCGTCCGGGAGCTGGTCGAGGAGCTGCTGCGGGAAGCGGTGCGGCGGCGGGCGACGGACATCCACGTCGAACCGGAGGAACGGGGCGTCCGGATCCGCTACCGGGTGGACGGGATGCTGGTCCCGGCGATCACCCTGCCGTCGGACCTGCGGGCCACCGTGACGGCCCGGCTCAAGATCCTGGCGGACCTGGACATCTCGGAGTCCCGGCTGCCCCAGGACGGCCGGATCCGCATGGATCTCGAGGGCCGCACCATCGACCTCCGCGTGTCGACGATCCCCTGCGTCCACGGGGAAAACGTCGTCCTGCGACTCCTGGACAAGGCGAACGTCGTCAAGGGACTCGACCGGCTCGGGATGGCCTCGGTGGACCTCGACCGGTTCCGGTCCCTCCTCGCCACCCAGGCGGGAATGATCCTGGTCACGGGCCCGACCGGTTCCGGCAAGACGACCACCCTCTACTCCGCCATCGCGTCCCTGGACGCCGAGCGATTCAAGATCGCCACCCTCGAGGACCCGGTGGAGTACGAGCTCCCCCTCGTCCGCCAGTCCCAGGTCCACGAGAAGGCCGGCTTCACCTTTGCCGCGGGACTGCGTGCCCTGCTCCGCCAGGACCCCGACATCATCTTCGTCGGGGAGATGCGCGACCCGGAGACCGCATCGATCGCGGTCCGCGCGGCCCTCACCGGCCACCTGGTGCTCAGCACCCTCCACACGACGTCCGCCCTCTCCACCCTGGCCCGGCTCGCCCAGATGGGCATCCCGCAGGACCTCGTGATCACGTCCGTCCGCGGGATCCTCGCCCAGCGGCTCGTGCGCCTGGTCTGCGAGGCCTGCGCCGAGGACGACGACCCGGACCCGATGGTCCTGCGCCGCCTGGGCCTCGCCGCCACGGACCTCGCCGGGGCGACGCTCCGGCGGGGACGGGGCTGCGCTCGTTGCAACGGGACGGGGTTCCGCGGGCGAACCGGTCTCTACGAACTGATCGTGATGACACCGGACCTGGCCGACGCCTTCGCCACCGGCGCCGCACCGGGCGAGCTTGCCCGGATCGCCGCCGCGGGGGGTACCCGCTTCCTGCGGGACGACGGGCTCGAGAAGGCCCGGGCCGGGCTCACGACCCTCGAAGAGGTCCTGCGCGCGACCGCCGATGCACCGGCGCGCGCCAGGCCGACGGGCGAGACCCTCGGGCGGGAGGAGGTCCATGCCTGAGTTCGCCTGGCAGGCCCGCTCCCCCGCGGGAGACCTGGTCCGGGGAACCGAGGAGGCCCCGGACCCGGTGACCCTGGCGCGCGTCCTGGGAGAGCGCGGACTGGTCCTCACCCGGGCCCGACCGGCGGCCCGGCGGAAGCGACGGAACCTCCCGGCACGGGCCCGCCTGCGCCGGCGGGAACTGATCCTGCTCACCCACCAGCTTGCCGACGCCCTGGGGGCCGGCATCCCCCTGGTCGAGACCCTGGTCGAGTTCTCGCGGACCTGGCCGAGCCCGCGAGTCCGCAGGATGCTCGACCAGGTGCGGAGCGAGGTGGAAGCGGGCGGCGGCTTCGCCGCCGCCCTCGCCCGCTGGCCCCGCGCCTTTCCCCGGGCCTACGTCGAGGCGGTGCGCGCGGCGGAGGAATCGGGTCGCCTCGACACCGTTTTCGCGGAGCTGGCCGAGGACCTGGAGTGGCAGGACGAGATCGCCTCGAAGGTGACGTCGGCCCTGCTCTACCCCGCGATCCTGCTGGCCGCGGTCGCCGGGGTCGCCACCCTGTTCGTGACCGTCCTGTTTCCCAAGCTCCGGCCCCTGTTCGAGGCGACCGGCGTGGAGCTTCCCCTCTTCACGCGGATCCTCCTCGGCATCTCCGACGTGGTCGTCCGCTGGTGGTACCTGCTCCCCGCGACCCCGGTCGTCGTCACCACCGCCGTCGTCCTCGGCCTCCGGACGCGGACGGGACGCGTCGCCTGGCACCGCGCCAAGCTGGCCCTGCCCGGAGTTCGCCGTGTCGTGCGCCACCTGCTGGCGGCGCGTTTCGCCCGCACGGCGGCCACGCTCCTGGACGCCGGCACGTCGATGCCCCACGCCCTCGCGATCGGCGGGGCCAGCGTGGACAACATCCCCTTCACGCGGGCCCTCGAGAGGGCGCGGGAGGACGTGGTCGCCGGCAGCACCCTCGCCGACGCCCTGGAGCGGACCGGGTTCTTCGGTCCCCTGGACGTCCGGATGATCGCCGTCGGGGAACGGTCCGGGACCCTGGTCCGGGCCCTCGGCAACCTGGCCCGGCTCCACGAGCGCCAGGCCCGGCGGGCGATCCAGGCGGCCGTCACCACGCTCGAGCCGGTCCTGCTGATCGCGATGGCCGCCATCGTCCTCGGGCTCGCCCTGTCGGTCTTCATGCCGATCTACCAGTCGATCGACGCGATCGGGAGGTGACGGGGATGCGCGGGCGGCGGCGGCAGCGGGGCTACACCTTGAGCGAGATCGTCGTGACCCTCGCGGTGATCACGATCCTCGCCGGCACCCTCGCCCCGCTCGTCGCCCACCAGGTTGCGAAGGCCCGCCGCGCCCGGGCGCTCCGGGACATCGCCGCCATCGCCGAGGCGGTGCAGGCGTTCCGGCAGGACGTCCGGGGCTACCCGGACCGGAGCGGCGGGACGTCCGGGGTGATCGGCTACCTGCTGACCGCGGGGACGGCCCCGGGAGGGCTCGGATCCTGGCAGGGCCCCGCGGGAAGGACGGCGCAGCACCTGGTCGACAACGATCCCCCGGGCGCGGACTACCCCGAGACCGGCGTCACCGCCTGGCGGGGACCGTACCTGCCCAACGACCCGGTCGACCCGTGGGGCCACGCCTACGTGCTCTCCGTTGCCGGGATGCGCGGGGACAGCGGCGTTCGGGGCTGGATCCTCTCGGCGGGACCGAACGGGATCCTCGAGACGGACGACGGAGACGACGCGATCCCGGCGGGCAGCGACGACGTCGGGTGGAGGTTGCGGTGAAAGGCGGCGGCGCGGAACGGGGCGCGAGCCTCCTCGAGACGGTCGCCTCGGTGGCGATCCTCGTCGTGCTGGCCACCGCCTCGATTCCCGGGGTTCTCCGGCTCGTGGAACAGCGCGAGGAGAGGACGTGCCGCGCCCGCCTCGACGCGATCGAGGCGGGGCTCCGGGCCTTCTGGCGGGATCACGGGCGTTTCCCCACGGGCGAGGAAGGTCTCGACGCACTGCTCGAGGACCCGGGGACGGGGGCGTGGAGGGGCCCCTACCTCCGGGCGCCCGCTCCCGGCGAGGATCCCCTCACGGACCCGCGGGGCGAGCGCTTCGGCTACGTTCCTTCCGGCGGGGGCGCGAGGGTGACTCCCCCCGGGTTCCCCGCCCTTGCCCGCACGGTCCTGCCCGGAGAGGCCGCCTTCGAGCGCGTGGCCCGGGCGGAGATGGAACTCGTGTTCGTCGCCGCGGCCGCCGAACGTTGGCGCGAGGTCCACGGGCGCTGGCCCTCCTCGCCCGGCGACCTCGCGGGACTGCTCGGGGACGACCTGCTCCGGGATCCCTGGGGCCACGCCTACCGGCTGGACACGGCACACCAGGTCCCCTGGTCGGTGGGGCCGGACGGGGTGGCGGGGACCGCGGATGACGTCTACCCGCCGGGATGGACAGCGGATGCCGTCCCGGAAGCGGAGCCCCCGCCGGCGGGCGGGGGGAGGAGCGACGTCACCCCGGCGGACGAGCTGGACGCGGCGATCGCCGCGGAACGGGCCGCGGCGTTCCGGGAGTTCCGGGCCTACGTGGCGGCGCGTCGGGATGCGTCGGCCACGTGGGAGGAGCGGTACGACCACCTGGGCCGGGCCGTCTACCACGTCCTCCGCTGGAGCGGGTTGCGCCGCCGCAAGGCAATGGGGGGATGAGCCGTGCGGCACCGGGACGAGCGGGGAATCTCCCTCCTCCAGGCGATGGTCTTCGTCGCCGCCGCGGCGATGCTGGCGGCGGCGGCGATGCCGCTGGCGCTGCGCGTGCTGGAGCTCGGTGAGCGGCGCGAGCTCGAGCACCGGATGACGGTGCTCGAGGATGGCCTGCTCGCGTTCTACCGGGACCACGGCCGGCTGCCGACCGAGGACGAGGGACTCGCCGCGCTCCTCGCGGACCCGGGCACGGGAAGCTGGCGCGGGCCGTACCTGCCGGGGGCGGACCGCGAGCTCGTTCTCGCGGATCCCCGCGGAAACGAGCTCACCTGGCGACGCTCCGGCAGAGCGGGCGTGATCGGCAGCCCGGCCTTCCCCGGCGTCTCACGGACGGTCGACCCGGCGCCGGTCGACCTGGTCTTCCAGGGCATCGCCCTGCGGGAACTGGCGAAGCTGAAGGAAGCGGCCCTGGCGTACCGGGACGACTACGGGGGCCTGCCCGACTCGGTCGGCGACCTCGTTCCATCCCGGCTCGGCGAGGACTACGCGCTCGACCCGTGGGGGCGCCCCTACGCGATCGACCCGGATGCCGGCGAGATCCGCAGCGCGGGACCGGACGGGACCAGCGGGACGGCGGACGACGTTGCGGTCCCCCTCGGCGCCACCGGGGCGGCGACGGGGACCGGCGGTGGGATCCCGACTCCCCCGCTCTTCGTCCCGACCGACCCGGCCGAGCGGGCCGCCGCGGCCGCGGAGCACATGACCCTCTACCGGCGCTACCTCGGCGAAGCGAGGGCCGCCCGGGACGGCACCCCCGCCGGGGCGGAGCGTTCCGCCACGCTGCAGGGACTCGCCCTCTACCACAGGTACCGGGCGCTCGGGATCGGGATGGACCGATGACGGGACGCGGGACAGTGGCACGCGGGTTCACGCTGACGGAGGCCGTGGTCTCCGTGGCGATCGCGGCGATCCTCGCGGCCGCCGCGATTCCGGCGGTACTGCGGATGATCGAGCTCTCCGAGGAGAAGACGACCCGGGCGCGTCTCGCCCGGCTCGAGGAAGGGCTGCTCGCCTTCTACCGGGACCACGGCCGGTTCCCTACCGACGACGAGGGCCTCGACGCCCTCCTCGAGGACCCGGGCACCGGCGCCTGGAACGGCCCCTACGTCTCGCCGGGCGGGACCGGAGAAGACCCCCTCGAGGACGCACGAGGCAATCGGTTCGTCTACACCGGGGGCCGGACGAGCTGCCGGATCGTCCCCCCCGGGTTCCCGGACCTGGCCCTCGACGTCACCGCTGCCCCCGTGGTCGCCGAGTGGGTGGCGCGCGCGCGGGAGGAGATCGCCCGCTTGAACGACGCGGCCGAGGACTGGCGGGAGGTCCACGGCAGGTACCCCTCGTCGGTGGACGACCTCGTCCCCGGGACGCTCGGCGCGGACTACGGGACCGATCCCTGGGGGAACGCCTACCGGGTCGACCCCGCCCGGGAGACGTTCTACTCCGCGGGACCGGACGGGGTGCCGGGAACGTCCGACGACGTTCATGCCCCGGGGTTGTGAGCCGATAAGGGAAGAGGAGGAGGACGGGTGTCCCGGAGACGAGCGAGGATCGGGATCGAGATCGGCCCGGAGGCGGTGCGCGCCGTGGCGCTGCTCGGGCGCCGGGCACCGTTCCGCCTCGGGGACGTGGCCGAGCAGCGGATCACCGGTCTCGAAGAGGTCCCGACCGCCCTCGCCGAGGTGCTCGGGAGGCTCGGGGCGAAGGGGCCCGCCCACCTCGTCCTGCTCGGGATCCACGGGCATCACCTGCGTCTCCGCTTCCCGCCGATGCGCCGTGCCGAGCTCGACGAGGCGCTGGACCTGCACCTGGCCCAGGTCCTCGAGGAACCGCCGGCGACCTTCCTCGTCGGCCGACGCGCGCGGCGGGAGGAAAACGGGGCCCTGGTCGTGGACCTCCTCGCCCTCCCGCGGGACCCGGTCGAGACCTGGTGCGCCCAGCTGGCGGCCTCGGGCTGCCCGGTCGCGTGGATCCGGACCCCGGCGGCCGCCGTGCTCGCGGAGGATCCCCGCCCCGCGGCGGAACGGGGCGGGGGGCTCCTCTGGGTCGACGCCGGGGGAACGCGGACGGTGCTGACGTTCCTCAAGGGGGACGAGATCGTCCTCGTGCGGGAGATCCCCCGCCGGGACCCGGACGGGGACGACCAGCTCGCGCGGATCGAGCGCCGGCTCGCGGACTTCCAGGAGATCGAGCGCTCGATCCTTTATTACCGGCAGCACCACGACCGGGGCGGCGTGAAGGAACTGGTCCTGTGCGGTGACCCGGAGGAACTGACGCCGCTCCACGAGCAGATCGCGCCGCCGCTCCGGGAGCTGGAGGTCCGCATCCGGCTCGTCGATGCGTGGGGCCTGGTTGCCCGCGAGAAGGATGACCTCGACCCCGGCACCGGGCCGCGCCTGGCACTCGCCGTCCGCGCGGCATCGTCGTCCCCCGGGGACGGACTCGGCATCGTTCCGCCGGCGACCGTGGCGACGCGGCGCCGGGTCCTGCGGGACCGGGCCCTCGCGGGGGCGGCGGCCGCCGCGGTGGTGCTCAGCGCGGGGCTCGCCTGGCACGGAGCGGGGACGACGGCCACGCTTCGCGAGGAGCTCGCCATCGAGCGCGCCCGCCTCGCCTCCCTGCCCGAGCCTCCCGGCGATTCCGGGAAACCGGTCGTGCAGGTCCACCCGCCCCGGGCCCCGGACTGGTCGGGCGTGCTCTCCGAGATCGGCATCCTCGCGCGTCCCGGCATCGACTACGACGAGCTGGAGCTGGTGATCACGGGGGACGGACCGGTCGTCGGTATCGTCGGGACCGCCGGCGGACGGGACACGCGGGCCACCGGGCTTCTCCTCGCCGGGCTCCACGAGGGCATCCTCGCGAGCGCCTACGCCCGGGGGATCCCCCGCCTTGCGGCGGCGACGGATCCCGCGGCCCGTCGCGGCGAGCAGGTCCGCTACGCCCTCGAGGGGACGGTGGACGACCGTCCTGCCGGGGACGCGGAGGCCGGGAACCACGGGAAGGAGGGCCGATGAACCGCCCGCGTCTCCTGGCCGCCTGGCTGGTCCTCGCCGCCGTCGGCTCCATCGCCCTCGGGGCGGTGGCGTTCCGGGAGACCCGCGAGCGCGCTCGCCTGCAGCGGGAACTCGCGACGGTGCGGGAGGAGATCCGGGTGCGCCTCGGCCAGGCGGAGCGGCACCGCGACCGGGTGCTCGTCCGGGCTCCCTTCGCCACGTGGGCGCACCTGGTCGCGGGGCTGCACGAGGCCGCGGCGGCGAGTCGACTCGACCGGTTCCGGTACGTGACCCTCGGCGTCGTACCGCTCACCGATCCCGCCGCGCCGGTCCCCGTGGACGCCGGCAGGAAGGAGGAACGCGACGGATCGGACGACAGGACCGGTCGCGGGGAACCGCCGGCGCCGTACCGGGCGATGCGGGCCCGGGTCGAGGGAGGCGGTACCTACGGCCAGGTGGTCTCGTTCGTCCGGGCCCTCGCCGCCGTGGACCCGCCGCTCCGCCTCGACCGGATCGTCGTGCGGGCCGGTCCCGACGGGCCCTCCTTCGAGGCGTACGTCCACCTGGTGACCGCCCTTCCGGTCGAGTCTCCCCGCGTGGTCGCCCTCGACCGGGTTCCGCCGGACGATCTCCCCACCGGTCTCGGGGAGACCCTCGCCGGGCTGGCACCCGCCGGCGCGCCACCCGCTCCCGCGGAGGTGACGAGATGAGCCGCGGCAAGGTGATCACGCTGGTCGGCCTGGCGGTGGCCGTGCTGCTGTTCGACGCCTGGTTCTTCCTGGGCAGTGGCCGGGCCGCCGCGCCCGTGGAGGCGCTCGACGACGCCGCGCCCGTGGAGGCGCTCGACGAAGCGGCGCCGGGGAACGCTGGCGGGTTTCGCCTGGCAGACCTGCTGCCCGGCGCGACAGCCGCGCCCGCTCCCCGGGAGGCGGCCGTCCCGTGGCACGATCCTTCCACGTGGCCCCTGCCCCGTCCGCGGTCGCCGCGCAGAGGCCGGTTTCGCCCGGGCCTGATGGTTCGGCGCGGCGCCGCAACCGCCGCGATGGCGTCTTCCCTTCCCGAGCGCGTTCCCGTGATCCTCTGGCGCCCGGAAGGGGCGCTCGCGCTGCTCGGGGACCGCCTCGTCCGGGAGGGAGACCGGGTCGGCCCCTGGGTCGTGCGGGAGATCCACCCGGACCTGGTCCGGCTCGCCCGGGTCGACCGGCCGGGGGAGATCCGCGACCTGCCCCTCGGCGGGTCTTCTCGACCCCTCCCGGACGCCGCCGCCGGCACCGCGGCGACCCAGCCGGTTCCCGCCTCCGCCACGGTCCCATCCACCGCGCCGGCGCCGCCGGTCCCGCAGGAGGTTCCCTGATGGATTGCCGGAACGCAGCGTTCGCCCCGCTCGCGATGGGCCTGGCCATGCTTCTCGGTGCGTGCGCCTCGGGCACGGCGCGGGGGCCCGCTCGCCCGTTGGCGGAGGTCCCGGCCGGGATGCCCGCCCCGCAGGTGCGCGTGGAAACGCCGGCCCTCCCCTCGCTCGAGACGACGGTCCTCGACCCCGGGGAGGACGGCCTGGCGGACCTCGAGAAGCTCTTCGCCGGTGCCCCCCCGGTCACCCTGAACGTGGAGGACGCCCCCCTGGAGGAGGTCCTGCGGGTCCTGTCCGAGGCTTCCGGGCGCAGCCTCGTGCTCGCGCCGGGGATCGAGGCCCGGGTCTCGGCCTCGTTTCACGAGGCGCCGATCCCGCGGATCCTCCGGGTGCTTCTCGGGGACCGGGGACTCGGGGTCCGTGCGGAGGGAAACCTGGTCCGCGTCGTGCCGGCCCCCCTCGCCACCGTCGCGTTTCACCTCTCGCTGCCGGACCTGGGCGGCACGGGAGGCGAGGGAGCGAGCACGGGAGGACCGAGCTCGACGACCTGGAAGACGATCGACGAGGCGGTGCGCCTGGTGCTCTCCCCGCGCGGGGAGATCCATCTCGACCCCGAGGGCTCCCTGCTGATCGTCCGTGACGCGCCGGCCCGGATCGAGCGGGTCCGAAAGGTCCTCGAGGAGACGATCGCTCCCCGTCGACGCCAGGTGACGATCGAGGCGTCGATCCTCGAGGTCGCCCTGGACGACGGTCTCTCCTACGGGATCGACTGGTCGGCGCCGGACCTGCTGGCGACGATCTCGGGCAGCCGGGTCACCGGCAGGATCGCGACGCGACTCGTCCAGGACGAGGGGGTCGTCACCTTCGCGATCGACTCCCACAAGCTGTCGGCCCTCTTCAGGGCCCTGCGGGACCGGGGCCAGCTCGAGGTGCTCTCCGCCCCCCGGCTGACCACGCTGAACCGCGTTCCCGCCCGGATCGCGATCACCGAGGAGATCCCGTACTACACGTCCGATTTCAGCGCCGTCGGGCAGGAACCGATCCAGTCGATCCAGGTGGAGTTCCGGGAGGCCGGCGTCGTGCTCGAGGTGACGCCGATCGTCGCCTCCACGGGAGAGGTGACGCTCCTCCTCCATCCCAAGGTGACCGAGCTGACCGGCTGGACGCCGGCCCTGCCGAACCTGCCGCCGAACCCGATCCTCGACGTGCGCGAGGTGACGACGACCGTCCGCGCGACCCACGGCCAGTCGGTCGTCCTGGCCGGCCTGATCCGCAACCGGTTCCACGAGCAGCGGCGCGAGGTCCCGGGGCTCGGGCGCGCTCCCGGCGTGGGGGCCGCGTTCCGCAACCTCTCCCAGTCCGCCGAGCGGACGGAGCTGGTGATCGTCATCACCCCGGTGGTTGCCGACGCGGAATGGCAGCGGCGCGCGGTCGAAAAGGGCCTCGGCGACCTCGAGAGGCTGCGCCGCCCGTTCACGCCCGGCCCGGTCCGCGGGATCCTCCACGGGCGCGTCCCCTAGGGAACGGCGGGCGGCCTGCCGGCCGCCCCCAGAAAAGACCACGGCGACGGGTCTCTCGCAGGGGTCGCCGCAAGGCGAGAGGGCCTTTGTAGGGGTCGCCGGCAGGCGACCCGGGCGGCGCGACGCGCCGCGTCGTCACTCGCCGAGAAGAACGGCGCGCAGGGAAACGGCGTCCGTGAACCGCATGGTCCGTATGCCGAGCCCGCGTGCCGCGGAGAGGTTCTTCTCCCGGTCGTCGACGAACAGGAGCTGCCCCGGCTCGACGCCGATCCGGGCGAGCACGGCCTCGTAGTAGGCCGGGTCGGGCTTGCGCGCCCCCACCTCCCAGGACAGGTGGTGCCCGGAGAAGAACCGATCGAGCCGGAACCGGCGCTCGAGATCGAGGTACCACCGCGGGTAGTTCGACATGACGTGCAGGGGCAGGCGGGAAGCCAGCTCCCCGAGCAGTTCCTCCATTCCCGGGAGGAACCGGTATCGCCGGTCGGCAGCCGCCCGGAACGCCGCCGGGTCGAGCGGCCCGCGGCCGCTTCCCGGCTTCCAGAACCGCCTTCCCCACTCGTCGTCGTAGATCTCGCCGAGCTCGAGGGCGCCCCACGCTTCCCGGTCCATCCCCCGGTAGACCTCCTCCACCGGGAGCCCGGTCACCTCCTCGATCGCCGGCACGAACGGGTCGGCGAGGACCGTGTCCATCAGGTCGAACCCGATCACGCGGATCTCGTCCAGCACGTAGGTCTCTCCCCGGGGCCGCGCCCATTATGCTGGGAGCATGGACGACGGCCCGGACGATTCCCCGGCGGAGCCCCGCTTCGTCGCCGACGCGATGCTCGGCCGCCTCGCCCGCTGGCTGCGGCTGCTGGGCTGGGACGTGCTCTACGACCCGTCGCTGGACGACCGGGAGCTCGCCCGTCTCGCGGCCCGGGAGGGTCGCATCCTCCTCTCCCGGGACCGTGGTCTCCTCGCCCGGCGCATCGTCCGGCAGGGACTGTTCGTTCGAGACGACGACGTCGGTCTCCAGCTGGCCCAGGTGCTCCGGGACCTGGAGCTGCGCCCGGATCCGTCCCGCGCCTGGACCCGCTGCAGCGTGTGCAACACGCCGACCGAGGCGGTCCCGAAACCGTCCGTGGAAGGGCGGGTGCCGGCGTACACGTTCGCCACCCACGATCGGTTCCGGCGCTGCCCGGGCTGCGGAAAGATCTACTGGGCGGGCACCCACAGGGCGCTGGCCTGCGCCGACCTCGCCCGCTGGCTCGGAAAGACGCCGTCCCCGGGGTGCGGCGGCGAGGACCCGCAAAAAGTTCCTTGACGAGCGGGAGGTCGCGCCCTACTCTTCCGCACTGCGGGCGGCTAGCTCAGCTGGGAGAGCACCTGCCTTACACGCAGGGGGTCACTGGTTCGAGCCCGGTGCCGCCCACCTCACGCCAGGAAGAGCGGGGGCGTGGTGCAGCTGGTTAGCACGCAGGCCTGTCAAGCCTGAGGTCGCGGGTTCAAATCCCGTCGCTCCCGCCAACCTTCCTTTCCGGTTCCACGGAATCGTCGGCGAACCCCGCCCGGGCCGCGGACCGCTTGGCCGCTGCGACCCGGATCCGGCCGCGCCAGTCCCGGGTCGTCACCAGCTCGACGTTCATCCCGGACCCGACATAGAGGAACGCGATCGGGTGGTCATCGAACGCCTCCCCGGGCTGGGGTGGCGAGAGAACCCGGGCCCCGAGCGAGACGAGGGATGCGATCGTCCCGTCGAGATCCTCGGTGTAGTACGCGAGATGATGGAGAACGCCGCCGGACCTGGCGGCGCGGGCGAGAGCGGAGTTCGGCTCCACCGCCTCGAACAGCTTGAGCGGGAGCGATCCTTCCTTCTCGAGAAAGACGACCCGCACCTTCTGCCGCGTGTTGACCACCGGCACGGTCGCCTGCCGGTAGCCGAACAGGGTGCGGAACGTCGTCACCGCGGAATCCAGGTCCTTGACGAGGATGCCGATGTGGTCGAGCTCGAGTCCCTCGAGGACCTCGCGCGTCGTCGGTCCGGCCATCGCACCTCCGGGTGCCTCCCCGGTGGCGAAGATGGCGCCCGCGGATCCCGTCGGCAAGGGAGTGGGGACACGCCCTCCCGCCTTGCGACATTCGTCGCGTTTGTCCGGTCTCATCTGGTCCGACCCCTTTCCGCCCCGTTGCCCGTCACCAGGATGCTCGAAGCGTACGGCACGAAAGGGTGACATGCACGCCGGCGAGGACCACCCCTGCGGAGATCGCGCAGCGGGACGCACCCGTGAGCCGAGCCGCAGGAAAGACCGAGGTCCGGGCGGGGCCCGCCCGGACCTTGGCGAAAAGGAAAGAGCCTGCCCGCCCCACCGATGGGCCCCTGGGACGGGCAGGACTTCCCGCTGGCTTGTCGGGCGCTACGCCATCGCTCAGTCCTCGATCGCCCCGGGCGCGGTGTCGGCCCAGAGGATCCCGTCGGCCCAGAGGATGCCGTCGGCCCACAGGATCCCGTCGGCCCAGAGGATCCCGTCACCCCAGAGGACGCCGTCCGCCCAGAGGATCCCGTCGGCCCAGAGGATCCCGTCGGCGTAGAAGCTGCTGTCGGCCCAGAGGATCCCGTCACCCCAGAGGACGCCGTCCGCCCACAGGATCCCGTCAGCCCAGAGGATGCCGTCCGCCCAGAGGATCCCGTCAGCCCAGAGGATGCCGTCGCCCTCGACCGCGCCGTCGGCCCAGAGGATGCCGTCACCGTAGAGGGTGTTCTCGCCCCAGAGGATGCCGTCGGCCCAGAGGATCCCGTCGGCCCAGAGGATCCCGTCGCCCCAGAGGACGCCGTCCGCCCAGAGGATCCCGTCGGCCCAGAGAATCCCGTCGGCGAGCTCGACCGCGTCGTCGGAGGGAGCCGCGTCGGCCCAGAGGATCCCGTCGGCCCAGAGGATCCCGTCGCCCCAGATCGTCTCGTCGGCCCAGAGGATCCCGTCACCCCACACCGCGTTCTCGCCGTAGACGTCGGCGAAGCCGGCGAGGATCACGGGGCGGGCGGTCGGCTGCTGGAGGGCGTAGAGGAACACGCCCTGGGGGGTGCGGCCGACCAGCGGCGAGGAGGAGTTGAAGCGGTGGCCGGTGGCCAGCTCGTCGGTCATCTCGAGGGCGGCGTCGATGTCCAGGTAGCCGGCGCCGCGGGCGAAGACGTCCACGTCCTCGAGCTTCTCGGCGCTGCGCATCAGGATCGACTTGACGTCGTCGTTGGTCATCGAGGGGTTGCGCTCGATCATCAGGGCGGCGGCGCCGCTGACGAACCCGGCGGCCATCGAGGTGCCGGAGAGCTCGATCCCGCCCTCGACCAGCTTCTCGGAGTGCTCGGTGGCGAGCCAGGAACCCGGCACGGCCGGCCCGACGATCCGGTTGCCCGGCGCGACCAGGTCCGGCTTGACCACCAGGTCACCGTAGGAAGGACCGCGGCCGGAGTAGGTCGTCACCTCGTCGTCGGCCCGCTCGATCGTGTTGAAGTCGTTCATCGCGCCGACGGTGATCACCGCGGGATCGTTGCCCGGCGCATTGATCGTCAGGCGGCCGTCACGGCCCCGGTTGCCGGCGGTGGTCACGACGACCAGCCCCGCGGCCCAGGCGCGACGGACGGCGATGTTGACCGGGTCCATCCGGAAGGACATCACCGGCGGGTACCCGAGGCTCATGTTGACGACCCGGATGCCGTACTCGTCCTTGTGCCGGATCACCCAGTCGATCGCCTTCAGCACGTTCGAGAGCTTTCCCTTCCCCTCGCGGTCGAGGACGCGGACGACGACGAGGTTCGCCTCCGGCGCGATCCCGTTCTCGCCGGCGATGATCGCGGCGATGTGGGTGCCGTGGCCGTGCTCGTCCAGCGCCTCGCCGCCCTCGTCGACCAGGTCGATCCGCGCGAGGACCCGCTCCTCGGGCACCGCGAGGTCCTTCGCCAGGCCCGAGTCGATCATCGCGACGGTGACGCCGCGGCCGGTCTGGCCGAAGCGCGAGTAGGCGATGTCGGCGTTGGAAGCGGCCCGGGCGACGTCCAGCGTCGCGACGACCATCCGGTCGGGATTGACCGAGAGGACCTCGGGCTGCTCCGCGAGGGCCTGCGCCGCGAGCCGGTCCAACCGGAGCTCGGCGGTGTGCCCGTCCTGGTACTGGACGATGACCGGCACCCGCTCGCCGGCGGGCACCTGTTCGAACATCTTCTGAAGGTCGGGAGCGAAGGCCTTGAGAGAAACCTGCGGTCCCGCGAAGGCGAGCCCCGCCACCACGAGGAGGGCGAGGGCAACCACGAATCCCTGGACCATCGAGTTCATCTTCTTGCGGAGCATCGGAACCTCCTTCCTGTCTCGCCGCCTCGGATGTCCTGTCCGGGCGCTGCGTTCGCCCTCCTGTAGAGCACGGAACGTGCCAACCGGCGCAACGCCCCTAACGCACTGCATTGCAAGAACTTACTTCACGTGAGACATTCCCTTCCAAATGTCTCAGGTTTGTCTCGTGTCTCGGTGGGGCGTCAGGGCAACAGCAGCACTTGGAACGACTTCCGGCGTCTCATGTCTCATGTCTCGCGTCTCACGAGACACCGGCTGAGACATTTCCCGCTTGACTCCATGCCGCCTCCGCGGTATGCCCGGGCGGGAGGCAGGGCATGGGAACGCCGAGCATCGACCGCAACCAGCTCCTGGAAGCGCTGGCCCGGGCAGGGGGCAGCCGCTCGGAGGCCGCACGGGTTCTCGGGGTGAGCCGGGCGACCCTCTATCGGTGGATGCGGGCCCACGGGATCGACGAGCAGATCTTTCGCCGGATCGGCGATCGCTACGAGGTGGTCGACCTGCTCGGAGAAGGAGACCAGGGGATCGTCTTCCTCGTACGGGACCGGGCCCGCCAAGGGGCGCTCCGCGCCCTCAAGATGCTTCGCCCGGACCCGGAGGACCCGGCTGCCCGGGAGCGCCTCCTCCAGGAGTTCCGTCGGCTGGCCCTGCTGGAACACCCGGGCCTCGTCCGGGTCTACGACTTCGCCGTCGACGAACGAACCGGTCGCCCCTACCTGGTGATGGAGCGGGTCGGGGGCCGGCCGCTCCCGCAGGCGGTGCGCGACCGGCCACTCCCGTTCGTCCTCGAGGCGTTTCGGCAGGTCCTCGAGGCGGTCGACCACCTCCATCGCCAGGGCCTGGTCCATCGCGACCTGAAACCCGAGAACATCCTGGTCGAGGAGGGCGACGACCCGGACCGGCCGGGGCGGGTCGTGGTCATGGATCTCGGGCTCTCCCTCGAGCGGGGTACGGCCGACGCCGCGCCGGCGGGCACGCTGCACTTCCTCGCCCCGGAGATCTTCGAGGGCCACGCGGCAACCCCCCGCAGCGACCTGTGGTCCCTCGGGGTCGTCTTCTACCTCGCCCTCACGGACCGGCTGCCGTGGGACGCGGCCAGCGCCCGGGACCTGCTCGAGACCCGGCGCAGGACGGAGCCGCCGCCCCCCTCCCGCTGGAATCCCGCCGTCCCGCTGGCCCTCGACGCGCTGGTCCTCGGGATGCTCGCGGAGGATCCGGCCCGCCGGTTGCCCGGAGCCGCCGCCGCCCTTGCCCGTCTCGCGCCCCTGCTCGGATCCGACGGGATCGGGGTCACCGGGACGACGCGCCGGGTGCCGTTCGTCGGGCGGCACGAGGAGCTGGAAGAGGCGGCCGCCTTCCTGCTCGGGGACACGGAGGGGGCACCCCTGCTGCTCGTGCCGGGACCGGAAGGGATCGGCAGGTCCCGTTTCGTGGAGGCGGTGGCCGACGAGCTGCGGGGGCGGGGCGCGCGTCCCGCGGTGGGCGCCTGCCGCCCGGGAGACGAGCACCCCCTCGCTCCGTTCGCACCGATCCTCCGGGAGGCCCTCGAGGGTGCCGACGGAAGCGGGGACAGCCACGCCGACGAGATCCTGCGCCGCTACCTGCCCGGTTTCTCCCGCGACCTGGCGGGCACCCTGTTCGGGCCCGGTGCCCGGGCCATCGCCTCGGCGGAGGTGGTCACGGGCCCGGCCCAGGTGATCGACCTCCTGGCCACGATCCTCGCCGAGGTGGCCGCGCACCGACCGCTCGCGATCCTCATCGACGATCTCCACCGCGCCGACCCGATCGCCCTCGATCTCGCCTGGAACCTGGCCCGCAGGGGCCGTCGCCATCCTCTCCGGCTGCTGGTCACCGTGCGTCACCCGGTGCGGCGCGCGGAGGTCCAGGCATGGCTCAAGGGGCTCGAGGCCGAGCGTCTCGCCAGGAACATGCCGCTCCCGGCCCTCGCACCGGACGCGATCCGTGAGCTGGCGAGCCACGTCCTCGGGGGGGCCCGGGCGGCAGTCCTCGGGGAGACCCTGGATCGAACGACGGGAGGGAACCCCAGGTTTCTCCTCGAGGTGCTCCGCTCCCTCGCCGAGTCCCCGGGCGAGGGGCTGCCGGGCGACCTGCTGCTTCCGGGGACCCTCGAGGCGGCTCTCGAGGATCGGCTGCGCCGGCTCCCCGCCGCGGCCCGGCGAATCCTGGAGGCCCTGGCGGTCCGCGGGCGGCCCACCAGCCGGGAAGACCTGGCCGCGGTCGCCGGCCCCCCCGACCCGGCGTCCCTGGAGACGCTCTTCCAGGGGGAGTGGCTCCACGAGGGACCGGGAGGCGTCCTGGAGCTCCCGGGAGGACCGCTCCGGGAGTCGCTGCTGCGCGGACTGGAGGAGGACCGGCGGCGGGATCTCCACGCGGCCTGGGCGGAGCGGCTCGCCGGTCGCGAGGACGTCGCCGCCCGCATGGAGCGGGCCACCCACCTCCTCGAGGCCGGGGCAGGCAAGGAGGCGAGGGCCCTCTTCCTCGAGACCGCGGAGGAGCTGGTCGCCCGGTGGCGCTACCGGGAGGCGACCCGTTTCTACCAGGCCGCCCTGGACCGCCTGCCGCCGGACGCCCCGGAACGGCTCCGGATCTACCCGCTCCTCGAGCGGGCCTGGCACCGTGCCCAGGACTGGCAGGCGGCGGAGGGGATCTGCCGCGACTGGGCCGACCTGGCCGCCCGTCTCGGGGAACCGGCCTCCCAGGCCCGGGCCCTCTCCCAGCTCGCGGCGCGCCTGCGGCAGCGACACGCCCTCGGCGAGGCCCGGGAAGTCGCCGCCCGCGCCCTCGAGCTGGCGCGGGCCGCCCGGGACGACAGGGCGATCGCCCTCGCCGAGAAGCTGGTCGGCGGACTCGCGCTGGTCTCGTGGGACCACACCCGGGCCAAGGAGCACCTCGATCGGGCACTCGTCTCCTTCCGCCGCGCGGGGGACGCGCGGGGAGAGGCGATCTGCCTGCAGGACTTCGCCCTGGTCCAGGTGCTCGAGGGCAGCGCCGGCGAGGCACTCGCCTCCTTCGAGCGGGCCGACCGGATCTTCGGCCAGCTCCAGGACCCGGTGTGGCAGGCGATGACCCTCTCGAACCGGGGGCTGGTCCTCACCTTCCTCGGCCACCACGACGGGGCCGCCGAGTGCTGGCGGAAGATGGTCGAGCGGGTCCGGGAGCTGGGAGCCGCCGTGCCCCTGGTCCTGCCCCTCGAGAACCTGGCCCTGCTGCTCCTGCGCCGGGGCCGCTACGAGGAAGTCCTCGCGACCGCCCGGGAACTGGTCGAGGAAGCGACCCGGCACGGTCTCCAGGCCTACCGCATCTCGGGCCTGCTCTGCCTGGGAGACGCCTGGGCCCGCCTGGACGACGCCGCGGCCGCGCGGGAACACCACGAGCTCGCCCTCGCCCTTGCCGAGGCCATCCAGGAGGAGGCCCAGCGGCGATTCGCCCTCCTCGCCCGGGGCCGGGACGAGCTGGAGGCGCGGCGCCTCGAGGACGCGGAGACCCTGTTCCGGGAAGTGCTGGAAGACAGCCGCCGGGCGGGGAACCTGCGAACCCGGGCGCTCGCCCTCCTGGGGCTCGCCCGGGTCGGCCTGGAGGCCGGGGAGGCGGAACGGGTCCACCTCTTCCTCGCCGAGGCGGAACGGGCCCTCCGGGTGCCCCGGGAGGACGGGATCGCCCACCTGGCGGAACTGCAGTTGCTCCGCGCCCGGGCCTGGCAACTGGACGGTCGCCTCGACCTGGCGATCGCCGGCACGAGCCTGGCCTACGGCTTCGCCCGGTTCGCCGACGCCCTCGAGCTCCAGCTCGAGGTGCTCGCGCTGTGGACCGCCCTCCACGACGCGATGGGCCACGAGGACCTGGCGGCCGTCCCCCTGGCCGACGCCGCCCGCCTGCTGCGGGCCGCGGCCGCACGCTACGAGGACCCGGCGCTGCGGGCCCGGTTCCTCAACAGGCCCGACGTCGCGCGACTGCTGGACGCGGCCCTGAGGAGGGCTGCCGAGAACCGGGGCGCGGAGGAGGTCGCCCGGGTCACCGACACGCTGGCCGAGATCCACGAGGCGTCCGAGCGGGCCGCTTCCGAGGGGGACCCGGCGCCGCTGTGGCGGCGCCTCGTCGAGCTGGCCGTCGAGCGCACCGGTGCCGAGCGGGGCCTCCTGGTCGTCGAGGACGAGGACGGAGAGTTCCACCCGATCGCGGCCCGGGGGTTCCCCGGGGAGGACGGAACCGTCGACCCGGGGGTCGCCCTGCGCGCGATCTCTCGCACGCTCCTCGACGAGGTTCACCAGGGACGCACCGTCCTCGCCGTCGACGCTCCGAACCACCCGTCCCTCTCCCGTTCCTCCTCCGCCCCGGTCCTGGGGATCCGCTCGGTACTCGCCGTCCCGCTGCGCCTGCGCGGCCGGATCCTCGGCGCCCTCTACGTCGACACGCGCACCCACCAGGCCCTCTTCTCCGAGGCGGACCGGCGGCTGCTCGAGGCGCTCGCCCACCAGGCGGCCCTCGCCCTCGAGCACGCTCGCCTGGTGGAGCAGCTCTCCGCCGAGCGGGACGCCTACCGGCAGGTGGCCGAGGAGACCCACAGCTTCGGGAAACTGGTCGGCCGCTCCCGGCCGATGCGCGAGGTGTTCGCCCTGCTGGAGCGGGTTGCCGGGGCCGACCTCCCCGTCCTGATCCTCGGGGAGTCGGGCACGGGCAAGGAGCTGGCCGCGCGGGCGATCCACTTCAACTCCCGCCGCAAGGATCGCCCGTTCCTCTCGGAAAACTGCGCGGCGATCCCGGAGACCCTCCTGGAAAGCATCCTCTTCGGCCATGCCCGCGGCGCGTTCACCGGTGCGGACAGCGACCACCGGGGCCTCTTCGAACGGGCCAACGGGGGCACCCTCTTCCTCGACGAGATCGGGGACATGAGCCCTTCCCTCCAGGCGAAGCTCCTCCGGGTTCTCCAGGAAGGAGAGGTGCGCCCCGTTGGTGCCGAGCGGACGATCAAGGTCGACGTCCGGGTCGTCGCCGCCACCCACCGGGACCTGGCGGCGATGGTCCGGGAGGGGACGTTCCGGCAGGATCTCTACTACCGGCTCAATGGCGTCACGGTGCGCCTTCCCGCGCTGCGGGAGCGGAAGGAAGACATCCCCCTCCTCTTCCGGCATTTCCTGGAGCGGCGCGCCGCCGAGGAGAACCGTCCCGTTCCCGAGGTCGATGCGGCCGTGCTCCGCGCCCTCGTCCTGCACGACTGGCCGGGGAACGTGCGGGAGCTGGAAAACGTGGTTCGCCGGCTCCTGCTCTTCTCCGACGGCGACCGGATCGAGGCCCGCTCCCTCGCGGCGATCCCGGAGCTCGCGGAAGCGCTCGAGGGGGCCGGGAGGACCGGTACCGCGGGGTTACCGGCAACGGGGCCCGCCCGGGGTTCCTCCGGGACGGCCGACCTCGGGGAAATCGCCGACGAGAAGGAACGCCTGCGGCGGGCCCTCGAGGCGACCGGGGGTCGCAAGAAGGACGCCGCCGTCCTCCTCGGGATCAGCCGCGCCACCCTCTACCGGAAGCTCGCCCGCCACGGCCTCCTCTAGCCGGGCCGGCCACGGGAACGCGCCCCGGGTCTCAGCGACGGTGTTTCAGGGCCTCGGGATTGAGCACGCTGGCCGGCACCGGCCTCCCCCGGTCGTGCTGGCGGCGCAGCATCTCGTACTCCCGCGCCCAGTCCTTCGCCGCCAGGTACTCCCGCAGGTTCCGGAGGATCACGTCGTCCGAGTCGACGTCGTAGACCCCCGCGTCGAGGATCCTCGCGCGCGCCTTCCCGTCCAGCTCCTGGGCGCTCTTCTTCACCCAGCCCGGTTTCTTCGGCGGGCTGTAGGTGTTCAGCACCGGGATCGTCTGGTACACGAACGCCCCGAGGGAGTTCCGGGCGACCAGCGTCAGGGGTCCCGAGCGCCTGATGCGAACCGTCGTCCTTCCCTCGAGCAGGCCGTCCGCCGGGTGTCCCCCGAGCAGGCGAGGGGTCTTCCCCGCACCGATCAGCCAGACGAGGTGGGCCCCCTCCACGCTGAACCGGACCCGCACTTCCCCCATTCCCTGGAGGATCCGGGGCGTCACCTCGAACCGGGCGATCCGCAGGACGGTCCCGTCCTCCGGCACGGTCTTCAGCGTCACGGTACGGGCGTCGTCGGAGGGATCCGAGTCCCACCGGGCGAACTCGGGGACGTTCCGGTCGAGGAGCGCCTCGAGGGCCTCGCCTTCCTTCACGGCGCCCCAGGGAATCCAGACGTCGCAGGCCGCCACCTGGCCCCGCGGCAACGCCTCCCCCTCGCACTCCCCGATGACCGCGTGGCGCCGTCCGCGCCGCACCAGTGCCCGCCACTTTCCGACGTAGTGTCGCGGCGTCCGGTTCTCGACCAGGACCTGGACGAGGACGCGGGGATCGGTCCCCGGCGTGCGGATCTCGAAGGCCCGGAGGTCGACGAGGGCCATGTTCCCCGGGACCGCCGACACGTCGGCCTCGGGAAGGGGGACCTCGTCCCCCGCCCGGGCCGGGGCGACCGCGACGGAAAGGAACGCCAGGAGCGCGAGAAACGGGCGGCTCGTCCGGGTCATGGCAGTCCTCACCTCCCTCCCGGGGCGAATATAGGGCCCGCCCCCGCGGGTGGCTATACTCGTCCGCCCGGACCCGGGCGAAGTTCCCGGGTTCCGGGCTCACGCGAGGAGGTCCGGCAATGAGCGAAACGATCCGCGCCTTTCGCATCCGCGAACACGGTGGCCCCGACGTCCTGCGCCTCGAGGAGCTGCCCCTTCCCGAGCCCGGCCCCGGCGAGGTCCGGGTCCGGATGGAGGCGATGGCCCTGAACCACCTGGACCTCTGGGTTCGACGCGGGATTCCGGGCGTCCGGTTCCCCCTTCCGCTCGTGCCGGGTTCCGACGGCGCCGGGCAGATCGACGCGGTGGGGCCGGGGGTCACGGGGATCGAGCCCGGGACCCGGGTCTTCGTCCTTCCCGGCACGTCCTGCGGGCGCTGCGCGTCCTGTCTCGCCGGCCGGGACAACTACTGCCGCGAGTACGGGATCCTCGGGGAGTCCCGGGACGGTACGTCCGCGGAGGCGGTCGTCCTGCCCGCGGCCAACGTCGCTCCGGTCCCGGAGGGGCTCTCCCTCGAGGAGGCCGCGAGCTTCGGCCTCGTCTACCTCACCGCCTGGCACATGCTGGTCCACAAGGCGCGGGTGCGAGCCGGCGAGCGGGTGCTCGTTCACGCCGCCGCCTCCGGCGTCTCCTCGGCGGGCATCCAGGTCGCGCGCCTCCACGGGGCCCGGGTGATCGCGACGGCGGGCAGCCCGGAGAAGCTCGCCCTCGCCCGGGAACTCGGCGCGGAGGAAGCGGTGAACTACCGGGAGGAAGACTGGGTCGCACGGGTGAAGGCGTGGGCGGGCCCGGACGGCCTCGACGTCGTCTTCGACCACGTCGGCGAGGAAACGTTCGGGCCGTCCCTGCGGGTGCTCGGCCGCGGCGGCCGGTACGTCTTCTGCGGGGCCACCACCGGGCCGCGCCTCGAGGCGGACATGCGGCTCGTCTTCTTCCGCAACTTCGAGATCCTCGGCTCGACGATGGGCCGCCGCGCCGACCTGCTGCGGGTCGCGGACCTGCTGGCCCGCGGCCGGCTGCGCGCGGTCGTCGATCCGCGGACGTTCGCCTTCGAAGAACTTCCCGCCGCGCACCGCCACCTCGAGGAGCGCCGCGCCCTCGGCAAGGTGGTCGTCCGCTTCTGACCGGGACGGCGCCCGCCGGGCCCGTCAGCGGGTCGCGAACGGGGCGCCCGCCGGTCCGGGACCGCCGCAGAGTCGGCGGTGTTCCTCGAGGGCGTAGCGGTCCGTCATGCCGGCGACGTAGTCGCCGACCACGCGGCGCAGGCCGTCCTCCTCGACCCGGCGCCGGAACCGCTCCGGCATCTCCCCGGGCCGCTCGACGTACACCTCGAACAACTCCCGGAGCACGCGCGCGAAGACATCCTTGGTGGCGAGGATACGGGAGTGCCGGTAGAGGTTCTCGCCGAGCCAGGCCTTGAGATGCCGGGCCTCCTCCGCCACCCCCGGAGAGAGGTGGACGATCCACTCCCCCTGGGCCCGGACATCGTCCACCGAGCGGAGGCCGCGCGCGGCGATCTCCTCGCGCACCGTGGCGACCAGGTCCCCGACCATGCGGTCGATCACCCGGCGGAGGGCGACCTTCGTCCACATCCAGGGGTCCCGGGCGGGCCATCGCTCGCGGGCCTCCCGGAACGGGCGTCCGAAGATCGGAACCTCGGCGACCAGGCGGTCCAGGTCGAGGAGCCCCGACTCGAGCCCGTCGTCCAGGTCGTGGTGGTCGTAGGCGATCTCGTCGACCAGGTCGATCAGCTGCGCCTCGAGGGGCGGGGGAACGTCCGGGAGGTACTCGGCGGCCTCGGGAACCCGCCCGAGGTCCGGCGGACCCGAGTGCTTGGCGATCCCCTCCCGCACCTCGAACGTCAGGTTCAACCCGGGGAAGTCCGGGTAGCGGTCCTCGAGCCGTTCCACGATCCGGAGGGTCTGGCGGTTGTGATCGAACCCTCCCTCCGCGGCGAGGAGGGGATCGAGGACTTCCTCGCCCAGGTGGCCGAAGGGAGCGTGCCCCATGTCGTGGGAAAGGGCGAGGGACTCGGCCAGGTCGACGTTCAGCCCGAGGGCCCTCGCGACGGTGCGGGCGATCTGCGCGACCTCGATGCTGTGGGTGAGGCGGGTGCGGTAGTGGTCCCCCTCGTGGTTGACGAAGACCTGCGTCTTGTACTCGAGCCGACGAAACGCCCGGCAGTGGATGATCCGGTCCCGATCCCGGGCGTACACCGGGCGATACGCATGCTCCTCCTCGGGCCAGCGCCGGCCGCGGGAGTCCCGCTCGTGCTGGGCCCAGGGGGCGAGGGCCCCGTTCGCGCCGACAAGGGGATCCATGGATCGCATTCTAGTCCCGGACGTCAGTCCGCCGGCTCGCCCGCGCTCCCGGCAACGGGAGGCAGCACCGCGTACCGGAGGAACAGTTCCCCACCGTCCCGCTCCACCTCGAGCAGCTCGAGGCGGGGCGCCTCGGCCAGGGACCAGCCTGCGCCGCCGACCAGCGCAGGCGCCTCGCGCCCTCCCACCAACCGCGGCACGACCGTCAGGCGCAGCTCGTCGACGGCGCCGGCGGCGAGGAAACCGGCCAGCGTCTCGCCGCCCCCTTCCAGCAGGACCTCGCGGGCACCCCGGCGGCCGAGTTCCGCGAGGAGCACCATGACGTCCACGTCACCCCGCCCCGCCCGCAACACGTCGAGCCGGCCGGCCGCCCGGACCTCGGAGAGGGGGCCGAGCAGGCCGAGGGCGAGGTCCTCCGGGACGGCCAGGATTCGCGGGGCATGCGCCTCCCCGGCGAGGAGCCTGGAGGCCACCGGCAGCCGCCCGCTGCGGGAGACCACGGCGACGGTGACCTCCGCGGGATACGGCGGATCCTCCCGGCGGATCGTCCCCGCCCCGACGACGATCGCGTCCGCCTCCCGGCGGAACCTCGCCAGCCGGGCGCGGTCCGCCCGGCTACCGAGGGCGGCTTCCCCCTGGACGGTGGCGATCTTCCCGTCGGGCCCCGCCGCGAGGCACGCGACGACCCGCGGGCGCTCCTCTCTCTCCCGGGCCATGGAATCGAATATACGCGCCGGGTCCGATCCTGCCCGC
The DNA here is from genome assembly GCA_964420365.1 of uncultured Acidobacteriota bacterium. Lineage (GTDB taxonomy): Bacteria > Acidobacteriota > Polarisedimenticolia > J045 > J045 > JAMOQA01. Next base: position 17,985 of record CAYQTA010000001.1, on the reverse strand, counting down.
GCCCGGTCAAGGTTTCCCGTCCCGGGCCGATGCGTTCACCGGGGACGCGTGCACGTCCCCGAGGAGGGTGCAGCGATGTGGATTCCGGCCCTGGACCCCGCCACCGTACCGTCACCGGGCCTCGAACCGGCCCCCGTCCCGGGAACCGAACCGGTGGAGGAGCTTCCCGGCGCCCCGAAGGCACCGGCGCCGCCGGAAGAGGAACCACCGGCCCCGTCGGAGGACGGCGCCCCGGACACGGCCGCGCTCGAGGAGAGGCTGAACGCGCTCCTCGAGGCGGCCGGTCTCGGAATCCGGGTGCGACTGCTCGGACCCGTGCCGGAGGGGCTCGAAGAGACGATCCGGCGGGCGGGAAGCGCCGTGCGGCACGATGACGCGGACCCCGCCCCCCCCCGCCACCGGCACGGCCGCGGGATCGCGCGCCCCCACGGCCAGGGACACCGGCGCGGGGGTGGCCACGGGGCCGTGCCGGAACCGGACGACGGGCCGGGGGACGAAGCCACGGTTCCCCCGGGAATCCTCGCCCGGGCACTGCGGGTGGCAAGGAGCGCGGTTCCGGGACCGGCAACCGGGCCCGGGCGCCTCGGCTGAGCCACCGGCGCCAGGAGGGGGGACCGGTGGACGGCACGACACGGAAGGAACCACGGCAGGTCGTCACGCTGCTGTGGAGCCTGCGGGACCTGGCCCATGTCGCCCGGCAGGTCGAGAACCGGGTGGCGGAGCGGTTCTCGGAAGCCCCCGCCGCCCTGAACCTGGAGGCGACCCGCAGGCTGCTCGCGGTCGCCCTGGACGTGATCGGCCGGATCGGCTCCCTCTACGGCGAACCGGACGGCGCCGGGGACGACGACCTCGAGGGCGCCCTCGAGGAGATGTTCTCGGCAGGAGGCGGAGAGGAATGCCCGGCCGCGGAGGACGGGCTGGAACCCGGGGCAGGCAGGGACCCGGAAACCGCCGAGACCGCCCCGATGGAGCCCCCGGCCCGGTCGGCCGCCACGGTGCCGGGCAACGACGAGACCCGGGTGGGCCCCCTCGCGACCATCGCCGCCCTCGAACTGCGGGAACGGCTGGAGGACCTGGCCGGCCTCGACCCCGGGGAAGACCCGCTCGAGGTCCTCGCTCACGCGAGCCACGCCCGGGGAGCCTTCCTGCGGGCGGCGATCGCCCTCGAGAAACTGGTCTGCGCGGCGGAGGGGCTCCGCCCCCGCCTCGCTTCCCCCCAGGACCTCCAGCGGGCCCTGGCGATCAGGGCCGCCTACGCCGCGGTGGCCCGGGCGCTCTGCGAGGACCACCCGGACGACCGGGAGCCTCCCCCCCGGAGTTGCCTCGTCCGCGCCGCCGACGCGATCGGGCAACTGCTTTCCTGTCCGCTCACGCGCGACATCCGGATCGCCGACAGGATCGCCCTCGCGCGGATGCACCGGCGGCTGCTCGCCCAGCTGGAGTCTCCGGCTCCCGGGGACGCGGACGGACTCCGCACGTGGCAGGACCTCAAGGGCCTGTTCGGGATGCTGCTCCTCGTGAACAACCGCCAGGAGCTGCGCGAGCACGACCACGAGGCGGCGCGATGGCTGCTCGAGCGGCTGCCCCTCTCGGGCCCGGCCCGTCTCGGCGACCGGGAGCGGGAGGTGCTCGCCCTCCTCGCGGACCGGGAGCCCGGACTCCTGGTGGAAGAGCAGGTCCTCGACGCCGACAGGGTCGGCCACCTGCGGCGCCGGCTCCTCCGCATCGCCCGCGAACTCGCCCCCGCCACCATCTCCCGGGAGCCGGACCAGGTGCTCGCCTGACCCGCCCGGCGGGACGGGCCTAGCTCCCTTCCGGCGGTCCCGCGGCGCCCCCGGTATCTCCCCCCCCGCGGGGTCGCTCGATCCCGAGGACGCGCATCTTGCGGTGCAGGCTGGTGCGCTCGATGCCGAGCTCCCGGGCCGCCGCCGAAACGTTGCCGCCGTGGCGGGCGAGCGTCTCCTCGATGAACCACCGCTCGAAGGCGGCGACCGCCGGCGCGAGGGGCCCGTGGCCGGGGACGCCGGTGAACGCCGCGCGCCCCGGGGGCGCCGCGGCAGCACCTCCCAGGTGCCGGTCGACATCCGCCGCGGTGATCGTCTCCCCGGGCACGAGGATCGCCAGGCGCTCGACCAGGTTTCGCAGTTGGCGGACGTTTCCCGGCCAGTCGAGGGCGGCGAGGCGCTCGAGGGCATCCGCCGCGAACTCCAGCTTCCGCGCCATCTCCCGGCACGCCCGCGCGAGGAAGTGGCGCGCGAGAAGCGGCACGTCGTCGCGGCGTTCCCGGAGGGGCGGCACCCGCAGCACGATCCCCTCGAGCCGGTAGAAGAGGTCCTCGCGGAACCGTCCCCGGGCGACCAGGGCGGCGAGGTCCCGGTTCGTGGCGGCGACGACGCGCACGTCGACCCGGGTCGAGCCCTCGGCGCCGACCCGCTCGATCTCCCCCTCCTCGAGGGCGCGGAGCAGCTTCGGCTGGACGGGTAGCGGCATCTCCCCGATCTCGTCGAGGAACAGCGTGCCGCCCGAGGCCAGCTCGAACCGTCCCCGTCGGTCCCGGACCGCGCCGGTGAAGGCCCCCTTCACGTGGCCGAAAAGCTCCGCTTCGAAGAGATCCGCCGGCACCGCCGCGCAGTTGACCCGGACGAGGGGGCCGGCGGCCCGGCGGGAGCGACGGTGCAGTTCCCGGGCAACCAGCTCCTTGCCGGTGCCCGACTCCCCGAGTACCAGCACGCGGGCATCCGTCGGGGCGACCCGCTCGATCGCGGAGACCAGCTCCCGCATCGCCGGGGATTCCCCGAGGAGGACGGGTTCCTCCGCGCCCGGGCCGGCGAGCCGCTCCGCGCGGGCGCGCCCCGCCTCGAGGGCCCGGGCCAGGCGCAGGAGGACCGCCTCGGCGGAGGGAGGCTTCTCGAGGAAGTCGAACGCGCCCGCCTTGACCGCCCGGACCGCGTTGTCGAGGGAGGCGTGGGCGGTCAGCACGATCACCGGGGGGGCTCCCTCCTCCCCGGCCAGGTGCTCGAGGACGCCGAACCCGTCGATGCGGGGCATCGCCAGGTCGAGGAGCACGGCGTCGACGCCCCCCCGGCGCAGGCGGGAGATCGCCTCGACCCCGTCGCGGGCCTCGAGGACGTCGTACCCCTCCGCCCGGAGCGTGCGCCCGAGCGTCGCCCGGAGGTTCGGCTCGTCGTCGACCAGCAGGATCCTCGGCATCGCGCTCAGCTCCCCGGTCCGGCCACCGGCAGCTCGACCCGGAACCGGGCCCCGGCCGTCCCCGGCAGCAGCTCGATGGTCCCCCCGTGATCCTCGGCGATCCGGCGGCAGATCGCGAGGCCGAGGCCGGTCCCCGCCCCCGCGCGGCCCGTCACGTACGGCTCGAACGCCCGGCCGCGAAGCTCGTCGGGCACTCCGGGCCCGTCGTCCTCGACGAGCAGCTCGACCCGGCCCGGTGCGGCGGCCGGGCGCACGGTCACCTCGAGGCGCCCCGCTCCCGCCTCCGCCGCGTTCCCCGCCAGGTTGCCGACCAGGGTACGCAGGAGGTCGGCGTCGGCCCGGACCCGGGGGACGCCGGCCTCGATCCGCACCTCCCAGCGGGGCGGGCCCTCCCCGCCGAGCCGGGCCCGGAGCGCCCCGCGGACCAGCTCCCCGAGGTCGAGGGGCTCGGGCCGCGGCGCGGGCATCCGGGCGAACTCGTGGAACTCCCGGACGAGGCGCTCCAGCCGGACGACCTCCTCCCGGATCGCGGCGGCCTCCGCGGGAAGGGCCGCGGGAAGGGCCGCCGGGTCGCGGGCGGCCAGGCGTTCCAGGTTGTCCACGGCAAGCCGGATCGGGGTCAGCGGGTTCTTCACCTCGTGGGCGACGCGCCGGGCGACGTCGCGCCAGGCGGCGAGACGTTCGGCCCGCGCCCGGCGGACGTGTTCCTCCCGGAGGGCCGCGAGCATCCGGTCGATCCGCGCGGCGAGACGCCCGACCTCCCCGGGACCGGGAGGCATCGGATCGACCGGCCGCCCCTCCTCCGCCACCCGGTCCACCGCCAGGGCGAGGCGCCGGACCGGGGACGCAAGGACGTGGCCGAGCAGCAGCGCGAGGGCGAGGGCGGAACCGACGGCGGCGAGCGCAGCCCAGGCAAGGGCGCTCCTCGCCCGGGCGAGGAGCGCGGCCGCATCGCCGGGCGGAACCGCCACGGCGCGAAGCATCCCGCCGGGGAGCCTCGCGGCGACGGCATCCCCGGCGGAACCCGGCCCGGCGACGAGCCGCACCGTCGCGCCGGCCCGCTCAGCGAGGCGGGCGGCCAGCTCGCCGGCGGGGACAACCTCCTCGACGACCAGGAGGAGGCGGGGAGCGCCTCCGCCCGGCGGCCAGGCGACCGCGGCCCGGAGATGCACCGGGGCCGCGTCGCCCAGGGGCCCCCGCCCCGCGGCGATCCAGGCCACCCGGTCCGGCGCGGGCAGGCCCGCGGCCGGGTCGGGCGGCGCATCCTCCGGCCACGCGAGGAGGGGGGTCTCCCGCGGCGCCCCGCCACGGAGGAGCAGCCCCCGTCGCGCGCCGGTGTCGGTGGCGAGGGCGAGGAACCGCCGGAGGGCGTCCCGGCGGACCCGGCGCTCCCGCCGCCCCGTCGGGTCGCGGGCCAGCGCGGCGAGCAGCCCCTCCCGGGCGGCGGCGGACCGGAGCGCCCAGGCCCGCTCGAGCAGGTTCCGCCCGGGTTCCCGCACCGCGGCGGCGAGCCGCAGCTCGACGGCGCCCCGCTCCCGCTCCTCGAGACGCCGGCCCACCTCCTCGAGGAGCGGCCGTCCCAGCAGCAGGACCACGGCCAGGGGCACGAGCGCCGCGGCGAGCAGGGCGAGGGCCAGGTGAACCCGGATCGACATGCCCCTAGACTACCCGTTCCCCCGCGGGAGGAACCGATGGCACGGAAGAAGGCGCGGCGCGGGAACGGCGGCGCGTCCCGGACACCCCGACCGACCCCCGCCCGGCGCGCCCGGGCGCGGGAGATCGTGGCGCGGCTCCGGGAGCTCTACCCGGAGGCGGACTGCGAGCTCACGCACCGCGACCCGTGGCAGCTCCTCGTCGCGACGATCCTCTCCGCGCAGACCACCGACCGGGCGGTCAACCGGGTGACGCCGGAGCTCTTTCGTCGCTGGCCGGCTCCCGCGGACCTGGCGGCCGCCGACCCGGAGGAGGTGGAACCGGTGATCTCCTCGATCGGCCTCTACCGGAACAAGGCGAGGGCGATCGTCGGTGCCGCGCGGGAGATCGTCGAGCGTTTCGGCGGCAGGGTCCCGGACCGGCGCGAGGACCTGGTCACGCTGCCCGGTGTCGGCCGCAAGACCGCGAACGTGGTCCTCGCCTCCGCCTTCCGGGTGCCGGCGATCCCGGTCGACACCCACGTGGCGCGGCTCGCGCGCCTGCTGGACCTGAGCCGGGAAAGGGACCCGCAGAAGATCGAGCGGGACCTGGAGGCCCTGCTCCCGGAGGAAGACTGGGCGTTCGCCAGCCACGCCCTGATCTGGCACGGCCGGCGGGTCTGCGCGGCGCGGAGGCCTCGCTGCGAGGAGTGCTCCCTCGCCGACCTGTGTCCTTCCGCCCGAACCTGACCGCTCCACGCGCCGAATCGCCCGTCCCGGGAGGGCACCCTCGGGCGCCCTCCCGGATGGGCCTCTCGTAGGGGCCGCCGGAAGGCGGCCCGGGCGGCGCACCGCGCCGCGCATCATCGGCCAACGCGCGCCACGGTGCCATGCGCATCCAGCACCCTCGGGCGCCCTCCCGGGCGCCCCTACGCGAACCCCTCCTCGCGCGGATCGCGTAGGGGCCGCCGGAAGGCAGCCCGGGCGGCGCGGCGCGCCGCGAATCGCGCCGCGGCCGGGGCACGAAAGGGGGAGGCCCCGGGCGGGGCCTCCCCGGAAGCGCGGGCCGGAGGAGAACCGGGACCCGCGACGGTGTCGGGGCTCAGCGCTCGACGAACTCGCGCCGGAACTCCTTCCAGCCGTCGTCGTCGAGGGCGAGGGCCGCGCCGACCACCGGGCGGGCGCCGTCGGGAATCGTCGCACCGACGAGCTGCGGGGAGCTCCGGCGGGCGAGGAACTCGACGAACCGCTGCACCTCGCGGGAGAGCCACTGCCGCGCCCTCTCGCCCAGCCGCAGGTCCTTGAGCGCCTCGGTCGGCTCCACCGGCAGCACGGCGGCAAGCCAGCCGTTCCCGTAGGGGTCCTCGGCGAGCTCCTCGGGGTGCTCGGCGACCTGCGCGTTGACCTGCATCACGGTGCCGTCGACCGGGGCCGGCAGGACCAGCACGCGCCCGTGGCGCCAGACCTTCGCGAGGGGGTCGCCCCTGCGCACCTCGGTGCCCACCTCGGGCAGCTCGACGCGGTCGGCGCCGCCGAGCGCCTCGGCGAGGAACTCGTCCGCGCCGACTCGGAACTCGCCCGACTCCGCGAGGCGCACCCACGCATGGTTGTCCGCGACGAACAGCCCGCGCGGCAGGTGGATCTCGTCGAACGGCCGGAGGACCGCCCGCGGGGCCTCCTCCTTTTCCGTGGAGGCGGTGCGGTTCAGCACCCAGACGATTCCCTCGACCAGGAAGAACAGCGCGAAGGTGAAGATCACGAGAGAGACGACCATGGTTCCTTCCTCCGGCGGATCCCGTGCCCCGGGCCCGCGTTCGTTTCGGTTCCTCGATCCTTCGTTCGTTGCCCCGGGGGTGCACCCTTTTCCAAAGCACGATGCGTGCCAACCACGGCCGAACTTCCAAGTCCTTGTCTTGCAGCGAGTTCTACGGTCGCCCGGCGGCGGCGCTCCCGGCCGTCATGGAAAAACACCACGCCCCGCCGGGCCCGATCTCCCGGCGGGGCGCAAAGTGCCTGTTCTTCCGTCACTTCGGTCCGTTGAACCGCTCAACGCCCTCCCGATGAATCCTTCGGCGGTGCGACGATCGTCTCCTCGAGCCGCGGGGGCGGCGGCGGCCCCTGGCGCCGGACCGGGGCATGGCGCTTGAGGTGCCGCATGAAGATCACGAAGGTGAGCAGGAACAGGATGACCAGGATGTACTCGACGCCCTTGGTCTCGAAGATGTTGACGTAGTGGTGGACTTCCATCGCTCAGCCCTCCCGCGCCCACGCCGGGGGTTCCCTCAGCACCGGCAGGCGGTGGACGATCCAGCGGAACGCCCAGATCTCGAGGAAGACGACCATCAGCGTGATCACGACCTCGGCGACCGCCGGCACGTAGGTGACCGGCGACTTCCAGTTGAAGGCGATGAAGCAGACGTTCATCCGGTTGAGGATGATCCCGACCAGGGTCAGCGCCGCCGCGAGGCGGATCGCCCCGATCCGTCTCGCCTGGTAGCCGTGCGTGTAGATCGCGAGCGGCACGGCGACGAACCCGACGATCTCCACGAGCCACCACCAGCCCCACTTCGTTCCCAGGTAGTGCCAGTGCTTGCCGTGGACGAAGACGAGCAGCTTGAAGAAGAGGTAGACGTACATCGTGGCCGCCGCCCCGCGGGCAAGGCCCAGGATGATGTCGTCGAAGTCGTGGTGCTTCTTCGGGTCGAGCTGGGCGCGGAATACCCGGTGCGTGATCGATCCCTCGAAGATCACCATCGAGAGGCCGGCGAACACGCTCGAGACGAGGAACAGGACCGGGAGGAATTCCGTGTACCAGAGCGGGTGGAGCTTGTTCCGGTTGAACAGGAACAGCGCCCCGAGCCCCGACTGGTGCAGGCACGAGAGGGTCACGCCGAAGATCACCGTCGGCAGCGTCAGCATCCCGAGGAATCGCCGCAGTTTCGGGAGCCAGAGCCACTCGGCGATCGCCGGGGAGAACTCGAGGAACTCCGACGTCATGTAGAGCAGGAAGTGCCACGCGACGAGGAACAGGATCGAGTTGTACCCGAACCTGTTCCCGATGATCGGGTTCACGATGTGCCACGGCCGGCCGAGGTCGAGCATCAGCGCGCCGGCGTAGAACATGTAGCTCAGCAGGCCGTTCAGCACCGTCGCCCGGATGATCGGGTGGTACTTTTCCGCGTGCAGGACGTAGACCGCCGCGGTCAGCACGTAGGCGCCCCCGGCGAAGGCGACGCCGGTCATCACGTCGAACCCGATCCAGAGCCCCCACGGGTAGCTCTGGTTCAGGTTGGTGACGGCCCCGATTCCCTTCCAGAACCGGATCACCACGAGGACCATCCCCGCGAGGATGACCGGGGCGGAGATCACGTTGAAGGGGGTGAAGATCGGCCCCCGGGGCCTGAGCTGGTCGAGGATGAACTCCTTCCACGAGCGCCGGGGCATGGTTTCCGTCGTCACGGCCGTGCTCATGCTCCCTCCTCCTGCTCCCGCACCTTCTCCCTGCGCTCGGTCAGCTCGTGGAGACCGTAGAGGAGGGGCGGGACGACCATGAAGACCACCGGCACGCTGTAGAGGAACTCGCGGGTGGTGTCGGGGTACGGGATCGTGCCGACGTCGGTCGGCAGCCCGAGCTGCTCGAACGGGACGGCGGAGAGGTAGAGCCAGCCCGTGCCGCCCGCCTCGTGCTCACCGTACACGTGGTGCACGTACCTGTCCGGGTGGCGGTAGATGCGGCTCCGGGCCTCCTGGAGCAGCTCGCTCTTCTTTCCGAACATCAGCGCTTCCCGCGGACAGGCCTCGACGCAGGCCGGCTGCTCCCCGTCCCGGACGCGCTCGTAGCACTGGATGCACTTGCGGATCCGCGGGTTCCAGCTGTCGTACTCGAACCGGGGGATCTCGAAGGGACACGCCATCATGCAGTAGCGACATCCCATGCACCGGTCCGGGTGCCAGATGACGGGCCCGAGGTGGGTCTTCTCCATCGCGTTCGTCGGGCAGGCGGCGGCGCAGGCGGGCTGCTCGCAGTGCATGCACTGGGTCTTGACGAAGACCTCGCCCTTCCCGGTCTCGCGCCGGTTGACCACCGTCCACTGCTCCAGGGTCGTCTTCCGGTCGTGTTCGAGGGCGCCGTCGTGGGCCGGGTCGGGCACCGGGAGGCCGTTCACCTGGGCGCACGCGATCTCGCACTGCCGGCAGCCGATGCAGCGGGTCGTGTCGACCAGGACGGCGACGAACTCCTCGTCCTGTTCCTTCTCCCCGTCGCCGGTCCGCGCGGCCTTCGTCGCCGCCTTCGCGAGCCCCGCCCCGGCCGCCATCGCCCCGGCGACACCCGCGAGCTCGAGGAACTTCCTCCTGTCCATCACTCCCTCCCTTCCCGGCCGGCGGCCGGCCCGTGCCAGGGCCGGGCCGGGCCGGAGTGGCAGGTCGCACAGCGGGCGCTCGCCTCCGGCCCCGTCCCGATCTCGTGGCACTTTCCGCAGGTCTCGTGCAGGGCGACCTTCAGCCCCGGGAAGTCTCCCGCCCGGGTCGTCCGCGGCCCGTGGCAGGACGCGCACCGGTACGCCTGGTCACCGGACGGCGCCGCGGTTCCGCGGTCACCGACGGGCCCCCGGTGGCACAGGGAGCAGCGACCCAGCTCCCCGGCGAAGTACTCCGGGTGCGGGGTCTCCAGCCGCGGCGCCCGCGTGGGGTGATGGCATTCCGTGCAGTCGAGCCCCAGTTCCTCCACGTGCGCCCGGTGGGGGAAGAGAACCTCACCCACGTGGGAGGGCCAGTGGACCTCGCCGGGCGGGGAGGCCGCCAGGGCCAGCGGCAGGAGCAGCAGCCCGGGTATGGCTCCCGCGCCCGCCAGGAGGCGCTTCTTCCGGCTGTCGTTCATCCCTCATGCTCCTTCTCGAACCGTGGGAGCTCCCGGTCCCCCGGCTCACGTCCGGCACAGGGGCAATCGGCGGCAAGGCCGACCTCCCCCGCGCAGGTTCGACAGAAAGCGGCGTCCTTCAGGTCCACCTCCTCGGCGACCCGGGACGCCCGCATCGCGCACCACGGAACGTCGCAATGGACGAGACCCAGCGTGTGCCCCAGCTCGTGGAGCACCTCCCGCAGGAGACGCCGGCGCAACACGCCCGCGGGATCCGGGTGATTCGGCTCGTCCGGGCGCAGGCGATGGAGCGAGACGACCGCCACCCCCCCGCCGTGCTGGGCGAGTCCCAGCACGTGGGTGAAGACGGGGAGGAAGATGTCCAGGTTCGTGATTCCGACCCGCTTGACGCCCGCGGCCGGGGGCGGGTCGAGGAGGGCAAGCAACAGGTCGTCGACCCGGTACTGCCGCCGCGGGGGGTCGAACGCCGCCGCCGGATCGATCGTGAAGGTGGCGACGGTGACCTCGCGGGCAAGGCAGGGGGCCAGCTCCGCCGCCAGGCGCCGCAGGACGCCCGGGGCGACCGTCCCGATCCGTACGAGTTCCACGCGCCAGGCGATCACCGCGCATCTCCCTCAGTTCCCCGCCTGGCCCGGCCGCTCGATCCCGTACTTCTTCATCTTGTTGTAGAGGGTCACCCGGTCGATCCCGAGCTCCTTCGCGGCCCGCGTGACGTTCCACGCGCAGATCTCGAGGACCTTGCGGATGTGCCGCTGCTCCACGGCCCGCAGCGACAGGTCGGCCGCGTCTCCCTCGGACCCGTCTCCGGCCCGGCGCACGATCGGCAGGTGCTCGGGCCGGATCTCGCCCTCGCGGCAGACGACCAGCGCCCGCTCGATCGCGTTGGCCAGCTCGCGGACGTTTCCCGGCCAGTCGTGGGAGAGCAGCACCTCGCGAGCCGCCTGCGAGAACCCCGACACCTTGCGCCCCATCGCCCGTGCGTACCGCTCGACGAAGTGCTCCGCGATCGGCAGGATGTCCTCCCTCCGCTCGCGCAGGGGCGGAAGATCGATGCGGAAGACGTTGATCCGGTAGTAGAGGTCCTCGCGGAAGGTCCCTTCCCGGACCGCTTCCTCGAGGTCGCGGTTCGTCGCGCAGACGACGCGGAAGTCGACCGGTACCTCCTGGGTGCCGCCGACGCGGGTGATCTTGTGCTCCTCGAGGGCCCGCAGCAGCTCGACCTGCACCTTCGGGGAGATCTCCCCGATCTCGTCGAGGAAGAGGGTGCCCCCGTCCGCCAGCTCGAGCTTGCCCTTCCGCCGGCCGGCGGCACCGGTGAAGGCGCCCTTCTCGTGGCCGAACAGCTCGGACTCGAGCACTCCCTCGGGGAGCGCCCCGCAGTTGACGGCGACCAGCGGTCCGAAGGCCCGCGGGCTCTTCGCGTGGATCAGCCGCGCGATCAGTTCCTTGCCGGTACCGGACTCCCCGCGAATCAGGACGGTCGCGTCCGTCGGCGCGACCGCCTCGACCAGCTCGAGCACCCGTCGCATCGCGGGGCTTTCCCCGGTTACGAACTCCGGCACGCTGGCGGCGATCCGTTCCCGGAGGGCGGCGTTCTCCTCCTGGAGGCGCAGTTTCTCGCAGGCCTTGGCGACGACACGAGACAGGTCCTCCGGGTCGAACGGCTTGACCAGGTAGTCCCAGGCCCCCTCCTTGAGCGCCTGCACGGCGGTCGCTACCGAGGCGTAGGCCGTGATCAGGATGACCGCGACCTCCGGCTTTACCTCCCGGATCCGGTGCTGCAGCTCGAGCCCGTCCATCCCGGGCATCCGGATGTCGGTGACGACGACATCGACGTCCCGGGTGGCCAGCACGTGGAGGGCCTCCTTGGCGCTGCCGGCGGTGCTCACCTCGTAGCCATCCTCGACGAACCAGTTGGACAGGGACTCCCGGACGTGCCGCTCGTCGTCGACGATCAGCACGTGGGGCGCGCGCCGCTTCATGGTGCTTCCTCCCCGGAGCCCTCGGGCCCCGGCGGCGTCTCGGGAAAGAACAGGGTGAACCGGCAGCCCTTCCCGGGTGCCGTGTCCAGCTCGATCCTTCCCCCGTGCCGCTCGACGATCCCGTAGACGACCGACAGGCCGAGCCCGACCCCGCCGTCGTCCTTGGTCGTGAAGAACGGTTCGAAGGCGTGGGCGGCGATCTCGGGGGTCATCCCGGGCCCGGTATCGGCCACGACCACCTCGATGCCACCTTTCACCGGCCGCGTCGTCACCCGCACCTCCCCCCCACCCTCCATTGCCTGGGCGGCGTTGATCAGGAGGGCCATCAGCGCCTGCTGCACCTGGGAGGGGTCGACGACGACGCGTGGAAGGTCGGGATCGAGGTCACGGACGACCCCGACGGCCGCCAGCTCCAGCTTGTGATGAACGAGAAACAGTGCCTTCTCGACGACCTGGTTGACGTCGGTTTCCTCGAACTCTCCGGTTTTCTGCCGCGCGAAGGCGAGCAACTGCGAGACGATCGTGCCGCAACGCTTCGCCTCGGCGGCGATGGCATCGAGATACTCCAGGTTCTCCCGGCACTGGTCCGTCATGTCCTGCTTGCGGATCCGCCGAACGAGCGTCTTCGCGTAGGTGACCACGCTGGCCAGCGGGTTGTTGATCTCGTGGGCGACGACGGCCGCCAGCTTGCCGAGGGAGGCCATCTTCTCCACCCGGACGATGTGTTCCTGCGCCTGCTCCAGCTCGCGGGTCTTCTCCTCCACGCGGCGCTGCAGCGTCCGGCCCCACTCGATCAGCTCCTGGCGCGCCGCCGCCAGGTCCCGCGCCATCCGGTTGAACGCGCGCGCGAGGACACCGAGCTCGTCGTCGGAAACCTCCGGGACACGCACCGAGTGATCCCCGGCAGCCAGTCGTTCGACTCCCTCGATGAGGGTACGAACCGGGCGGTCGACCATTCGCTGGATCGCCACCACGCTGATCCCGACGACCAGGAGAATCCCGAAGAGGCTCGAGACGATCAGCTCGGCGGCGGACTGGAGCTGCGCCTGCTCGTACGGTTCCAGGTCGAGATGGACGTCGAGGACACCCAGGATCGGCGTGTCGGCCGGGTGCACGTGGCAGGCGGCGGCGGAGCACTCCGGCTCGTTCTCGATCATGCGGGTGATCGCGAGCACGTGCCGTCCCTCCTGGTCGACGACCCGCGCCTCCTTCCCCGGCGGCAGCGTCCGCAGCGGCCTCGGCGAGGCGTGGCAGGCCCGGCACTGTGGCTCCTCCATGCTGACGATCCGTCCCACCTCGGACCTGTCCGAGGCGTAGGCGATGCGACCGTCCTTCCGGAGGATGCGGATCGCCGCGATGTTCCGCTGGCGGGCCAGGGTGTCGACCGTCGCCTGGATCCGCTCCCGGTCGTTTCGGAGCATCGCCTCCCGCGTCGCACCCGCGACGAGGCCGGCAAGCTGGATACCGCTCTGGCGGAGAATCCGGGTCGTCGATACCCGCTGGATCCACAGGTTGAGGGCCGCCGTTGCACCAAAGACGGCGGCGAGCGAGAGGGTGAGCAGCAGGGTCAGCTTCCCCGCGATCGAGCGGCGTACCGGCATGCCCGGGGTCTCCTCCGGCCCGCCTGCCCCGGGAGGAGGCACGCCTCCCCCGGGAACGGGGGTCCCGGGCACGTCCTGATGCACGATTCGAGCCATGTTCGGTCCCCTTTATGAACTCCAGCGTTTCCTTATGGTTACGTGAAACGCCCCCGGCGCGGGCCGCCGGGGGCGTCGAGGATTTCAACGGTCCGGCCCGGCACACCCGAGCCGCTCGTCTATAACTTACCGCTATGTTACCACTTGGGGATCGTTGAACTTCTCGACGGGCGGAGACCGGTTTCGTTGCGTTTCTCAGCGGATCGGCGGCCGGCGGGGCTTCGGCCGACAGCTCACCCTTGCAGCAACACCCGCCCGGCGCTTCCGGCCGTGACGCGACCGATCACGGCGGCCCCCGGAACGCGCCGGGCGAGGTCCGGTGCCGCCTCCGCCGGGCAGGCGACGAGGAGCCCCCCGGAGGTCTGCGGGTCCAGGGCCAGGTCGACGAGCAGCGGGTCGGCCCCGTCGTCCACCTCGAGCACCTCGGCGAGCGATTCCCGGTTCTTCCCGGCGCCGGCGGGGACGAACCCCGTGGCGGCGGCCTCCCGGGCCCCGGGGAGCAGCGGCAGGGCCCGGAGGTCGATCTCGAGGGTCACTCCCGAGGCCTCCGCCATCTCCGCCGCGTGACCGGCGAGACCGAACCCGGTGACATCGGTGACGGCATGGGGTTCGATCTCCGCCGCGGCCTCGGCCGCGCGCCGGTTCAGCGTTCCCATCACGCGGAGCGCCGTCGCCAGGTCGTCCGGCGACGCGAGCCCGGCCTTCGCCGCGGTGGTGACGACTCCCGTCCCGAGCGGCTTCGTCAGCACGAGGGCGTCGCCGGGCCGGGCCCCCCCGTTCCGCCAGACCCGGTCCGGGTGGACCTTCCCGGTCACGGCCAGCCCGTAGAGCAGTTCCTGCCCTTCCACGGTGTGGCCGCCCGCGAGCACCGCGCCCGCCTCCTCGAGGGCGGAGAGGCCGCCGCGCAGGATCTCCTTGAGCACTTCCTTGCCGTACTTCCCGAGCGGGAAGCTGACCAGGTTCATCCCGGCGAGGGGAACCCCTCCCATCGCGTAGACGTCCGAGAGCGCGTTCGCCGCCGCGATCCGGCCGAACGCCCACGGGTCGTCCACCATCGGGGGAAAGAAGTCCGCCGTGTGGATGATCCCCAGGTCCGGCGCCACCCGGACCACCCCGGCGTCGTCGGCGAACTCGATGCCGACGACGAGGTCTTCCGACTCGAGGCGCGGCAGGCCGCAGAGGATCGTCGCGAGCAGTCCCTTGGCGAGCTTGGCGCCGCATCCCCCGTAGGCGGTGTCCCGGGTGAGGGCCGTGTCCTCCGCGTCCCGGGCGTCCAGGCTCGTCGGCAACCATCCTCCCTCGCCCCGCTTCCAGGCCGCGAGGGGCGCGAGTCCCTCCGCGGCGAAGAGCTCGGCGAGGCGCGCCGCCTCGCGTCGCCGGGCCTCGAGGACCACCCCGCACTCGGCGGAGACGACCCGCGGCGCGGGGATCACGTCCACGTCGAGCCCTTCGGCCCGGGCAAGCCGCTCGGCGCGGGTCACCTGGCGGGCGGTCTCGAAGACGACGAGCAGGTCCCGGGACTCGGTCATCGCAGCACCTCAGCGAGGGCGTCCGCCAGGAGGTCGGCGTCCGCCGGGACGTTGAACGGCCCGAACCCGGCCCGGATCGTGCCGGCCGGGAAGGTCCCGATCCGCCGGTGGGCCGCCGGGGCGCAGTGGAGGCCGACCCGCATCGCGAGGCCGTGGTCCCGGTCGAGGCGGGCCGCGAGTTCCCCGGTGTCGATCCCCTCCACGGTGAACGAGAGCAGCCCGGTTCGCGGCCGGTCTTCCCGCCAGCCGTGGAGCCGGACCCGGGGAAGTCCGGCAAGCCGCTCGGCCGCCCGCCGGGCGAGGGCGAGCTCGTGGGCGGCGACCGCGGCCACCGTCCGCCCGGCGAGCCACGCGCAGGCCGCCCCCAGCCCGACGATCCCCGCCGTGTTCGGCGTCCCCGCCTCGAGCCGGTCCGGCAGGAACGCCGGCATCTCCTCGCTCTCCGAGCGCGACCCGGTCCCCCCGCGCACCAGGGGGGGCAGATCCCGGGCGAGCGCCGCGTCCAGGAGCAGCACGCCGACGCCGGTGGGGCCGAGCAGCCCCTTGTGCCCCGAGGCGACGTACGCCGCCACCCCGCTCGCCCCGAAGTCGAAGGGAACGCTTCCCGCCCCCTGGGCGCCGTCGACCACCACGGGGACCGGGGCCACGGTGCAGGCGATCTCCTCGACCGGCAGCACCTCGCCGGTGACGTTGGACGCGTGGGTGACGACGACCAGGCGGGCCGGCTCCGCGGTGACCGCGGCCGCGAACTCCTCCGCCGACGGTACGCCCCACCGGTCCTCCCCCTCGACCACGCGCACCCGGATGCCCCGGGTCCGCTCGAGGTGCCGCAGGGGCCGCATCACGGAGTTGTGCTCGAGGGCCGAGACGACGACCCCGTCCCCCTCCCGGAGCAGGCCCTCGAGGAGCACGTTCAGGAAGAACGTCGCCCCGGGGCCCAGGATCGTTCGTTCCGGGTCGCCGCCGAGCACCGCGGCGACCCGCTCGCGGGCGTCCTCGACCGCCCGGGTCGCGGCGACGGAGAAGCGGTGTCCTCCCCTTCCCGGGCTGCCGGCGGCCTCCTCGAGGAAGGCGGCCATCGCCGCGGCGACGCCGGGAGCCTTCGGGAACGAGGTCGCGCCGTGATCGAGGTAGACCCGCCGCATCGCGTCAGGGCCGGACGAGACGCGCGGCCCCGGCGAGCCGCTCCGCGATCTCGAGCATGTCGGTTCCCCGCCCGACGGCGAGGCGGGGCGCCAGCTCGAACCAGTTGAGGCAGGTCCCGCAGGCGATGATCTCGATCCCCTGCTCCTCCAGCCCGCGGATCGTCTCGAGCAGGTCCGACCCCTCGCAGCAGAGCTTCACGCCCTCGTTGTAGAAGACGATCGCGTCCGGCTTCTCCTCGAGCTGCCCGAGCGTCTTGAGGAACGAGCGGAGGAGGAGCGCGCCGAGCTCGTCGTCCCCGTGGCCCATCGTCCGGCCGGTCACCTGGACGACGAGGGGACGGCCCGGGCCGACGGTCGCGGCCGGGGCTTCCCCCGTCTCCGGGAGCGCGCAGGCGATCTCCGGGTCGCCCCCGGGCGGCGGACTCGCCGCCCCGGGTCCGGCGAGGACCCGGACGCGGAAGCCCTTTCCCTCCGGCTCGACCTCGCAGGTAGCGCCCCGGGAGGCGGCGAAACGGGTGACGTTCGACCGGGCCAGGTCGTCGGCCACGTGGAGGACGATCTCGGTCTCCCCCTCCTCGAGGGCGGCCCGCAGCTCGAGCACCGGGCCCGGGCACGGCAGGTGGCGGACGTCCAGTTCCTTCACGGGCGTTCCCTCCGGGAAACGGGGACCGATCATAGCCCCTCCCGCCGGGCCGTCGACCGTGGGAGAATGCGCCTCCCCGCCCCGGAGCCGCCGATGGCCCTCCACCGGATCCTCTCCTGCTTCCTCCTCGCCGGGGCGGTCGCCGCGCCGGCGGTCGGCGGCGATCTCGGCCTCGGCCCGCTGCGCGTTCCCTCCCAGTCACCGGGCCAGGGGCTCCGGATGACCGTCACCCCGTTCTCGCCCGAGCCGCTCGCACCGGGCACGTGGGAGCTCCGTTCCCGCCTCGAGTGGGTGAACGTGTGGTCCTGGGAAGCGGGCTCCTACCTGTTCGACTTCGAGATGCTCGAGGGAGCGGTCTCCGCGGGCTACGGGATCGACGACCGCACCTGGGTCGAGTTCGAGTTCCAGGACCGCTCGACGTTCCGCGGCTCGATGGACGGGCTGATCCAGAACTTCCACGACCTGTTCGGGCTGCCCCAGGGAGGCCGGGATCGCTTCCCCCGCTACGCCTACCGGATCTACCTCGAGGACGACGAGGGCCGCGTTCTGCTCGACCGGGACGAGCCGTTCGGGGACGCGACCGGCTTCCAGGCGACCGTGTTCCGCGTCCTCGTCGCGGGAGATGCCGCCCGGCCCTGGCTGACCGTCGGTGGCGGCATTCGCTGGGCCCTTTCCGACGGGATGCTGGAGGGGCCCCACCGCTGGGACGTCCAGGTGCGCGCCGCTGCCGGGAAGCGATGGGGGCGCTGGACGGCGATCCTGAACGCCGGTTACACCTGGTTCGGCGAGACGTCGTTCGCCGGGGTCGTCCCGTTCAAGCACTCCCAGTGGACCGGGGCGCTCTCGCTCGAGTGGCGGGCGTTCCGGCGATCGTCGATCGTCGGCCAGTACCTCGTGGCCGAGGGCCCGGTCGACGGGATCGAACCGTTCGATTCCTTCTCCCACGAGGTGCTGCTCGCCTGGGTCGGCCCCGTCGGACCCGGCCTCGTCCTCGAGGCCGGCTTCATCGAGAACATGATCCACTACGACGCCGGCCCCGACTTCGGCGTCCACCTCGCCCTCCGCCTCACCCTCCCCCGTTCCGCCCGCTGAGCGGGGATCGCCGCGAGGGCAGGGACCCGCGGAAACTGCAGAGAACCGGGAAAAGCGCACGGATCCCGACGGAGAAAACGGGGTTCCGCAACGTCGCCGACAGAGAACCGGGATTCACGCGATTCCCAGCCCCCGGAAACCCCCGAAATGCGAAACCCGGGGCAACGCGGAGCGAGC